>JAZKFO010000106.1:0-33579 GCA_040386395.1 Pseudomonadota bacterium | reverse complement strand
TTGCAATTAGGCTCAAGGGTTTTGGATGAGGCCCTCGAACACTGCAGGAGACACACCAGGATCATACACGCCAGCACGCTGTGCGAACGCTGAATGTTTTTGCAGAAATCGTTCAAAACAGACTCAGTCGCTGCTGTTCAGCGTGCTGTCGATGTCGCGGGAAAATTGCTTGACGCGCTCGCTGGCCTTGTTGTCCGGCGGCACCACATTTTCGTCGCCCTTGAGCGTGAGAAATTCGCGCGCGAGGTTGAGTGCTGCCATTACCGCGATCTTCTCGGCGGTGAGCGCGCGGCCGCGCTTCTTGATCGCGCTCATGCGCTCGTTCAAGAACTCGGCCGAAGCCACCAGGGCCTCGTGCTCGGCCGGCGGGCAGGTCACCGCATACTCGCGGCCCATGATCTTGACGTTGATCGTGATCGCATCATTGGTGGGTGCGGCTGGCTTCACATCTGCCTCCGAGGTGCTGAATCAAATCGGCGCTCGTTCTGTCGGCAGAAGGCCCCATGCGCTTTGCTGGCGATCCCCGCTGACGCGGGGCCCCTCGCCAGGTTGCTCATGGTGCCGCCTCCTGTTCAAGCTGGCGCAGACGCTCGACCACGCCCTCGATGCGGCGCTTCAATTCAGCGTTGAGTGCGAGCAGGCGATCGCGCTCCTGCAGCGCCCGCTTTTTCTCCAGCCGCTCTTGTCGGTAAGCCGCCGTCAGGCGAAGCAGTTTGGTAGCGAGTAGATCGAGGTCGTCATGCAACATTGGCGAAGTATACGGACGCCCATAAAAAAACTCCGCCGGATATTCACCCGGCGGAGCTTGATACATCACTACTGCACCAGCAGGAACAAGGCACCCTCGCCGCGCCGAACGTGCAGCAGCAGCGGGCCATCGCCTTGGGTGAGCTTGCCGAACTCTTCCATGTCGTTGACCGGCTTGCGGTTGACGCCGATGACGATATCGCCCTGGCGCAGGCCGGTGCGGGCGGCGGGCGAGCGCGGTTCGATCCTCGCCACCACTACCCCGCGGGCACCGCCATCGCTGTTGCTTTCATCGGCGCTGGTGAAGCTTGCGCCCTGCAGCTTGGCGTTGGCGGCCGCACCGCTGGCTGCGGCATCGCTGTCCTTGCCGACCGTGACCTGGATGGTCTTGGGCTTGCTGTCGCGGAGGATGTCGAGCGACACCTTGTCGCCCACGCGTAGCAGGCCGATGACGGTGCGCAGCTGGGCGAAGTCGGTGACCTCGCGGCCATTGGCGCGCAGGATGATGTCCTCCACCTTCAGGCCCGCCTTGTCGGCCTGGCCCTTGGGCACCACGCGCGACACCACCACGCCACGCGCAGTGGGCAGGCCAAAGGACTTGGCCAGCTCCGGCGTGATGTCCTGTCCCTGCACACCGATGCGCCCACGGGTGACGCTGCCGGTTTCGATCAGCTGCGACATCACGCTCTTGGCAAGGTTGACGGGGATGGCAAAGCCGATGCCGATGTTGCCGCCGCTGCGCGAGAGGATCTGGCTCGGCACGCCGATCAGTTCGCCGCGCAGGTTGATCAGCGCACCACCGGAATTGCCGGGGTTGATCGAGGCATCGGTCTGGATGAAGTCTTCGATCGCACCCGGATTGTTGGCGCGACCGAGGCCGCTGACGATGCCGGTGGTGGCGGTCTGGCGCAGGCCGAACGGCGAGCCGATGGCGACCACGAAATCACCGATCTGCATCGAGTCGGAATTGCCGAGCGAGAGCGCCTTCAGGCGTTCGGCCTTGATCTGAATGACGGCGAGGTCGCTGTCGGCATCCTTGCCGATGAGCTTGGCAGCGAACTCGCGGTCGTCCGAGAGGCGCACCTTGATCTCGTCGGCATCGGCGATCACATGCGCATTGGTGAGGATGTAGCCCCTGGCCGCATCGACGATGGTGCCGCTGCCCAGCGATTGCGCCTCGCGCTGCTGCGGCTGGTCCGGTACGCCGAAGAAGCGGCGGAAGTTGGGGTCTTCCATCATCGGGCCGAAGGGGTTTTGCACCGCAACCTTGCTGGTGACGGAGATGTTGACCACGGCGGGCATGGTTTCGCGCAGCATCGGTGCCAGCGAGGGCAGGCCGCCCGTGGTGGGTGCGGCGATCATCGCTGGCGGGATGTCGGCATGGGCTGACTGCGGCGCCGTGGTGGAGAGCGACAATACGGCGGCAGTGATTCCGAAGCCGACGGCGGCAGCGGCGAGACTGGTCTTGAGAATGGAGTGGCGAGACATCTTGCAGTGTCCTTTACGGAAGAAAGCCGCACGACGCGGCAGGCCATTGACCGTGCCGTGTGCGGCGGGTTCCGCTACTTCAGGCGGATATCGGGATTGGTGGTGTAGCGGCCCATCAGTTCTGCCTCGGCAAGCACATGGCCATCGAGGCCGCGGCGCAACTCGGCGAGCGTGAAAGCGCCGGTCAGCCCAAGGCTGGGCACATCCAGCGCATACACGGTGAAGATGTAGTGATGCGGGATGCTGTCGTTGAAGGGCGGGCAGGGGCCGTCATAGCCGAGATAGGGTCCCTCCATGTTCTGGTCGCCGGCGAACCAGCCGGTGTAGTCGTTCAGGCCCTGGCGGCTGCCATCCGGCCCGGCGGGGATGCGCTTGCCGCCGGGGATGACCGCACGCGAGCAGGCACCCTCGGCCAGTTCGGTGACGCTGGCGGGGATGTCGGCCATCAGCCAGTGAACGAAGTTGCCGCGCGGATACTTGGCCGGAATCAGGGTGCCGGGTGTATTGACGTAATCGGGCTTGGTGGCCGGGGCATCGGGGTCGATGCAGACCAGCGCAAAGCTCTGCGTGCCTTCAGGTGCGCCCCGCCATTCCAGCTGCGGCGAGAGGTTGTGCGAGAGGCGCAGGAAGGTTTTCGGGTCCTTGACGCAGAAGCCGCAGCGGCCGGGGATGATGCCGCCATCTTCAAACGTGTCGCTGGTGATTTTCATGATGCGGGAGCGTCTTGTTGGTCTTCGTAGGAGAGCGTTTTCGCAGCACGGGCATTACATCATGAAGCGTGGCTGCCGCGATGCCCCGGCACCCAGTGCCTCGATTTTCGATGCGCCCAGCAGCTTGAACAGGCTCAACTGCAGGCGCTCGGCCAGCGGCTTCTTGCGGCGATAGCGCACGCTGTAGAGATCGGTCGTCGCGGCCTTGTCGAGCAGATAGTCATCGCTGGTTTTCAGGACATCCACCAGCTGGATGGTGAGCGCGCGCGTGCCGAACCAGTGCTCGCCGGTCGCGACCTCTTCGATCACGACCTGCGGACGATGCTCGGTAACGAACTGCTTGAACAGCAGGTGGGTGTCTTCCAGCTCCTCGCGAAACTTTTCCCGTGCGGCATCTGTATTGGCACCCAGCATCGTCAGCGTGCGCTTGTGTACGCCGGCGGTATGCAGCTCGACATCGACATCGTGTTTCTTGAGCAGGCGATGCACATTGGGGATCTGTGCCACCACGCCGATGGAGCCCAGGATGGCAAATGGTGCGGCGATGATCTGGTCTGCCACACAGGCCATCAGGTAGCCGCCGCTGGCCGCGACCTTGTCGACTGCCACGGTCAACTTGAATTGCCGGTCACGCAGGCGTTTCAACTGGCTGGCGGCAAGGCCATAGCCATGTACCAGGCCGCCCTCGCTTTCCAGTCGCAGCAGCACTTCGTCGCCCGGTTTCAATACTTGCAGCAGGGCGGTGATTTCTTCACGAAGCTGGCTGACAGCCGAGGCTTCCAGGTCGCCATCGAAATCGAGAACATAGAGTCGGGGACGGGCAGAAGTGGTTTTGCGCTCTGCTTTTTTGGATTTGTCGCGTTGCTTGCTGATTTTCTTATGTTCGGCCGGCGAGAGCAGCTCCGACTCCAGCGCATCGCGCATGCGATCCAGCCTCTCGTTCAGCGGTTCGACATCCAATCGTTCGGTTTCCTGATGCCGCGCCTCGCGCGCGGCGCTCACGATGCCTGCCAGGCACAGCAGCAAGGCTGCAACCAGAGTCGCCGACTTGGCGAAAAACATGCCATATTCAAAAAAGAATTCAGTCACAATAAATCACGATTGGGGTAGTAGAAAAACGCAACAGCACACTTATTGCATGGATGCTGCTTTGCGGTATGAGGCCTCTAGTGTCTATAATTTTGTTGCGCTGCACCTTATTCAAGGTTTTGCCGTAGCCACCATTTCACAACGCTTGGAGTTTTAAATAATGAAAACCGCTACCCGCGCCGCGCTTGCGGCCACGCTCATCGGGCTGGCTCTGCCGCTGCACGCGGAAGAGTTCCTTGACAAGCGCCCCTATGTTTCGCCCATGTTTGCCTACACGATCGACGAAGATGATCGCGGTTCCGAAGAGGGTCTGGGTTGGTACTTCGGCAGCGGCAAGGCTCTGAACAAGTACTGGAATGCCGAACTCGGCTCGTTCTACTCGCGGTTCAATGATCGTACCGGTGCCACCGGTGCCCTGTGGCGCGAATACGGCATCAAGCTCGACGGCCAGTTTTTCTACAGCCGCGAAAAATCCTTCTCGCCCTACTTCGGCATCGGTGCCGGCGTGCAGCGCACCGACGTGCTCGGCACGGGCGTGAAAGACACCCAGCCGATCGTCGATACCGGCCTGGGCTTCATCTCCTGGTTCGATGTGGCTGGCTACGACGTCGGCCTGCGCGGTGATGCCCGTTATCGCTGGGCCTTCCTCGATCAGATCGAAGAGCGTTTCCCCCAGATCGATCAGCTGAACGAGCCGATTCTCAAGGTGGGTCTCGTGCTGCCGATCGGCCCCAAGACGACCGTCGCCGCTGCTGGTGCTGCAGCTGCTGCTGCGGCCGCTGCTGCGGGTGCCAAGACGCTTGACTCCGATGGTGACGGCGTGCCGGATGCACTCGACCGCTGCCCTGGCACCGCGCGTGGCGTGGTGTCGGACGGCAACGGTTGCCCGCGTGACGTGTCCGGCGCTGCTGCTGGCAGCGAACGCCAGTTCGACGACGTGCTGTTCGACTTCGACCAGTCCGACATCACTGTCACGGGTGCCAAGATCCTCGACAACGCAGCTGAAGTCGTGAACTCCGGCGCCACCAAGAGCCTGCGCGTCAACATCGCCGGCCACACCGACGCCATCGGCTCCGAAGGCTACAACCAGGCGCTCTCCGAGCGTCGCGCCAACGCTGTTCGTGGCTACCTCGTGAAGAAGGGCGTTGATGCAAGCCGCATCCACACCTTCGCTTACGGCGAAACCACGCCCAAGGCTGATAACGATTCCGCCGAAGGCCGCGCACAGAACCGCCGCGCTGAAGTCAAAACCGGCGAGTAAGCTGCAAGCGTCACCAGAAACCCCCGCTTATGCGGGGGTTTTTTTTGGCCTGGACGGAATAGCGTTTTGAATGGCCTGGTGTAGAGTTGAAAAAAGAAAACCCGTAGACAAGCCGAGCCATTCCAATAACTCCATGACTGCTTTCGTCCGTCTGCTTTGCTTCGTGCTGCTGGGTTCCGCGCTGTCGGTGGCCGCTGCCGCAACGCCCTATTTTGTCGATGGCGATGGGGACGAAGTCTCCGATGAGATCGATGACTGTCCCTATACCCATCCTGGCGTGAAGGTGGATGCCAAAGGCTGCCCGCTGAACCGCGAGGACGCCGACCTGGATGGCATGCCGGACGAAGACGACAGCTGTCCCTATTCCGCGCCGGGTGCGCAGATCGACGCACAGGGCTGTGCGCTGGACAGTGATTTTGATGGCATTGCCAACGGGCTTGATCGTTGCCCGCAGACGGCGCTGGCAAGGGTGGTTGATGCCAGAGGCTGCGCCAGCAATGAGCAGATGAGTGCTACCCTGTCGCCGGCCAAGCCCGCAAGGACGCTGCCGGCATCACCCAGGGTATTGCCGCCGGTGTTGGCAACACCGCAGCCGGCGGTTGAAGCCCCAGTCCGGACGGCACCGTCGCCCATCATTGCCACAACGCCAGCACCGCTTGCAGCGGCAGTGCTTGCCGCGCCGGTCAGCAGCATTGCCGAATCACCTGAGATGGTGCTGCGCTTTGCCAACGACAGCGGCCGCCTCGGCAAGGGTGACCTGGCGGCAATTGAAAGCTATGCCGGCATTTTCAAGCGGCGCCTGCAGCTCAAGCCTGCCGCCAAGTTGCGCATCAAGGCCTACGCAGACCGCCGTGAAACCGATTCCGAGCGTCTGGCAGCCGCGCGCCTGGCCATCGTTCGGCGGTCCTTGATCGAGCAGGGCATCCCGGAAGATCGGCTCGAAGTACGCAGCAGTCTGCTGGAATCGACCGACGCGGGCACTGCCCGCCGTGTGGAAGCGCGCCTGAGCGAGTGATCAGCGGGTCTGTGGTATCAGCGTGCTGTCGATGCGCGATGCCAGCAGCTGTGCCAGCGCATCAAGGTGCGGCGCTTCGTCATTCAGTGCCGGCACGTAGCGCAGTGTGCCGCCCAAGGCGCTGAATTCATCGCGGTATTCCACCGCGATTTCTTCGAGTGTTTCCAGGCAATCGGCGGCAAAACCCGGCGCAATCACGTCCAGCGTCTTGATGCCGCGCGCAGCCAGCACCTTCAGATGTGCATCGGTATAGGGCTTGATCCATTCCTCCTTGCCGAAGCGGGACTGGAAGCTCAGGCTCCATTGCCCCGCTGACAAGCCCAGGGCCGCTGCCAGCAGGCGCGCGGTTTTCTGACAGTGGCAGTAGTAAGGGTCGCCGAGATCGAAGTAGCGCTGCGGAATGCCATGGAAGGACATCAGCAGATGCTCGCCACGTCCCCGTTGAGACCAATGTGCTTCGATGCTCGCAGCGAGTGCGGCGATGTAGCCCGCGTCGTCGTGATACTGGTTGATGGTCGTCAGCTCCGGCAGCCAGCGACGGCGACCAAGTGCGCTGAACACCGCGTCCAGCACCGCTGCCGTGGTGCTGGCCGAGTACTGCGGAAACAAGGGCAGCAGCACAATGCGGCGCACGCCCTGGGCATCGAGAGCAGCCAGGGCCGTTTCGATGGCCGGCACGCCGTAGCGCATGGCCAGTGCCACCGGCACCTCGCTGCCGGTGAGGGCGGCAAGGCGCATGGCGATGCCAGCGGCCTGACGCCTGCCGATGGCGACCAGCGGCCCACCTTCGGGCGTCCAGATCGCCGCGTACTTGGCGGCGAGCTTTTTCGGCCGGGTGTTGAGGATGATGAGATTGAGAATGGGCCACCACAGCGCCGGCTCCACATCGACCACGCGCGTGTCGCTTAGAAACTCCTTGAGATAGGCACGGATCGCCTTCTTGGTGGGTGCCTCCGGCGTGCCGAGATTCACCAGCAGCACGCCGGTCTTGGGCGGCTGGGCGTGGGCAGCGAGGGGCAGGGTCGTGGCGGGCGAGTGATTCATTGGCAATGACGAATGTGCTCAGCCTTGTGCGAGTTTCAAGGCGCGGCGGCGGAAGTAATCGTGCCAGGCGAACATGGCTCGATGGCCCAGGAACAGCATCATCGGCAGGTTGATGGCGAACATGAAGCCCATGCCGATGGAGCTGATCGAATCCAACTGCTCGCTGGTCTTGAGCCAGCCCGCGCAGGCGAGTGCCGCCGCCGCACACCAGAGCAGGCGCAGGGGCAGGATGTGCTTCGCCCCGCCCAGGAAGATCACTGCCTGTTCGGCGTAGTAGCCATAGCTGATGAGGGTGGAGAGCGAGAACACCCACACCGCGATGGTGATGAGCCAGCGGCCCAGACCCTCATGCACGCTGTCGAAACTCTTGGCGACGAGCGTGGCACCGCGGTAGTCGGCAAACAGGCCAGATTCGGCGACATCGGGACGGGTTGGTGACTGGATGCTGCGCCAGTTCACCTTCAGCGCATCGGCGGCGACTTCGGGTGCCGAGTCGATCGTGCCGTAGTTGCGCACGCGGCCTTCCGGCGTGGTGAGCACCATGAACACCGGCGCGCCCACCTTCAATTGTTCGCTGCCCTTGAAGATCAGCGGCTGCGGCTGCCACTGGCCTTCGCTCACCTTGACGATGGCCGGCGGCACGTCGAACTTGAGCGCGGGCGGGCGGTTCCAGAGCCCGGTGCAGAGGATGACCAGGCCGGTGACGGTACAGACGAAGATGGTGTCGATGAAGGGTTCAAGGCCTGCGACGACGCCCTCGGTGACGGGCTCCGGCGTCTTCACGGCCGAGTGTGCGATGGGCGCAGTGCCCAGGCCCGATTCACTGGAGAACAGGGCGCGCTTCATGCCGAACATGAAGGCGGCACCGAAGCTCGCGCCCGTGAATGCGCCTGCGCCTTCGGTGGCCGAGAACGCGCTGGTGAAGATGAGCTTCATCAAGTCCGGCAGCGCACTCGCGTGTTGCAGAATCACGTAGAGCCCGGCCAGCACATACAGCCCGCACTTGAACGGCACGAGGGTCTTGGTGACGTTGCCGATGCGCGAGATGCCGCCGACGATGACCACGCCCGCCAGCGTGGCGATGATGAGGCCCGACACCCAGGGCGGCACGCCGAAGTATTCGCGCGTGGTGTCCGCCGCGCTCCAGGTCTGGAACATGTTGCCGCCGGTGAAGGCGAACAGCAGCAGGGCGAGCGCGAAGGCGGTGCCGATGATCTTGCCCGCCGTGCCGCCGATGGCATTACGCGCGACGAACATGGTGCCGCCATGCGGGTTCTTGGGGTCACTCACATCGCGGTAGAGCAGCGCCAGTGTCACCTCGGTAGACTTGAGCGCCATGCCGACGATGCCGATGGTCCACATCCAGAAGATCGCGCCCGGCCCGCCCAGCTCCACCGCAATCGCCATGCCCGCAATCGCGCCCAGGCCAACGGTGCCGGAGAGGGCGGCGGTGAGTGCCTGGAAGTGGGTGAGCGCGCCGGGGCCTTCGCTTACATCGACGCCACCCTTGCCACGGATGAGGGCGACGCCGTGCGTGAGCGAGCGGTACTGGCTGAAGCCGCTCCACACCGTGAAGATCAGGCCCGTCAGCAAGAGGCCCACCAGCATCGGCACCGACAGCAGGAAGTTGTTGAGGGCGTCGATCAGCGCAAAGATTTTTTCGCTCACGAGTGTCTCCCACGAAAACGAGAAACCCCGGCATCAGCCGGGGTCTCTGCACACGATAAAAGTCAGGCCGTCGCCAGCTTGCTGTGACTGCGCGAGTAGGCGAAATACACCACCAGACCCAGGCTCATCCAGATCACGAAGCCGATCCAGGTCAGCGCCGGCAGACTCACCATCAGCCAGGCGCAGAAGCCCATGCCGAGGATGGGGATGATCGGCACCAGCGGCGTCTTGAAGGGGCGGGCCATGTCGGGGCGGGTCTTGCGCAGCACGATGACGCTGGCGCAGACGAGGAAGAACGCGCCGAGCGTGCCGAGATTCACCAGCTCCGCCACCTTGCCGATGGGGAAGAATCCGGCGATCAGCGAGATCACCACGCCGCTGCCGAGAATCAGCTTCACCGGCGTCTGCGTCTTTGGATGCACCCCGGCCATGCCGGCCGGCAGCAGGCCATCGCGGCTCATCGCCAGCACCACGCGGGTGAGGCCGTAGAACAGCACCAGCATCACGGTGGTGATGCCGAAGATCGCACCCGTCGCAATCAGGCCCTGTGCCCAGGGGATGCCGAGGCTGCCCATCGCGGCTGCCACCGGTGCCTTGATGTCGATCTGCGCGTAGGGCACCACGCCGGTGAGGATGGCCGAGACGATGATGTAGAGAATGGTGCAAATGGCGAGTGAGGAGAGAATGCCGATGGGCAGATCGCGCTGCGGATTGATCGCCTCTTCACCGGCGGTGGAGACGGCATCGAAGCCGATGTAGGCGAAGAAGATCAGCGCAGCGGCAGTCGTCACGCCCAGGAAGCCATAGTGGCCAACACCGTCTGCATCCACCACGCGCTCGGGGATGAAGGGCGTCCAGTTTTCGGTGTTCACATGCGGGCCGGCGATGGCGATGAAGGTGAGGATGGTCGCGAGCTTCACCATCACCATCACGCCGTTGAAGCGAGCCGATTCCTTCACGCCCCAGCACAGCAGCACCGACAGCAGCAGCACGATGGCCATCGCCGGGATGTTGGCGACGGCACCCGCCACCTCACCCGGTGCGGAGGTGTATTCCACCGGCAGCGTGATGTTGAAGAAGCCTTCCATGATCTTGCCGAGATAGCCCGACCAGCCGATGGAAACAGTGGCCGTGGCCACCGCGTATTCGAGGATGAGAATCCAGCCGATCACCCAGGCTGCGAACTCGCCGATACCCGCGTAGGCATAGCCATAGGCGCTGCCGCTGCCGCCGATGGCGCTGCTCAGTTCCGCGTAGCAGAGCGCCGCAAAACCGCAGGCAAGGCCGGAGATGACGAACGACAGCACGATCGCCGGCCCTGCATGTTGTGCCGCCGCCACACCGGTCAGCACGAAGATGCCGGTACCGATGATGCAGCCGATGCCGAGCAGGGTGAGATCCCAGGCCGTGAGGCAGCGTTTGAGGCCGTGGCTGGCCGTGGGGTCGATGGGTTTGGTTCTGGTGAAGCTGCTCATGTTGGGTGATCCCTTTTATTGATTGGTTCCGCGCACGCGAGAAGTATGCCCTTTGCGTTGCGTACACAAAAAAGCGGCCCCGGAGGGCCGCTTTGGATACTGCGCTTACCGTTCGACGATGGCCGTAATGCCCAGGCCGCCCGCCGCGCAGACGGAGATCAGCCCGCGCCCACCCTTGTTCTCGTCAATGATCTTGGCGAGCGTGCCGAGGATGCGGCCACCCGTGGCGGCGAAGGGATGGCCCGCCGCCAGCGAGCCGCCCTTCACGTTCATCTTGGAGCGGTCGATGCTGCCCAAGGCCCCTGCTAGGCCCAGCTTGTTGCGGCAGTACTCGTCGCTCTCCCAGGCCTTGAGGGTGCAGAGCACCTGACCGGCGAAGGCTTCGTGGATCTCGTAGAAGTCGAAGTCCTGAAGCTTGATGCCCGCCCGCGCGAGCATCTGCGCGACGGCATAGGCGGGCGCCATCAGCAGGCCCTCTTTGCCATTGCCTGCAAAATCCACGGCTGCCGTCTGGCAGTGGGTGAGATAGGCCAGTGGCTTTAAGCCCTTGGCCTTGCACCACTCGTCGCTCGCCAGCAGCACGGCCGATGCGCCATCGGTGAGCGGTGTGGAATTGCCGGCACTCAGGGTGCCGCGACCGGATTTCTTGTCGAAGGCGGGGCCGAGCGAAGCCAGCTTTTCGAGCGTGATGTCGGCGCGCAGGTTGTTGTCGCGCGTGAGCTTGCCGAAGGGCACGATGAGGTTGTCATAGAAGCCCGCCTCATAGGCGGCAGCGGCCTTCTTGTGGCTCTCGTAGGCGAGCAGATCCTGCGCCTCGCGGGGGATTTTCCACTCCTTCACCATGGCCTCGCAGTGCTCGCCCATGCTCATGCGCGTGCGCGGCTCGCCGTTGCTGGGGATGGCAGGAGCGAGCATGGAGGGGCGGAACTTGGTCAGCACCGCCAGCTTCTGGCCGGTGGTCTTGGCGCGGTTGGCTTCGAGCAGCAGCTTGCGCAGTTTTTCGCCCAAGGCCACCGGGGCGTCGGAGGTGGTATCGCTGCCGCCGGCCATGCCGCTTTCCATCTGGCCCAGGGCGATCTTGTTGGCGATGTTCACCGCCGCCTGCAAGCCGGTGCCGCAGGCCATCTGCACATCAGAGGCGGGCGTGGCGGGCGAGAGGCCGCAGGACAGCACCGACTCGCGGCAGAGGTTGAAATCGCGCGAGTGCTTGAGCACCGCACCGGCCGCGACTTCGCCGAGGGCCTCGCCGTGCAGCTGGAACTTGTCCACCACGCCCTTGAAGGCGGCGGTGAGCATGTCCTGGTTGGACTTGGTGGAATACGCCGTGTTGCTGCGGGCGAAGGGGATGCGGCTGCCGCCAACGATGGCGACTTTGCGGCCGTATTTCATGCGGAACTCCGGGGGATTGGCAAAGGGTGCTGCGCATCGGCTTCGGTGCCGAATGGCGCGCTGGATTGTAGCGGTGCGCCCCCGTCTCAGGCAGCGAGTTTTTCGCCGCTGCTGACACTCAGCACATCCACCACGGCCTGCGCGCGGCCCAGTGATTTGGCGCGGTATAGCGCGCCATCGGCGGCGTGCATCAGGTTTTCCGGGCTGATGAACTGCACCGCCTCGGCATGTGCCACGCCAATGCTGATAGTCGGCGGTTTGCCGCTGATGCTGGCCAGGGGTGCTGCGCGCCGGGCAAAGTCCTCGCTCAGTGCATGCACCCTTTCGTTGATCTCGCCATAGGGCAAGCCAATCCAGAGCACGGCGAACTCGTCGCCGCCCAGGCGCGCGACGGTATCCAGCGGGCGGCGGGCCAGTGTTTCGAGTGCGGCAGCCAGGTGGCGCAGGGCGGTGTCGCCCAGGGCATGGCCGCCGCTGTCGTTGATGGCCTTGAAATGGTCGACGTCGAGTGCCAGCAGGGTGATGCTGCGGTCTTCGCGCTGGGCTTGCCGCAGCAGCACATCCAGCCGGTCTTCAAACACGCGGCGGTTGTGTACGCCGGTGAGGGGGTCACGTTCGGCCAATTCGGTGGCGAGCATGCGGGTGAGGTAATTGCGCCGATAGGCCTTGTCCAGCATGTAGCGGCCCGCGATGCCGACGAGGTTGATCGAGATCAGGAAGAACAGGCAGTAGATCGCCACCGTCGGCACCACCGTGCTCCAGAGCAGACCCACGACGAAGAGCGTGGTGGCTGCCAAAGCGATGCCCAGGGAGGTGTGGAAGGTGGCACCAGAAAAGAAATAGATAAAGGCGATGTAGATCACCATCGATTCGAAGCCGAACGGCGGCCGGTCTGGCGTGATGATCAGTTGCGCCGCCGTGGTGCCGAACACGATGCCGGTGATCGCCATGGCCGTGCAGGTCATGTGTACGGTGTAAGGCATCAATCGCGGCCAGCGACTCACCAGCAGCACCAGCGCCAGCATGGGAATAACGCCCAGCAAGTAGATCTGGACCAGCCAGCCGGGGTAGTGCCTGCCGAGCACATGGATGTCGAGCACGAAAAACACCGTGAGCAGGACCATGCCCAGCGACAGGCCAGCACGCGCCTGCTGGGCGCAGCCACTGGCCCGGTCGGCCGTGTATTCCTTTTCAAGATCTGGTGCGAAGCGCAGGTGAAGCCCCGCGCGCGACATCTGCGTCTGGAGCCGTTCGAGCTTGGAGCCCGGAGGTGGCTTTCCTGCAATGCCCGCGATTTTTGCTGAAAGAGTGTTCATGCTTCCCTGCGCTTCTATGGCGCTCAGTGAATGCGTCGGTTTCCCTGCCGACCCCATATGACTAGCTTGGCATGAACTGAAGGTGAACCGACTGTCTTTGCCCTCATAAATGCAACGAGCTTGCAAGCTGGCGAGCTGTCCCCAACAATTAGCAGCCTCAGGGGTAGAGTGCTAACAGGTCTCGAAAGACTCGTCTGTCCGCCGCCCCCGAGGCTCAAACCCCGGTTTCAACCCAAAAACTCCCAAGGAGAACCCATGAACCTGCGTCCCCTGCACGATCGCGTGATCGTCAAGCGTCTCGAAGAAGAAAAGAAATCCGCTGGCGGCATCATCATCCCCGACCAGGCCGCTGAAAAGCCCGTGCGTGGCGAAGTGCTCGCCATCGGCACCGGCAAGCGTGGCGACGACGGCAAGGTGCACGCCATGGACGTGAAAGTCGGCGACACCGTGCTGTTCGGCAAGTACTCCGGCAGCGAAGTGAAGATCGAAGGCAAGGAATACGTCGTGATGCGCGAAGACGACATCATGGCCGTCTTCACCAAGTAACCCACTGAATTCATTGAGAGGAACTCAACATGGCAGCTAAAGAAGTCAAATTCGGCGACGACGCCCGCACCCGCATGGTGGCTGGCGTCAACATCCTCGCCAACGCGGTGCGCGTCACCCTCGGCCCCAAGGGCCGCAACGTCATTCTCGACAAGAGCTATGGCGCACCCACCGTCACCAAGGACGGCGTGTCCGTCGCCAAGGAAATCGAACTGCGCGACAAGTTCGAGAACATGGGCGCACAGCTGGTGAAAGAAGTCGCCAGCAAGACCAACGACGCCGCCGGCGACGGCACCACCACCGCCACCGTGCTGGCCCAGGCCATCGTCAACGAAGGCCTGAAGTCGGTCACCGCCGGTGTCGATCCGATGGACATCAAGCGCGGCATCGACAAGGCCGTCGAGGCCGTCACCGCCGAGATCAAGAAGATCGCGCGCAAGGTGCCGAGCAACGACACCAAGGCAATCGCACAGGTCGGCACCGTGTCGGCCAACGCCGATGAAGCCGTGGGCAAGATCATTGCCGACGCCATGGGCAAGGTCGGCACCGAAGGCGTCATCACGGTTGAAGAAGGCAAGGGCCTCGACAACGAGCTGGACGTGGTCGAAGGCATGCAGTTCGACCGCGGCTACCTCTCGCCCTACTTCATCAACAACGCCCAGGCGCAGCAGGTTGTTCTGGAAAACCCGGTGATCCTCATCACCGAGAAGAAGATCTCGAACATCCGCGATCTGCTCCCCGTGCTCGAAGGCGTTGCCAAGTCCGGCCGCCCCCTGCTCATCGTGGCTGAAGACGTGGACGGCGAAGCCCTCGCCACCCTCGTCGTCAACAACCTGCGCGGCATCCTGAAGGTCGCTGCCGTCAAGGCACCGGGCTTTGGTGATCGTCGCAAGGAAATGCTGAAGGACATCGCCATCCTCACCGGCGGCACCGTGATCAGCGAAGAGCTGGGCATGAGCCTCGACAAGGTGGTGGTCGAAGATCTCGGCAACGCCAAGAAGATCATTATCGACAAAGAGAACACCACCATCATCGACGGCATCGGCGACAAGGCCAAGATCGACGCCCGCATCGGCGAGATCAAGGCCCAGGCCGAGACCTCGACCAGCGACTACGACAAGGAAAAGCTGCAGGAGCGCCTGGCGAAACTCGCCGGCGGTGTTGCCGTGATCAAGGTCGGCGCTGCCACCGAAGTCGCCATGAAGGAAAAGAAAGCCCGCGTTGAAGACGCCCTGCACGCCACACGCGCAGCCGTCGAAGAAGGCATCGTCGCCGGCGGCGGCGTGGCCCTCGTGCGCGCTGGTGTGGTGCTGGAAACCCTCAAGGGTGCCAACGAAGACCAGACCATCGGCATCAACATCCTGCGCAAGGCCATCCAGGAGCCGCTGCGCCAGATCGTCAAGAACGCCGGTGGCGAGCCGAGCGTGGTGCTGAACAAGGTGCTGGAAGGCAAGGGCGCGTTCGGCTACAACGCCGCCGACGGCACCTACGGCGACATGCTGGAGCTGGGCATCCTCGACCCGGCCAAGGTCACGCGCCTGGCGCTGCAGAACGCAGCCTCGGTTGCTGGCCTGCTGCTCACCACCGAAGCCATGATTGCGGAGCTCCCCAAGAAGGATGAGCCGATGCAGGGCGGCGGTGGCGGCGGCATGGGTGGCATGGGCGGCATGGGCGACTTCTAAAAGAAGCCTCTCCGCTGCAAGCAACACCGCTCAGGGCGCCTTCGGGTGCCCTGAGTTTTTTATGTACGGGGTTTCAGTGACGGGCCTGTCGCGAACCGTCTCCGCGCAAACCGCAGGCTTTTGAGGGCCTGCGGTTTGCGCGTGCGGTTTTTGTTGGGCTTCCCTTTGCCCTCCCCATTGCGGCCCCTGTGTTTCAAGGCCTGCGGGATGCAGAGAGTGATGCGGCGATCTGGCGCTTGGTATTAGCCATTCGGCCAATATCGGTATTGGCGATGGCGGTTAGCTTTACAGCCTTGGGGAGATTGAAGGCCGATGCGCAGCACTGAAACCACCACCGACACCAACACCAACAGCAACAGCGGCACCGAGGCGCGTGAGCTGCGGTCGCTGGAGGGCGAGTTGGTGCTGCTGGTGGCCGAGCAGGCGCGCCGGGTGCCGCCGATGGTGATGGCCGCAGCGGCGGTGATTGCCTTCCTGATCTCGCGTGACATGGGCCTGACTTTTCCGCTGCTGTGGTTTGCGGTGGTGGCCGTCAGCACCTATTTCCACGCCCGGCTGGTGGTTGGGCTGCCCCGCAAGCCGCAGTACGACGACAACCGCAAGCTCACCCTGGCGGCTATTTCGTTCACGCTGCATGGCGCGCTGATGGCCTCGGTGATGCTGGCCTTCCCCCATGTTTCGGTCACGATCCAGGCGGTGCTGACGATCTACTGCGTGGGCCTGGCTACCGCCACCGTGCCGGCCACGGCGGGGTTTGCGCGCATCATCAAGCCGTACACCTTCGTCACCATGGGGCCGATCGGCGTCGTCTGGGCGCTGCCGTTGCAAGCAAATGTCAGCCTGTTTGAAAGGCTGGCCATGCTCGGCCTCACGGTCGCCTATCTGGCCACCATGTGGGGTCATGCCAAGGGCACGTTCCAGTTGTTCGTGGATTCGCACCGCATGCGGTTGGAGCGACTCACACTCAACCAGCAGCTGCGTGCGGCGCTCACCCAGGCGGAGTCCGCCAGCGTTGCCAAGACCCGCTTTCTCGCCTCGGCCAGTCACGATCTGCGTCAGCCCATGCATGCGCTGGCCTTGTTCAGCGGCTCGCTGGCGCTGCGGCCGCTGGATGCACGCACCGCCGCCATCGCCGAGCAGATCGACAAGACCATCCAGGTGCTCGGCACCCAGCTCGATGCCCTGCTCGACATCTCGCGGCTCGATGCCGGTGTGGTCGAGATCAAGCCTGCGCTGATCGACCTCAGGCTGATGCTGGAGCAACTCGCCAACGAGTTCCGCCCGCTGGCGGTGCAGAAAGGCCTGAAGCTGTCGCTGCAAGTCGATCAGTCACTGCGGGTGCAGACCGATCCGCTGCTGCTGAAGCGCATCCTCGGCAATCTGCTGGCCAATGCCATCAAGTACACCGAGGCGGGTGAGGTGGAAATCGTGCTGGCGGCGCATGGCTCGCGCGTGTTCATCAAGCTGCGCGACACCGGCCCCGGCATTCCCGCCGAGGAGCACCAGCGCATCTTCGAGGAGTTCTACCAGCTCAACAATCCGGAACGTGACCGCAGCAAGGGCTTAGGCCTGGGGCTCGCCATCGTCAGCCGTCTGGTCGAGCTGTTGCAGATCAATCTGCGGCTGCATTCGGCGGTGGGCATCGGCAGCAGCTTCGAGCTGGACCTGCCGATGGCCAGCGTACCGGCACCGGCACCCATCGAGTTGACGCCGCTGAGCCTTGCCCCCCTGCCGCCAGGCTTGCGGCTGTTGGTGGTGGACGATGAAGAGAGCATTCGCCTGGGCATGTCCACCCTGCTTGAAGAGATGGGTTTTCGCGTCGTGCTGGCCAGCTCGACCCAGAGCGCGCTGATGGCCGTGCAGGGGTTTACCCCGGATATGGTGCTGGCCGATTTCCGTCTGCAGGGCGAGGACAACGGCATGCGCACCATCGAGGCCCTGCGGCAGCAATGGCCGCGGCTGCCAGCCTTGCTGATCAGTGGCGACACGGCCCCGGACCGGCTGCAAAAGGCCCATGCCGCCGGCATCACACTGATCCACAAGCCGGTGCAGGTGGGGGCCCTGCGCAAGGCCATCCTCGAAGCGGTGGCGACCTAGTCAGTCATTGGCAGCCCGGAGCGGGCCGCAACGAAAACCGCCTCGGTGCGGTTCTTCACACCCAGGATGCGGAAGGCCGTCGCCAGATGCGCCTTGACGGTGGCCTCGGAGATGTCCATCTCGCGGGCAATCACCTTGTTGGGCTTGCCCTGCATGGCCAGCTTCAGGGTTTCGAGCTGGCGGACGGTCATCCGGGGCAGCGGATTTTCAGCAGCCGGTTTTGGCACTTCGGATGCTTTCGATGCCGCTGGCAGGGACAGCGACAGCATGTGCGGCGGCAGGTAGGTGCCGCCTGCCAGAATCAGCCGGAGTGCTGCCATCATCACGGCGGGGCTGGATGTTTTCGGAATGTAGCCGGCTGCGCCGGCGTCGATGGCGCGGCGGATGGTGGCGGGGTCTTCCTCGCCGGAGAGGACCGCGATGGCAGCCTCCTCGAAGCGCTCGCGCAGGGCGGGCAGGGCCTCGATGCCATCGATGCCCGGCAGCTTGAGGTCGAGCAGCACCACGTCGAAGCGCGGCGCGCCCGGCAAGCTGAGCGCGGCAGCGCAGTCGGCCGCTTCGGTGCAAGTGACGGCGTCCACCAGCTCGGCCAGCAGCAGCTTGATGCCGACCCGGAACAGCGCATGGTCATCCACCAACAAGATATTCAGCACGAAGAATCCCTTTCGCTTGTGCGCCCAGTGCCACATCAGTCTGTCGTCTGGATGCATGACGCAATGACTCTCTGCATTCAATATGCGGGACTGCCGCTGATTTGTGAACAGACGTTCGCAAATCCGGTTCCGATGACCACGCCCTAGCCATTCGGCCAAGCCGCGTTCAATGGCAGCCGAGGGCCGGGCATACTGCGGGCATGGCTGACGACTCCCCACAACTGACCTGGCTGAATGCCTGCGGGCCCTTCCTGCAAAGCTTTGCCATGCGCGAAGGCATTGCGCTGGAAACCCTCGCCGACCTGCCGCCCACCCCGATCCGGGCCGGGCCTGATCTGGCGCGCGAGCTGCGCGTGGCCCGGCAGTTCGAGTGGGCGCGCATCGCGGTGCGTGAGTTGTCTGGCGTGGCCACAGTGGACGAGACGCTGCATGACCTGAGCCAGTTCGCCGATCTTGCCTGCCAGGCCGCGCTCAAGGCCGCTGCCGCCCAGCTGGCCATGCGCTATGGCACGCCACGCGGGCCTGATGGCCTGCCGTCGCGGCCCATCGTGCTGGGCATGGGCAAGCTCGGTGGGCGCGAGCTGAACTTCTCCAGCGATATCGACCTCATCATCGCCTACACCGAGCCGGGTGAGACCGATGGCCTGAGCCGCATCAGCAACGAGGAATACTTCGTCAAGCTGGTGCAGGCCTTCGTCAAGCTGCTGGCCGATCGCAGCGAACATGGTTTCGTGTTCCGCGTCGATCTCATGCTGCGGCCCTTCGGCAGCGCCGGGCCGGTGGCGATGAGCGCCGAGGCGATGCTGGAGTACTACCAGAGCCATGGCCGCGACTGGGAGCGTTATGCGCTGATCAAGGCGCGGCCCGTTGCCGGTGATCTGGCCGCCGGCGAGGCCCTGCTGGCGCAGCTCACGCCCTTCATCTATCGCCGCTATCTCGATTTCAACGCCATCGCCGCGCTGCGCGAACTGAAGCGCAAGATTGCCGAGGATGCTGCCGCCCGCCGGGTGGCCGCCGATGATCTCAAGGTGGGCGATGGCGGCATCCGCGAATGCGAGTTCATCGTGCAGAGCTTTCAGCTCGTGCGCGGCGGACAGATGCCGAGGCTGCGCTGCACCAGCTGGCGCGACACGCTCGAACGGCTGGTGGAATATGACTACCTGCCGCCGGAGTCCGCCGCCTCGCTCTCGGCCGCCTACCGCCTGCTGCGCCGCACCGAGAACGCGGTGCAGATGTGGAACGACGAGCAGACCCACGCCCTGCCCAGCAGCCCGGAGCGGCGCGAGGCGCTGGCGCTGGGCCTGGGCTTTGCCAGCTACCCGATCTTTTCCGCCGTGCTGGCGGTCAACCGCGCGCTGGTCGCCGGCATCTTCCAGGGCGTGTTCGCCGAGCCGGAGCCCAGCAGCAGCTCCGATGCCATCACCGCCATGGCCACACTCTGGCGCAGCGATGAGGAGGGTGCGGCGCCAGACCCTGCACCCGCCACCATCGCCATGCTGGCGGCAGCGGGCTATGGCGAGTCGGCCATGGCGGTGGTGCAGGCCACACTCGCGCTCAAGCGCAGCAGTCGCTGCCGCAATGCCTCGCCCACTGCGCTCGCCCGCTTGTCAGCACTGATCCCGGAGCTGGGCGACGCGGCACTGCGCATCGCCACCGATGAGGTGCAGCCTGCCGCGCTGCCCAGCCTTCGACAGCCTGCGGTCACCAGCGCCGCTGGCGACCCGGCGCTGGCCTTCACGCGCGCCCTGACGGTGGTGGAGGCGGTGATCGGCCGCAGCACCTATCTCACCCTGCTGCGCGAATCGGCCAACGCCCGCACCCAGCTGCTGCGCCTGTGTGCGGCCAGTCCCTGGCTGGCTGAAGAACTCGCCCGCCACCCGGTGCTGCTCGACCAGCTGCTGGATGCGCGCGCGCTCTACAACCCGCCGGATCGCGCCGCCCTGCGCGAGGGCCTGTTGCCGCGCATGGCGGCGCTGCCGGTGGCCGATACCGAGGCGGCGATGGACCTGCTGCGCCGCACCGTGCGCGAATGCACCCTGCGCATCGCGGCGGCCGACATCGTCCACGCGCTGCCGCTGCCGCGCGTCAGTGATCGCCTCACCTGGCTGGCCGAGGCGGCAGTGGAAGCTGCCGTGCGATTCGCCGAGCGCGATCTCAAGGCCAGGTACGGCGCCTGCCGCCGCGCCGATGGCGGCCCGGCCGAGTTTGCGGTGATCGGCTACGGCAAGCTCGGTGCGCTGGAGATGGGTTACGGCTCTGACATCGACCTGGTGTTCCTGCACGATGCCGACCCGCCCGACGTGGAAACCAGCGGCGGCGAAAAGAGCCTGTCGCAGTCGGCCTGGATGGCGCGCCTGGCGCAGCGGGTGATGCACCTGCTCACCACGCAGACCCATCTCGGCCGCGTCTACGAGGTCGACATCGAGCTGCGTCCCAACGGCAACTCCGGACTGCCGGTGGTCTCCACCGGCGCCTTCGCCGACTACCAGACCCACAGTGCCTGGACCTGGGAGCATCAGGCGCTCAGCCGCGCGCGCGTGGTGGTGGGTTCGCCGCGCATCGAGGCGCTTTTCGAGTCGGTGCGCAGCCGCGTGCTCACCGTCGAGCGCAAGGCCGAAACCCTCACCAGCGAGATCCGCAACATGCGCGAGAAGATGCGCGCGCACCAGCATCAGCCCGCCGACGGTCGCTGGGATATCAAGCAGGGCGCAGGTGGCTTGATCGATGTCGAGTTTCTGGTGCAGCACGCCGTGCTCAGCCACGCCGCCGAGCACCCGACGGTGATCACCCACACCGATGTCTGGCGCCAGCTGGAAGCACTCGAAAAAGCCGGCTGCTGGCCTGCAACGACGGCCTATGCCCTGCTGGACGTGCAGCGCGAATACCGCGCCTGGCGCCACCGCACCATGCTCAGAGGCGAGCCGATGGATGCGCCCGCTGAACTCTTCGCCGAGCAGCGCGCGCTGGTCACCACGCTGTGGCAGCAGCTGCTGCCAGCGGAGGAAAATCTTGGCTGATGCCTTGCCACCACTGGCCGAGATCACGGTCTCGCTGGTGCTCTACAACAGCCTCGTCCTGCTTCAGCAGCGGCAGGCGTTTCTGGCGGCCTTGCCCGAACTCTGCCTGGTCGACAACGCCAGCACCGATGGCTCCGCCGACTGGATTGCCACGCACCTGCCCCAGGCCCGGCTGCTGCGCTGCGCCGAGAACATCGGCTTCGGCCGCGGCCACAATCTAGCCCTGGCTGGCTGCACCACGCCGTTCGCGCTGCTGCTCAATCCGGACTGCGAGATCGACACCGAGGCCATGCAGCGTCTGACACGCTGCCTGGAAGACTTTCCCAGCGCGCTGCTGACCGTGCCGCGGCTGGTCTATCCCGATGGCCGCGAGCAGGACAATCACCGTGGCTTCACGGTGCAGGGCGGCCGCCCCATCGAGCGCTATACACCGCCGGAGGGCCCCGCCTGCTGCGAGATGGTGAGCGGGGCCGCGATGATGGTGCGGGTGTCGGTGTTCCGCGAGCTGGGTGGTTTCGACCCCTGGTTCTTTCTCTACTGGGAGGACGAGGACCTCTGCTACCGCGCCCGCCGCCAGCAGCGCGCCGTCATCTTCGACCCGCGCGTGGTCGGCTGCCATGCCGAGAAGAAATCCTCCAGGCCCAGTGCGCGCACGCTGTTCATACGGCACTACAGCTATGGCACTTCCAAGCTCTATCTGCGGCGCAAGTGTGGCGAGTCCGGGGTCTTGATTGGTCTGCGGGTGCTGGGGCTGCTGGCAGCCAACCTGCTCGGCCTGCTGCCTGACCTGCTGCTGCTGAAGCGGGAGAAGATCATTCGCCGCCTGGCCGGCATCGCGGCGGCACTGACAGCACCTTTCCAGCTCGGCCGCACGCAGGCCGTGCCCTCGCCGCTGCAAGTGTTCCGGGCCTGAAAGCGAAGCGACATGACCGATACCCCGCTCCGCATCCTCGTCATCGAGACGCTCTATCTCGGTGATCTCATCCACACCCTGCCGCTGATCCAGGCCCTGCGCAGCCGCTACCCGCAGGCTGCGCTGGATGTGCTGGTGCGCCGTCCGCATGTGGAGCTGATGCAGCAGCTGCCGGGCCTGCGCCAGGTCCTTGCGATGGATCCGAAACAGCATCGCGGCGTTGGCGGCCTGCTGTCGCTCTGCGGAATGCTGCGGGCCGAGCACTACGACCTCGTGCTCAACCCCGGTGCCAGTGACCGTGCCACGATTCTGACTGCGCTCAGCGGCGGCCGGCAGCGCATCGGCCGGCTCAACCGCCAGCAGTCGAAGCGGCTCTGGCCGCTGCTGCATGACCAGGTGATCGACTATCCCTGGGCGGCGGAGCCGATGTACTGGCAGAAGCTCAATGCCTTCCGTCCGGCCCTGAAGCTGGACGCTACCCCCCGCTTCGGTCTGGACTGCAGCCACATTGAACTGCCGCAACTTCTGGGCGAAGGGCCGATCATCCACCTCTCCCCCTGCGCTTCCGAAGACCTGCGCTGCATCCCGCCGGCGACGATGGTGGAGCTGCTGACTCGCCTGCACGCGAGCTTCCCCAGGCACCGCCTGATGCTCAGCTGCGGCCCGGCCGAGCGGGAAAGGAACCGGCTTGAAATCATCCGCCAGGCCCTGCCTGATCTGCCGGTGCAGTACCTGCCCGGCAATCTGAGCCTGGTCCAGCTCGCCGCGCTGATCCAGCGCAGCGCCCTGCACATCGGCCCGGACTCCGGCCCGCTGCATCTGGCCGTTGCCCTGGACAGACCGGCGCTGGCCTGCTTCCTGTTCAAGAACGCCTCGGCGGAATGGATTCCGGTGGGCGTCCAGTATCGGACGCACGGCGTACATCAAAAACATCTGGGCGGTCTGTATGGCCTGTCTGCCCGGCAACTGGTCGAATCGGCCGCCGAGCTTTTGCGTGCATGATGCCGCGACAGCTTCGAACACCCTGCTTTTCACACGGACTGTGAGCGAGACATGACCATCATTCGGACCCGGCCCGTGACGCAGTGCATCGCCTGCGGCTCGACAGAAAGCAGCGTCGCCTATCAGGGCCTCAAGGACCGCCTCTATGCCGTTTCCGGCGACTGGTCGATCCTGCAATGCGCCCGGCCGCAGTGCGGCCTGCTGTGGCTGGGTGCGATGCCGATTGCCGAAGACATCCACATCGCCTACGAGCAGTACTTCACCCACGCCGATGAGCAGGGCCAGCGGCAAAAGGCCAGCCGCTGGCAGTCGCTGCAGATGAAGGCGCTGCGCTGGCTGCTGAATCTGGGCAGCCGCAAGCACGACAGGCAGCGATCCGCGCAGGCTTATCTGCCCAGGCCCGAAGCCGGCGCCAGCCTGCTGGAGATCGGCTGCGGCAGTGGCGACAAGCTGGCTGCACTGCGGCAGTTTGGCTGGACGGTGTACGGCTACGAGCTGGACCCGAAGGCCGCCAGCCATGCGGCGAGCAAGCACGGCATCCAGATGTTCCAGGGCGAACTGGCGGGCATCCCGGCACAGGGATTGAAGTTCGACGCCATCCTGATGAACCACGTCTTCGAGCATCTGCTGGAGCCGGCGGAGGTGCTGGCGGTGTGCCGAAACCTGCTCAGGCCCGGCGGCCGGCTGGTCATCGTCACGCCCAATGCCAGGAGTGCTGGGCACCGCCAGTTCGGTGCGGCCTGGCTGGGGCTGGACCCACCCCGGCACACCTACATCTGGTCGCCGGACTGCCTCGCCGCCTTTGTTGGCGTGCGTGGTTTTTCCATCGTGGAGAACTTCACCTCCAAGGCCAATGACGATGTCTTCCTGATGCACTCGCAGTCGATCCAGGAAAGTGGCCGCGCCGAAATCTCCATCCTGCCGCCGGTCGCCATCGAGCTGAAGGCGCGTTACCGCGAGGCGGCCGCGTTTTTTGCATCGCCCTTTGCGGGCGACCTCGCCGAAGAATGTATTCTGATCGCCATCAGCAAGGCGGACCCGGCCTGAGGGGCAGGCGGGTCCAGCCTTGTTCCACGATGGCTGATTGCGGCGAAAAAATGCCATGAAAAAAGGCAGTCTTTGCTTGTTCAGCAGTTACCTCACGCAGGGCGAGTTGCCCGGCTACGTGAGGTTCTACCTCACCGAGCTGCGTCGCAACGTCGATACGCTGGTGTACCTGCACAACGATGATGTGCAGCTCTCAGCGGCCTGCCGGCAGTGGCTGGGCGAAAACCGCATCGAGCTCTACCCGGTGAAAAACGAGGGCCTCGATTTCGGCATGTGGGGCAAGGGCATCGGCCGCTACCAGGCTTCGGACTACTCCGAAATCGTGCTCGCCAACGACTCCTGCATCGTCTTTGCCAGCCTGGACGTCCTGTTCCGCTGGTGTCGCAGCGGGTCGCATGATTTCTGCGGGGTGACCGACAGCAACGAAAAGAAGCGGCACTTGCAGTCCTACTTCATCTTCATCAAGCAGACCGCAGCGGAGCGGGTGCTGGCCTATTTTGCTGCGCAGGGAATCATTCGCGAGGGTTACGAGCAGGTGGTCAATCGCTACGAGATCGGCCTGAGCCAGGATCTGCTCGATGGCGGCTTCAGGATGGGGGCCTATTTCAGCGTCGCCGGTTCGGTCTTCACGGCCAATCCGTCGTTCTATTTCTCGCCGACGCTGCTCAGGGCCGGCATGCCGATGATCAAGCGCAAGCTGGTCAACTATGGCTATCCCGCGCCGGTGCTGGACTACCTGGCCGCGACCCAGGCCTGCCATTCGGCGAAGGACCTGATCAAGCTGATCCGCCAAAAGCAGGGCCTGAGCAGCCGGCAGGTGGATGCCCTCTTCGGGCAATGCCAGAACGAGGCGAAATGGAGCGTGAAGCTGAAAATAGCCCTGCGCAATTTCCGCCGTCGCTACGTCTACCCCCTGTTCGGCATCCAGCGGACGATGCGCTTGCTGGAGCATTCGGACTTCGAGCGCGAGCGCGGCTACCGGGTGACCGGGCCGGATGGCGGCGAGATCAAGGTCTTGCAGCCCGCACCGCGCTGATCAACTTCAGCTGCATTAGCACGGCTTGTGGTGTGAGTTGCACCAGGCAATCCCAGCGCGCATTGCAGGTCGGGTGCCGGCCACAGGGCGCGCAGGGCAGGTCGACGAACAGCACCACTGAATCAGTGATGCGCGCATCCGCATAAGGGCGGGTCGAGCCGAACAGCGCGAGCGTTGGCCTTTGCAGCGCAAAGCCCAGATGGGTGAGGCCGGTATCGACGCCGACCACGGCGGTGGCTCCGGCAATGCACTGCGCCGCCGCCAGCAGGCTGGTCTGGCCTGCGAGGTTTTCGATGCCCTCGCTGCCTGCGCCAGTGACCAGTCGCGCCGCCGCCTCGGCGTCGGCCGGGCCACCCAGAATCAGCACCCGCTGGCCATCGGCGGCGAGCATTTTCAGCAGACTGATCCAGTGCGCCTCCGGCCAGTGTTTCTGCGGGCGGGTGGTGAAGGGGGCGGCGACGAGGTAGGGCTTTTCGACCGGCGGCACGGGTAGATCGAGTTGCGGGATCACCGCGCCCTGCACCGCGAGCGCCTGCAGCATCGGCCCATGCTCATCGCCGATGAAGCGGCGTTGCGCATGGGCTTCCGGGTGGCGCTGCACCAGCTGGTGCAGCCAGAACCGGCCCGGCTCATTGCCGTCGTAGCCGATTCGCTGCTGCCCGCCTGCCAGCCGGGCCAGCGCGCGGCTCTTGAACAGGCCTTGCGCGTCGATCACCAGGTCGTAATCACGCGCGCGCAGGGCGGCCGTGAAGGTGCGGATGGCCTGCCAGAGTGCCAGCCAGCGCCCGCTGCGAAACAGCGCGCGCCAGTCCTTGCGCGGCCAGACCTGCACCTGGGCGATGGCGTGCTGGGTGCGCAGCAGGCTCGCAAACTCCGGCTGCACCAGCCAGTCGATTTCGGCATCTGGGTAGGCCCGCTTGAGGCCATGCAGCAGGCCGGTGGCAATCACCACATCGCCGAAGGCAGACAGGCGGATGAGCAGGATGCGTTTTGGCGCGGGCGGCAGGGAGGCGGGCATGTTCCTTACAATACCGGCCTTCAATTGACCCCGCGCGGTTCACGCGCATTTGCCGGAGTAGCAACGATGAGCAGCATGGCCGACCGCGATGGTTTTATCTGGATGGATGGCGATCTCAAACCCTGGCGCGATGCGACGGTCCATGTCCTCACCCACACGCTGCACTACGGCGTCGGCTGCTTCGAGGGCGTGCGCGCCTACATGACGCCGCGCGGCACCGCCGTGTTCCGTCTGGAAGAGCACACCAAGCGCCTGTTCAACTCGGCCAAGATCCTCGGCATGAAGATCCCCTACACGCAGGAGCAGGTGAATGCCGCGATCTGCGAAGTGGTGCGGGAGAACAAGCTGCGCGAGTGCTACATCCGCCCGATGGCCTTCTACGGCTCCGAGGGCATGGGCCTGCGCGCCGACAATCTCAAGACCCATCTCATGGTCGCCGCCTGGCCCTGGGGTGCGTACCTCGGCCCTGAGGCGATGGAGCGCGGCATCCGCACCAAGACCTCCAGCTTCACGCGCCATCACGTCAACTCCATCATGTGCCGCGCCAAGGCCAACGCCAACTACATCAACTCGATGATGGCGCTCAACGAGGTGATGAAGGATGGCTACGACGAAGCCATCATGCTCGACACCCAGGGCCACATCGCCGAGGGTTCGGCCGAGAACATCTTCATCATCCAGGACGGCGAGATCACCACGCCCGACCTCAACAGCTGCCTCGACGGCATCACCCGCAAGACGCTGATCCAGCTCGCCGCCGACCACGGCTACGAGGTGAAGGAAAAGCGCATCACCCGCGATGCGCTCTACGTCTGTGACGAGGCCTTTTTCACCGGCACCGCCGCTGAAGTCACGCCCATCCGCGAGGTGGACAACAAGCCCGTCGGCAACGGCAAGCGCGGGCCCATCACCGAGAAACTGCAAAAGGCCTACCTCGCCGCCGTCAAGGGCGAGAGCGACCAGTATCCGCAGTGGCTGACGCTCGTCTAAGACGGCCCCTGTGATCCTGCCCGCCTTCGCCAAGGCCCGCGTCCTGGTGGCGGGCGATGTGATGCTGGACCGTTACTGGTCCGGCAGCACGGGCCGCATCTCGCCGGAAGCGCCGGTGCCGGTGGTGAAGATCGCGCGGGATCAGTCCCGTGCCGGTGGGGCTGCCAACGTGGCACTCAACCTGGCCGCCCTGGGCGTGGTCACCACTGCGCTCGGCGTAGTGGGTGACGATGCCGATGGCGCGCTGCTGGCCGAGGCGCTGAGCGCCGCTGCCATCACACCCCGGCTGCTCAAGGGTCGCGCGCCCACCATCGCCAAGCTGCGCGTGATGTCGCGCAACCAGCAGCTGCTGCGCATGGATTTTGAAGAGCGGCTCGATGCGGAAGGTGCCTTCGATCGTGCCGCCCTCGTCGCGCGCTTCATGGCCGCACTGGCCGACACCGATGCGGTGATCCTCTCCGATTACGGCAAGGGTACGCTGGCCGATGTCGCTGCCCTCGTCGCCGCCGCCGTGGCACAGGGCAAGCCGGTGCTGATCGACCCCAAGGGCACCGACTGGTCGGCCTATGCGGGGGCGACATTGCTCACGCCCAACCTCAGCGAGTTCGAGGCCGTGGTCGGCAAGTGCCGCAGCGATGAAGAGCTGCTGACCAAGGCGGAGGCCCTGCGCACCAAGCTCGATCTCGCCGCCTTGCTGGTGACGCGCAGCGAGCGCGGCATGACGCTGATCCAGCCCGGCCACGCCCCGCTGCACCTGCCCACCGCCGCACGCGAAGTGTTCGATGTCACCGGTGCCGGCGATACGGTGATCGCCACGCTCGCCGCCGCCCTCGCCGCAGGCTCATCGCTCGCCGATGCCTGCCGCTTTGCCAATGCCGCCGCCGGCATCACCGTCGGCAAGCTCGGTGCCGCCACCGTCTCGCCCGCCGAGCTGCTGGCGGCGATGGGCAATGTCAGCTCCGGCTCGGTGCTGGATGAAGACACCCTCGTCGCCCACATCGACGCGCTGAAGAAATCCGGCAGGACCGTGGTGATGACCAATGGCTGCTTCGACATCCTGCACACCGGCCATGTGCGCTATCTCGAAGCCGCGCGGGCGCTGGGCGATGTGCTGATCGTCGCCGTCAACACCGACGATTCGGTGAAGCGCCTCAAGGGCCCCGCGCGCCCGCTCAACAACTGCGTTGATCGCATGGCCGTGCTTGCCGCACTGCGCTGCGTCGATTTTTGCGTTGCCTTTGCCGAAGACACGCCCGCACGCCTCATCGGCCGCGTGCTGCCGCACAAGCTGGTGAAGGGCGGCGATTACCAGCCGCAGGACATCGCCGGCTATGAGGACGTGACCGCCGCCGGCGGCCAGGTGCTCGCGCTCGACTTTCACGACGGCTACTCCACCACCAAGCTGATCGCCAAAGCGCAGCAGCCCTGATGGTGCTTGGCCTCGGCGAGCTGTACTCGCTGGCCGCCGCACTGTGCTGGGCGGTGGCGGTGATCCTGCTGAAGAAATCCGGCGAGAGCCTGCCGCCCTTCGCGCTCAACCTGGTCAAGAACGGGCTCTGCCTCCTGGCCCTGGTTGCCACCCTGCTGGTGCTAGGCCCGCATCAGCTGCCCAACATACCGCCGCTGCTGCTGGTGGCCACCCTGGTCTCCGGCGCACTCGGCATCGCGGTGGCCGACACGCTCTACTTCCGCGCCCTCAACGCCATCGGTGCCGCCCGCATGGGCGTGATCGGCACCGCCTATTCGCCGGGGGTGATCCTGCTCGCCGCCCTCTTTCTCGGCGAGCGGCTGTCGCTGCCCCAGCTCGGCGGCGTCGCGCTCACGCTCGCCGGCATCGTGCTGGTCACCTACGCCAAGGCCACCGATGCGCTCGATGCCGCCGTGCTGCGGCAGGGCGCGCTGCTCGGCGTGCTGTCGGTACTGCTCATGGCCGCCGGCGTCATCCTCGCCAAGCCCGTGCTGGAGACGCAGGATTTTCTCTGGGTGGTGACGCTGCGCGTTGCTGCTGGCGTCGCCCTGATGCTCGGCATCGCCACCCTGCGTCACGAGTGGAGTGGGCTGGCCGCCGCCTATCGCGCCGTGCGGCACTGGCCGGCCGTGATTGCCGGTTCGCTGATGAGCAGCTACGTCGCCCTACTGTTCTGGCTCGCCGGCTACAAGTACGCCGATGCCTCGATTGCTGCTGTCATCAACGAGCTGGCGGCGATCTTCATCGTCGGCCTCGCGGCCTGGTTGTTGCGGGAGCGGGTGACCGGGCGGCAGCTTGCAGGTGGCGCGCTGGCGCTGGCAGGCGTGCTGTTAGTGGTGCTGGCGCGTTGATGCGAGATAGCGGGTTACGCTGACTAACCCGGCTTACTGCGCAGTGACGTAGCCCGGATGCAATCCGGGGCTTGTCCTCTCGAAGGGTGCAATCCCGGATTTCATCCGGGCTACGGCAATGAGCTGCCCTATTCGATACCCAGCTTCTTGATGCGATAGCGCAGCGAGCGAAAGCTCATGCCGAGCAGCTCGGCGGCCTTGGTCTTGTTCCAGCGGGTCTTGTCGAGCGCCTCGCGGATGGCCTGCTTTTCCAGCTCTTCGACATGGCTGTCGAGCGGGCCCTGAGTCATCGGCATGGCGCGTGGCGTAGCCACCAATGCGGGTTCCTCGAAAGTGGCCAGCGCGCAGGGGCGCAGCTGCAAATCGTCGGCGACGATCTGCTCGCCATCGCAGAGGGCGAGCGCGCGCTCCAGCGTGTTTTCCAGCTCGCGCACATTGCCGGGGAAGTCGTAAGCGACCAGTGCATCCACCGCCGTGCGGTGCAGCTTGGGGGGCGTGTCCAGCCCATTGGCGGGGGAGAGTCGGGCGAGGATGGCGGTGGCGAGCAGGGGGATGTCCTCGCGCCGCTCGCGCAGCGGCGGGGTGCGCACCTCGATGACGTTGAGGCGGTAGTAGAGGTCCTGCCGGAACGCGCCCTGCGCGACCAGTGCGTTGAGGTTTTTGTGGGTGGCGGAAATGATGCGCACGTTCACCGCCTGCTCGGCGTCGCCCCCCACCGGGCGCACGGCGCGCTCCTGCACGGCGCGCAGCAGCTTGACCTGCATGTGCAGCGGCAGGTCGGCGACTTCGTCGAGAAACAGCGTGCCGCCTTCAGCGGCCTGAAAGAGCCCGGTCTTGTCCTTCACCGCGCCGGTGAAGCTGCCCTTCTTGTGGCCGAAGAACTCGCTCTCCATCAGCTCGGTGGGGATGGCACCGCAGTTGACGGGCACGAAGGGCGCGGCGGCACGCGGGCTGCGCGAGTGGATGAGCCGCGCCGTGAGCTCCTTGCCGGTGCCGCTCTCGCCGGTGATGTGTACGGGTGCCTGGTTGCGGGCGAGGCGATCGATCAGTGCGCGCAGCTGCTGCACGCCGGCGGCATTGCCCAGCAGACCGCCTTCGTCGCTGGCCGCCGTGGCCGCAGGCTTGCTGCGCGCGGGCGTGCCGGATGCAGCAGGCGGTGCGGCCTTGAGCTTGATGGCGGTATCCACCAGCTTGCGCAGCACGCCCAGGTCGACCGGCTTGCTGACGAAATCAAAGGCACCGGCCTTGAGGCTTTCCACCGCCATCTCGGCATTGCCGTAGGCGGTGATGACGGCGATGGGCAGCTTGTCGTGGTAGGCCTGCACCAGCTCCAGGCCGCGGCCATCCGGCAGGCGCATGTCGGTGATGCAGAAGTCGAAGGTCTGCGAGTCGAGCAGCGCGCGCGCCTCAGCGACGGTGGCAGCGGCGGCGGTCTTCAGGCCCATGCGCATCAGCGTCAGCTCCACCAGCTCGCGGATGTCGGCTTCGTCATCGACGATGAGGGCGGTGGGCATTAGAGGGTGGCGTCTGGCGCGACGAAAGTGATGCGGAAGGTCGCGCCACCGGCATCACCGCGGTGGTGGCTGAGCTTGGCCTGATTGTAGGTGCAGAGCTCGCGCGCCAGATACAGCCCCAGGCCGGTGCCCTGGGCCTCGGTGGTGAAGAAGGGCTCGAACAGCTGCTCGATGATTTCCGCCGGCACGCCGGGGCCGTCGTCGCTGATCTCCAGCGCGCCGCCCTGCACGTAGAGCGCGCGGGCGTGGATGCGCACATTGGGCGATGCACTGGCATCGACACGGCCATGCAGCCAGGCGTTGTCGAGCAGGTTGAACAGCACCTGCTGCAAGTGGTGCGGGTCGAAGCGCACTTGCAGCAGCGAGTCGCAGTCCAGCGTGGCGAATCGCTCGGCATGGGCCTCGCAGTACTGGGCCAGCATCTGTTCCAGCCAGGGCAGCAGGACGAAGGTCTGCGGGTTGGCGGCGCCGCGCGAGAGGTCGAGTACATCCTTGACGATGGTGTCGATGCGCTTGCCGTGGCGCTGCACGATGTCGATCAGCCTGCGGTCGGGGGCTTCAAGCGCGGGCGACTCGGCCAGCAGCTGGCCGGCGTGGGTGATGGCGGCGAGCGGGTTGCGGATTTCATGCGCGATGCTGGCGCTGAGCCGGCCGAGTGCGGCGAGCTTGATCTGCTGCGCCTGGTCGCGGATGCGGGCGGCGTCTTCGAGCAGGATCAGCACCGGCGAGTCCACCGCACTGCCCAGGCGGCGGAAGCGGGCCAGCACTTCCAGCCCGCCCTCCCGCGCGGGCGCAATGGGTGGTTCGGGGCTGGCGCTGCCCGCACGCCAGCGGGCGAGGGCCTCGGCCACGCCGGGTGAGACCAGCATCAGTGAGGGTTCGTCTTCGGCACCCAGCAGGCGGATGGCGGCGGGGTTGAGGGCGCGCAACTGGTCGTCGCTGTCCACCACCGCCACACCGGTTTGCAGGGTGTCGAGCACCACCTCGTTGAGGCGGGAGAGATCGGCAAACTCGCTGCCCACCTGCCGCGCCAGCGCCTCGCTGGTGCGGGCGCGGCGCGCCACCGCGCTGGCGGCGGTGGCCGTGACGAAGAACATCACGCCCAGCACGCCGGTGGCGGTGAAATCGGAGGGCGAGAACAGGTGGGGAAACTGTCGGGCGATCTCCTGCCCGAACATCGCCAGCGTGCCGGTTGCCGCCGCCAGCAGGCCCAGCCGCATCGACAGCAGCAGGCTGGCACCCACCACCGAGGGCACCAGCAGCATCCCCAGGCCCGCGCTCACGCCGCCGCTGGCGTAGACGAGGATGAGAATGGCGGTGACATCGACCACAAAATTGAGAATCACCTGGGTGGTGAGGCCGGGCCGCCGGTACAGCGACAGCAGCACCAGCGGCAGCGCCAGCAGGGCATAGCCGCGGCAGGCGGCGAAGAACAGGCTGGACAACACCTGTTCGAACAGCTCGCCGATCACGCCGCTTTCCTGAAGGATGACCAGCAGCGTCACCATCAGCAGTCGATACAGACCCAGCGATTGCAGCAGTCGCCAGTCGTCAGCGACCAGAGCCGATTTGCTATCAGCCGCCATTGGCACACTGGCGGCAATTGGCGCGGATGGCGCTGATCTCGCTGGCGGGCACGCGCACGCCACAGCGGTCGCAGCGCACCAGCTGCTCCGGGTTGGGCGTAAAGCCACCGGGCGGCGGCGGTGGGCCGCGCTTGACGATGGCGCTTTGCCACAGGCGCCAGGCGACGATGGCGAGCACGGCGAAAATGATCAGCTTGGTCAACATGCAACGTGCCTGGGAGCTTGGGAGACCAAAGTCTACCCTCGGCAAGCCAGCGTCTTTTGCCGCCGGAGCGCCGTTTGAGCGAGAATCGCGCCACTTTGCAAAGGCGCGAAGTCCAAAAGCGTCCCCCTTACAAGCAACCAATGCCCCCGGAGCATCCATGAATCTTCACGAATACCAGGCGAAGGCCCTCTTCGCCCGTTACGGCATCGCGGTGCCTGAAGGCCGCCTTGCGACCAGCGCCGAACAGGCACGGGCGATGGCGAAAGAACTCGGCGGCGACAAGTTCGTCGTCAAGGCGCAGGTCCATGCTGGCGGTCGCGGCAAGGCCGGCGGCGTCAAGCTGGTCGAGGGCTTCGACGCCGTCGAAGACGCCGCCCGCAAGATGATCGGCACCAAGCTGGTCACCAAGCAGACCGACGCCAAGGGCCTGCCGGTCAACAGCGTCTGGGTCGAAAAGCCCAGCGCCATCGCCCGCGAGCTGTATGTGTCGGCCCTCGTCGACCGCTCGCTCGAGCGCATCATCTTCATGGCCTCGCCCGAAGGCGGCATGGATATCGAAGAAGTGGCCGAGCATTCGCCTGAGAAGATCAAGTCGATCACCGTGCATCCCGCCGCTGGCCTGCAACCGTTCCAGTGCCGCGAACTCGCCTTCTTCATGGACCTCACGAAGGATCAGGCCGAGCAGTTCACCAAGACCCTGATGGGCATCTACAAGATCATCATCGAGTGCGATGCCTCGATGGTCGAGATCA
>JAZKFO010000105.1:0-2282 GCA_040386395.1 Pseudomonadota bacterium | reverse complement strand
CAGCAGCCGTCTCGATCAGCAGCAGCACGGCCCCGACGGCCACCTTGTCACCAGCATTGCCGCGCAGTTCCTTCACCACGCCTGAGACCGGCGAGGGGATTTCCACCGCGGCCTTGTCGGTGAGCATGTCCACCAGCGGCTGGTCTTCCTTGACGGTGTCGCCCACGGCCACGCGCCAGGTGGCGATCTCGCACTCGGCGATGCCTTCGCCGATGTCCGGCAGCTTGAATGTAAAGAGCGACATGGGCTATTCCTCCGTCACTTTCTTGATCGCGCGCGAAACGCGATAGGGGCCGGGGAAGTAGTCCCACTCGTAGGCATGGGGATAGGGGGTGTCCCAGCCGGTGACACGCTCGATGGGCGCTTCCAGGTGATAGAAGCAGTGCTCCTGGATCAGGCTCACCAGCTCCGCGCCATAGCCGCAGGTCTTGGTGGCTTCGTGGACGATCACGCAGCGACCGGTCTTTTTGACAGACGTCACGAGGCAGTCGAGATCCAGCGGCAGCAGGCTGCGCAGGTCGATCACTTCGGCGTCGATGCCACTTTCTTCGGCAGCGGCGAGGCAGACATGCACCATCGTGCCGTAGCAGATCACCGTCACCTTCTCGCCGGGGCGGACGATCTTCGCCTTACCGAGGGGGATGGTGTAGTAGTCCTCCGGCACCTCGCCCAGCTCGTGCTTGGTCCAGGGCGTGAGCGGACGGTCGTGGTGGCCGTCGAAGGGGCCGTTGTAGATGCGCTTGGGCTCGAAGAAGATCACCGGGTCATCGTCTTCGATCGCACTCAGCAGCAGGCCCTTCGCGTCGTAGGGATTGCTGGGCATGATCGAGGTCAGGCCGCAGACGTGGGTGAAGATTGCCTCTGGCGACTGGCTGTGCGTCTGCCCGCCAAAGATGCCGCCGCCGACCGGCGTGCGCACCGTGAGCGGGGCGGTGAAGCCACCGGCCGAGCGATAGCGCAGGCGTGCGGCCTCGCTCACCAGCTGGTCGAAGGCGGGATAGATGTAGTCCGAGAACTGGATCTCGACGACAGGGCGCAGGCCATACACGCCCATGCCGACGGCGGCACCGACGATGCCGCCTTCCGAGATCGGCGCATCGAAGCAGCGGCGCTTGCCGTACTTCTTTTGCAGGCCAGCGGTGGCACGGAACACGCCGCCGAAGTAGCCCACGTCTTCACCGAAGACGAGCACCTTGGGGTCGCGTTCCATCGCGATGTCCATCGCCGAGTTGACGGCTTGAATCATGTTCATGCGGGCCATCTCAGTTGCCCTCCTGGCCGCGACGTAGTTCGAGCATTTCTTCGCGCTGCATCAGCAGGCGGCCTGGCACTTCTTTCAATACATCCTCAAACATGCTGCCCGGATCATTCGGTGGCGGGTTGCCCAGCGTGCCGTGGCTCGATGCCGCCTTGAGCTGTTCCATGACGTGCTCGGTCATCTCGGCGGTGAGTGCGGCGTGCTGCGCATCGCTCCATTCGCCGATGGCGATCAGGTGCTGCTTCAGGCGCTCGATTGGCTCGCCCAGCGGCCAGCCCTTGGCCTCTTCGGCGGGGCGGTAGGCGGCGGGGTCGTCGCTGCTGCTGTGGGGTGCGGCGCGGTAGGTGTACAGCTCGATCAATGTCGCGCCATGGTTGTTGCGGGCGCGCTCGGCGGCCCATTTGGTGGCGGCATACACGGCTAGAAAATCATTGCCATCGACGCGCAGCGCCGGCAGGCCATAACCCACAGCGCGGGCGGCGAAGGTGGCCTGTTCGCCACCGGCCATGCCCTGAAAAGTCGAGATCGCCCACTGGTTGTTGACCACGTTGAGCACCACGGGCGCTTGATAGACCGTGGCGAAGGTGAGCGCGTAGTGAAAGTCGCCCTCGGCGGTGGAGCCATCGCCGACCCAGGCGGCGGCGATGCGTGTGTCCGACGAATACGCCGAAGCCATCGCCCAGCCCACCGCCTGCGGGTACTGCGTGCCGAGGTTGCCGCTGATTGAGAAGAAACCGTAGTCGGGCTCGCTGTACATGATCGGCAGCTGGCGGCCCTTGAGGTTGTCCATCTTGTTGCTGAAGATCTGGTTCATCAGCCGCTGCAGCGGGCAGCCGCGCGCCACCAGCAGGCCCTGCTGGCGATAGCTGGGGAACAGCATGTCCTTGTCGTCCAGCGCCATCGCCTGTGCGACCCCGATGGCTTCTTCACCCGTGCATTTGATGTAGAAGCTGGTCTTGCCCTGGCGTTGCAGCTTCACCATGCGCTCGTCGAACTCGCGGGTGAGCACCATGTGGCGCAGGCC
>JAZKFO010000104.1:0-14762 GCA_040386395.1 Pseudomonadota bacterium | reverse complement strand
CGGCCTCACCGAACCCACTGCCGGCTCCGATGCCGCCAGCATCAAGGCCGAGGGCGAGGTGTTCCGCGATGTCGATGGCGAGCTGAAGATCAAGCTCAACTTCCGCAAGCGCTACATCACACTCGCACCCGTCGCCAATCTCGCCACCATCGCCTGCAAGCTCGATGACCCGCAGAACCTGCTCGGCAAGGGCGTGGATGTGGGCATCACCTGCGTGCTGATCCACAAGGGCACACCTGGCTTCAGCAGTGGCGACCACCATCAGCCGATTGGTGATGCCTTCGACAACGGTCCGCTCTATGGCAAGGATGTGATCGTGCCGGCCGCCAACATCATCGGTGGGCCAGAGCGCGCCGGCCAGGGCTGGAAGATGCTGATGGAGCAGCTCGCTGGTGGCCGCGCGGTATCACTGCCGGCCGGCGCCATCGGTGGCGCCAAGCTGGTTGCTGCCGTCACCGGGGCCTACTCCATGGTGCGCCAGCAGTTCGGCATTGCCATCGGCCGCATGGAGGGCGTGGAGGAGAAAGTCGGCAAGATCGCCGGCCTCACCTACCTGCTGGAAGCCTCGCGCGTGTTCGCCTGCTCTGCACTGGATGCCGGCCATGAGCCGCCGGTGACTTCGGCCGTACTCAAGGCCTACACCACCGAACTCGGCCGCCAGATCGTCACCGAAAGCATGGACGTGATGGCCGGCGCCGGCGTGATGCAGGGCCCGAACAACATCATCGGTCAGGGCTACATGAGTGCGCCCGTGGGCGTGACGGTGGAGGGTGCCAACATCCTCACCCGCACGCTGATGATCTTCGGCCAGGGCGCGACGCGCTGCCACCCGTACGCGCTCAAGGTGGTGAATGGTGCTGAGCAGAACGACGTCGCGATGTTCCGCAACAACCTGCTCGCCTGGCTCGCGCAGTTCGTGGTCGGCACGGGCCGCAGCTTCGTGCGCACGCTCACGCGCGGCTGGACGGTGTCGGTGCCGGATGTCGCGCCCGAAACCCGCGTCTATTACCGCCGCCTCGGCTGGGCCGCCGCCCGCTATGGCCTGATGACCAACCTCGCCATGTTCGCCATCGGCGGCAAGCTCAAGGTGCGCGGCAAGCTCACCGGCCGCTATGCCGATGCCTTGGCCTGGCAGCTGCTGGGCTTCAGCGCCCTGCGCCGCTTCGAGGCCGAGGGCCGCAAGCCGGAAGACCTGGCACTCGTCCACTACGCGCTGAACTATTCGCTGGCACAGATCCAGGAGGCGTTTGCCGGCATCTACGCCAACTTCGATGGTGCCATCGGCAGCGTGCTGCGTTTCTTCGGCACTCTGGGCCTGCGCATCAATCCGATTGGGGTCGCACCCACCGATGCCATGAGCCACGCAGCCGCGCTCACCATCCAGAGCCACAACGCGCAGTTCCTGAGGCTGGCGGACAACATCTTCCTGCCGCGCGAGGGCATGCCGGGCGCGGGCCGCCTGCTGCGCGCCTTCCGCCTCGTCACCGAGGCACAGCCCATCCTCGCCAAGATCCACACCGCGCAGAAGGACCGTCGCCTGCCGCGTGGCCCCGCCGAGGAGCTGGCCGCCGAGGCCGCCTACAAGGGCGTGATCACCCGCGAGGAGGCCAACCAGGTGAGCGCCGCACTGGCTGCGCGACTGGATGCCATCGAGGTCGATGTGTTCAAGCCGGAGCAGTATTACCAGCAGAGCACTGGCAAGAGCGGCATGTACTTCGGTGCGGCAGCGGACAAGATTGCTGCTTGATTACCGTGCTTACGTCCGCCAATCGAACAGATGATTGGCGGACTTTTCGTATGTGAAGGAAAAACAAACAACATGAACCCTTTGCTTTCTGGTCTCACCATTCTCGACCTGAGCCGTCTGCTGCCCGGCCCGTTCTGCTCGCTGTATCTGGCGCAGCTGGGGGCGACGGTGGTCAAGATCGAGGAGCCGGGCACCGGCGACTACACGCGGCTGCTGTCGGCGGAGATGTTTGCACTGGTCAATCGCGGCAAGAAGTCGATCACGCTCGACCTCAAGAATCCGGCCGACGTGGCCAGGCTGCATGCGCTGGCGAAGACCGCCGATGTGGTGCTGGACAGCTTCCGTCCCGGCGTGATGGACAAGCTCGGCTGCGGCTACGCGGCCCTGAAGGCAATCAACCCCCGGCTGGTGTTCTGCGCCCTCACCGGCTACGGCCATGACGGCCCGTTGCGTGACAAGGCAGGGCATGACCTCAATTACTGCGGCTATGCCGGCGTGCTGGACCAGACCGGACCGGCCGGCGGTGCGCCCGCGATGTCGGGTTTCCAGATCGCCGATCTCGCCGGCGGCGCGCTCACGGCAGCCCTCGGCATCGTCGCAGCGGCCATGGGTGCCAGAGCCAGTGGCGAGGGCTGCTTCGTCGATGCCGCCATGCTCGACGGCACGCTGGCGCTGCAAGCCGCCACGCTCTCGACCCTGCGCGAACTGGGCGAGGTGCCGGCGCGCGGCAGCGACATGCTCACGGGTGGCTTGCCGAACTACACCGTCTACGAGACCGCCGACGGAAAGCACATGGCGATGGGTGCGCTGGAGAGCAAGTTCTTCAAGGCCTTCTGCGTCGCGGTCGAGCGCCCCGATCTGGCCAAGATGCCACTGGCACCCGGCAAGGCCGGGGCGGCGCTGCGGGCCGAGGTGGCAGCACTGTTCAAGACCAGAACCCGCGACGAATGGGCCGCGCTGCTCGCCGATGCCGACTGCTGCGTGACGCCGATCCTCACCCCGGCCGAGGCGCTGGAGTCACCCCAGGCCAAGGCGCGCGGGCTGGTGGTGGTGGCCAACGGCAAGCCGGCGGTGGCGATGCCGCTGGTGTTCGACGGCCAGCGCGGCGTGGCGCTGGCCGATGCGCCGAAACTGGGTGCTGACAACGCCGAGATTCTCGGCGCGCTCTAAGCCTATTTTTTCTCGGTCTCGTCAGGCCCGCCCAGCGCACCTTCTTCTTCGGTACGCGGCGGCACGAAGTGATGCGGGTTGGGATTGAGCTTCTGCCAGTTGGCCGGCGGCGGCGCGCTGCCTTCAAACACCTGGTTGAGCGGCAGCCGCGCGAGGCTGTCGGCCGTGAGCGAGCCGAAATACAGCCAGGGGCCCCACTCGCGCACGCTGGTGATGGGGCCGTAGGCGTCTTCCGCATCGTGCTGCAGGTTGGCAATCACCTTGCCGTTCTCGTCCAGCGCCAGCACCCAGGCCTTGTGTGGCGGCTTGGGTTGCAGCCAGGTCGGCAGGCGCAGGGCGAGCTTCTTGACCCAGGCCGGCTTGCTGGCGAGCTCATCCAGCGAGGCCACGCGCGGCGAGTACAGGGCGAGCCAGAAGCGACGGCTGGTGTCGCTGTAGCTGATGTTGTCGGGCAGGCCCGGCAGGTTGTCGATGAACACTTCGCTGGTGCCCGCCTTCTCGCCCTTGAGCCAGTAGCGCATCACCCGATAGGCCGCGGTCTCGTTGACCAGCACATAGGCATCGTCCGGCCCCACGGCCACGCCGTTGGCAAACAGCAGGCCCTTCATCAGCACCTTGGTTTCCCTGGTGGTGACGTCGTACTGCATCAGTCGTCCGGTGCCCTTGTGCTCCAGAAACTCCGCCATCACCTGGGAGAGCGGATAGGCCGCGGCATCGGTGAAGTAGAGGTTCTTGTCGAGACGGGTGTTGTCGACATCGTCGGTGAGCGCAAACGGCACCCCCTCGGCGGCGGTCGCCAGCACCGTCGGCGTGCTGCTGTTGCCGAAGTGCAGCAGGCCCTTGTCGGCATCGGCCACCACCAGCCCGCCATTGGGGCCAAAGCTGACGCCCAGCGGCCGACCCTCGGTCTTGCCCAGCTCCTGATAGCTGCTGGCGTTGCTGGAATACATCACCACGCGGCCATCGAGATAACCCGCGTAGATCCGGCCGGCAGCATCCACCGCAATACCTTCAGGCCCCACTCCCACACCGATACCGAAGCGCTGCACATCCTTGAGCTTGTCGTTGGCGGCATACACGCCTTCGAGCTTTGGCAGAGGCTGCGGTGACCAGCTTTGCGGCTCGATGGGCACTGGCCAGGCCAGCAGATAGGCCACTGCGGCCAGCAGAAGGGCCGCGATCGGATACAGGATTTTTTTCATGGGATTGCCAGGGGCGCGCAACGTCGTGCGTCGAGCGGGTTAAAGTTGTTGCAGATGATAGCGCCGCCTGTTGCAGGTGCTGCACTGCTACACCAAAACGACCTAGCTGATTGCACCCTGGAGACCCGATGCTCGCCACTCACCCCCCCGTCGAAACACTGCTGCTGCGCGCCGCCCAAACGCCCGATGCCCCCTGGCTGCATCAGAGCATCGACAGCGTCTGGCGCGCCTGGACCTATCGCGAAGTGGCCGACCAGGTGATGCGCATGGCCACGGCCATCCAGCAACTGGGACTGCCCCAGGGTGCCGCCATAGGCATCGGCGGCCGCAACACTGCGCACTGGTTCATGGCCGATCTCGCCATCGCCGCGGCGGGCTGCATCAGCGTCGGCCTCTACCCCAAGCAGTCGGCCGAACACCTGAGCTACATCCTGGCGCACTGCGAGGCCAGGGCGGTGATCGTGGGGCCGATGATGGAACCGGCCGAGTTCATGGACGTGCTGCCGCCCGAACTCATCACCATCCGCATGCCCTACCCCGATGCGCCGCCCTGCCAGCTGGAATGGGACGCGCTGGTGGCAAACGCCACCCCGCTGGCCACCCCCGTGGTGCGCGGCGCGGAAGAGCTGGTCACGCTCATCTACACCAGCGGCACCACCGGCCACCCCAAGGGCGTGATGATGAACGGCCGCAACATCCTGTTCACCATCGACGGCCTGGTGAAGACGATGCCGCCCAAGAAGCAGGAAATATTCTTCAGCTATCTGCCGCTCGCGCACGCCTTCGAGCGGGGTGCCCTAGAGCTCTCCAGCCTCTATCTCGGCGCGCAGGTGTACTTCCTCGAACATCTCGAAAAACTGCCTGAGCAGCTTGCCTTCGTTCGCCCCACCCGTTTCTTCGGCGTGCCGCTGGTCTACACCCGCATCCAGGCCGGCGTGCTGAAGAAAATGCCGCAGGAAAAGCTCGACAAGCTGCTGAAGATTCCGCTGCTCTCCGGCCTCATCAAGAAAAAGATCAAGAAGGCGATTGGCCTCGACCGCGCCTCGCTGATCTTCTCCGGTGCGGCCGCCATGCCCAAGCCCCTGATCGAGTGGTTTGCCAAGCTCGACATCCACGTATTGCAGGGCTACGGCATGACCGAAAACTGCATCTACGCCAGTGCCAACATCCCCGGTGCCAACCGCGTCGGCTCGGTCGGCCGCGAGATGGTCGGTGCCAACACCCGCATCGCTGAAGATGGTGAGATTCAATACAAGCACGATGGCGTGACCAGCGGCTACTACAAGGAGCCGGAGAAAACCAAGGAGACCTTCACCGAAGACGGTTACCTGCGCACCGGTGACAAGGGCCGCCTCGATGCCGACGGCTACCTCTACATCACCGGCCGCACCAAGGACATCTTCAAGACCATGAAGGGCAAGTACGTTGCCCCCGCACCCATCGAAGGTGCCCTGTCCCGCAACACCGACATCGAGCAGCTCTGCTTCGTCGGCAGCGACCTGAAGCAGCCCATCATGCTGGTGAGCCTCAACGATGCCGCGCGCGGCAGGCCGCGCGAAGACGTGGAGCGCGGCCTGGTCACTGAGATGGAGGCCGTCAACACCACGCTGGAACCGCACGAGGCCATCGGCAAGATCGTGGTCGTGAAAGATGCCTGGACCATCGACAACAGCCTGATGACCCCGACCATGAAAGTGAAGCGCAACGAGATCGAAAAACGCTACGGCGCCCTGATCGCGAAAGAAGGCGAGAAGCGCGGGCAGCTGAGCTGGGAAGCCTGATCTGGAAACTGCGGTGCTTTTCGATGTGTTCGGGAGGAGATCTGACATGAATCGAACCGTGAACACCCTGGTACTGACCAGCCTTGTCCTGCTGGTCAGCTGCGGCAGTGATTCCAGCCCCTCCAGGCTGCCGCTGGCGACAGGCGCACTGGCTGCCCCCAAGGCCGTGTGCGGCCCCGGCTCTCGGCCGGAGGTCGGCCTGCAGGGGCGGGTCAGCCGCGCCGAGCACGACAGCGGCCGCGCAGCCCAGGGCTATCACTGCAATATCGAGCAGGTCGGCAGCTACACCACTGCAACCTCCACCGGCACGGTCGGCGGGTTCAAGGTGGAGCGCTATACCGACAAGACCGGCCGCGACTGCGCCTACTACGACACCACGCTCACCTACCCCAGCAACTTCGGCACGGGTGAGTCCGGCGTGAACGTGCTGGACCTGAGCGACCCGACCCGGCCGGTGCTCACCGCAAGGCTCGAAACACCCGCCATGCTCAGCCCGCACGAGTCGCTGGTGGTGAGCCAGCAGAGCGGCCTGCTCGCCGCCGTCACCGGCAATGCCGCGCTGTATCCGGGCTTCGTCGATGTCTACGACGTTTCCGGCGACTGCCGCCAGCCGGTCGCCAAGTCCATTGCCAGCTTCGGGCTCATCGGCCACGAAAGCGGCATGTCGCCTGATGGCAAGACCTTCTACACCGCCTCGCCCGGCACGCCCACAATCACCGCCATCGACATCAGCAACCCCGCACTGCCGCTGGTGCTTGGCGTGCTGCCCTTCTACTCGCACGGCCTGTCGATCAGCAACGACGGCAACCGCGCCTATCTCGCCAGCGTGGGCCTCTCCGGTGCGGCCTGCGCCTATGCCGTGAGCTGCGACCTGCCCGACACGCCCAAGGATCGCGGCCTGATCATTCTCGACATCTCCGATTTCCAGGCCCGCAGGGCCAACCCGCAGGCACGCGAAATCTCGCGCCTCAGCTGGACACCATCGAGTATCCCGCAGAACGCCCTGCCCTTCACCCGCAATGGCCGCGCCTACCTGCTGGAGATCGACGAATTCGCTCGCGACAGCGGCGTGGGGGCCGCACGCATCATCGACATCCATGACGAGACCAGGCCGAAGGTGATTTCCGACATCCGCCTCGAAGTACACAACCCGGAAAACTTCGCTGCCATCGCCAACGACCCCGGTGCAGCCTTCATCGGCCAGGGTTATGCCGGCCACTACTGCAACATCCCCAGCCGCGTGGACCCGGACATCGTGGCATGCAGCATGATCGTCTCAGGCCTGCGCGTGTTCGACATCCGCAACCCAGCCAAGCCGCGCGAGATCGCCTACTTCAACCCCCCGCTCACACCCCGGATCACCCCGGTTCTCGAAGCCAGCGGCTATGCCATGTCCAGCCCCAGCTTCGTACCGGAGCGCAAGGAGATCTGGTACAGCGACGTCTACAGCGGGTTCTATGTGCTGCGGGTGACCAATGGGGCTTGGTGATTCAGCAGCATGATCAGGAACAGCGGTATTTCCCAGCCGACAAACGCTGGAGTGCAGCATCAAGTTTTTTGCTGACCAGCCGCTATTCCGGCAATGAACCACCTCCTCACAGCGCTGGCTGCAACAGTCGGCGACGCCGAAGACCTCGAAGGGCTCGCGCGTCCCTTGCTGGAGTTGATGGAGACGGTCACCGGCCTGGAGTCGACCTATCTCACCACCATCGACCTGGATCGCGGCGTGCAGCACGTGCTGTATGCGCGCAACAGCAAGGCGATGCAGATTCCGGAGGGACTGACCGTGCCCTGGGGCGACACCCTGTGCAAGCGCGCGCTGGAAGAGGGCCGCGCCTACACCGGCGATGTGGCGGCCTGCTGGGGCGATTCCGAGGCCGCACAGGCCCTCGGCATACAGACCTACCTGAGCCAGCCGGTCAGGGTGCTCGATGGCTCGGTCTACGGCACCCTCTGCGCTGCCAGCGATGCCAAGGTGCAGATACAGCCCGATGTCCTGCGCGTGGTCGGCCTCTTTGCCCGCCTGGTCGCGCACCAGATCGACAGCGAGCGGGAGATGAAGCGGCTCAAGTGCTTGACCGCAGACCTCACGGTGCATGCGCTGACCGATCCGCTGACCGGCATCGCCAACCGGCGCGGCATCATGGATCGGCTGGAACGGATGCTGGATCGAGCCAGGCGCGAGCACGGCACGGTCATGGTCGCCTTCGTCGACCTCGACGGCTTCAAGCGCATCAACGATCAGCATGGGCACGAGGCAGGCGATCTGTTTCTCTGCCAGATGGCCAAGAAGCTGTCGGAAAGCATCCGCGCCAATGATGTGCTGGGCCGCTATGGCGGCGACGAGTTCGTCATCGTCACCGGCGCAGGTGACGCCAAGGCCTTCAGCCGGCGCATCGAGCAGGCCACCACCGGTCGCTTCATCACCAGCCAGACCGTGATCGACTATGCCGGTGCCAGCGTGGGGGTGGCCATCGCCTCGCCCGACGACGCCAGCGCGCACACGCTGCTGTCCCGTGCCGACGGCGCCATGTACGCCAGCAAGCTGGCTCGAAAGCAGGCCGTTCTGAACCCATAAGAGCGCCCTGAAAATCCCGCAGCCCTCTTCAAAAAACCAGCTGCGGTTGTTTGATGTCATTACGCTGCGCCGATGCAGGCCCTCCCGACTCTCGAAAAAGCTGCCGCAGCGGAATCCCGCCGCTTCCTGATCGACGCCCTCAACGTCGCGTACTGGTGCGGTGCGCCGCCCTCGCTGCGCTTGCCGCTGGCACTGATGCGGCCGCTGCTGGTCGCAGGGCACGAGGTGCTGATGATCTTTGATGCCAGCGCACCGCATCAGTTGCGGGGTGAAGCAGCGCTCTACGAGCAGCTGATGCAGCAGCCCACCCTGGCGATGCAGATGCCTTCCGGCCGTTCGGCCGATGGCGAGCTGCTGCGACGCGCGAGGGCGGGCAGCGCCTGCATCATCAGCCGCGATGGCTACCGCGACCATCGTCGGCGCTACCGCAAGCTGATCGACGAACCCGGCCGTGTTTGCGCGGGTTACGTCGCGGCGGATCAGCTGCTGCTGCCCTCGCTGCCGCTGAGCCTGCCGCTGCCCGCCACGGCCGAAGCGGCCTGGCTTGCACTGCAAGCCCTCCTCGTTGATACAGCCCTGGGCTGAGCACCTCGCGCGACGAACTGGCACCGGCCGCGCGCTGGGTGTAGCGTCCACGCACGATTGAGGTACCCATCCGGAGCCATGCGAATGAGCGATTTCAGCGAGCTGAAGAAGAAGCAGCGGGCCACCTGGGCCCTGGGCGAATACGACCGCATTGCCGACGGCCTGACCATCTCCACCGACCAGACCCTGCGAGTGGCCAGGGTTCGCGCCGGTGAGCGCGTGCTGGATCTCGCCACCGGCACCGGCATCACCGCCATTGCCGCACGCGAGCGAGGCGCGCAGGTGACGGGCGTGGATCTCACCCCGGAGCTGGTTGCCATCGCACGCAGCAAGGCGGCGCAGGCAGGCTTCAGTGACATCGACTTTCAGGAAGGCGATGCCGAGGCCCTGCCCTTCGCGGATGCCAGCTTCGACGTCGTGCTCTCCACCTGCGGCCACATGTTTGCGCCCGATCAGCCCAAGGTGGCGGCCGAGCTGGCGCGTGTCACCCGCCCTGGCGGCCGCGTGGTGTTTCTGGCCTGGGCGCCGGATGGCGGACTGGGGGCCTGGTTTCGCATCACCAACCAGCATTTCGCGCCGCCGCCCGGCGTGGCCAGCCCCTTCAACTGGGGTGATGCGGACAAGGTGCGGTCACTGCTCGGCAGCGCCTTCCACACGCTGGAGTTCACCCACGGCGATTGCCCGCAGTTCGGCAATTCGGCGGAAGAAATCTGGGAGCTGTTCTCGACCCGCTACGGGCCCACCGTGCGCGCCATCGCCAGCCTCAAGGGCGAGGCGCTGGAGGCCTTCCGCAGCGAGCTGCTGGCATTCCTCGCCGGCTATCGCGCAGCCGACGGCAAGGTGCGCTGGGGCCGCGAATACCTGATCACCAAGGCGATCAAAAGCTGAGCCAGTGCTGACCGGCTCCGTTCACGCCCTGGCGGGCTTGCGGCGGAAGTACAGCACCTTGTCGACCTTGGCGACGCGCTCGCCCTTCGCGTCCATCACTTCGACGACGAAGGTCGGCGTGTAGCGCGCGCCGCCTTCGGTCTCGCGCTGAACGCGCTCGATGTCCTCCGTCGTGATGACAAACACCGCCCGCACCGTGCCCCGGCCGGGCCGCTCGAAATCGATGCTCGCGGCCTTGTCCCACACCACGTACTCCTTGCCGAGCCGGCTGATGAACATCAGCATGTAGAAGGGATCACACATCGCGTACAGGCTGCCGCCGAAGTGGGTGCCGACGGCGTTGCGGTTGTTCCGCGTCTCGCGCATCTCCACCACGATGCGGCTGAAGTCCGGCGCGATCTCGGCGACACGGATGCCGGCACCGCGATACGGCCCCCAGAAGTTGAGATAGGTCTTGAACAGCCAGGGTTTCTTGAAGAACTGGTCGCGCAGGTTCATGGCAAAGAGGGCAGTTAAAAGTGGATGTCTTGATCTTCGCTATGCACCGCCGCTGCTGCAATGACCTGCGAGGTCATGAAAACACCACGGTCTTGTTGCCATGGACGATCACGCGGTCTTCCACATGCCAGCGCACCGCGCGGGCGAGCACCTGGCGTTCGAGGTCGCGGCCCAGCCTGCGCAAATCCGGCACGCTGTGGCGGTGGCTGACACGGCCCACGTCCTGCTCGATGATCGGCCCCTGGTCCAGTTCGGCGGTGACGTAGTGCGCGGTCGCGCCGATCAGCTTCACGCCGCGATCGTCGGCTTGCTGGTAGGGGTCGGCGCCGGCAAAGGCGGGCAGAAAGCTGTGGTGAATGTTGATGATCTGCTGCGGCCACTGCGCAACGAAATCCGCTGAGAGGATGCGCATGTAGCGCGCCAGCACGATGAAGTCGGCCTGACCCTGCAACAGCGCCTGCATCTTCGCCTCGGCCGCCTCGTGCGTCGCGGGGTCGATGGCGATGTGCTCGAAGCGCACGCCGAAGCCCTCCACCGCTGCACGCAGGTCAGCGTGGTTGGAGATCACCATCGGAATGTCCACCCGCAGCTCGCCTCGCTGCACGCGCCAGAGCAGTTCCATCAGCGCATGGTCGTGCCGACTGACGAGAATCGCCATGCGCGGCTTGATGGCGGCGAAGTGGATGCGCCAGTCCATCGCGTAGGGCTTGCCCACCAGCTCGCCGAAGGCCCGCACCAGGGCATCGCCGGTGACGTCCAGCGTCGGGGTCTGGAACTCCAGCCTGAGAAAAAACTTGCCGCCATAGGCATCGCTGGAGTGCTGATCCAGCTCGGTGATGTTGACGCCGTGGTGGTACAGAAACGTGGTGACCGCCGAAACGATGCCGGGCTTGTCGGGACAGGTGACGGTGAGGCGTGCGGTGGTTTCGGGCGAGGTGGTCATGCGGCAGCGAGTAGTGCTTTCAGCTTCGTCATTTCTTCAGGAAACCAGGGGCCGTTGGCCTTCAGTGCTTCGGCCGCAGCCACCCGCGCCTCGTCGGCACGCTTCAGTGCCAGCAGTGATTGCACGCGCGCCTGGGCGTTCCTCAGGCGGTTGATGCCGTAGGCTTTTTCGCTCGCCCTGGCGAACCAGGGCAAGGCTTTTTCATGCTCGCCCCGTGCGGCCAGCACGCGGGCATAGCGGTTGGCGTAGACGTAGTCCTCCGGATAGGCCGCGACCAGTTTCTCCAGCAGGGCGTCGAGTTTGGCGCTGTCCCCACTGGCGTCGTAGAACACGCGCAGATTGTCGGCGGCGTTGCGGTCTGCCTTGGCACTCCTGGCGATCTTGGGCGCGAAGTAGGCAATGCCCTTCTGGAAGGTCGCAGCCTTTGCCGCCGTGTTGCCCTGTGCCTCGTAGAGATCGGCCAGTGAGAACACCGCGCTGCGCGCATCGGCGCAGCCCTGCTTCTTCGCCAGCACGGTGCCGCTCAGCAGCGTCTCGAAGCGCGGTGCCTGGGTCGTCAGAAAACGCTGGCGGTGGGCACCCGTATCGCCCTTGCTGCATGAGAGTGCCGTGTCGAGATCGTACGGACTCTCGCAATCCAGCTTGCCGGTGAGCGCCTTCTCTGCCGCCACCAGGCAGGCTTCGGGCTGCTTGGCCTTGGCGGCGTTCTTCAGCGCCAGCCGCGCCATCGTGCGCTGGATGCCGACATCCCGCTGCGCCTCGTCGCGGGCGGCGACGGGCAGCGTGGCGAGCCAGTCGAGACCAGCCTGCGCCTCGTTGCGGGCGAGGTAGCCAGCGAGCAGAGTCTGTGTCGCGGCGACACTGCCCTTGCCGCCCTGAGCCGCCTTGGCGCGCAGGGTATCGAGCGTGGCATTGCGGCGGGTGATGAGGCCCAGCTCGCTGTAGAACTGCTGGCGCGTGCGCTCGGCATTGATGCGGCCCAGCTCCTGGCCTTCGGCATTCAGCACCACGTAGCTGGGCAGGGCCTTGACCGCAAATTGATCTTTCAGCGCCGCCCCTTCGGGCGAGTCGGCATCGACTTCCAGCACCACCATCGTGCGCTCGACCTTTGACCACTCCGCGCCATTGAGCACGGTCTTCTTCATGAAGTAGCAGGAGTAGCACCAGGGGGCGTGGAAATCGACCAGCACCGGCAGCTGCTTGGCCCTCGCCTCGGCCAGCGCCGACTCCAGGGTGGCCTCATTGGAGGCAGTGCCCGCCTGGCCGACCGCGCTGAAACCGAGCAGGAAAATGGTGATCAGAAGGTGGCGCATGGCGGGTCTCAAGGCAGTGCGGGGAGGTTCTTGGGTGCGTCGGCCGGCGGCTTGGCGAAGTAGACGATGCGGGCGTTGTAGGCCTTGCCGGTGGCCGGGTCGTGGATGTTGGAGACGCCCTTGTATTCGACCAGACGCTTGCTGCCGATGTCGTAGAGCAGGCTCAGGTCAGGGGCGACATAGCGCAGGATCGAGTCGGCCTCGGCAATCAACTTGACCGCTGGCCTGCCCTCGAACATCGCATCCCCGGTCTTGCGGATCTTGAACCGATAGCTGTCGAGCTGGCCCGCGATCATGAAGCGGAATTGCAGCGTCTCGCCCTTCATCAGCTGCTCAAGATTGTCCTGCACCACATGGTTGAAACCGGAGTCGGCCCCGGTGGCGCCCTGGCGCTTGAGCGTCTTGCGTTTTTCGGGCTTGCCCTTGCCGGCGATCTTCAGCAGTTCCACCTGTTCGCCATTGCTGGTGATGGCCTCGGCATAGCCCTCGCCGGGCAGGTCGAAACGAAACTTGGGCACATAGGCATCGGCGCGGTAATCGAGCGTTTTCTTGCCAATCTCCTTGCCGTCCGGTGTGTAGTAGCGAATGGTGCTGGCCACTTCGCGGCCGGCCTCAACCGTCGGCTGATGCACCTCGGTGTAGAGGTACTGGCCGGTTTCGAGATCGTAGGCGTAGCCGTAGAAACTGCCCTGGGCCTGGGCACTGAGCGCGCTGCCAGCCAGCAGCAGGGTCGCCACGGTGCGGACGAAGGTGAAAAAGGTCATGGCAAATCCTTGCGCTGTGAATGCAGTGAAACCGGGGCGAAATCGTAACCGCTGCCGAACGTCGGTGCGGTGAACGCATCCGCCCTCACCCCCGCAGACGCCAGTGCCGTGGCGAGGTCTGCCACCGGCTCGTGCTGACCATCGTCCGACAGCTCGAAAGTGCCGAAATGCACGGCGAGCGAGGCGCTGGCCTGAAGCTCCCGGTGCGCCTGCACGGCCTCTGCCGGGTCGATGTGCTGGTAGGCGGTGAGCCAGCGCGGCTTGTAGGCCCCGATGGGTAGCAGCGCCAGCCGCATGGGGCCATAGCGTTCGGCGGCCGCCTTGAACTGCGGGCCATAACCGGTATCGCCCGCGAAATACACCGGCCCGCCCGCCGTCTCGATCACATACGAAAGCCAGAGGCTGCGGTTGCGCCCGCCAATACCGCGCCCGCACCAGTGAACACTCTGCGCGCCATGCAGCTTACGGCCGTTGGGCAGGGTCGCGGCCTGCCACCAGTCCAGCTCGGTGATCTTGCTGATACCCGCATCGCGCAGCGTCTGCCCCTCACCGAGCCCGACATAGAACACCGGGTCATGCGCCGCCTGCAGGCGCTTCAGTGTCGGCAGATCCAGATGGTCGTAATGGCTGTGCGAGATCAGCACCGCGTCGATCTTCGGCAGCTCCTCGAAGCGGATGCCGGGCGGCACAAAGCGGCGCGGACCGGCCCACTGCACCGGACTGGCGCGCTCGCTCCAGATCGGGTCGGTGAGCAGGTTCAGGCCATCGAACTGCACCAGCACCGTGGCGTGGTTGATGACGGTGGCGCGCAAAGCGCCCTCGCCCACTGTTGCGGCTGGCCTGGGGCCGGGCGGCGTAGTCAGGTCGCGCGTCCACTCGCCGGGGTCACGCTCCCAGACGTAGCGGATCAGATCTAGCCAGTTCTTCTCGAAAGGCTCGGCGTTGTGGAATCGCTCGCCATCGAAGTGGTCGCTGACCGGGCCGGTGTAGGGGCGGTCGGAGCAGGCGATGAGTGCGAGGCAGAACAGGCTGGGGAGGAGGATGCGCAAAGACATGCAATCAGCATAAGGCGCTGACCCGGCAGCGACTATCCCAAGGTGAGCATCAAACTCAGGATGCAGGGCAATAGCCAGAGCAGCACGCGCTGCCCAGGCATGGCCGCTGCCAACAGCAGCAACAGCGCCACGGCTGCGAAGCGCACCGGCCCCAGCAGCCAGTTGATGGGGGTGTAGACGGCTGCGAGGTAAAGCCGCTGCTCGCTGGGGTAGACGCGCATCGCCACCGTCTCGCCCT
>JAZKFO010000103.1:0-27711 GCA_040386395.1 Pseudomonadota bacterium | reverse complement strand
CTCAATTGGTAGAGCAGCTGACTCTTAATCAGTAGGTTCCCGGTTCGAGTCCGGGACGACCCACCAAGCTACACAACAAGAAAGCCCAGATTTCGATCTGGGCTTTCTTGTTTTCGCTGCTGGCACGCGCTTGCTGGCTGGCCGAGCCTCGCGAACTGTTTTAGTCGGCAGTGCGGGTCGCAAGCCGTTGAGGGGACAGCGCGCTGCTGGTCAGCCCCAGGTCTGCGAGAGGGTCTGGCACCGGCTTGCCGAGCAGCTGCGAGGCGGCAAATCGAGACAGTGCTGGTGCCGTCTGTATTCCGTATCCACCCTGACCGGCCAGCCAGAAGAATCCGGCTGCATCGGGGGCAAAGCCGGCAACTGGTGTCCGGTCCGCCACGAAGCTGCGCAGGCCGGCCCAGCGGCTGTGCATGCGGCGCACATCGAGCGTGGTCGCGCGTTCGATGCGGTCCACGGCAAGGGCCAGATCCATTTCATCCGGCACCGCATCACAGGGCGCGCTGGGTGTTTCGTCGCCGGGCGAAATCAGCAGCCGCCCGGCATCGGGTTTGAAATAGAACTCTTCGTCGATATCAATGGTCAGGGGCCAGCGTTCCATGCCCTCCATCCTCGGCATGTCCACCAGGGCTGCCGTGCGGCGCAGGGCTTGCAGGCCGACGCCTGCAACACCCGCCAGCGCCGCCACTTCATCGGCCCAGGCGCCGGCGGCGTTGACAACGAGCGGGGCCTCGAATCGGCCGGCTGGGCTGGATACCTGCCAGGTATCGCCCTGTCGCTCAATGTCGGTAACGCGGGCATTGCAGATCAGTTGGCCGCCATGGCTGCGCAGCAGCGCCTGGTATCCGTAGTGCAGCGCATGGACATCGATATCGCTGGCGCTCTCATCCAGCAAGGTGGCGGCGACATAGTCTGGCCGCAGCAGGGGCACATGCCTGCAGGCCTCGGCGGAAGACATGCGGGTTGCCGTGTTGCGCATGTCTGGCAGGCAGGCCAGTGCCTCCAGTGATTCGAGCTGATTCGCGCGAGCGATGAACAGAAAGCCGCGTGGGGACAGCAGAGGATCATTCGCGAAGCCGGCAGGCGGCTGCATGAAAAAATCACGGCTGCCGCGCGTCAGCAGGCGCACGGTCGTGCCGCCGTAGCTTTCGGAAAAAACCGCCGCCGAGCGGCCGGTGGTGTGGTAACCCGGCTGCGCCTCCTGCTCCAGCACCGCAACGCGCAGCTGCGGGCCGAGCTGTGCTGCGATACCGAGGCCGGCGATGCCGGCACCGATCACGATGACATCGATTTTCTGGGCGGATTCAGTCATGCCGCATGCTAGCCAGGGGCTGCAAGTGCATCCATCTGTGCTTCCACCGAAATGTGCCGGGACGTGGTTTCAGGTGATATCACTGACTCAATTCGGCGGGGCATCCATAAATAATCTGGACATGCAACTGCAACCCGCAGTTCATCTGCCCGTGATTGGTCATGCGAAAACTTTCTGCTCCTTGCCTCTGGGTGCTGCTCGCTCTGACTTCATTGCGCGTGATGGCACAGCCCAGCCAGACCACGGATAGCGCAGGCGCAGCGCCCGCCACCGCATCGACGTCCGAGCAGGCGGCGGACACGGCCGCGGCACCGGACGGTGCGTCGCAGGCCCCACTTGCCGAAATCCCGGTGGCGACGCTGCCCGACAGCCCGCCGCCGCCCGCGCAGGAAAAATCCGTTGGCGCGGTCAAGCTCGAAGAAGTGGTGGTCACCGTCACCAAGCGCAAGGAGAACGTGCGCAACATCCCCTCCAGCATCGCGGTGCTGCAGGGCGAAAAGCTGGAGAAACTGGGCGTGCGCAAGCTCAAGGACATCTTCCTGCTCGTGCCGGGCGTGAACATGCAGGACGAGATCGCAGGCCTGCAGCGCAAGGTCTCGGTGCGCGGCGTGGGGCCGGACACCGGCACCAATCAGACCGTGGGCTCGGTGCTGGGCGATATCCCCATCTCCGACCCCTATGGTTCAACGGTGATCGTCGACCCCAATCCCTGGGATTTGGGCACGGTCGAGATCTTGAAGGGGCCGCAGGGCACGCTGTTCGGTGCGACCTCCCTCGCCGGCCTGATCCGTTACGTGCCCAACTACCCGAAGCTGGGTCTCTGGGAGGGCAAGGCCTTCACCGAATACACCAAGGTGAATCGCGGCAGCAACGCGCCCAATACCGGTTTTGCGCTCAATATCCCGGTGGGTGAGACCTTGGCATTCCGTGGCTCGGGCATCTTCCAGAAACTGCCCGGCGTGATCGACAGCAACAATCCCTCGCGCACGCAGCAGGACGTCGATACCGGCCGCAACTGGAGCGGTCGCGTCATGGCGCTGTGGAAGCCAACGGAGGAGCTCACCATCAATGCCTGGTACACCGCGAACGAACGCCGTTCCGACGACATCAACATCGTCACGTTCCGCGACGGCAGCTATGCGCGCAACGACGCACCCACGGCCTCGGACATCGTCAACGCCTACGGCCTGGGCACACTCGACATGCGCTATGCCTTCGACTGGTTCACGCTGGTCTCGCTCACCGGCTACCAGAACAAGAGCAGCGATACCGACATCGACACCAGCTATCTGCTGCAGCCACCTTCAACTGCCGGCGTGAGTTATCTGCGCACCATCCGCAACGTCAAAACCAAGGGCCTGCTGCAGGAACTGCGTCTGGTGTCACCCGATACCGGCAAGCTCACCTGGATCGGCGGCATCTACTTCAGCACCTACGCCGCCGACATCCGCTCGCGCCTGAATGCCTCCAACGAGACCCTGGATCAGCTGGGGCAGCTGACGGCACTGATCCCGGTCGAGCAGCTCTCCACACTGGTCAGCACCGACGGAATCAGCGCCTCGGACGGCGGCTTCGATCCATTGAAGGCCGATGAGCAGGCGATCTACGGCGAGGGCAACTACGATTTCACGGAGCAGTTTCGGCTCACGCTCGGCAGCCGCCTGTATCGCACCGAAGTGGGCGGCACCCTGCTGGCGAGCGGCGCTTCGGCCATCAACAGCGGCCAGTCACCGCGCATTCTCGAAAAAGGCTTCAGCCCGAAAATTGCCGCCACCTACCGGCCGTTCAAGGACATCATGTTCTATGGCGTCGTCGCGCGCGGCTTCCAGTTCGGCGGGTTCAACGTGCCGACCATTCCGTCGCCGGACATTCCGCTCACCTTCAAATCCAGCTCGCTCTACAACTACGAAATCGGCACCCGCACCGACTGGTTCGATCGCAAGCTGCGCTTCGATCTGACAGTGTTTTTCCTCGACTGGAAGAACCCTCAGGTGCGGCAGGTGACTTCCGATGGTCTCAATGGTTACACCGACAATGTCGGCGGCAGCCACAACCTCGGCACCGAGATGACGATTCGCTGGAAGACCCCTTTGCGCGGCCTGACGCTGGAGCAAACCGCTTCCTACATCGAGGCCCGCACCACCACGACCTTTGACGACGCCTCCGGCCAGGTCGTCCCCAAGGGCACCTTGTTCCCCAGCTCGCCGCTGGTGCAGGCCGTGAGCACCATCAGCTACAGCCGCGAGCTGGGCAACTGGCAGACGCAGTTTTCGGTGATCAATTCCTTCCAGGGCAAGGCCTTTGCCGAGATCACGCACGAGACCGAGGTGGGCGACTACAGCATCCTGGGCGCCACCTTCAACCTGGGCCGCAACGATTGGGCGGGGGCGCCTTCGCTGACCTTCTCGGTCAACAACATCCTGAATGTGCAAAAGGTGGCCGCGGGTTTCGGCCCCTCCACCGGCGGCACCACATCGACCCTGCCATCAACCGATTCCACGGTGGCCAATTCATCCTATGTCTACAGCCTGCCGCGCTCGATGGTGCTGCGGCTGTCGCTGGAGTTCTAGGGCATGACGATCAAGGACAGCACCATCGACATCGGCGCACAGCGCCTGCACGTCCACATCGGCGGTGTCGCTGGCACGCTGCCGCCGGTGGTGCTGGAGGCCGGCGGCGGCAGCCTCATCCGCACCTGGAGCGGCTTCGAGCAGGCGCTGGCGCCGCACACCCAGGTGCTCAGCTACGAGCGCGCCGGCATCGGCGAGAGCAGCGGGCCGGCGGATGACGTCAGCGCCGCCGCCGTCACGCAGAGGTTGGAGGCCCTGATCAAAGCGGCCGGCATCCGCACGCCGGTGATTCTGGCCGGTCACTCCCTGGGCGGCCTGTACATGCGCTACTTCGCCGCCACCCGGCCCGATCTGGTCGCTGGCCTCGTGCTGCTCGATGCCTCGCCCGAAAACCTGCCGTTCCGTCGCATGGTGGTGCTGAGAACCAAGGTGGCGATCTGGCTGCTGTACGGCCTGGCCCGCATCGGTCTGATGGAGTCCATCGCGAAGCGCCTGAAGCCGGGCGGCAAGCCGATCGAGCTGACGCCGGATCAGACGGCCGCCTACGGGCGTTTCCGCCACATGAAAACCCTGACGGCCGAGATTGCCAATTTATCGAGCATTCGAGCCGAGGTCGCTGCGCTGCCCGCCACCCCCGCCATCCCGACGCTGACGCTCAGTGCCGGCAAGCACCCGCCGGTGGTGACGCCGGAGCAGGTCGCTGCCTTTCGTCTGAGCCACGAACAGTTGGCGGCACGCGGCAAGCAGCCTCACAGCCGCCATCATCGGATGGAAGCGGCGACGCACATGTCGCTGCTCACCGACCCTGTGCAGGCCGCTGCCGCCGGTGCGCTGATTGTCGAATTCGCCCGGCAGATCGCGCCATCATCGAACGCATGAACGACCTCGCCCCGGACATCCGCACCGCCATCGACCAGCTGCTGGAGCCCAGTGCCCGCAGCGATGTGCCGGGTTATGCGGTGGGTGTGGTGCGGCACGGCCAGCTGCTGTATCGCCGCGCCACTGGCTTGGCCAGCATCGAGCAGGCCGTCGCCAACACGCCAGCCACGCGCATGCGCATCGCCTCGGTCACCAAGCAGTTCACCGGTCTGGCCGTGATGCTGCTGGTGGAAGACGGCAAGCTCGACATCGACCAGCCGGTGCGCACGGTCCTGCCGGAGCTGACCGGACTCAACGGCGCACCGACGCTGCGGCAGCTGCTCAACCACAGCGGCGGTGGGCGCGATGCGTTGGACAGCGTCGCGTTCTTTCTGAGCGAGGGCCTGTTCCCGCAGATTCCGGCCGGCCTCACGCACCAGTGGTCCTCGCGCTTCACTGACAGCAACTTCGCGCCCGGCGAGGCCTGGTGCTACAGCAACTACGGCTACGGCCTGCTGTCGCTGTTGATCGAGCGAGCCTCCGGCCTGTCGCTCGCGGACTTCTTCCAGCAGCGTCTGTTCGCGCCGCTGGGCATGGTCGACAGCGTGCTGTGGCCCAACGACATGGAACTGCTGCCGGGGCTCGCGACCTCGCACATCCGCCTGCCGGATGGCCGCTACAAGCGCGGCATCTACCCCTGCGAGGAACTGGTCGGCGGCGGCGGCATCGTCAGCACCGTTGACGACATGCTGCGCTGGGCCGCCAATCTGCGCGAGCAGCGCCTGGGAAGCGCCGCCAGCTGGGCGGAGATCTTGCGCAAGCCGCGCTTCAACAATGGCAGCGAGCACAACTACGGCTTCGGCCTCAAATGCCAGCCGCATCGCGGTGTCGAGCTGCGCTGGCACGACGGCTCCACCTTCGGCAGCAAGAGCGCGCTGCTGTGCTACCCGGCCGAGGGGCTGGATATTGTCGTGCTCGCCAACCGTTCGGACAGCGAACCCGGCGCCCTCGGCATCAAGATCGCCGAGCTGCTGCTGGCCGATGTGCTGGGCCCGCCCAAGGTGAATGCCGAGGCCGCAGGCCGCGAGGCGCTGATCGGCAACTATTACTCGCCGGCGCTGCGTCGCGTCTTCAGCATCCGGCCGCAGCAGGACAAGCTGCTGTTCGCAATCAATGCGACCCCCGAAGGTCTGCTGCGTGACGAAGACGGTGTGCTGGGCAACGACTCCAGCTTTGGCCCGGTCACTGTGCATCCCTCGGCTTCGGCTACAGCCAGCGAAATCGAGGTCGAGACCTGCGGTCGCCGCGAGACCTACGTGCGCCTGCCCGACACACCGCCCGCGACCACTGCGCTGGCAGCCGAGCTGGTCGGCAGCTATCGCCTGGCCGACTTCGGCACCCCGGTGCGGATCGTGTGCGAACAGGATGCGCTCGTCATCGACCTCGACTCGCGCTTTCATCCCAACCGCATCCAGCTGAAGCCGGTTTCCAGCGAGGTGTTCCTCTGCACCGTCACGGTGCTGGGCTCCCCAGCGCAGGGGGTCGTGACGCTGGAGCGCCGCGACGGCGCGGTGGTCGGCTTCTTCTTCAGCCTGCAAAGAACCTGGAACCTGCACTTTCTGCGCAGCGGAATGCCAGAGAGTGTTGACCTATGAATGATCGAAGCGGCCGAAGGTTGTTTTGGGGCAGTGCGACGAACGAGGCGCAGCGAATGGTTGTTCCATTCGCAAGCCTTGTGAGGAAGCAATGCCCCAAAACAATCCGGCCCCGGAGGGTTGCGGCCAAAAAGCCGCCGGGCTTCGTTGCAGCCCTTGGCTGTGGAACAACCACAGCCTGCGGCCCGCGCCTCGCCGGGCGGCTTTTTGACTCGCAACGCTTCGATCATTCATAGGTCAACACTCTCTACCGCCATGAAACTTTTTACCGCGACACTCGCGACCGAAACCAATACCGCCGCCGTGGTGCCAACCGGTCGCATCGACTTCGAGGCCTATGGTGTGTATCGCGGCGATGCCAGCCGCAAGGCGCCGGATGGCATCGGCGTGTTTCACGCCGAGCTGCAAAGGCTGGCCGCCGCCGATGGCCACACGGTGGTCGAGAGCTTCGCCGCTTTCGCGCAGCCCTCCGGCCCTACGCTGCGCGCGCTCTATGAGGAATATCGCGACTGCATCCTCGATGACCTGAGGGCCGCGCTGCCGGTGGATGCCGTGCAGCTGACCCTGCACGGCGCGATGGTGGCGCAGGGCTACGACGACTGCGAGGGCGACCTCATCGAGCGTGTGCGCGCCCTAGTCGGCCCGACCGTGCCGATCGGTGTCGAACTGGATCTGCATTGCCACACCACCGCACGCATGCTGCAGCAGGCCGACCTCATCATTGCCTACAAGGAATACCCGCACACCGACAGCATCGACCGCCTGCGCGAGCTGTATGCGCTGCTGGTGCGGCAGGTGGCGGGACAGATCAAGCCGGTAACGGCGATGGTCGATTGCAGGATGATCGGCATCTGGCACACCACGCGCGAGCCGATGATGTCCTTCGTCAAGCGTATGCAGTCCTATGAGGGCAGGGATGGCGTGCTGTCGGTGTCGCTTGGCCACGGCTTCCCCTGGGGTGACGTGCCGGAATGCGGCGCGAAGCTGTGGGTGGTGACGAATAAAGATCTGCCCCAGGCCGAGGCACTGGCACAGCAACTGGCGGTGGAGTTTCGTGCGCTGCGCTTCGAGACCTACGACCCGCCGCTGTCGATTGCCGCCGCACTGGAGCAAGCGCGTGCCGCGCCACGAGGCCCGGTCGTGCTGGCCGACATTGGCGACAACGCCGGCGGCGGCGCGATGAGCGACAGCAGCTTCGTGCTGCGCGCGATGCTCGATGCCGGCATCGGCAATGCGGTGATCGGCAGCTTCTGGGACGTCGGTGCGGTGACGCTGTGCCAGAGCGCAGGCGTGGGTGCCGAAATCGTGCTGCGCATCGGCGGCAAATGCGGGCCGATGTCGGGTGATCCGGTCGACGTGGCGGTGACGGTGCAGGCCATCGTCGAGAACCACGGCCAGAGCGGCCTCGGCGCCTACCGTCCGCTCGGCACCGGCGTCTGGGTTCGCACGGCGGGCGGCATCGACATCGCCCTCAACACCCTGCGCTCGCAGGTGTTTTCGCGCGAGTGCTTCGAGGGCCTCGGCATCACGCTAGGCGACAAGCAGATGATCGTCGTGAAATCGACGCAGCACTTCCATGCCGAGTTCGCGCCCATCGCGACGCAGGTGCTCTACATGGGCACGCCGGGCTCGACCTCGCAGGCGTTTGCGGAGATGACTTTCACCAAGCGCGACAACCATTTCTGGCCGCGTGTGGAGAACCCCTGGTCGTGACCGTGCCAAGCATGACCACCGCAGCACCCGCACCAGCCATCAGCCGCAGCCTGCTGCTGCTGTTCGCGCTGCCCGGCATTTTGCAGTCCTTCATGCATGCACCAGCAGGCGCGATCCTGCAGGGCATCTATGCCAAGGAGTCCGGCATTGCGCTGATCGCACTCGGCACCGCCGTTCTGGTGGTGCGTGTGTTCGATGTCTTCAGTGACCTGTTGATCGGCTATCTCTCCGACTACACCGCGCGTCGCGGTATCAGCCGCAAGTTGTGGATGGCCGCAGGCACCATCCTCACCGTGCTCGCGCTCTGGTTCTTGTTTCGCCCACCAGCACAGGTCACGGCAAGCTATTACGGCTTCTGGTTTCTGATGGCGAACATCGGCTGGTCGCTGGTGGAGATTCCCTACCGTTCGTGGAGCCTGGAGTTTTCGCCAGAGCCCGTGCAGCGCACGCGCATCGTCACCTGGATTGCAGTCGCCAGCCTCATCGGCGGCCTGCTGTTCTATGCCGTGGCACCCGCAGGCAAGGCACTGGGCCTGCTCGAAACCGCGGAGCTGAACATGCAGCTGCTCGGCTTGGTCGCCATCGTGATCGTGCTGTTGTTGCCGGCGCTCAACTTCATCGCACTCTGGCGCGTGCCCGATACCCGCGTCCCCGGCGAGCAAAAACCGGCCAGTGAAATCCCCAAGGAGAGCTTTGCCCTGCTTTGGAAATCGGTCATTGGCAACAAGCCTCTAATACGGCTCATCGCCTGTTTCTCCATCACCAACTTCATGTCCGGCATGTCGCAGGGTGTGTCGCTGCTCTACCTCACCAACTACCTGTTGCTGTCCAGCTCGGTCAACGTCGTGTTCGCCCTGGTGGTGCCCATCAGCATGCTGGGTATTCCTTTCTGGGGCTGGTGGATGACTAAGTATTCGCGTCAGCGGGTTTGGGCGGTGTCCTTGGTATTGGGTGGTCTGTTCTACGCCAGCATGGGCCTGCTGCAACCAAACCCCAGCATCGTACTGCTGGCGACACTGTTTGGCTCGATGGCGTTCTGCATTCTCTCCACCGTGGTGGCGGTGCCGGTGATCATGGGCGACATCATCGACTACGGCCGCGAGAAGTTCGGTGTCGAGCGCGCGGGTCTCTACACGTCTCTGCAGGGCCAGGTGGTGAAGGGCATGGCCGCGATCTCGGCCGGCGCGGGCCTGATCTTTCTCGGCTGGGTGGGCTTCGATGCCACCCAATCCGGCGAGGCCCTTACGCCGCAGGCGGTGTCCGCACTGAAGTGGGTGGTGGCCTGGTTCCCCGCATTGGGGCTGACGGTGACTGGCGCACTGCTCTGGTGGTTCCCGATCAGCGGCAGCTGGCAACAGTTGAGCGCGCCCCGCAGCGCAGAGGCCTGAACCCCATGCAAACCTACGACTACGCCGTCATCGGCGCCGGCATCGTCGGTGCCTCCTTTGCAGCGCGTATGGCGCCCAAGGCCAGCGTTTTGTTGCTGGAAGCCGAACCGCATCCCGGCTATCACAGCACCGGCCGCTCGGCCGCGCTCTACACCTGCCTGTATGGCAACGAACTGGTGCGTGCGATCACGCGCGCGGGCCGCGGGTTTCTCGATGCACCACCGCCCGGCTTTGCAGAGCACCCGCTGCTGACGCCGCGCGGTCGGCTGTACGTCGGTGGCGAGCACACGCGCGAGACCATCGAGGCGTTCTGCACCTCGCCCTACGTGCGCCGAATGACCGCTGCCGAAGCGCTCGCCTGGGTGCCGGTGCTACGCCCTGAAGCCGTCGCGCATACCGCGCTCGACACCAGCGCCCACGACATCGACGTGAACGCCCTGCACCTCGGCTTTCTGCGCATGGCGAAAGCGGCGGGCGCGACGCTGGTCTGCAATGCCGGTGTGCTGGCCTTGGAGCACGCGCAGGGCTGGCGCATCATCACGGCCAGCGGCGAGTTCCGCGCGCGCGTGCTGGTGAATGCTGCCGGTGCCTGGGCCGATACGCTGGCCGGTCTCGCGGGCCTTGCGCCGCTCGGCATCACGCCGCTGCGCCGCACCGCCATGCTCATCGACAGCCCCGATGCTGCGGGCAGCGCGGGCTGGCCCGCCGTGATCGCGGCCGACGCCTCGTACTATTTCAAGCCCGATGCCGGCCTGATTCTCGCCTCGCCCTGCGATGAAACGCCCAGTGAGCCTTGTGATGCGCAGCCGGAAGAGCTGGACATCGCCATCGGCGTCGATCGCATCGAAACCGCCACCACGCTCAACATCCGCCGCGTCACCCGCAGCTGGGCCGGCCTGCGCACCATGACGCTCGACCGCTCGCCCGTGGTCGGCTACGACCCGCGCTGCGAAGACTTCTTCTGGCTCGCGGGCTTGGGCGGCTATGGCGTGAAGACCTCGCCCGCGCTTTCGGTGTTCGCCACCAATCTGGCGCTGCGCCAGACAGCGCTAGAAGATTTCGAGGCGGCGGGCATCACTGCCGCGGCGATGGCCCCGAATCGTCTGCTCGAACGGAGCGCCGCATGAAAATCTTCGCCGCCACGCTGGCCACCGAGACCAACACCTTCACGGCGGTGCCGACCGGCCAGGTCGACTTCGAACTGCACGGCTCCTATCGCGGCGAAGGCAGCCTGAAATCCCCGACCGGTATCGGCGTGTTTCATGCCGAACTCATCAAGCTGGCGGCGCAGGACGGGCACACGGTGGTGGAGAGCATCGCCGCCTTCTCGCAGCCTGCCGGTCGCACCTTGCGCCGCGTGTATGAGAACTACCGCGAGCAATTGCTGGAAGACCTGCGCGCCGCATTGCCCGTCGATGCCGTGCAGCTCTATCTGCATGGCGCGATGGTGGCCGAGGGTTACGACGACTGCGAGGGCGACATCATCGACGCCGTGCGCCAGCTCGTCGGGCCGCGAGTACCCATCGGTGTGGAGCTGGACCTGCATTGCCACTACACGCAGCGGATGCATGAGAGCGCAGACCTCATCATTTGCTACAAGGAATATCCGCACACCGACGGCCTCGATCGCCTGCGCGAGTTGTATGCGCTGACCATGCAGCAGGTCGCTGGCGAGATCAGGCCGACGACCGCGGTGCAGGACTGCCGCATGATCGGCATGTGGAACACCACGGTGGAGCCGATGAAGTCCTTCGTCAGCCGCATGCAGTCGTACGAGGGCAAAGACGGCGTGCTGTCGGTCAACCTCGGCCACGGCTTTCCGCTGGGCGACGTGGCTGAAACCGGCGCGCGCCTGTGGGTAGTGACCGACAACGATCCCGCCAAAGCTGCCGCGCTGGCCGAGCAACTCGGCCAGGAGTTCTGGGCGATGCGCCACGAAGCCCTGAAGCCGCCGACACCGCTACCCGAAGCCATTGCACGAATAAAGGCGCACCAGGGCGAAGGCCTCATCGTCATGGCCGACGTCGCCGACAACCCCGGCGGCGGCGCGATGGGCGATAGCAACTTCGTGCTGCAGGCCCTGCTCGATGCCGGCGTCGGCCACTTCGCCATCGGCTGCTACTGGGACCTGGGCGCGGTGGCGCTGTGCCGGAGCGCCGGTGTGGGCGCGACGCTGGAGCTGCGCATCGGTGGCAAGTGCGGCCCGATGTCCGGCCAGCCCATCGACCTGAAGGTGACCGTGCGCGCCATCGTCGAGAAGCACACCCAGTTCGGCCTGAATGCTCATTTCCCGCTCGGCACCGGCGTCTGGGTGCAGGCCGAGAATGGCATCGACATCGTGCTCGTCAGCCAGCGCGGCCAGGTGCTGGCCCCGGAGGCTTTCGAGGGCATGGGGCTCAAGCTGAGCGACAAGAAACTGGTGGTGGTGAAATCAGCACAACACTTCAACGCGACCTTCGGGCCGATTGCCACCGAGGTGATCTATGCCGACGCGCCCGGTTCGACGGCAAAGGATTTCAAGAACATTCCCTACAAGACCCGCAGCCTCAATTACTGGCCGCGAGTGGAGAATCCATGGGCGGAATAATTAGAGTGTGTTGACATACAAAGTGCCAGAAGCAGGCGCCAGTTGAAGCTTCACCGCGAGGCGAGCACCGTCGGATTGGCGGGCAGGCCTCTCCAGTATGTCGGCGTATCGAGCAGTTCGATTTTGGCAAGCGGGGCGTCGTTCAAAACGTGGATCACGTAGTGGCGAAAGCTGTCGCCGTCCTTGGGATCGCTGGTGCCCGCTTCGAAATCACTGGCAGCGCCCTGCTCGATTCCACCAGGCCTGTCGAAGTTGCGAAAGGCACCCTGCAAGCCGACATGCCGCACCGTGCCATTGGCATAAGTCACCCGCACGGTGTAATCGCAGCCGGAGTTGGAGCAATACCAGCGACCTTTGCCGCTGCCGTTGTAGGGTGACCGGTAGTGAACGATGTCGGCGCGTTGCGCGGTATCGGTGGGGTCTACGTACTGGATCAGATTGCCGGTGTAATTGAGTGGCGGATAAATCTGGGTGGCACCAACGCTGCCGGCCTTGCTGATGGTCAAGGCGATCGCATGCACTGGCACGTTCTTCTGCACCGGAAACCCCTGCAGATAGCCGTACTGCGCGTAGTTGGTCGTCGTCGGTGTGTGATTCACCCATTGCAGATCGATGCGGTCCCAGCGCTTGTAGCCGCCGGGGAAGCTGCTGTCTTCCACGATATAGCCACCGTCATACACACGGCCACCGCTGCTGTCGGTGGTGGTCAACCCTTCGAAGTGACGCTGCATCACCGCGCTGCTGTAGTCCGAAAACGTGGCAAATTTGTAGCCGGGGTCCTGATCGCCAGCGCCGCTTTGCATCGGGTCCTGCTTGATGCAGCGCGAGCTGCCATCGGCGGCGCGGGCATGGCCGGCAAAGCTGTCGCTGGCGCAGCTGCTGAAGTCCGCTGACGTCGTGGCCATGAAGGGCGGCAGAAACTCCTGGTGGTTGAAGTCGAAACCCCAGGCCGAGCCTTTCAGGCTGCCCCACTCGTACGGATAGCGGCCCTGATCGAAAGCCTCGCCCGCATGCGGCAGGCCCATGGCATGCCCCTGTTCGTGGATGAAGATGCCGGCGTAGTTGATGTCGCCGGCACCGGTGTCGCCACCGGACGAGCCCAAACCGCCGCCGGGAGAGGCGTATCTGCCAGCCTGGTCGATGAGGATCAGTGGTGAGTAGTACTGCACGTTCTGCGAAGCCTCGCCATTGGCGACGAGCAGGTCGCCCAGCAGGCCAAGCGCCGCGCTCAGTACCGCAAAGCTGCCCTTTTGCTCGGAGCTGTTGCGTGCCACGTAGGCCGGCTGCGCGATGCCACTGGCGTCGTTGCGCGGACCGATCACCAGCGTGGGCCAGCTGATGCGTTGTGCCGCATGGTTCGCGACATCGAGCTGTGCAACGGGCCACTTCTCGAAAACCTCGCCGATGGTGGTCGCGTCGGGCATCTTCACCTGGTCGAACGGCTTGGTGCTGTCGTTCGCACCGAATAGGTAAAACGGCAGCACGCGCAAGATCACCGGCATGTCGGCGCCGACTATGGGCTTGCGGAACGCACTCGCCTCGAAGTTGCTGGCGCTGATGCGCAATTGCAGCCCGGGTTTCATCCAGACAGCGGGAATGGTCGCGCTGTAGCGATCACTGGCATAGGCCGGCCCTGAGCCCTCGGTGCGGGCCAGAAGATTGGGAGCGGCCAGCGCGACGGTGCCGAGCTGGCTGCCATTGCGCCAGCCTTCCAGCACCGGGTTGCTCGCATTGGCCTGCGCAATCTGCACCAGTGCCAGCGCCTTGCGCTGGCCGACGAAGTGCAGGGCCTCCGTGGCATTGCTCAGTATCCAGCTTTTGCCCTCTTCGGGGAGCACATGGGTCTGTGCCAGTTCCAGGCTGCTCAAGGTCAGCGTCGCTGCGGGACTGGGCGCAGGTGCTGTTGGGGGCGCTGGGCTCGGTACCGGACTCGGCGCCGGACTCGGTGCTGGACTGGGCGTGGAGATCGGGGACGCGACCGGCGGCACCCCATTTCCACCGCCACCACAGCTGACCAAGAGCAGACCCGCAAAACCGGATGTGATGCCTCGCAAAACGGTCTTCATCTTGACTCCACTCCCTGTGTTGTCCCGAGGCGGACACAGTAGATTTTGTCCACCGGTACGGCGAGAGCGGCGGATTTCAGGTGCCAGTTATCCGACGGCTGGTCGTTGGCTCAGAAGCCGGGTTCGAGCGGTTCGACCAGGGGATGGCTTTGGGCTGGTCAGCGTCTTGTGGAGCGCTGACCAGCACTATCGCCGCTAAACCTCCGCTTGCTCCGCCATCTCCGGCGCATCGTCCACAGATTGGCGTTCCGGCTTACCTCAGCGCGCCGATGCGCGAGCCGGCCTGCCGCAGCGGCACCCGGTAGCTCATCGAGAAGATCACGTCGTAGAGCCCGTTGGTGGCGTCGCTCAGTTGCGCGGCGGGCGGCAGGGTCAGCACCAGGCCGGGGAGCGTCCCGGTGCTGGTGCCGAACAGTTCGCTGAGCAGTGGCGCGTTGGGCGGGTTGGCGATGGGCGTCATCTTCAGCCGCTGCGGCAAGGGCAGGCTGCCGCCGCCGGCAAAGCCGGGCAGCAGGCGGTCGAGAGGAGCGGTGGCGGCGAGACGCAGGTTGAGGGCGTCGACGGTGTCGGCGGCGTCTTCGGCGCGCACTGCGCCCGGCATGGGAATCACCGCCACACCCAGCGCCACCAGCCGCGCTTCGGCCAGCACATTGCGGCCGGCGCTGAGTACGCCGGCATCGAAGCCGAGGTCGCCGGGGCCGATGCGCAGGCGCTGCACCAGCCCGCGCAGGCCGGTGCCGGTGCTGGCGAGCGGGGTGTTGCCGAGTTCGAGCGTGAAGAGGTTGTCGGTGAGGGCATCGAGCGGCTGGAAGGGCTGGTCGCGGCCGAGTGCGGTCTTGCCGGCGGCGAGCGGGCCGAGCAGCGAGGCCAGCAAGGGCTGGGCGACGATGGCGATGTTCCAGATCTGCAGGGTCTTGTCGCGGTGCGCGCGCAGGCTGTAATGCACGGTTCGCAGCTCGCTCACGCCCGCATCCACGCGCGGCAGCGCGCCCGGCTGCGCGAGGCTCAAGCCCGTGGCGCCGGCCACCATGCCGAGTGCGGCGGCGGTCTGGCGGCGACTGGCGCGCACGGTGCGGGCCAGGCTTTCGTCGTAGCAGCCGCGCACGGTCACTTGCAGCACGAGGTCGCTGAGGGTGTCGGAAAGCTGCGGCAGCAGGTCGTCGCCCAGCCCTTCCATGCGCAGCTGGATCGCCCCGGCCAGGCCGCGGTTTTCCATCGGCCGGTATTGCAGGGTGCTCGCCGCGTTCAGCGGCGGGCCGTCGCTGGGGCCGAGGCCGGGGTCGGCGCGCAGCGGCGCGGTGAGGCCGTCGCCGGGCAGCAGGTTGAACACCGCGCTCTCCGGTGCTTCGCGCCGCACCAGCGTGGCAAAGCCGAGTGCGCGCACCTGCGGGTCGGCGTCTTCCTCCAGCGTGGCGTCGCCCCAGCGGGCGATGCGCTGGCGGAAGGCGGCGGTGCCTTCCTGCCAGGCGTCGATGGCGATGGCGCGCAGGCCTCGCACCAGCAGCACGCGCTGGTTGATGCGTGGGTCTAGGGTGCCCGGACGCACGCGCATTGCGGCAGACACCGGCGCCAGCACCGCCGATCCGAAAATGCCGTCGCGCAGGATGGCGGTGATCTGCCCGGCCATGCCGGCAAGGTCCACACCCGTGGCGGTGAAGCCGAGGATGGGCCCGAACTTGATGCGCTCCAGCAGGGTGGTGGCACCGGCTTCGAGTGCTGCGGTAGGCACCACCCCAAAGGCGTTGGCGGCGGCAATGCGGCCGACGGCGGCAGGCACCTGTTCGAGGCAGGCCTGCCGGTACGGCTGGGCGAGTGCTTCGATGGCGGCGGTGACGGCATCGGTGGCGCCGAGGAAAAGCAGTATTAACAGCAGCAGGAAAAACGCGGCCTGGAGTTCTTCGAGATTCGCCACCGGCACGGTGCCGAGCGCGGCGGCTACCTCCTTGCGCAGCAGCTCGTCGGCGATGAGGGCGGCCCAGGCTTCGGCGGTGGGCAGCAGCCCCACGGGCAGCGCCAGCGGCGGTGCGCCGGGGTTGCTGCGCAGGCGGATGCGCGTGCGCGACTCGCCCAGGTGCGTGAGGGTGACCGGCACGCTGCCAAGCAGCGGCGCGCCGCCCACGCCCAGGCCCGCGAACACGCCGGTGACGCGCACGTCCTTGATGAGTGCGCGGTAGACGCCGGGGAAGCTGCGGTCGATGAGGTCGAGCTGGGTCAGCTCCACCACCGCTTCGCGGGCGAGGCGGAAGGCGGTGAATTCGGTCGCGCCGCCGAGCAGGCGGCTGAGCGAGATGCGATGCGTGAACTCCAGCTCCTTGCCGTCGAGCAGGCCGGTGCGTTGCTGCTCTAGCCGGTTGAGGTCGCGCAGCAGGGCAGAGCCCGCCAGCCATTCGGGGTGGGCACCGCCGGGGGCGGGCGAGGGCGACACGCCGCCGAGGTAGCCGGCCTTCAGCACCTCGAAGGCGGTGGCGTTCTCGCGGCCCAGCGCCTGCTCGGCGGCCAGCCCAAGCTGATTGGCCGCGTTGACGATCACCGAGCGGGCTTCGGCGAGCAGCGCGGCCGACTCGTCGAGGAAGGTCTGCGGCAGGAAGTCACGCAGATTGCGCAGCTCGCTCGCCACCATCTCCAGAATCTCCTCGGGGCTGGCGTTGCGCACCAGCTGCGACTGCAGGGCGAAGAAGCCCTGCAGGCGGCCGATCTGCTCCATCAGCTTGTTCTTCAGCTCGTTGACCTTGCCGAGCAGCGGCCCGGTGAGCCAGCGCACCAGCAGGCGGATCAGCTCCTCCGCCGCCACCAGCACCACTGCCGCCAGCAGCGCGGCGCTGAACGGCCCGCCGGCCAGCGAGATGATGAGGAAGGCCAGCAGCGGGATGCAGACGAAGCCGATCACCAGCTTGCGCAGCAGGCCGTTCTCGGTGGTGTCGGTGATCTTGTCGAGTGCCTGGTTGATGCGCGTCTTGATGGTGGCGGCCAGCGCATCCACCTGCGCGTTGAGGCGCTCGTAGAGGCCACGGAAGGGATCGGCGTTGGCCACATCCGGCGCGCCGGACGTGGCGGAGGGCGTTTGCGTGAGCGGCAGGTCGAAGCCCTCGAAGACATCGGCCATGGCCTGGTTGGTGCCGGCAATCACCGAGGCAACGGCGGTGCGCAGGGGTGCGACCATGGTTTCCACCTCGGCATCGAGCCGCGAGCGGATATCGGAGACGGCGGTCAACAGCGTCGTGCGCAGGCCATCGAGGTTGCTGTCGAAGGCCCGCTTCAGATAGCTGCCAGTACGGCCGAAGCTGGTGGCGGAGCCAGGGAATACGCTGGCGAGGTCGCAGAGCATGGCCTCGAACAGGCCGATCCAGAAATTCAGCGGGCCCTTTTCCACCAGCCAGGCGAGGAACAGCGGCAGCAGCAGCGACTGCGCGGCAGTGTCGCCGAGCTCCTTCAATACGTCGTCGATGGAGGGCGCGGTGGCAGCTTGGCTGACAAGATCCTCACCCTTCTTGAGGTATTCGGCAGCGGCCAGCAGGGTTTCGTTGAGGATGCCCTCTGCCGCACCCAGCTTGGTGGTGGCGAGCTGCATCAGCCGCGCAATCTGGGCATCGAAGGCCAGCGACTCGCGCGCGGCGATCAGCGCCTGCGCCTTCAGGTGCTCGTAGCGCCAGGTGCTGGCAGTGTTGGCGGCACCGGCGGCGAAGTTGCGGGCGGCTTCGGCGAGCGGGTCCATCAGCAGCGCCGGGGCACTGGAGAACAGCGGCAGCGAGAAGTCCAGCGGCACGCCCGCGGTGGGCACCGGCAGCGCGGCGATGGTGATGGCATTGGAATCGGCCGACTCGGCCGAGGTGCCCGCGAGGTTGGCGGCGCGCACGCGGAAGGTGTAGCTGGTGCCGGGCGTGAGGCCGGTGATGAGCGCGGTGTGCGGTGGCGTGCCGGCTACGGTGGTGGTGGCCACGGTGTTGCCGCCGATGCGGGTGAGCACGTTGAAGCTGGTGGCCAGCGCGTCGGCGGGGGTCCAGTCCACCCGCGCCGACAGCAGCAGCGGCGCGGCCCTGGGGTTGGTGGGCGTGCCGGGCATGCCGGGCAGCGGCAGCGGCGGCAACGCGGGTGCGGCCTGGGGCGGCGGCAGCGCCTTGAGTGCGCGCAGCTTGCCGGCGATGTTCGGCAGCTCGCGTGCCAGCACGGCACGGAACAGCGCTTGGTCGGAGTTGCGTTGCAGGCTTGCCGTTTCGCCGCGACTCAGACCGAGACGCGTCGATTGCGCGCGCAAGGCACGCGCATTGCGCAGGGCCGCAGCCTGGGCGGTGTTGAGTGCCGCCTTGCCTTCGGCACTGTTCAGATCCTTGACCAGCGCCAGCCGCAGCAGGCTGTCGACGTCGCTGCGCGGTGGGCGCGCGGCACGGGCCGCCGAGCGGTGTCCGATCGCGGGGCTGGCTGTCGCCCGCTCGGCCGTCATCGTCGCGCCGGCGCGTGGCGCGGCGGCTGCCTTCGTTGTGGCCTTTGTGGGTGCCGGTTTCGCCCGGCTCTTCGCCGCCACCTTCACCTTGGAACCAGAACCGGAACTGGAACCGGCGCGCGCTGCTGCCGTCGTCTTCTTGCCGACCTTGCTTGCCATAGCTGCTCCCCTTCGCTCGAACCGCCCTTTCCGGGTGAACGCCGACGCCCCCCGGCCTCGTCTCGCCCGGCGACTTTACGCCCGGATTCCGGGGGCGAGAAAGTGCCGTTCGGCGGTCGGTGCGGCTCCGGATTGCCAGTGGCATCCTGTCGCCATGGCGCTGGACGGTGTCGGCTAGCTCAGCGCCCGCACCAGCTCCGTCCGCGAGCTGATATCCAGCTTGCGATAGATGGAGTTGAGCTGGAACTCGATGGTGCGGCGCGAGCGGGAGAGATGCTCGGCAATCTTGTCGTTGCGCAGGCCCTTGGCCACCAGCTGCGCCACACGCCGCTCGGTGGGCGTGAGGCGTTGCAGCGCGAGCAGGGCGGCCTGCGAAAGCTCATGTGATTCCTCACCCGCCAGCGGCTCGTCGAGAAAGGTCACCACATAGCTGGGGCTCAGTTGCAGCAGGCCGGAGAGCTGCCAGTTGCGGTCGATCTTGATCGACAGGCCTTCCAGCGAGGGATGCGCGAGCCTGACCGAACTGGGCCGGCCGGCGATGGCGGCTTCGGCATCGTCGGAGGCTGGCAGGGCGTCATCGAACAGCGCACCCACACGATCAGGCAGCAGAAAATGCGCGTCGCCACCCGCTGCATTGCGCAAGCCACGGTTCCAGCGCCCGCATTGTTTTTCGGCCTCGTTGTTGGCGAACAGGGATTCGCCGACGTTGTTGACGAACATCAGCGTCAGCGGCACCTGCCGCAGAAAATGCTCGTAGCTCTGGCGGCGGCTGCGGTCGCCTTCCACCGCGCGCAGGCGGCGCAGGCTGGCTTCGATCATCGGGTGCAATTGCTCAAGAAACGCATGTTCATCGGGCGTGATGCTCGATTGATCCAGCGGCCGGTGAATGCTCAGTACTGCCTCCGGGCGCGAGTCATGCCAGAACGCCAGATGGATGAACTCGTTCCACTCCGGGTCGGGTTCCTGGTCGAGCCGGCGGCGATGGGCATCGGGGTCTTCCGAGACGATCTGCGAGTAGGTGTAGAGCTTGATCTGCGGATGGCGCGCCAGATACGGCCCCGAGATGGTGAGGCTGGTGGCCGGCACGTAGTCGGCGTTCTTGGGCGCAACGACATGATGGCGCGCGTCGGTGGGCTCGTAGTTGACGATGTTGAACATGAGGCTGCACGAGCGGTGCGGCAGCTTGCTGGCGATGAGCTTCAAGCAGGCCTTCCAGGTGCTCTCCAGATCGAGCGCGCTTTGAAGGTCGACCACCAGCGCCCGGTGAGGGTCGGGGGACGCGGCACGCTGGGGGGTCAGGGCACTCATGCGCTTGAGATTAGCAACCCCTGTTCCGCTCGGCCATGCGGCAGCCACCGTGAAATCACCTGAATGCATCAACGTCGTCCCGAAACCCTTCTGATGGCTCTGGCAGGCCACTACGATGCTGCCCAACGCGGCCTTTAAGTGCGGCGCGCCTGTTGCCGTGATCTGGAGAGTTGCCCGATGAGCCAAATCCTTTTCGAGAACGCCACGCTGTTCAATGGCACCTCGCCGGAAACACCGGACGGCATGTTTGTGCTGGTCGAGGGCAACCGCATCAGAGAGGTTTCTGATCGGCCCATCAAGGCGGACAGCGCCGACAAGATTGTGTGCACTGGCAAGACGCTGATGCCGGGGATGATCGACAACCACGTTCACATCTACGGTGAGTCGCTGAAGCTGGCACCGCCGGAGCCGCCGATCACCTATCGGGCGCAGTACGCGCAGAAGTTTCTCAAGCACATCCTCTCCTGCGGCTTCACCAGCGTGCGCGATGTCGGCGGTGGCGATCACGGCATGGCGATGGCGCTGCGCGATGGTTTTCTCGATGGCCCGCGCTTCTTCTACGGCGGCGTGTTCATCACCCAGACCGGCGGCCATGGCGACATGCGGCCGGCGCATCAGGGCACGGACTTCTGCGATTGCGGCTCGCTGCGCAACTCCTTCTCGGTGGTGGCCGACGGCGTGGTCGAGTGCATGAAAGCGGTGCGCGAGGAACTGCGCAAGGGTGCGCACCACATCAAGATCATGGGCTCGGGCGGCGTGGTGTCGACCACTGATCCACTGGAGCGCAGCCAGTATTCGGATGCCGAGATCAGCGTGATGGTCGAGGAGTGCCGCCGGCATGGCTCGTACGTGGCAGCGCATTGCCATCCGGCCGAAGCCATCCGCCGTTGCGCGATGCTGGGTGTGCGCACCATCGAGCACGGCACGCTGATCGACGAGCCGACCGCAAAGATCGTTGCCGAACTGGGCGCCTACGTGGTGCCGACGATGGCGACCATCTTCGCGCTCAAGGACATCGGTCGCGAGCTGGGTCTCAACGAAGAGTCGTACCAGAAGCTGCTGATGGTCGCCGAGCGCGCCATCGAGGGCCTGACCGTGATGAAGAAGGCGGGCGTGAAGATGGGCTTCGGCACCGACCTCATGGGCCAGGCGCACACGCGCCAGGGCACTGAGTTCAGCCTGCGGCGTTTGGCGCTGGAACCCTTCGACATCCTGCATTCCGCCACGGTAATCAATGCCGAAATCCTAAACATGCAGGGCCAGCTTGGTGTGGTCGCACCCGGCGCGCTGGCTGACCTGCTGGTGGTGGATGGCAACCCACTGCACGACATCGAACTGCTTGCCGCCAATGGCGCGCATCTGCCTCTCATCATGAACAACGGCCGCTTCAGCAAGCGGCTCATCTAGTTTTTCTCGCACAGGAACACCGCAATGATCGAAGCCCTCGGCAAATCCCGCATTCTTCCCAACGGACTTTCGCACCCGCTCACGCCGGGCATCCGTGCCGGCGACTTCATCTTCGTCTCCGGCCAGCTCGGCATGGATGACCTGGGCGTGGTCGTCTCCGACGACATGGCGGCACAGACGCGCCATGCGATGGAGCGCATCCGCGCCGTGCTGGCGCTGGGTGGCACTGATCTCGGTTCGATCGTGAAGGTTTCGGTGTGGGTCACCGACAAGGCCGACTTCCCGGCCTTCAACGCGGCTTATCGCGAGTTCTTCCCGGAGCGTCCGCCGGCCCGCGCCACCGTCGTCAGCGCCTTGATGATTCCGGGTGCAAAGGTTGAGATCGACGCTATTGCCTACGTCGCTTGATCAACCCCAGAACTGCGGCCACGGTGGTGACATCACACCGTGCGTGTAGACGATGCCGCCCGGCCAGTCTTCTGATTGCAGCATCGGCCCATCGAGATCGTTGATCTCGCACAACTGCGCCAGCACCATCGACGGTGCCATCGCCAGCGAGCTGCCGCACATGCAGCCACTCATCAGGCGAAAGCCCAGCTTGCGCGCGGCATGGGCCAGCTCCAGGGCCGTGGTCAGGCCGCCGGTCTTGTCGAGTTTGATGTTGATGAAGCTGTAGCGCCCAACCAGCGCGGGCAGATCAGCCACGGTGTTCACCGATTCGTCGGCGCAGATCGGGATGGGGCTTTGATAGCCCTGCAAGCCCTCGTCGAAGCCGACCTTCACGGGCTGCTCCAGCAGGTCCACACCCAGCTCGACCAGCTCCGGCATCAGGCGCTTGAGCTCATCGACGGTCCAGGCCTGATTGGCATCGACCACCAGCTTGGCACCCGGTGCGGTGCGACGCACGGCACGCACCGCGCCGAGCGGATCGGTCTGGTCGACCTTGATCTTGATCCAGGCGTTCTCGGCCAGTGCCAGTGCGGCCTTCTGGTATTCGGGCAGTGTGCGGATGCCGATGGTGATGGCGGTGGTCACTGCCTCGCCGCGCGCCATGCCGGCCGCGCGCCAGGCGCGGATGCCGCTGAGCCTGGATTCCAGATCCCACAGCGCGCCATCCAGCGCATTGCGCGCGCCCCCGGCGGGCAGCAGCTTGAGCAGATCGAAGCGATCCGCACCGGCCTCGATGGCCTCGCGCACCTGCTCGATCTGCTGCAACAGCGTGTCGGGGGTTTCGCCCTTGTAGGGGATGCCGACGGCTTCGCCACGACCCACGGCGCTGCCTGATGAAATCTCGACCACCACGACATCGGCCGTGGTCTGCGCACCGCGCGCAATCACGAAAGGCTCGTTCATCGGCCAGGAGCGTGCGAAGGCCTTGAGGCTGCGCTTCATGCGGAAAGCATCCGCTCGATGACGGCGTTGAGCGAGGTCTTCAGCGGATCGAAGCAGGGCAGGCCCAGCTCCTTCTCGGTCTCGGCGAACAGCTTGGCGCGCTCGATGTCGTTGAGCGCCGAGGTGTTGAAGCTGATGCCGACCATGCGCGCGTTCGGGTTGGTGAGGCGTGCGGCCTGCAGGTACTGCTCGATGGCGACCTTGAGCGAAGGTGTGGGGAAACTGGGTGCTGCAATGATGTGGGTGCGATGCGGGTCGTGGCAGAGCACCATCGCGTCCGGCTGCGAGCCATGCACGAGACCGAGCGTCACACCCGCGTAGGCGGGGTGGAACAGCGAGCCCTGGCCCTCAACGATGTCCCAGTGATTGGGTGCCGCATCGGGTGACAAACACTCAGCTGCACCGGCGGAAAAATCAGCGACCACCGCATCCATCGGGATGCCGCTGCCGGCGATGAGAATGCCTGTCTGCCCGCTGGCGCGGAAGTCGGCATCCACGCCCTTGGCACGCAGGGCCTTGGCGAGTGCCAGCGCGGTGTATTTCTTGCCGAGTGCGCAGTCGGTGCCGACGGTGAGCAAGCGCTTGCCGCTGCGCTTGCGGCCGGTGCCGGTGGGCAGGTTGGCGGGCGGGCAGCGCACGTCCACCAGACGCACGCCCTGGGCCTTCGCCGCATCCGCCAGACCGGGAATGCTCGCGAGCGGGGTGTGCATGCCACTGACGATGTCAAGGCCGGCCTCGATGCCGGCGAACAGGCTGGGAATCCAGCTCGGTGAGACCTGTCCACCGACCGGTGCGACACCAATCAGCAGCGAGCCTGCGCCTTTGGCAGCCGCCTGCACCGGATTCATCTCCGGCAGGTCGAGTGTCACCGTGCAGCCTGCCAGGCTCCATTGCCCCACGCAGGCTTCGGGTGCCCAGTCGCGCAGACCGAATGCGGTCTTGGCCTGCGAGAAATGATTGGCCTCGCCGAGGAACAGCAGATACGGCTTGCGCACGACCACGGTGGTTGCGAACTTCTCGGCGGTGCCTGCGGGCGATGCCGTCGCAGGAATCGGTGTGGAAAGGAGCGGTTTCAAGTTCGGCCTCGGCGGTGGGTTTCGACCGATGCAGTAGACCAGCGGCAGGGCCCGCTCAACATCCGTGAAAATGCTGAAATCCGAACGGGCGGGATGGAGTCATCCATGAGGGTGCCCGGTGGTTTCGGTGTTTTCATGGATGGCGTCGTGAACAGCCGGCGCACACATTCAAGACTCGGCCTCAAGCACCCGCGAAGCCCTTTAAGAACAGTGAGACGCGCCACCATGGAAACCGCAGCCACCATCCCCAGCAGACTGGACACGCTGTTCCAGCCCTGGAACCGCAGCGATGCACCGGGGCTGGTCATCGGGGTGGCGCATCGGGGCCTGCCGATCTACCGCCGTGGCTTTGGCCTGGCGAGCGTGGAGCACGGTACCGCCAATACGCCGACGACGAAGATGCGCATCGGCTCGACCAGCAAGCACTTCGCAGCACTTTCGGTGCTGCTGCTGGCCGAGGAGGGCAGGGTGGATGTCGATGCACCGCTGCGCGCCGTGCTGCCGGCGTTCAGCGGCCCGGTGGGCGAACCGACGCTGCGTCAGCTGATGAACCATACCGGCGGTCTGCGCGACCCGTACGACCTGCCGGGCATCCTGCTGTGCGGCGGCTTTCCGGCGCTGCTGGGCACCGGAGCCGGCCTCGAACTCAGCCAGCGTTTCACCAGTGCCAACTTTGCACCCGGCGAACGCATGATCTACAGCAACAACGGCTACTTCCTGTTGTCGCTGGTGGTGGAGCGTCTCAGCGGACTCACGTTTGCGGACTTTTTGCAGCAGCGCATCTTCGAGCCGCTGGGCATGGCCGATACGCAGCTGCTGCCCAGTGACATGACCATGTTGCCGGGCATCGCCTCGTTCCACCTGCCGCAGCCGGGCGGTGGCTATCGGCGCGGCATCTATCCCTCCGAAGAGCTGCTGGGTTCGGGCGGCATGGTGTCGGATATCGACGACATGCTGCGCTGGCTGTCGCACTTGCGCGGCGTCGACAGAAAGGTGGGCAGTGCGGCCAGCTGGCAGCAGATGCTGGCCTTGCCCCGCATGAACAATGGCGCGGTCAGCGATTACTGCCTGGGCCTGACACGCGAAACCTATCGCGGCGTGGAGATCGTGCATCACGCCGGTGCCGTGCTGGGCTGCACCTGCCAGATGCTCACCGTGCCCGAACAAGAGCTGGACATCATCATGATGTTCAACCGCATGGACGGCAACGCCGCCGGCATGGCCCTGAAGGTGATCGATCAGGTGCTGATGGAAGACGGCCTGCTCGCCCCCGTTGCGGCACCGGTGCTGGCAGCAGGGCATGAGCACCTGATCGGCCGCTGGTACTCAGCCGACTCCCGCCGCCTGCTGGGGATCGTCTCGCACCCGGTGGAAGGGCAGGCACCGACACTGGCGCTCGCGGTGCATCAGCAGGTGATGGGTGTGCTGAAGGTGAGCGATGGCGGCCTGCGCATGACGAGCCCGGCACACGGCACCGTGGAAGTGCGCCTGCCCGCCGACGCTGACGGCACGCCAGAGCAACTCGACTTCAGCGACAGCGGCAACCCCGAAACCTTCACGCGGCTGCCAGCCGCAGGCCCCGCGGCGGCCGAGCTGGCGGCGGAACTCGTGGGCAGTTACCACTACGCCGACTTCAATCGCGCGGTCTCGGTGGTTCTCGATGACGGCTTGCTCCATCTCGACCTGCATCCGCTTTATGGACAGAGCCGTCTGCAACTCGACCCCCTGTCAGACGATGTCTGCGGATTCAGGCTGTCCGGTTCGTTCCCGGTGCCCGTGCCCTCCGTCGGCAGCCTCACCATCGAACGCGATGGCAGCGGCGTGACCGGGCTCTGGCTCAACATGGCCCGCACCCGGAACCTCTACCTGAAACGTTGTCGGACACCCTAGAAAAAGAAGCGGTCGGGTGCCTTCACGCCACAGCAGAATCCGCCCGGAATGCTGACCTGGCCATCGCGGTAGTCGAACCGGCAACAGTCCTTGCAAAGGAGGCTGCCTGAAAATCCATTCCAGCCGAAGACTCCAAGGCGCTTGGATGAAAGACAGGAAGCCTGGACGCAAAGACCGGGCTTTTTGTGTAGTGCAATCTTTCTTTTGCGCGCCCGCTCGACGCAATGCCATGATGGGAACAAACATCGTCTAGGGAGCACCGCCGGTTCGGCGTGTGCGCATTCCATTGTCAGAAGATCGTCTGCGTCGCCAGCTGGCCACCGGGGAGGTGTTGTTCCGTCAGGGGCAGCAGGGCCATGCCGCGTTCGTGATCGAGTCCGGCGTGATCGAGATTTTTTCCGAGCGGGATGAGGTGCGACAGGTCATTGCAAGGCTCGGCGTCAACGATATTTTTGGCGAGATGGCCCTGCTTGGCGATGCCGTGCGCACGGCATCGGCCTGTGCGGTGGAGCCCACACAGCTGCTGGTGGTGACGCATGAGCATCTGAACGAGCGCCTGCTGGGTGCCGACCCCATGACGCGCCACCTGCTGCGTACCGTGGTGCTGCGCTGCCGCGAGATGCTGGCGTGGATGCGCGCCAGCGGTGCCACGCGCGCCGCACCAGAGCGCACGGCATTCGTGGCGGCTGACAATGATGCCGAGCATGCCGACCGTGAGCTGGCCTTTGGTCGCCTGCGGACCGAGCAGGAGCTGGAGCTGGCGCTGGAGCGGCGTGAGTTCAAGCTCTACTTCCAGCCCATCGTCAGGCTTTCAGACCGGAAAGTGGCGGGCTTCGAGGCGCTGATCCGCTGGTTCAAGCCGGGGCAGGGCATGGTGCCGCCGGGCGAGTTCATCCCGGTGGCCGAGGCCTCGCCACTGATCAACCGCATCGGTCTGTGGATACTGGAAACCGCCTTCGACAGCCTGCTGGAGATGGACTCGGCGGCGAGCGACAAGAGCGAGCCGATGTTTCTCACCGTCAATCTTTCCGCCCGCCAGCTGAGCGACCCGGAACTCTTGCCCGCACTCGCCGAGCAGGTGAAAAAACTGGAAGGCCGCGACTGCCGCATCAAGCTCGAAATCACCGAGTCGCTGATGATCGGCAATGTGGTGGAGGTGCAGGCCTTCATCGCCCGCTGCCGTGAGCTGGGCGTGGAGATCGTGCTGGATGACTTTGGCACCGGCTATTGCTCGCTGTCGTACCTGCACCTGTTCGAGGTGCATACGATGAAGCTCGACCGCTCCTTCGTGCGCGGCATGGCGGTGAGCGATGCCAGCGAAAAGGTGGTGCTGGGAGTGACCCGCATGGCGCATGACCTCGGCCTGAGCGTGGTGGTCGAGGGTGTCGAAGGCCTTGCCGAGGCCGATCAGGCGGCGGGTCTGGGCATCGACTATGTGCAGGGGTATTTCTACGGACGCCCGGCACCGCTGGCGGATGCCCTCAAGAAGCTCAAGGGCTAGCAAAAAGCGGCTGTAAGTGCTTGTTTCCGGTAAGACGCTCGCATATGATCGCGGGCCTTTTGCAAGGGTCGCCCAATTCGGGCTACGGAGGATCTAGGTATTTCGACAGACAAGCAGGATCGACGCAACGAAGAGATCAACGTGCCCCAGGTGCGCGTGATCGGTGCGGACGGCGAGCAGATTGGCATCATGGTGACCCGCGACGCGATTGCGAAAGCGGCCGCAGAAGGCCTGGAGTTGGTGGAGATTTCCCCCAATGCGCAGCCGCCCGTCTGCAAGATCATGGACTACGGCAAGTTCCTCTATCAGAAGGACAAGCAGCAGCAGGCCGCCCGCAAGAAGCAGAAGCAGATCCAGATCAAGGAAATGAAGTTCCGCCCCGGCACCGAGGACG
>JAZKFO010000102.1:7675-15334 GCA_040386395.1 Pseudomonadota bacterium | reverse complement strand
TACTGCGAGTTGCCATCGCGCGCGAGTTCGCGCTTCACCGAGATTTCGGTATAGGCCGCATAGGGGCCGACGATCTGCTGATCGCTGTTGTCGAACACCAGCTCGACACTCGCGCGGCCCACCGGCTTGCGGCTCTTGCTGCCGTTGAAGATCACGTCTTCGGAGTCGGTACCGCGCAGGTTCTTCATGCTGGCTTCGCCCAGCACCCAGCGCACGGCGTCGATCAGGTTCGACTTGCCGCAGCCATTGGGGCCGACCACGCCGGTGAGATTGCTGGGCAGCGGCAGCACGGTGGGATCGACAAAGGATTTGAAGCCCGCGAGCTTGATGGCGGTGAGGCGCATTGTTTGTAGGTGTGTGCCGCTTGGAGGGCGGTCTGGTTGGGGCGACAGTGTAAATTAAGCCCCAACTTTTAGGCGCTTCCCACCATGACCGCTCGCCCCAGCAAGACTCTCGAAACCTTTCCCAATCCCTCGACCGGCCGCGATTTCGTCATCCGCATGCGCATGCCGGAGTTCACCTGCCTCTGCCCCAAGACCGGCCAGCCCGATTTTGCGACCTTCTACCTCGAATACATCCCGGACCAGACCTGTGTGGAACTGAAGTCCCTGAAGCTCTACATGTGGAGCTATCGCGACGAGGGTGCCTTCCACGAGGCCGTCACCAACCGCATCCTCGATGATCTGGCGGGTGCCACCCAGCCCAAGTTCATGCGCCTGACCGCCGACTGGTACGTGCGCGGCGGCATTTACACCCATGTGACGGTCGAGCACCGTGCGCCCGGCTACAAGCCCGACTTTGCCGACCCCTCCGGCCTGCCGCCGGCGAAGTGGGACGGCTACCAGAACCACTAGCCGGCACCTCACATGGCCTGGACCGACCCCGTCGACATCTACTGCGAACGGCTCGGTCCCGGTCTCTGGGCCGAGCCCTTCAACGCGCTCAGCAATCTCGGTTTCATCCTCGCCGGTCTCTGGCTGCTGCGCCGCGCCATGCAGCGCGGCGAGCCGGGTGCGGTGTGTGTGCTGCCGGTGCTGATGGTGCTGATCGGCCTTGGCAGCGGGGCCTTCCACACTTTTGCGACCCAATGGGCCGAGCTGCTGGATGTCGCCTTTATCGGCCTCTTCATCTACTGGTTCGTGGCCTGCTACGCGCGCTACCGCTGGGCAGCGCCGTGGTGGCTGGCGCTGACCTGCATGGGGCTGTTCCATGGCTTCGGCATGCTCGTCACCTGGCCTTTTGAACCGGGCGACTTCAACGGCTCGGTTGCTTACTTTCCAGCCCTGGCGGGCTTGCTGCTGTTCGGCCTGCTGAGCAGCTGGAAGGACCGCCTGCACCGCGCGCGTCACTTCTACTGGGCGGCGCTGGCATTCACCATCTCGCTGGCACTGCGCACGCTCGATCAGCAGCTGTGTGCGCCCTGGCCGCACGGCACGCACTGGGCCTGGCACCTGCTCAATGCGCTGACCCTGAGCCTGGCGACACTCGCCATCAGCCGCAGCCCAGGGCTGTTGCGCAGCCGCATGTAATTACGTGGGTCGCACCCTGGAAAGCAGCACCATGCCGGCGATGAAGAACACGATGAGCGCGAAGATGGCCTGATTCGGATTGCCAGTGATGGCGGCGACACTGCCCACCACCAGCGGCCCCAGCACCGCCGCGAACTTGCCGAGCATGTTGTAGAAGCCGAAGAACTGGCCAGCGGAGTCCTTGGGGATCAGGCTCGCAAAATAGCTGCGCGACAGCGATTGCACGCCGCCCTGCACCAGGCCAACGGCAGCAGCCATCAGGTAGAAGTCCTGCTCGGTTTTCATCGACAGTGCCCAGATGGTCACGGCGATGTAGACGCTGATGCCCAGATACAGGCCGCGCTTGGCACCGAAGCGTTCACCGATGCGGCCAAACACGATGGCGGCGGGAAAGCTCACGAACTGCACGATGAGCAGCGCCTTGATCAGCGCCCCCGGCTCGAAACCGAGCTTGATGCCGAAGTCCACCGCCATGTTGGCGACGGTGCCGACCGCATCGATATAGAGCCAGTAGGCGAGTAGGAACATGTAGACCGGCCGGTGGTTCTTGATCTGCTTCACCGTCTGCCAGAGGGCACTCCAGCCCATCGCACCATGGGTTTGAGGTTCTGGCTCCTTCACGTTGAGGAACAGCGGCAGCGAGAACACTGCCCACCACACCGCCACGCTGACGAAGGCCCATTTGCAGGCTTCGGCGGCGTTGGCGAGACCGAACCATTCCGGCTTCTGCACCATCGTCACATTGAGCACGAACAGGGTGCCGCCGCCGAGATAGCCCAGGCCATAGCCGAGGGCAGAGACGCGATCGCGCTCCGGCTCGCGTGCCACGTTCATCAGCAGCGCATCGTTGAAACTCAGGCCGCCGAAAAAGCCGATGCCCGCCAGCGCGAACAGGGCAATCGCCCAGCCCCACTGGCCCTCGCCGACGAACATCAGTCCGGCCGTGCTGGCGCAGCCGATGATGGTGAACAGCGCGAGCAGTTGTTTCTTGATGCCGCGCTTGTCGGCGATCACGCCCAGCCAGGGGGCCAGCAACATCACGATGAAGCTCGGCAGCGAATTGCCATAGGCACCGAGATAGAAGGTGGCGGTGGCCGGTGCCACATCCTTGGCGTAGTAGCTGTTGAACAGGATCGGGAACAGGCCCACCAGCACGGTGGTGGCAAAGGCCGAATTGGCCCAGTCGTAGAAGGCCCAGCTCCACTGTTGTTTTCGTTCCGGCGTCATTGCATCCCTTATGTAATTTCGTAGCCCATCACCAGCGCGTCTTCAGTCGCCCCTGGCCCGTTCGGGTAGTAGCCCTTGCGCACGCCGAGCGTGTTGAACCCCAGACTCTCATACAAGCGGCGCGCTGCGGTATTGGAGCGGCGCACTTCGAGCAGGAAGATGGTGCAGAACTCTTCCCGCGCCACTTGCAGCAGGTGCTGCATCAGCTGCCGGCCCAGGCCCTTGCCGTGCTGGTCGGGGTCGACGCAGAGATTCAGCAGCTGCGCCTCACCCACCGCGATGCTGAAGAATGCATAGGCCTGCACGCGGCCTTGTGCATCGAGCAGGGCCCAGCAGGCGGTGCCGGCCTTGAAGGTGTCCTGGATGATCTTCAGCGACCAGGGGTGCGGGTAGCCGCGAATCTCGATGGCATTGATCTCATCCGCGCGGCGGCTGTCGACCCGCTCGATGTGCTGCTCAGGCATCGGCCTTGAGAAACTGGGCGATCTTCTTCAGGTCTTCCCAGCTCTTGGCTTTTTCCTTGGGCGCGCGCAGCAGGTAGGCCGGGTGATAGGTGACGAATACCGGCGTCTTCAGCGCGCCGTAGTGGTGGATCGGCCCGCGCAGGCGCGACAGCGGCTCGTCATTGCCCAGCAGGCGCTGCGCGGCAATGCGGCCCAGGGCCACGATCATTTTGGGTTTGACGTACGCGATCTGGGCGTCGAGATAGCCACGGCAGGCATCGACCTCGTCCTTCTCCGGGTCGCGGTTGCCCGGTGGCCGGCACTTGACGACGTTGGCGATGAACACCGACTCGCTGGCGGCGGGCGACAGCGTGGCCGCATTCACCAGCGGCGTTTCGGCGGCCACCGCGCGGCTGCGGTTGATGGCCTTCAGCATCTCATCGAGGAGCTTGCCGGCGCGGCCCACGAAGGGTTCGCCGCTGGCATCTTCATCAGCCCCCGGCCCCTCGCCCACCACCATCAGGCTGGCCTGCGGATTGCCGACACCGAAGACGGTGTTCGTGCGGGTCTTGCAGAGCTTGCAGTGGGTGCAGCCTGCAATCTGCGCGCGCAAGGTGGGCCAGTCGGTGCTGGGGGCAGGGCTGCTGGCCGTGGTCGGCATGGGGGCAATCTTCGGCAGGGATGGTGCGGCGATGGGTTCGGCCAGTACCGGTGTCGGCAATGCCATCAGCGGCGCGGTGCCGGGGTCGTTCTCGACCCAGCGTTCGATGCCCAGAAGGCCCAGTACAGCATTGCGATGCTTGCTCATGCCGGGATTGTCCCACCGTTGGCGGACAAATCCACCCTTTGGTCAGCCCCGGACTTCGGAAGCGGTTCAGAACGTCGAATCTGTCGCTGTCATCCCTCATCGCCAGGCTTCAGGTGCTCCCATGAAACTTCTCCACTCGGTATGCAGCACGCTCTTGATCTCGAGCCTGCTGGTGCTTGCTGGCTGTGACAGCAGCAGCGCCGACAAGGTGGCAGTGACCGCGCCAGTGAACACCGGCACCGGTGGCAATACCGGCACAGGCACAGGCACAGGAGGGACCGGGACTGGTGTGGGAACAGGCACCGGATCAGGGACTGGGACAGGCACTGGGACTGGGACTGGGACAGGCACTGGGACTGGGACTGGGACTGGGAGCGGCACCGGCACGGTAGTGCCCACCAATACAGCGCCCACGGGCATCAGTGACGTTTTCATCGTCACCCTCAACAGCCAGAACAATCCGGTCAACGTGCTCGCCAACGACACCGATGCCGATGGCGATGTGCTGCACATCACCACCGTCAGCATCACCCAGTCGCTGCCGCCGTCCAGCGGCGCGATTGCCTCGGTGGCCACCGACGGCCTGACCCTGCGCTACACGCCGCCCGCACAGTTCATCGGCCAGCAGGTGCTGCTCTACACGCTGAGCGATGGCCGTGGTGGCAGCACCCAGGCCGTTGCTCTCATCACCACCAGCGCACTGCCGGTGCCGCCGGTGGCCGTGCCGGATGTGTTCACGCTGCTCGGCGATGGCGCCGTGACCAGCCTGGCCGTGCTGGGCAACGATATCGACGGCGCCGGTGGTGGCCTGACCGTCATCGCCGCCCAAAGTGATCTGACCGTGCCAACGGGCAATGCAGGCAGCGTCTCGGTGGTGGATGGGGCCCTGCACTACCAGCCGCGCGCGGGTTTCGTGGGGGTGGAAACCCTCAGCTACACCCTGCGCGATGCCAATGGCGCCACGGCCACGGCCGTCGCCCTGGTCACCGTGCTGCCGCTGGCCGCACCGCCGGTGGCCTTACCGGATGTGGCCAGCACCGCAATCAACACACCCGTGCTGGTGCCGGTGCTCGACAACGATGTCGACCTCGCCGGTGGTGGCCTCACGCTGGCCTCGGTCACGCCGCTGCTGAGCGTGCCCGCTGGCAACAACGGCAGCCTGAGCATTCTCGGCAACAGCCTGCGCTTCGTGCCCGTCAGCCCCACTTTTGTGGGTGTGCAGACCGCCAGCTACACGGTACGGGACGCCAATGGCGGCACCGCGACAGGCCTGGTCACCCTCACCGTGACCCCGGCCCTGCCCCTGCTGCCGCCGGTCGCCCTGCCGGATGTGGCGGTGATCACCGGCAACAGCAGCAATGCCGTGCTGGTGGTGCGCGACAACGATGTGGATGCCAGCGGCGGCGGCCTGAGCATCAGCGCCGCCAGCGTGGTCGCGGCCGTTCCGGCCACAGCAAGCAGCGTGGTCACGACCGATGGCAGCGTGCTACGGCTGACCCCGCCCACCGGCTTTGCCGGCGTGCTGACGCTGAGCTACACCGTCACCGACAGCAATGGCCAGACCTCCAGCGCGCCGGTGATCGTCACCGTCACCCCGGCCCTGCTGCCGGCAGTGCCGCCGGTGGCCTTGCCGGATGTGGCGGTCGTGACCCAGGACAGCACCAGCAACCTCATCGACGTGGTGAGCAATGACCTCGACCTCGCCGGCGGTGGCCTCAGCCTCAGCAGCGTCAGCTCTGTCAGCAGCCTGCCGGTGGCCACCCACAGCGCCGTCATCAGCGGCAACCAGCTCGCCTTCACCCCCGCCAGCGGCTTTGCCGGTGCGGTGACACTCAGCTACACGGTGCTGGACAGCCAGGGCCAGTCCGCCACCGGGCTGGTGAATGTGGTGGTGACCCCAGCCTTGCTGGCGCTCGGCCCGGTCGCCCTGCCGGATGTGGCGATGGTGGCGCAGAACAGTGCCGCCAGCAGCATCGACCTGCTGCTGAATGACCTCGATCCCGCAGCGGGTGGCCTCACGCTGAGTACCGTGACGATGGTCAGCAGCCTGCCGCTCGCCACCCATGGCATCAGCATCAGCGGTAACCAGCTTGCCTTCACACCCGCCAGCGGCTTTGCCGGTGCGGTGGTGCTGAGCTACACCGCCACCGACAGCCAGGGTCAGTCTGCAAGCGGTCTGGTCAATATCGTGGTGACCCCGGCGCTGCTCAGCCTGGGCCCGGTCGCCCTGCCCGATGTGGCAGTAGTGGCACAGGACAGCAGTGCGAACGCCATCGACGTGCTGGGCAATGATCTCGACCTCGCCGGCAACGGCCTGACGCTGAGCACTGCGACCCTGGTCAGCAGCCTGCCCATCGCCACGCAGGGCATCGCCATCAACGGCAACCAGCTCGCCTTCACCCCCGCCAGCGGCTTTGCCGGTGCCGTGGTGCTGAGCTATACCGCCACAGACAGTCAGGGCCAGTCTTCGACCGGCCTCGTCAACATCGTGGTCAGCCCTTCGACACTCGCGCTCGGCCCCGTTGCCCTGCCGGATGCCGCTCTGCTGACGCAGGACAGCAGCGCCAATTCCATCAACGTCAGCGCCAACGACATTGATGTGGCGGGCGCAGGTCTCACGGTGACGGCAGCCAGTGTGCTCACCTCGCTGCCGGTCGCCAGCCACAGCATCAGCGTGGTGGGCAACGCGGTGCAGTTCACGCCCGCAGCCACATTCTCTGGCCTGGTCACACTCAGCTACACGGTGCGCGATGCCAATGGCCGCACGGCCAGTGGCGTGGTGGCCATCACGGTCACGCCGACTCCGCTCAGCCTCGGCCCGGTGGCATTGCCGGATGTCGCAATGGTGACGCAAGACGGCACCGCCAGCAGTATCGACGTACTGGTGAATGACCTCGATGCCGCCGGTGGCGGACTCACGCTCAGCTCGGTGTCGATGGTCAGTAGCCTGCCGCTCGCCACCCATGGCATCAGCATCAGCGGCAACCAGCTTGCCTTCACACCCGCCAGCGGCTTTGCCGGTGCGGTGGTGCTGAGCTATACCGCCACTGACAGTCAGGGCCAGTCGGCCACCGGTCTGGTCAATATCGTGGTGACGCCAGCACTGCTTGCGCTCAGCCCCGTCGCCCTGCCGGATGTGGCAGTACTGGCGCAAGACAGCAGTGCCAACAGCATCGATGTGTTGGTCAATGACGTCGACCCCGTCGGGGGCGGCCTGATGCTCATGACGGCGACGCTGATCAGCAGCCTGCCCAGCGCGACTCAGGGCATTGCCATCAGCGGCAACCAGCTCGCCTTCACCCCCGCCAGCGGCTTTGCCGGTGCCGTGGTGCTGAGCTATACCGCCACAGACAGTCAGGGCCAGTCTTCGACCGGCCTCGTCAACATCGTGGTCAGCCCTTCGACACTCGCGCTCGGCCCCGTTGCCCTGCCGGATGCCGCTCTGCTGACGCAGGACAGCAGCGCCAATTCCATCAACGTCAGCGCCAACGACATTGATGTGGCGGGCGCAGGTCTCACGGTGACGGCAGCCAGTGTGCTCACCTCGCTGCCGGTCGCCAGCCACAGCATCAGCGTGGTGGGCAACGCGGTGCAGTTCACGCCCGCAGCCACATTCTCTGGCCTGGTCACACTCAGCTACACGGTGCGCGAT
>JAZKFO010000102.1:0-7575 GCA_040386395.1 Pseudomonadota bacterium | reverse complement strand
CACGCCCGCAGCCACATTCTCTGGCCTGGTCACACTCAGCTACACGGTGCGCGATACCAATGGCCGCACGGCCGATGGCCTGGTGGCCATCACGGTCACGCCCGCCCTGCCCATCCCGCTGCCGGCGGCAGTGGGCGATGTCGGCAGCCTGTTGGTGACCCTGCTCACCGGAGCCACCGGCAACTTCAACGTGCTGGGCAACGACATCGACCCGGCTGCTGGTGGCCTGACGCTGCAAAGCGTGAGCTTCGCCAACCCGCTGCTGGTGACTGTGGGCTCGGTGCTGAACATCGTCGGCAACCAGGTGCAGCTCGGGGTGCCGCTGCTGGGCCTGATCACCGGCGTGCTGCCGATCCAGTACACCGCCGTCGACAGCCTGGGCCGCACCGTCACCGGTGTGCTCAACGTCACCATCTCGCTCTGATCCCACCGCAGCAGAAAGCCCGGCCATGCCGGGCTTTCTGCTGTACGTCGGGACAAAGCCGCAGTTCATCGGGCAGATGCCACCGCTCATCAGCACTCATCGAAGGTTCACGCACCAGTCAGCACCATCCCGGCATTACAAGAATGTTCTCAGGGGAAGGTGCATGGCTCGTCTCTCAAATTGTTGTGCCTTGGTGTTGCTGATCTGCACGCTCGCGGCCTGCGACAGCAGCAGTGCTGATCGCCGGGTGCTTGCACCAGTCGGTGGCAGTGGCAGTGGCAGTGGCAGTGGCGGTGGCGGTAGTGGCACCGGCACGACACCGCCGACCACCCCGGTGAGCAATCCCGGCACCGGCACACCCGCCGTCAACAGCGTGCCGGTGGCACTGCCCGACGTGGCCACTGTGCAGCTCAACAGCAGCGGCAGCCCCGTCAACGTGCTGGCGAATGATGTCGATGCCAACGGCGATGCGCTGCGGATCACCGCCGCCGGCTTCACGCTCAGCGTGCCGCCTACCGCCGGCGGCAGCATCGTGCCGGCCGCCGATGGCCTGACGCTGCGCTACACCCCGCCAGCCGGCTACGTGGGCGTGCAGACGGTGAGCTACACCATCAGCGATGGCCAGGGCGGTACCGCGAGTTCGACGGCGGTCATCACCGTCACCCCGCTGGCGATCCCGCCGGTGGCGCTGGCCGATGCCTTCACCCTGATGACCGGGGCTGCGCCAGTGCAGCTGGACGTGCTGGCGAACGATCTCGACAACGCCGGTGGCGGATTGACCCTGCTCAGCGTCGCCAGCACCCTCAGCGTGCCGCCGGGAAATGGCGGCACCGTGAGCATCACCAACAACCGCGTGCAGTATCAGCCCCGCGCTGGTTTCACCGGCGTCGACACCCTGCTCTACACCCTGCGCGATGCCAATGGCGCGACCACTTCGGCGACGGTACTCATCACCGTGCTGCCGCTTGCCGCACCGCCGGTTGCCATCGCCGATGTCGCCATCATTGCAGCCGACACCACGGTCGATCTGGATGTGCTGGGCAATGACATCGATCTCGCCGGTGGTGGCTTGCAGCTCACCTCGGTCACCGTCACCGCCAGCGCGCCGCCGGCCAACGGCAGCTTCACCGTGGTCAGCGGCCGCGTGCGCTACACGCCTCCCTCCGCCAGCTTCTTCGGCACCCAGACCGCGACCTACGTCATCACCGACAGCAACGGCATGACCTCCATGGGTCTGATCACACTGGTTGTGACGCCGAACATTCCACCGCTGCCGCCAGTGGCGTTTCCCGACACCGCCCTGCTCTCTGGCGGCACCACCACGGCGCTGCTCGATGTTCTGGCCAATGACATCGACACTGCGGCGGGAGGCCTCACCGTCAGCGCGGTTTCGGTCGCGGTCACCGCGCCGATGGATGCCGGCATCACCGCCAGCAGCACGGGCAGCAAGGTGCAGCTCAATGTGACGGCCGGCTACGTCGGCATCATCACGCTCAGCTACACGGTGCGGGATGCCAATGGCAGCACCAGCAGCGCCGCCGTGGTGGTGACCGTGCAACCTGCCGCGCTACCGCCCGCGCCGCCGGTGACCGTGCCGGATGTCTTCACCACCGTGCAGGATTCCGCCGCAGCCAGCATCGACGTGCTGGCAAACGATGTCGATCCAGCCGGTGGCGGTTTGGCCCTCACAGCCGCCACGGTGATGACTTCGGCACCCACGGCAACACACATGGTGAGCGTCGCCGGCAATCAGGTTCGCTTCGCCCCGGCGGCCGGATTCGTTGGCGCCGTGACCGTGAGCTACGGCGTGGTGGATGCCAATGGCAGCACCGCCACCGGCACGCTGGCCATCGTCATCACCGCCAAGCCGCCGACACTGCCGCCGGTGGCCCTGCCCGATACCGCCACGGTGTCGTCCAGTGCAGGCATCGCCAGCATTGGCGTGGTCGCGAATGACATCGACACCAACGGTGGCGGCCTCACGGTAAGTGCCGCCAGCATCACGCTGGCAGTGCCCACCGGTGCCGGCACCGTCGCCTTCAGCGCCGGCAATGTGCTCTACACACCGAGCGCGGCCTATGCCGGACTGGTGACGGTGAGTTACACCGTCACCGATTCAGTTGCTCAGACCGCCAGCGGCACCCTGGTGATCACCGTCGCGCCCTAGCGCGCGGCGCGATTGAGCGCCGAGAGAATCGCCTTCAGCGAGGCGGTGACGATGTTGCCGTCGATGCCGACGCCATGGGTGGCGCGGGTGGCATTGCCGATCTTCAGCTCGATGTAGGTCACGGCCTTGGCATCGCTGCCGGCGCTCACCGCGTGCTCGTGGTAGTCGACCACAGCCAGCGCCTGGCCCGTCAGCTTGGCGAGACCGGCGACGAAGGCATCGATCGGACCATTGCCCTGTCCCTCCAGCTTCATCGCCACACCCTTAACCTGCAACTCGGTGGCGAGCTGCACGCGGTCGGCCTTGGAGTCTTCCACCAGGTGGTGCGCGACATAGGCGTAGGGCTGGGCGGCATCGAGATACTCGGCCTTGAACAGCGCATGGATTTCGGCAGCCGACACTTCCTTGCCGGAGGCATCGGTCACGCCCTGCACCACGCTGCTGAATTCGATCTGCAGGCGACGCGGCAGTGAAAGCCCGTATTCGGATTCGAGCAGATAGGCGATACCGCCCTTGCCGGACTGCGAGTTCACGCGGATCACCGCCTCGTAGCTGCGGCCCAGGTCCGGCGGGTCGATGGGCAGGTACGGCATGTCCCAGAAGCCATCGGGCTTGCGCGCGGCAAAGGCCTTCTTGATCGCATCCTGATGGCTGCCGCTGAAACTCGTGAACACCAGATCGCCGACATAGGGATGGCGCGGATGCACCGGCAGCTGGTTGCAGTACTCCACCGTCGCACGCACGGCGTCGATGTCGGAGAAATCCAGCTCAGGGTCGATACCCTGGATGTACATGTTCAGTGCGAGGTTGACCACGTCGACATTGCCGGTGCGCTCGCCGTTGCCGAACAGGCACCCTTCGACGCGATCGGCACCCGCCATCAGGCCCAGCTCGGCAGCGGCGGTGCCGGTGCCGCGGTCGTTGTGGGGGTGCAGCGAGATCAGCAGCGAATCACGCCGCTCCAGGTTCAAGTGCATCCACTCGATCATGTCGGCATAGACGTTCGGCATCGAGTGCTCGACCGTCGCTGGCAGGTTGATGATCAGCGGCTTCTCGGGCGTGGGCTCGAACACCGCACTCACCGCATCGACGATGCGCTTGGAGAAGGCGAGCTCGGTGCCGGAGAACATCTCCGGCGAATACTCGACCAGCCAGTTGGTGCCCGGCTGCTCGGCCATCAGCTGCTTGATGAGCTTGGCATGCGCCACCGCCAGCTCGTCCAGCACCTGCTGCTGATCGAGGTTGAACACCACCCGGCGCATCACCGGTGCGGTGGCATTGTAGAAATGCACGATCACGTTCTTCGCACCCTGCAAGGCCTCGAAGGTGCGGCGGATCAAGGGCTCGCGCGCGGGCGTGAGCGCCTGGATGCGCACGTCATCCGGGATGCGGCCGGACTCGATGAGCAGGCGCACGAAATCGAAGTCGGTCTGCGAGGCAGAGGGAAAACCCACCTCGATCTCCTTGAAGCCGATCTGCACCAAGAGATCGAACATCTTGAGCTTGCGCTCCAGGTTCATCGGCTCGATCAGCGCCTGGTTGCCATCGCGCAGGTCTGTGGAAAGCCAGATCGGCGCCTTGGTGATTTTCTTATCGGGCCAGGTGCGGGTCTTGAGCGCCACGTCGCCGATCACGGCTTCGATGGGGCGGTATTTGGTCGCAGGGTTCTTCAACATGCTCATGTTGTTCGCGCCGCTATCGCGGCGATCCGGTTTGGATGCGGTGTTTGATCAGGGTTGGCACGGGTGTTTTGCCGCCGTGCGCGGCGCGCGATTGATGGTCTGCCTTACGGCAGAGCGAGCGGGATAAGTCGAAGCATTGCTTCGACCCTGTGAGCCGCAAGCGAGGCGCGCGCGCGCGATCCAGAAAAACGAACACGCGCCTTCGGGCCCGCGCAGGGAGCGCGGGCGGCGAAAGAGAGCGGGAAGGCAGTGTTCATGGGCGAAGAGCTTAGCGTGTGACGGAAACAAATCAAGCGAGGGGCTTCTTGCGGCGGCGCAGCAGCCAGGCCACCGGCCCGGACAGGGCATAGGCAAAGAAAGCCAGGAACAGCACGCGTGGCGGGTCGATGGCCACCAGTGCCAGCACGCCCACCACCGCCGCAAACGGCAGGAAGCGCATGCGCCCCGCTGCATTGAGTTTCTTGAAGCTGTTGTAGCGGATGGAGCTGACCATCGAGAGCGCAGTGGCCAGCATCAGCGGGGCGGCGACGAACAGCACATCACGGCCGTCAAACGGCGTATGGCCGCTAATCCAGCTGAACAGCGAATGCGAGTCGTCGACACAGCTCCAGACGAAGAAAGTCACCACCGCCGCTGCCGCCGGCGAGGGCACGCCGTAGAAATCCTTGCTGGAGCCGGAGATCGCCGCCAGCACATTGAAGCGCGCGAGGCGGAGTGCGGCGCAGGCGCAGTAGGTGAAGGCAATCATCCAGCCCAGCTTGCCGCCGAGCCACTTGTATTCGCCGAGGTATTGCAGGGTGAAGGCATACATGACGATGGCGGGGGCGACGCCGAAGGCGACCATGTCACAGAGCGAGTCGTACTCCTTGCCGAAATCGGTGGAGGTATTGGTCATGCGCGCGATGCGGCCATCAAGGCCGTCCGCGATCATGGCGATCAGGATGCCGACACAGGCGAGTTCAAACCGTCCACCCATGGCCATGACAATGGCGTAGAAGCCGCCGAACAGGGTGCCGGTGGTGAACAGGTTGGGCAGCAGGTAGATGCCCTTGCGGCGCGGTTTTTTCGGCGGCAGATCAGGCAATTTTTCCGGGACGCTCATGCGTTTCTCCGCAGCAGGGTGGCCAATACAGACTCGCCGCATCTTAGCGGTTGGCCGAGTTGCACTTCGACACGGCAGTCGGCGGGCAGATAGACGTCGATCACCCGTGACAATCGCCGGGCACCGCAGATGCGGCCCTGACCGATGCGATCACCGAATCCCGCCCAGACCGGACGTGCACCGAGCAGCCAGCCGCGACTGACCACGATGAGAATCGTGTCGCCCTCGTCGGTGCGGATGCAGCTCACCTTGCGCGGTGCGCCTTCGATGGCCGTGACCTCGCCTTCAACCGGCGCGCGCAGCAGGTAGTTGGAGAAGAACGGCACGGTGATGCCGATGCGGATCGCCTCGCGCGACAGATAAGGGTCGTGGCATTCGCGGCGATAGCTGACCACGCCATCGCTGGGGGTCAGGATGCCAGAGGGTTTGGCCACCGTACGGCGCGGGGCATCGTGAAAGAACAGCGCGGTCGCCACGAACAGCGCAACGCTCAAGACCAGCCAGACCCAGTTTTCACCGAGCACAGCGCCCAGCGCGAGCAACGCAAGCGCCAATAGAAAAACCCATCCTTCGGCAGCAATCCGAAGGATGGGTGTGGCAAGACCACTCATGTTTTAGGGCCCTACCCGGCTCGCCTTAGTTCTTGGTTTTGTCGACCAGCTTGTTCTTGGCGATCCACGGCATCATCGAACGCAGGCGCGCGCCCACTTCTTCGATCTGGTGCTCGGCACCCAAGCGGCGCTTGGCCTTGAGCATGGGCTGGCCAGCCTGGTTTTCGAGCACGAAATCGCGCGCGAACTTGCCGGTCTGGATGTCGGTCAGCACGCGCTTCATTTCCTTCTTGGTTTCTTCGGTGACGATGCGCGGGCCGGTCACGTAGTCGCCGTATTCGGCGGTGTTCGAGATCGAGTAGCGCATGGTCGAGATGCCGCCCTCGTACATCAGGTCAACGATCAGCTTCAGCTCGTGCAGGCACTCGAAGTAGGCCATTTCGGGGGCGTAGCCAGCTTCCACCAGCGTCTCGAAGCCTGCCTGCACCAGGGCCGAGGCGCCGCCGCAGAGCACGGCCTGCTCGCCGAAGAGATCGGTTTCGGTCTCTTCGCGGAAGTTGGTCTCGATGATGCCGGCGCGGCCGCCGCCATTGGCCGACGCATAGCTCAGCGCGATGGCCTTGGCATTGCCGGTGGCGTTCTGGTGGATGGCGATCAGCGAGGGCACGCCGCCGCCCTTCAGATACTCCGAACGCACTGTGTGGCCGGGGCCCTTGGGGGCGACCATGATCACGTCGAGATCGGCGCGCGGCTGGATCAGCTGGAAGTGGATGTTGAAGCCGTGCGCGAAGGCGAGCGTGGCACCCTGCTTGATGTAGGGGGCGATGGAATCTTCGTAGATCTTGCGCTGGTCCTGGTCGGGGGCGAGGATCATCACCACGTCGGCGATCTTCACCGCCTCGACGACTTCAGCGGCTTTCACGCCGGCGTTGGTGGCCTTCTCCCAGCTCTTGCTGCCCTTGCGCAGGGCAACCGTCACGTCAACGCCCGAATCCTTGAGGTTCAGCGCGTGGGCGTGGCCCTGTGAACCGTAGCCGACGATGACGACTTTCTTGCCTTGGATGAGGGAGAGGTCGGCGTCTTTGTCGTAGAAGATGGAGATGCTCACAGTCGTGGCTCCGGTGTTTTGGTGGGTGGGTACAGCGGGTTAATTCTTGTGCAGCACGGCCTGGCCGAGTGCCAGGGCGGCCACGCCAGATCGCACCAGTTCCAGCACGGTGGAGATCTGGGCCAGGGCGGCAATGAAGGCTTCAACCTGGGCCGCCGTGCCGGCCAGCTGGGCGGTGCGGGTGTTGTCGCTGCCATCGAGCGCGGTCGCGTGGTGATCACGCACGCAGTGGATGAAGGCGTTGGCCTGCTGGGGGTTCAGCACGATCTTGATCAGCAGCAGCTCGCATTCCACATGGTCGGCGGCCGAGAGATCGGCCACGTCGATGACCTCCACCAGTTTGCGGGTCTGGGCAACAATCTGTTCGATCACCGCATCAGAGCCAGTGGTGACCAGCGTGATGCGGGAGACGGCGGCGTCGTGCGTGGGGGCCACGCCGAGCGACTCGATGTTGTAGCCGCGTGCGGCAAACAGATTGGCAACGCGCGACAGCGCGCCGGCTTCGTTTTGCAGCAGGATCGAAACGATATGTCGCATTGCA
>JAZKFO010000101.1:0-26736 GCA_040386395.1 Pseudomonadota bacterium | reverse complement strand
GGATTGGGTTTCTGGAACACCATGCCGACGTTGCGGCGCAGGGCGGAGATGTCCACGTCCTTGTCGAAGATGTTCTTGCCTTCGAGATTCAACTGGCCTTCGACGCGGCAGCCATCGATGAGGTCGTTCATGCGGTTGAAGCAACGCAGCAGCGTGGATTTGCCGCAGCCGGAGGGGCCGATGAATGCCGTCGCCTTCTTCTTGGCGATGTTCATCGTCACTTTCTTCAGCGCCTGCTTCTGGCCGTAGAAAAGATCGAGATCGCGCACGGTGATGGCGTGGGTTTCATCTTCGATGCGCATGGGCGCGCGGGAGGCGTTGAGAGCGTCGATATCCATGGCGCGTACCGAGGTCGTGGGTTGCAAGTTGGTCATTGGAGTGTTCGCTGTTGAAGGCTAGCCTTCAAGTGCCTTGTATTTTTCACGCAGGCGATTGCGGATGCGGATCGCGGAGATGTTGAGCAGGATGATGACGAGCACCAGCAGGAAGCTCGTCGCATACACCAGCGGCCGTGCGGCCTCGACATTGGGCGACTGGAAGCCAACGTCGTAGATGTGGAAGCCCAGGTGCATGAACTTCCGCTCCAGATGCACGAAGGGGAAGATGCTGTCGAGCGGCAGGCTGGGGGCCAACTTGACCACGCCAACGAGCATCAAGGGTGCCACTTCACCCGCCGCACGCGCGATGGCAAGGATCAGGCCCGTCATCATCGCGGGCGAAGCCATCGGCAGCACGATCTTCCACAGCGTTTCGGCCTTGGTGGCACCCAGCGAGAGCGAGGCTTCGCGGATCGAGCGCGGGATGCGCGCCAGACCTTCTTCGGTCGCCACGATCACCACGGGGAGCGTGAGGATGGCAAGCGTCAGCGAAGCCCAGAGAATGCCAGGCGTGCCGAAGGTGGGCGCGGGCAGCGATTCTTCGTAGAACAAGCGGTCAATGTTGCCGCCCATGAAATACACGAAGAACCCGAGGCCGAACATGCCATAGACGATGGAGGGCACGCCGGCCAGATTGTTGACCGCGATGCGGATCATCTGCGTCACCGGGCCCTGCTTGGCGTACTCGCGCAGATAGAGTGCAGCGAGGATGCCGAAGGGCGTGACGAACACGCTCATCAGCATCACCATCATCACGGTGCCGAAGATGGCGGGGAAGATGCCGCCCTCGGTGTTGGCCTCTCTGGGGTCGGCACTGACGAACTCCCAGAGCTTGGAGAAGTAGGTGCCGATCTTCGCCAGCAGGCCCATCTCGTTGGGGCGGTAGGCGCGGATGATCTGCGAGAGATCGAGCTCCTTCACCGTGCCGTCCACGGCCTTCAGCACCAGCGCATCTCGCTTCATCTCGGCCTTGACGGTGTTCAACTCGATACGCACTTTCTCGTACTGCGCATCGAAGCCGGCCTTGCGCGCATCGAGGTCGGCGAAGATATCCGGGGCGGTCTCCCTGGTCTTGCCGTCGAGCTCGAGTCGGCGCGTCGTCAGGCGTACTTTTTCCAGCCCGGCATTGATGGTGCTGATGTCGCCATCCTCCACCGCGTGCAGCTTGTCGCGCAGCTTGTTGGCGCGTACTTGCAGCGGCTGGTAGGCCGCCCAGGCATCCGCACCGCTGGCGATCACCTTGCCGTCCTGCTTCACCTCGCTGATGAAGCCGTGGAAGTTGCCCCACTCGGCACGCTCCAGCACCACCACGTCTTCGGGGTAGCTGCGGTTGACGATCCACTCGTCGAGCAGATAGCGGAAGTCGGCCCCCAAGAGGTCACGGTTCGCCACCTTCACCAGGTCGCGGGTGTGGAAAGGCACGCTGTCGTCGAGCTTGGCACCGGCGGATTTCAGACGTGCGGTACTGACTTCTTCCTCGCTCACCATCTCGACCAGGATCGGGATGGAGGCCTGGCCCGGCTCGTTGTATTCAGCCTTCAGCACATCGGCCGGCCAGAAGTGCGGCATGCCGCGCGCGGCGGTCAGGAACAGCAGCGAGACGGTGATGATGAAGGCGACGGAGATCGCCGCTGCGGTGAGCCAGACATAGGGCTGGCCGGACTTCACATAGGCGCTGACCGTCTGCGTGTTCTTGGCGGTCAGGTCGAGAGTGGTGATCGTCATGGCTTAGATGCTCTCGTATTTCTTGCGCAGGCGGGCTCGCACCACTTCGGCCAGCGTATTGAAGAAGAAAGTGAAGATGAACAGCACCAGACCGGCGAGGAACAGCAGGCGGAAGTGCGTGGAGCCCACTTCGGACTCCGGCATTTCCACCGCCACGTTCGCGCTGAGCGTTCGCATGCCGCTGAACAGCGAGATGTCGGTGACGGGCGTGTTGCCGGTGGCCATCAGCACGATCATGGTCTCGCCCACCGCACGGCCGAGGCCGATCATGATGGCGCTGAAGATGCCGGGGCTGGCGGTGGGCATCACCACGCCGACCAGTGTCTGCCAGGGCGAGGCACCGAGTGCGAGCGAGCCGAGCGACAGCTGCTTCGGCACCGAGAAGATCGCGTCTTCGGCAATCGAGAAGATGGTGGGGATCACCGCGATGCCCATGGCGATGCCGACCACGAGCGCGTTGCGCTGGTCGTATTTGATGCCCAGCTCGACGTCCATCCAGGCCTGCATGTTGCCGCCGAAGGCCAGCGCCTCGATGGGCTTGGCGACACCGAAACAGAACCAGGTGACGAGCGCGATGACGGGCACCAGCAGTGCGCCTTCCCAACCCGCCGGCATCAGGTAGCGGATACGCGCCGGCATGTTGAGCCAGAGGTAGCCGAAGATCGGCACGCTGATGGGCAGCAGCACCAGCAGCAGGAACATGCCCGGCAGGTTCGATTCGATGAAGGGGGCCAGCCAGAGACCGGCGAGGAAGCCCAGGATCACCGAAGGCAGTGCGGCCAGCAGTTCCACCGTCGGCTTCACCACCTGGCGCAACTCCGGCGACATGAAGTTGGCGACGAAGATCGCGCCCATCACGGCCAGCGGAATGGCGAAGATCATCGCGTAGAACGCGCCCTTCAAAGTGCCGAAGGCCAGCGGCGTGAGCGAGAACTTGGGCTCGAAATCGGAGCTGGCGGACGACGACTGCCACAGCCACTGGTTCTCGTCGTAGCTCTCGTACCAGACCTTGCCCCAGAGCGCGGTGAAGGAAACTTCCGGGTGCTCGTTGTGAACATCGTAGGCGTGAACCTTGCCATCGACGCTCTCGGTGTAGAGCACCTGCGCGCGCGGGTTGAAGGTGACCTGGCTCACGGCCGCATCGAGTGCCTTCTCGCTGTGGATGAGGCGCTTGGAAGTGGCGTAGTACACGCTCACCCGACCGGCGTCATCGCCTACCGCGAAACCACGACGGCGCAGCTCCACCCCCAGCGCGGTGGGCTTGGCATCGCCCGGCAGATCGAACTCGCGAACGCGGGCAAGGTAGGGCTCACCCGCCTTGTCGCGCGCCGGGAACCACTGCGAAACCTTGCCGTTGGTCTGCGCCACCACAATCGAAATGCCGCCGGAAAGATATTGCGCGGCGCTGATCTCGCTGCCTGCATCCTTCACTTCAATCAGCTTCGGCTCGGCCGCACCATCGAGCTTGTAGAAGGCGATCTTGCCGGCCTTCTGGTCGATCACATAAAGCCAGGCGAGCAGCGGCTCGACCAGCAGCAGGTCGGCATTGACGGCGGGCTTGAAGTTCAGCTCGCCCGCCATCTCCACCGTCGTCTCGCCGGTGATGGCGTTCTCGTTGCGGGTGAAGGTCTTGATGTGGACGTTCTTGGCGGCATCGACGCCGAACAGCATCTGGCTGTCGCCGTTTTCACGCACCACCAGGTTCTGCGCCGCCTCTGCCATGAAGGGGGTTGCAGCCTCGCCCTTGGGGAAACGCACCGAGGGCGTGATGAGCTGCTTGTCGTCGGGATAACTGATGTCGTAGCTGTGCGCGAACTGCAGGATCGAACCATCGCTGAGCGAGGCGGCCAGCTCGCCGCGCTCGGCGGAGACCTCGGTCACGTCCACCACGGTCTGTCCATTCAGCGGCAGCTGCTGGGCGAGCCTGACGGCACCGCTGTTGAGATCGAAGAAGGTCACTTCGCCGATGTCGGAGACGCGCATGGCGATCTCGCCCTGCTCTTCCACCGTGGCATAGAGCGTCTTGCCCTGCCCCGGCACCGCATAGGTCGGGCGCGACTTGAAATCAGCCGGCGCAAACAGCGGGGCCACTTCGGAGACGAGGTAGAAGAAGATCAGCAGCAGGGCCGCAATCACGCCCAGGCCACCGACCCAGACCACCCAGCGGGCGGCGTTGTCTTTGAACACGCGCGCCTGAAACGCGCTGCCGCCCTTGGTGATGCTCTGGCCTGTGAAAACAGCAGGAGGCGTGGTGATTTCGCTCATGGTCTGACTCGTTTGTCTTGCCCTAAAGCGGGCAGATCCCTGCTCGTTTTCTTCAAGCGTCGACAGTTTAGTCGGCGCTTGAAGAAAACGCCCGGCTGGTGCCGGGCGTTTTCTTGCTGCCTGATGTTTTAGAACGACATCTGGGCGCGCAGCGTGATGGCTTCCGGCTCATCCGAACCCGAACCGACATCGGCTTCGGCGATGTAGTAGTTCAGCATGAAGCGGACGTTGGGGTTCACGTACCAGTTGGCACCGAGAGTGATCTGCGAGGCTTCGCAGGTCGAGAAGTTGGGCGCCGGGGCGAGCACGCCACCGAGTGCGCAACCACGGGCCTGGCCGGCTTCGCTTTCCTTGTTCTCCGACGACTCGTAGCGGGCCACGAGTTCGACTGCGCCAAAGTCATTGATGGGCTTCGGCGAACCAAACGCGCCGCGATCCTTCTTGTAGACCTTGCTCTCGCCAGTGATGAAGTAGCTGGCCTGGGCGTAGTAGGCGACCACGTCGATGTCGCTCGGCGAGGCGGCGGGGCCGAAACCATCTTCCAGCGTCGCCATGGCGTATTCGGCCTGGGCGGTGAAGGGGCCGAAGGAGCCAGCCAGTTCGGCGTGCAGGGTGTTCTGCGTGCCGAAGGTGTTGGCGTTGGCCGCGCCGGCGTTGCCGAGCGTCAGCGTGGCACCACGGCGACCGCCGTAGACGAAGGTCGGGGCAGCGTTGAGGGAGCCGGCATCTTCACGATCCGAGCTGTAGCCCAGACCGACGTGCAGCGTGCGGCCATCGGCCGACAGCGGGAAGTAGTAGGCACGGCCGCCGAAGGAGTGCCCCTCGGTGGAGGCAACGCTGTTCTGCAGCGAGGCGGCATGCACGCCGTAGCCGAAGGTATCGGTGTTGCCCTTGTAGAACAGGCCGGTGAGGAACTGGCGGCCTGCATAGATGCCGGTTGCCGTGGTGTTGGGGCGCTCGATCAGGGTGAGCTCGTTGGAGCTGGTCAGCTCTTCCATGCCGCGGAAGGGCTTGTGCTGGCCGATGATGAGCTTGCCAGGGCCAACCGTGGTGCCGATCCACATCTCGCGGAAGCTGGTGCCGGCGCCGGCGGCGGTGAAATCGTTCTCGAACTTGTAGTCCCAGCCATAGGCCTTGCCGGTGAGGGTCAGGTAGGCGCGGCGGAAGGCAGCACCGCCACGGTTGGCACCGGTTGCGGCAACGCCCGTGCCGAACGGCGTGGTGCCAACGCGGGCGCTCTCGTCTTCGGAGAACATGTAGTAGTCAAACTGGATGCGGCCGTTGACGTTGGCTTCAAAGCGACCGTCTTCGGTCTTGACCTTGATGCCGCCGGTGGTGGTGGCCGGGTCGGCGTAGACGGTGCTGGCAGCGACTGCGAGCACTGCGAGTGCAGCGACTTTAAGAGTGTTGCTCACGTTGAATCTCCCGTTGGGTTAGAAGTGTTGCGTTTGTGTGTGCCGCTTTTTGGTGAGTCTTTATTTTTCGAAGCCGCTGGCCTGGGGCCTCCCCCAAGCCAGCTTCGAGCAACCCTGAGGGCTTGCTTACTTGAGCTTTGCCAGCTCTTTCGCAGCCACGGCGGCAGGCAGCGCCACGTAGCCGTCTTTCTCGGTGACCTGCTGGCCGGCCTTGGAGAGCACCATCTTGAAGAACTCCAGCTCCATCGGGCTCAGCGGCTTGTTGGGCGCCTTGTTTACGTAGACGTAGAGGAAGCGCGACAGCGGATAGGTGCCTGCAATCGCATTGGCCGGCGTGGCATCGACTGCCTCGGCGCCATCCTTCTTGGCGAGCGGCACGGTGCGCACGCCGGCGGTCTTGTAGCCGATGCCGGAGTAACCAATGGCGTTCAGGCCACCAGCCACCGACTGCACGACCGAGGCCGAACCCGGCTGCTCGCCCACGGTGTTCTTGAAGTCACCCTTGCACAGCGCGTTCTCCTTGAAATAGCCGTAGGTGCCGGACACCGAGTTGCGGCCGTACATCTGCACCGGCTTCGCCACCCAGTCGCCGGTGAGACCGAGGTCACCCCAGCGCTTCACATCCTTGCCGCCGCACTTGCGGGTGGCGCTGAAGATGCCGTCCACCTGCGCGATGGTCATGCTCTTGATCGGGTTGTCCTTGTTCACGAAAACGGCGAGCGCGTCGATGGCCACGCCGATGGCGGTGGGCTTGTAGCCATACTTCTTCTCGAAGGCCTGGATTTCCTGGTCCTTCATCTGGCGGCTCATGGGGCCGAAGTTGGCGGTGCCTTCGGTCAGGGCCGGCGGTGCGGTGGACGAACCGGCGCCCTGGATCTGCACGTTCACATTGGGGTAGAACTTGTTGAACTCCTCAGCCCAGAGGGTCATGAGGTTGTTCAGGGTGTCGCTGCCGACGGAGCTGAAGTTGCCGGAGACGCCGGAAGTAGCCTTGTAATCAGGGAGCGCGGCATCAACAGCAGCGGTGGCAGATGTGGCGACGACGCTGGTCATCAGGCCAAAAGCAACAGCAAAAGACTTCAGTTTCATTCGGGTACGCCTCTTTCATAAGGGGGATGCTCAGCAATGATTGCTGCTGGCGGTGTAGAGCTTATGAAAGGGGGGTGAAGGAATTGTGACAACGCCTTCTGAATGCGGATTTTGGAGTGCGGATTGCGGACTAAAAGCGCGAACTCCGCCTTGCTTCTCAATCCGCAATCCGCATTCCCAAATCCGCAATCATCTGCACCCGATGCAGCGGAAAATGACAGGTGAAGGTGCTGCCCACCCCCACCTCGCTGTCGATCTTCAGCCGCGCCTCGTGCCGCTCCAGGGCGTGCTTGACGATCGACAGCCCCAGGCCGGTGCCGCCGCTGGCGCGTGAGCGGCCCACGTCGACGCGGTAGAAGCGCTCGGTCAGGCGCGGCAGGTCGTCTTCCGAGATGCCGATGCCGGTGTCGGCCACGCTGTAGTGCGCGCCCTCGGCATCGGCCCACCAGCGCACCCGGATGATGCCGCCGACCGGGGTGTACTGGCAGGCGTTGGAGATCAGGTTGCTGAACAGGCTCTGCAACTCCACATCGCGGCCCAGCAGCTGCACCTCAGGGGCGATCTCGGTCTCGAAGCGATGCTGGCCCTTGGAGACGGCCTTGGCGTCCTCGACGATGCGCAGCAGCATCGTCGGCACGTCGAGCACATCGAGCCGGGCCTGCTGGCCATCGGCTTCGAGCCGCGCCAGCTTGAGCAGATCGGCAATCAGCGCCTCCATGCGCTGCGCCTGGGCGCGCATCTCGGCCAGCGGTGCGGCCCAGGGCTTGAGAGGGCCTGCGGCGTCATCACCCATCATGTCGAGATAGCCGCGCAGCACCGTCAGCGGCGTGCGCAGTTCGTGGCTGGCATTGGCGACGAAATCGCGGCGGATGGTATCGAGCCGGCGCAGGTCGGAGACATCGCGCACCACCAGCAGCCGCTGGCCGTTACCGTAGGGGATGATGCGGTAAGACAGCAGCACGGCGGTGTTGATGGGCGACGGCGCTTCCACCTCGCTCGTGTAGTCGCCATTGGTGAAGTAGGCGGTGAATGCCGGATGACGCACCAGGTTGGCCACCCGCTGGCCGAAATCCTGCGGGCTGCGCAGCCCCAGCAGGGTGCGGCCGGCGGTGTTGAACCAGAGGATCTCGCCGCGCACCGACAGCACCACCGCGCCATCGGGCAGCGCCTCGGTGGAGGCCTGGAACTCCGAGACGATGGCGGCGAGGCGCTTCTTGCGCTTGCGATTGCGCTTTTGCAGGGTCAGCAGGCTCTCGAACACCTCACCCCAGATGCCGCCGGGCTCCGGCAACTCGACCAGTTTGGGCGCCGAGAACCATTTGCGCAGGGCGGCCAGGTAGCGCAGGTGCATCACCAGGTACAGCGCCAGGCCCAGACCCACACCCAGCAGCCAGTGGCCGAACAAGGCACCAAGCAATAAACCCAAAAAGCCGCGCAAGGCGGCTTTGAAAATCTCTTGTTGCAGGGCGGGCGTCATGCCTCGGCCGCGAAGGCGGTCAGACCTTGTCGGAGAAGCGATAACCCGTGCCACGCACGGTCTGGATCATGTTGTCGTAGCCATAGGGTTGCAGCGCCTTGCGCAGGCGGCGGATGTGGACATCGACCGTGCGCTCTTCCACATAGACGTTCTGGCCCCACACCCGATCCAGCACCTGCTCGCGGGTATAGACCCGCTCCGGGTGGCTGATGAAAAAGTGCAGCAGGCGGTACTCGGTGGGGCCGAGCTTGACGGCCTCGCCCTTGGCAGTGACCCGCTGGCTGGCAGCATCGACCTCCAGCCCTGCCACCGACAGGCGCTCTTCCACCCCACCCGGCATCGCGCGGCGCATCACGGCCTGGATGCGGGCGATCAGTTCGGGGAAGGAGAAGGGCTTGCTGACATAGTCGTCGGCACCGATATTGAGTGCGCGCACCTTGTCTTCTTCCTCGGCGCGGGCGGTCACCATGATGATGGGGATGTCCTTGGTCGTCGCGCCATTCTTCAGTTCCTTGGCGTATTCGACACCGGAGAGGCCGGGCATCATCCAGTCGAGCAGAATCAGGTCAGGACAGGACTCGGCGATGCGCAGGCGGGCCTCCTGGGCGTTGGCGGCGGTGGTGATGCGGAACTCCGCCCGCTCCAGCGCGAAGCGCAGCATGTCACGGATCGAGGCTTCATCCTCGATCACCAGAATCTGCTTGTTTTGCATGCCCATTCCCTGATTAGACCCTACGAATCAGAGTATTAGCAACGTGTGACAGTGCGGTTAAAACACTGTCACATTTCCAAAGCGTGACGAACGGGTTACACCCGGCGGATCACCACGCTGCCCGCCGAGTAGCCCGCGCCGAAGCCTGAGAGCAGACCCACGTCACCCACCGCGAAGTCGGCGTGGTGCTTGTGGAAGGCGATGATGCAGCCGGCCGAACTGGTGTTGGCGTACTCGTCCAGGATGACCGGCGCTTCCAATTCGTCCGGTTCGCGGCCCAGCACGCGCTTGGCGATGAGCTGGTTCATCGAGAGATTGGCCTGGTGCAGCCAGAAACGCTTCACCTGGTCGGGCTTCAGACCCAGGTCGGCCAGATGACTGCTGAGCAGCTCGGCGACGATGGGCACCACTTCCTTGAACACCTTGCGGCCTTCCTGGTTGAACAGGGTGTCGCTCCAGCTGCGCGGCTCGGTCTCGGCAATGTTCAGAAAGCCGAAGTTGTTGCGGATGTTGTTGCTGAACTGGGTCTTGAGACGGGTGCCGAGCACCTCGAACTTCTCGCTCGACACGGCCGTATCGAGCGGCTCCACCACCACCGCCGTCGCCGCATCACCAAAGATGAAATGGCAATCGCGGTTGCGCCAGTTGTGGTGGCCGCTGGTGATTTCCGGGTTCACCACCAGCGCGCACCTGGCATTGCCGAGGCGCACCGCATCGACCGCCGCCTGGATGCCGAAGGCCGCCGAGGCGCAGGCCACGTTCATGTCGTAGCCGAAGCCCTGGGTGCTGCCCAGGTGCGCCTGCAACTCCACCGCCATGGCGGGATAGGCGCGTTGCAGGTTGCTGGCGGCGACGATGACGAAATCGACATCCGCCCCGGTGCGGCCCGCCTTGGCGAGTGCTTCACGAGCGGCGATGCCGCCGATCTCCACCATCAGCGAGGGTTCGTCATCGCCTCTGGTGCGGATGCGCGGGCGCATGCGGTCGATGTCCAGCGTGCCGGCCTTGTCGATGTTGTAGCGGCTCTTGATGCCACTGGCCTTGTAGATGAACTCGGTGGAGGACATCGGCAGCTCTTGGGCCGTGCCGGAGGCGATGGCAGCGGCATTGGCGGTGTTTTCGCGCGTCGCCCAGGCGTTGTAGCAGGCCACCAGCTCGTCGTTGCTGATGGAATCGCTCGGCGTGTACAGGCCAGAGCCGGTGATGGCGGCACGGATCATTTCTTGTTGTCCTCTCTAGGGGCGCAGAGTGTCGCTCAAGCAAGCCGGCTATCGCCAGCCAGCCAGCTTGATGGCTTCGCGCAGGGCCTGGCGCGGCGCGCGCTCGCTGCGGATCGACAGGTGCGAGCCCTGATACCAGCGCACCGGCACGCCCCAGTGCCGCGCCAGCTTCAGCGGCTGGTCGGGGGTGACGATGCGGTCGGCCGCCGCCGCGAAGATGTGCAGATGCTGCTTCGGCGGCAGTGCCGGGCGGGCCAGCGGTGACACCACGCTGAGGATGGAGCGATAGCGCTCTTCGGTCAGGCCATGCTGGGCATAGAAGCGCTCGTGGATGGCCGGCAGATGCCGCCACAGCACGCCCGCCGGGTCTGACAGCGGCACGCCGCCCACCACGAAATCCAGCTCCGCCTCGGCGGTGGCCAGCAGGGCCGCGTTGTAGCCGCCCAGCGAAACGCCATACACACCCACACGCGGTGCGGTCTCGCGGTCGCGCAGCCAGGCCAGCGCCCGGCGCAGGTCCCACAGCGCCTGTGTTTGTGCATGGACGAGATCGAGCAGGTCGCCATCCAGATACTGGTCGCCGGATTTGCTGCCGACCTTGCGCGGGCCGTGCAGCGGCAGTGTCGGCATCAGCAGGTTGTAGCCGAGCTTCTTGTGCAGCACTTCCGGCGGGAACAGGCCAAAGTCCAGCCAGTTGTCGCCCATGCGGTAGCCGTGGATGCAGAGCAGCCAGGGACGGTCGGCACCGACGTGGCGGAACACCCGCAGCACGCTGCGCTGGTTGGGCACCAGTGCAGCCCAGGCCGCCGCACCCGGCAGCTCGGCATGCGGCACGAAGCCGCTGGGATAACTGATGCGCTCGTAGGCCATGCCCTTGTAGCGCCGGGCCTCGCTGGTGACGGCATCGGGTGCCGAGGGCGTGGCGTGGTAGCGCGCGGGGTCATTCGCCCAGCCCTGCTCTTTCAGCACCGCTTCGAGCCGCATGCCTTCGAGGCACATCGCCTCGGCACCGGGGCCGGCGGGGATCTTGGCGACGCCGACGAAATAGGCCAGCAGGGCCTCGTCGACTGCCGCCTTGGTGTCGACCAGCGGGCGCATCTCCGGGGCATCGGCCCCTTCATAGAGTGGCTCGCTGCGCAGGGCGACGCGGCCGGCGGTGACGAAGGCCCAGGCCGACAGCAGGCCGGCAAGTAGTGCCGCCCAGCCACCACCGCTCAGCAGCGCGGGGATGGCCAGCAACGTGCCCAGCGCCCCACCGGCGGCATGCAGCTGATGCACGCGGTGATCGTGGATCTTGGCGAACAGGCACACGGCGGCGGTGAGCAGATAGGCCAGCGGCAGCGCCGCGAAAATCCACCAGGCCCAGCCACTGCCGCCAAAGGCCCAGACCAGCACGGCCATGAGCGCCACCAGCGCCCTCGGCTGCATGGCCGGCGGCGGTGCCTGCCGGGTGGTGATGCCTTTCACGACTAGCGGGCGAGTGCGGCGGCAGCGCGGGCGGCAGCGGCACCGGCGGCGGCGGCGAGTTCCGCCGTCTTGGCGTCGAGCAGCCTGCCCTCGGCATCGAAGGCCTTGCCGGCTTCGTTCACCGACAGCGTATCGGGCAGCACGATGCAGCCGAGATAACCCATCACCTCGCGCAGCTGCCGCACCGAGCGCACCGCGCCCCATTTGCCGGTGGTGGCACCGGCAATCACCACCACCTTGTTCTTGAACGGCGAACCGGGCAGCGCACCGGGCAGCGGCCGCGAGACCCAGTCGATGGCATTCTTCATCAGCGCCGAATAACCGCCGTTGTATTCCGGCTCGGCAATCAGCAGGCCCTGCGATTGCACGAACAGGTTCTTCAGGGTGACGGCCGCGGCCGGCAGCTGGTGCTCGATGTCCTCGTTGAACACCGGCAGCACGAACTGGCTCCAGTCGATCACCGTCACCTGCGCACCGACGGCGGTGGCGCCATCGGCCATCGCCTTGACCAGCTTGAGATTGTGAGAGGCACTGCGGGCGCTGCCGGAGAGCGCCAGTAATTGGATGGTCATTGGTTGGCGAGCATTTGAATGGAAACGAAGTAGGAGGCGACCAGCGAGACGGCGAATACCAGCTGCGCAATGAGATTCCAGGCGGCCTTTTTATGGATGGCCCAGGCACCCGCCGCCGCCGCCAAGGTGACGGCGGTGTAGGCGACGGTGAGGATCAGCAGGGTGTTCATCGAGCCGCGCTGTTCGGGCGCGGTATCGAGGTGAAAAGCCAGCAGCAGGGCGCTGACGCCGACGCCGATGACCATGGAGGCACCCAGGATGGCGCAGGCGACATCCAGCACAAAGAGATAGCGGAACATCAGGTGATCGACTTTTTGAGTTTGCGCAGCAGTTTCATGGCGGGGAACACCTCGCGCACCACCTTGGGCTGGGTCAGGCCCACCCGCAGCAGGCTCATGGCAAAGGTGCGGATGATGCGGTCGCGCTGGTCGAACACGCTGTTCACCATCGGCACCCGGCGCTCGTGCATCACCGTCACCGCATCGGCGGGTGTCTCGCCGAAATTGATCTTGAAGGTGAGGCGCACATCCAGCGGCTCGCGTGACTTGCGGCGCGGCTTGGTGGGGGTTTCGGGCGCTTTGGCTATCATCGTGAAATGAATGTCTCGAACTCGAACGGCAGCACGCCAGACCATCTCGTCGTCTTTGCCCACGGCAAGGAGAGCGGCCCCTGGGGCACCAAGATCACCGAGCTGGCTAAAGTCGCCAAACGCCGTGGATACGAGGTGTTGAGCCCTGATTATAGCTTCACGATGAACCCTCAGGCCCGTGTCGAACATCTGCTGCAACTGGCGCCCACCGCTGGCAAATCACTGGTGCTGGCAGGCAGCAGCATGGGCGGCTATGTGAGTGCGATGGCCTGTGCGGCACTCAAGCCCACCGCGTTGTTTCTGATGGCCCCGGCGCTGTACTTCCCCGGCTGGGACGAGGAACCCTCGGCGATTCCTACGATGACCACCGTCGTGCATGGCTGGCAGGATGACATCGTGCCCGTCGAGCGCGGGCAGCGCTTTGCCGCCAGGCACCGGGCGGGTCTGCACCTGCTCGATTCCGGCCACACCTTGAACGACCAATTACCCATACTCTGTGTGCTGTTCGACGACCTGCTGCGCCGCGCCCTGGACACCACCCCATGAAGCCCGTATCCCAAACCGAAGTGCTGCTCACCGGCAGCCAGCGCAAGAAGCTCGACGCGGTCTATCGCAAGGCCGAGTACCGCGTGGTGGTGGGCAAGGAGACGCTGAGCTTCCGCATCGGCGAATACGACGCGGCGGTCGAGAAGAAACTGTTCGGCAGGATCGACGTGCAGCGCGAGTGGTCCATCCTCACCCCCTGCAATCCGCGCTCGCAGGAGGCCACGCAGGAGATGAACGTCTTCTACTACCACGAGCTGCGCGATGCCCTGGCCGCGCGCAGCAGCCTGTGGCTGCCCGCCAGCAACCACGACCCGCTCGGCAGCTGGCAGGACGAACCCGGCTTCGCCATTGCCGATGCCGATGTGCTGCTGGTGCGCGACCTCGGCACCCGCTTCAGCCAGAACGCCTACGTCTCGGCCAGGGTCGGCGAGGCACTGCGGCTGGTCTGGCTCATCTAATCAATTGCACCGCGACCCGTTGAATACGCTGCCACGAACTCCGGCGGCTGGCGCTTGGGACGGCCGGTGGTGAAATCCACGCAGACGAAGCGGCTGGTCGCGCGCATCACCGTCTTGCCGTCGCCGACACGGATGATCTGGTAGCGCCGCCACATGTCGAGACGGCCTGAGTTCTCGTGGATCCAGGTCGCACTCAGCATCTCGTCCCCGGCGAAGGTGGCGGCGAGATAGTCCAGCTCGTGCCGATGCACCACGCAGCCGGTGTTGAGCGCGCGGTAGGCATCCCAGCCCAGACCCAGTGCGACGCTGTGCGCCCAGGCCACGTCCTCCAGCCACTTGAGATAGCTGACGTTGTTGGCATGGCCGAAGGCGTCGATGTGCTCGGCCGTCACCGTCACCGGCTTGATGAAGGGGCGGGCGATGTCCCAGGGCAGGGTCACGAGTTGGGCGTCGTTGTTCATGCGCCCAGTATGTCAGCCGGGTGCGCGTCATCGGCCATCTGGCAGGGATGCTTCAGAACCGGCGGCCTGCCCGCCTCAAGCGGTCGGGCCTGCGGTGTACGGCCGCAAACGGTTTTCGCCAACACGATTCTCGAAGGCCACGAACAGGCTCTCGTTGGCGCTGACGGCACTGATCGTATCGACCACCCACATCTCGCCGACCATGCGCTGCGGGGTGATGTCGAGCAGGATGTAGCCGTGCATCGAGTCGTCGTGGTGCTTGATGTGCGGCGAGTGAATGGAAAGGTCGCTGACGCCGAAGAAGCCGCTGGTGATGCTGGGCGTGACGAACTCCACCGCCAGGCTGCCCGCGCCCGTCGCCGCGTCGTAGCTGGTCTTGGGGTCTTCCGGCAGGTCCATGATGAAGCTGTTGTGCCAGTCGCCGGTGCAGACGATGGCGTTGTTGACCTTGGGCGCGCTGGCACTGCCCTTGAGCACCTCGTAGAGCCGCTGGCGCGCGGGTGGGTAGCCGTCCCACTGATCCATCCACTGGTTGGTGAGCGCGCCGGTGGCGGTGACCTCGTTCAAGTGGCCGATCATGGTCTGGTTGCCGATCAGCTTCCAGGTGGCTTTCGATCCGCGCAATTTGTCGGCGATCCAGGCCTCCTGCTCCAGGCCGAGCATGGTGCGCGTGGCATCGCTGCGCGCGGCGTCGGTCTCGCCGCTCACCTGCTCGCTGCGGCCCTCGAGGCGGCCATCGAGCATGAAGAGATCGGCGAGATCGCCGGCTGAGAAATCGCGGTAGATGCGGCGCGAGCCATCGGCGTTGTCGCGGATGGGCAGGTGCTCGAAGAAGACCTGCGTGGCCGTGTCGCGGCGCACGTCCCACAGCGGGCCGACCGCCGGGTTGGGCGGTGGCGCGCCAGTGGCATAGGCATCGTTGCAGGTCTCGTGGTCGTCCCAGATGACGACCATCGGGTGCTGCCGATGCAGCTCGCGCAGCTCGGTGTTGTCGGCCTTGTAGCCCTTGTGGCGGCTGCGGTACTGGTCGAGCGTGATGTCGGTATCGGCGTAGACGTAGTCACCGAGATGCAGCACCAGGTCGAGGTCGGCACGCTCGGCGATGCGCTGGTAGGCGTTGAACACATTGCCGCTCTGCGAGCAGGTGGCGAGTGCTACGCGCAGGTGCTGCACATCGCCCGTGGGCAGCGTGCGGGTGCGGCCAATCTGCGAGCCGCCATCCGGCAGCAGGAAGCGGTAGTAATAGCTGGTACCCGGCACCAGGTCGGTGACATCGACCTTGACGATGTAGTCGCGCGCCGCCGTCGCACTCGCCGTGCCCTGCGCCACGACTTGCGTGAGCAGAGGGTCCTTGGCAAGCAGCCAGTCGACGCTGGCGGTCGCGGTGGGCATCTGGGTGATGCGCGTCCACAGAATCACCTTGTCCTGGGTCGGGTCGCCGCTGGCGACACCGTGCTGAAAGGCGGTGCTGAGGGGTGCGGGCGCCTCCGGTGCCGGGGCCGCCACGCCCGTCGGCGAGGGGCTTGGCGAGGGCGTCGCCGGCGGTGTGGCAGGTGCGGTGGCGACCGGCGCCAGTGACTCCCCGTGGCAGGCGGCAAGGCTCGCAGCCGCGACGACGGCGGTCTGCTTGATGAAACTGCGGCGGTCCATTGGTGGCGGCATGTGTGGGCTCCCGTTTGATGTGGGCCTTGTAGCGCAGCTTTGTTTCAGTCGATGCACGCGCGACACTGTCGGTATGTCTTTACCACTCCCCGCTGCTGGCACCCTGCTGCCGGCGCTCAAAACGCACTTCGGCTTCGATGGCTTTCGCACCGGGCAGGAGGCCATCGTCCGCGATGCGCTCGCGCAACGCGACCTGCTCGCCATCATGCCCACCGGCGGCGGCAAATCGCTGTGCTTCCAGTTGCCGGCACTGCTCATGCCGGGCGTGATGATCGTGGTCTCGCCGCTGATCGCCCTGATGCAGGATCAGGTGCGCCTGCTCGCCGACAACGGCATCCCGGCCACTTTTCTCAATTCATCCCTCAAGGGAAACGAGGGCAGCGAGCGCATGGGTGCGCTGCTCAGAGGCGAGATCAAGCTGCTCTATCTCGCACCCGAACGCCTGCTGATGGCGGACTTTCTCGAAGGCTTTCTGCCGCGGCTGAAAGAGGCGCAGGGCATCAGCGCCTTCACCATCGACGAAGCGCATTGCGTCAGCGAATGGGGCCATGACTTCCGCCCTGAGTATCGGCAGATGCACCTGCTGCGAAAGCACTTTCCCGAAGTGCCGGTGTTCGCCTTCACCGCCACCGCGACGGTACGGGTGCGGGCCGACATCGTGCGCCAGCTGGCGCTCGTCGAGCCGGCCCTGCACGTCGCCAGCTTCGATAGGCCCAATCTGTTCTACAGCGTCGCGCCCAAGTCCTCGAAGACGTACAGCGCGCTGCTGGCTCAGGCGCGCAAGGGCGGTGCGGGGATCGTCTACTGCCTGTCGCGCAAGCGGGTCGACGAACTCAACCTAAGGCTGCAGGACGATGGCATCGCCGCCCTGCCCTACCACGCCGGCCTCGATGCCGAGACGCGCCGCAAGAACCAGGATGTCTTCATCCGCGACGACGTCGGCGTGATGGTGGCCACCGTCGCCTTCGGCATGGGCATCAACAAGCCGGATGTGCGCTGGGTCGTCCACTACGACCTGCCCAAGTCGCTGGAGGGCTATTACCAGGAGGCCGGTCGCGCTGGCCGCGATGGCGAGCCGGCCCTGTGCGCGCTCTACTTCGGCCCCGGCGACATCCACACCGCCGAATTCCTCATCGCGCAGAAACTGCACCCGGTCACCAGCGAGCCGCTGATTGAAGAGCAGCGCAATGCCCGCCAGCAGCTCAAGCAGGTGCTTGATTACGCCGAGACCTCGGCCTGCCGCCGCAGCGTGCAGCTGCGCTATTTCGGCGAGGATTTCTCAGGCCCCTGCGGTGCCTGCGACAACTGCACCAGCACGCGGGTGATGGAAGACTGGACAGTGCCAGCGCAACAGCTGCTCAGCACTGTTGCACGGCTGGCCAAGCTCAACCAGCGCTTCGGTGCGGGCCACATCATCGACATCCTGCGCGGCGCGAAAACCGAAAAGCTCATCCGCCAGAACCACGAGGCGATCAGCACCTACGGCATGGGTGCGGATAAATCCGTGGACGAATGGCGGCATCTGGTACGCGTGCTCAAGCACCAGGGCCTGCTCGAAGAAACCCAGGATGGCTACCCCATGCTGATGCTCAACACCGCCAGCTGGGCCGTGCTGCGGGGCCTGCAGAAAGTGGAGCTGGCCGCCGCACCCAAGGCCGAGAAAGCGGCGCGCGAGAGGAAGGCACGCGGCAAGTCAGCCGCCAATGCCCCGGTGCTGGGCACGGCCGAAGAGCAGCTGTTCCAGCAGCTGCGCACCCTGCGCAAGAAACTCGCCGACGAGCAGGGCGTGCCGCCCTATGTGGTGTTCGCCGATGCCGCCCTGCGCGCGATGGCGCAGACGCAGCCGACGACGCTCACCGCATTCGCAGAGATCCCCGGCGTCGGTGCCGCCAAGCTCGCGCATTACGGCGAGGCATTCACCACCGAGATCGCCGCCTTCACGGCGAGCGGATCAGCTGGATCACCTTCTTCAGCGTAGCCGCGTCGTCGTCGAAGCCGCCATGGGTGCTGCTGTTGCCACCCCGGCCGGGTGAAAGCCACTGCGTGGCCTTGGTGGTGGGGGTGGCGAACAGCTGCTCCCAGTATTTCTGCATGCCGAGCAGCGGCGTGCGCTTGCCGTGCTCGAAGGACTCGGAGACCAGGTACAGCAAGGAGCGGCTGTAGCCGAGGATGGGCTTGCAGGTGGGGTCCGACTGCTCGGCGACATCGCTCAGGTTGAAGCAGTGCAGATGGCCGATGCGCCCGGCTTTCAGATGCGGCAATGCGGTGTTGCTGAAAGTGTCCAGCGTCACCGCGGGGGCCATGAACAGCAGGTTCTCGAAGCGCCAGCCCAGGTCGCAGAGCTTGCCCGCCAGCCAGGAGTGGACGATGGAGCCCGCCGAGTGGCCGATGAGGTGGATGCGCACCTTGTTGCGCGCGAAATGCGGCGAGGCGAGTGCGGCGCGGTAGAGCTGCTGGCCGCCGCTGTTCCTGGCCTCGCTGATGGCGCGACCGTTCTGTTTCATCTCACCCCAGATGGCGGTACCGGGCACGCTCAGCAGGCTCTCCAGACGCTTGTTCCACCAGTGCCGCATCTGGTCGCCCAGGCCCCCGGCGGGACGGTCCTGACCACTGAAGGCATCGGTGGCACGGCCCTTGATGGTCGACCAGAAATCGGTCTCCCACATCAGGAAGATCGGGAAGATCTTCGCGTCGTAGAGCGCCTTGATCCACACCGCTGCCGTCTCGGCGGCATCGCCCTCGCTGGTGAGGCCGCCATGGGCGTAGATCGCCACGTCCATCACATCGCCGTCCGCCAGTCCCCAGCGGCGGCGCGCCTCGCCAGCATGGTGGCCGACGAGGGCGGCGAGGTCGTCCGGGTTGGTGCGGAAGTCACCGGTGTTGGAGAGCGTGCCGTTGTTGCCCATATCGACCACGAAGGGTGCGATCAGGCGGTTGCGCTCGCGGGTGTCGGGCGAAAGCTGGACGCGCCCGCCCTTCTGAGGCAGCGAGGCGGCGTTGGCCAGCTCCACCTGGCGGCGGCTGACCACACCGAGCTGGGCCACCCAGCAGTCCATCGCGTTGGCGAGCCAGTCGTCGTAGCTCAGCACCGCCTGGCCTTCACGGCCCCAGCCCCGGCCCCAGGAGTTGTGGATGATGAAGCCATCGCTGTCGTAGCCGACGATGGCGAAGGCATGGCCGCCATCGTCCGGCGCGGCCTTCTGCGGCGGGATCAGCCAGGGCTTGTTGCCGGGTGCTAGGTCGAAGCCGTCCTGCCAGCCTTTGTGGCAGACCGCACTGGCATAGAGCACACCGGTTTCGAGCAGGGCGATCTGCATGTCGGTGACCGAGCGGGCATCGACGCGGTAGTAGGCCCCCAGCGGCCGCATGGCGGCGTCGAGCCACCAGTCGGTGGCGGGGTCGTTGCTGGCGGCGGGCATGTGGATGCTGCGCCAGAGATCGAACTTGCAGGCACCGTGCTTGTACCAGCCCTTCATCGCGCCGCGCAGGCTGGAGCCGGCGTCTTCATCGACCTGACCCGGAAACTCGTCGTAGCGACGCGCCATCGAATAGAGCATCCAGGGCGAGACTTTTTCCGGCGGCATGCAGTCGCGCCGATAGGCCAGCCCGTAGAGCACGGTGGAGAGCGAGAAGCCGGTGCAGGCATTGCTCTGCTTCTGGTCGAGCACCGGAATGCCGATGGGTGGCGGCAGTGTTGCCGGTGGGGCGCGCCCTACCGCTGGCAGGTAAAGCCGGTCGCGCAGATCAAGACGATCCGGCACCACATTGAGACGTTTCGGTGCGGGTTTGGCGGACTTTTTCATGACGCTCCCCTTAGCGTTTTCATGCCCGCTGCCGAGCCTACTCCGCTCGCGCTCGCCGGAAAAGTCGCCTGGCTCCCGGCTGGCCCGCGCGGCTTAGGGCACCCCACCCTGGGTGAGCGCAGCGGCCGAGAGGCCCTCCAGTGCCAGGCCATAGCCCGCATCGTCGGCCAGCAGCCTGCGGTAGGGCTGGGTGAACAGCACGCGGCTGTAGCGCGCGGCGATGGCCGGCAGCTTGGCGAGCTGGGTGGCGATCTCCATCGCGCGCGGCAGCAGCGCCTCGCGGGGATGGATTTCGCTCACCACGCCGAGCCGCAGCGATTCCACCGCATCGAGCTTCTGGCTCATGAACAGGAAATGCCGCCCGCGCGAGGGGCCGAGCACCGCAGGCCAGACGAGGTGGACGCCGTCGCCGGGGACGATGCCCCATTCCAGGTGGCGGTCCTGGAACACGGTGTCGGGCGTGCAGATGACGATGTCGCACAACAGCGCCAGCTCGCTGTGGACGCGCGCCGGGCCATTCACCGCGCAGACCATCGGCACCTCGATGTCGAGCAGGTTGCTGAGGATTTTCCGGCCATCGAGATTGACCCGGTTCCAGACCCAGGGCGTACCTAGGGCACTCATGCCTTCGCGGTCGATCTTCACCATCCATTCCTCGGCGGTGCCGGTGAGCACCACCGCGCGGTTGCGGCGGTCGCGGCTGATGTCATGGAAGGCATCGACAAAATCGCGATGGCTGGCGGCGTTCCAGACGATGGGGCCGTCATCACTGTGCATCCGCACCAGCAGCACGCCATTGTCGTCGCGCTGCATGGCGAGATTCGGGTAGCGGCTGAAATAGGTCGTGCTGCTGCCGTGGCTCAGGCTCATCGAGGTCTCCTCCTCTTCATGGCAGCCTCGAAGGCTGCTCAAGCCCATGTTACGGGCAAGGCGAGACCGGAGATGCCTCAGGCGGGGCGGATGGCCTTGACGAAGTGCTGCGCCCACACGGCGGTGGTGATGTTGACCTCACGCACGATGCGATGGCTTACCGAGGCGTGGATGGCGCGGCCGTTGCCGACATAGATGGCCACATGCAGCGGTGCGCTGGCACCGCGACCGAAACGATAGAACAGCAGGTCGCCAGCCTTGGCAGCGGTCGCCGGGATCACTGATCCGGTTTGAATCTGCTGGCTGGTGACACGCGGCAGTTCGCGGCCTGCGGCGGCATAGGCCTGCTGCACCAGGCCGCTGCAATCGTAGGCCTGGCCCTCGCCAGTCGCACCCCGGCGATAGCGCTTGCCGAGGGCACTGCGCAGGTAGGCCACCACCGGCTCGGCGTGCGCCGCGACAGGCGCAGCTTCCGCCGACACGGCTACCGGCGCTGAGGCCAGTGTGGTTTCCAGCCGCAGCGCATGCGCTGGGGCGGCGAGCGCCATCAGGCCGACGAGGCAGGCGGTGGCGAATCTTGATGAAAAAATGTTCATATGAGCTTGTAACGGCAGAAGGTTTGGCAATTGCAGCCCTGCCCGATCAGCGGCATGGCTCGCCAGTCGAACGCCCCTTGCCTTCTGAAACTGGCAACTCGAACCCATTTACCGCGACACTGCGGCCATGGATTTCTCCCCCCGCCCCATGATCCAGAAGATCGGCACCGCGCTGCGCACGCAGCGGGTGGCGCGGGAGTTCGGCATCGAGACGCTGGTGCGCCTGCTCAGCGAGTATTTGCCGGACGATCAGATCAGCGAGGTGCGCCGCGCCTATGTCTTCGGCGCGGAGATGCACGCCGGACAGTCGCGCAGCAGCGGCGAGCCGTACATCTTTCACCCGCTGGCGGTCGCCCGCATCCTGGGCGAGATGCGGCTTGATCATGTGACGCTGATCGCGGCGATCCTGCACGACGTGATCGAAGACACCACGGTATCGAAAGAGGAAATCGCCAAGCAGTTCGGGCAGGAAGTGGCCCTGCTGGTGGACGGCGTCAGCAAGATCGAGAAGATCGAGGGCATGAGCCGGCAGGACCGCCAGGCGGAGTCTTTCCGCAAGCTGCTGCTGGCGATGACCGACGACCTGCGGGTGATTCTGGTCAAGCTCGCCGACCGTCTGCACAACATGCGCACCCTGGGTGCGATGGCGGGCGAGAAGAAGCGCCGCATCGCCGCCGAAACACTCGAAATCTACGCACCGATTGCCCAGCGCCTCGGCATCAACAGCCTGCGCCGCGAGCTGGAAGACCTGGCCTTCGCCAACCTGCATCCGCACCGCTACGAGGTGTTCGTGAAAGCCGTGGCCGAGCGGCTGGGCGATGCCAAGGCGCTGATCCGCGAGATCGAGCAGAAGATCAACCGCGCGCTGTCGGACGAGGGCATCGGGGCCACCGTGGTCGGGCGGCAGAAGAGCTACTACAGCATCTATAAAAAGATGCAGTCCAAGCGCATGAAGTTTCTCGACGTCATGGACCTGCTCGGCTTTCGCGTGGTGGTGTCGAAACTCGACGAGTGCTATCGCGCCCTCGGCATCGTGCACCACGTGATGAAGCCGGTGCCGGGCCTGTTCGACGACTACATCGCCAACTCGCGCGGCAATGGCTACCAGAGCCTGCACACCACCTGCGTCGGGCCGGAGGGCAAGAAGATCGAGGTGCAGATCCGCACCCGCGAGATGCATCACGTCGCCGAGAGCGGCATTGCCGCGCACTGGCAGTACAAGCTCGGCCGCAAGGACTCGACCAGCACCGCGCCACAGGCGCGCGCGCGCGAGTGGTTGCAGATGCTGCTCGAATCCAGCGGCACCGGAGCGAACGAGCTGGTGGAGAACGTCAAGGTCGATCTCTTCCCCGACGAGATCTACGTGTTCACGCCGCGCGGCGAGATCCGCCGCCTGCCCAAGGGGGCGACGCCCGTCGACTTTGCCTACACCGTGCACACCGAGCTGGGCGATCACCTGGTCGCTGCAAGGGTCGAGGGCCATCTCGAACCCTTGAACACGCCGCTGAAGAACGGCCAGACCATCGAGATCATCACCAGCAAGCACGCGCGGCCGAATGCCGCCTGGCTCAACTACGTCAAGACCGCGAAGGCGCGCATGCGCATCCGCGCCTTCTTGAAGGACCAGCGCGAGGACGAAGCCATCCGCCTTGGCCGCCGCCTGCTGGAAATCGCGCTGCGCGAACTGCAACTGCCCGCCAACACGCTCAACGCCAGCAACGTCGCCCCGGTGCTGAAGAGCTACCAGCTCGACGAGGTCGAAGACCTCTACGCCTCCATCGGCACCGGCGAGCGCCTGGCCCCCCTGGTGGCGCGGCATTTCCTGCCGGAGCTTGCAGCAGGTGCGAAACCCGTCGTGCGCAGCAGCGATGCGCCCGCACTCGCCGTGGAAGGCACCGAGGGCCTGCTGGTGGACTACGCCCGCTGCTGCCGGCCGCTGCCGGGCGACGACATCATCGGCTACGTCTCCACCTCGCGCGGCATCATCATCCACCGGCTCGACTGCGAGCATGTGCAGGTCCGCAAGGGCGGCCCCGGCGAGCGCATCGCGCTGGTGTGGTCGCCCAAGGTGCAGGGCGATTTCATGGCAGAACTCAAGTTGCAGGCCATCAACCGGCGCGGCCTGCTGGCCGGTGTGGCGGGGGCGATCACCGAAGCACAAAGCTCCATCGAGAACGTGCAGATGCCGGAGGGCGCATCGAGCGAGGACGTGGTGGAGATCCGCTTCATCGTCACCGTGCGCGACCGCGTGCATCTGGCCAAGGTGCTCAAGAAAGTGAAGCGCCTGAGCGTGGTCGACAAGGTCAGCCGCGCCTGACACCGACCCGCATCGGCCACAAAAAAGGCGACCCGAAGGTCGCCTTTTTCTTTGAAGCCGCTCGCGGCTAGTTGACGCGGCGACGACGGCGCAGGGCCATCGCAGCCAGCGGCAGCAGCGCCAGCATGCCGAAGGAACCGCCACCGAAGCGACCTGAACCCAGCACTCCACCAGCAACCGGCGAGACCGGCGGCGTGATGGGCGTGGTCGGAGTGGGAGTCGGCGTCGGCGTGGTGGTCGGCGGCGTGGTCACCACCGGCGCGGTCTTGCTGCAATAGAACGCCTGGGTGTCGTCGATGAACCAGCCGAGGTTGCCGCCGCAGCCGTCCTGACCGAACTCGTAGCGGAACTTCACCTTCTGGCCCTTGGCAGCGCCGAGGGCGGCAAAGTCGACCACGGTGGTACCCCAGCTGCCGGTGGCCTCGCCCTGATCGGAACCCGTCCAGGCGGCTTCACCTGCCAGCGGACTGGTGTTGTTGCCACCCAGACCGACCGGATCAGGCACGCCCGGAACCGCCGGTGCTGCACCGAACTCGGCGCTGTGCTCGTTGTACTTGAAAGCCGCTGCGGGGACGATGGCAAACGCGGCACCGTCGATGCTGTACTTCAGGTTGCCACCATCAAAGCCGGCTTCGGACTGCATGAAATGCGTGAAAGAGAAGTAGCTGGCGGTCTCCGGCACGGTGATTTCCGGCGTGTCCATCTGCATCGAACCGGAGGCATCACCGCCGGCAGCGCAGGTGCCATCACCATCGTTGCGCGCGAACAGCGCCTTGCCGGTGTGCGGCGCGGGCAGGTCGGACGACACCGAATAGTTGAAGGTGGGCGAAGTGAAGTCGCCGGTGACGTTGATGGTCTGCGTCCAGGTGGCGGGAATCGCACCACCTTCCCAGGTCTCGGTGAACGTGGGGAACACGAACTCACCCGTCGGGCAGATTGCCGGCGTCGTGGACTCTGCCTTCAGCACGTTGACGTAGCCGCACTTCTCGCGCACGGGGCTGCGGAACTCGACGGCTGCAATCGCCTTGGTGATCGCCGCGCAATCAGCGGCGGTGATCACTTCGGTGCTGACATTGCCGAGCACATCATTCAGTGGCTTGCCGGTGAGGTCGCGGCAGGATTGCTCCAGCGCATCGGCGTGGGCGGTGAAGTTGCTGGTCGGCGTCTGGTACTGCGTCATCGCCTGGAAATAGACGTGCGCGGCCTTGGTCATGCCGATGGCGGGGATATCCACACCGTTGTAGCTCTTGCCATCCACCAGCATCGCAAAAGCGTGGTTGGGCACACCGGAGTTGGTGTGAACGCCACCATTGTCGCCGGTATCGCAGTAATAGTTTTCGGAGAGGATCGTGCTGCCGGGGGAAGCGGTGGCCAGCACCTGCACGCCGCCGGAGAAGGGCACGTTGACGCCGAAGGCATCCGGGTCCCACATGTCGCGCAGCAGCACACCGGCGGCAGCTTCGCTCAGATCCTCACCCACCACCCAGCGGCTGCCGCCATTCTCGAAGTAATCGCCTTCGGTCAGCGTGGCACCCAGCGGGCCTTCGAGACCGTTCACGAGGTCGTAGGTCTCGCCAAAGATGTCGGAATAGGCTTCGTTGAGTGCGCCGGACTGGTACTGGTAGACCAGGCCATGCGTGAACTCGGTGTAGGCATGGCTCCACTCGTGGCTCACCACGTCGTCGGCGTCGAAGCCGGGGCAGTAGTTGGTGGAGTCACCGTTCCAGTAGGCGTTGGGGCAGGCCTCGTTCACTAGGTAGACGCTCTTCTGCACCTGCAGGGCCGCATCGACGCTGCCGTCGTCGTAACCCTCGCGGCCAAAGAGATTCTTGTAGAGCGCGTAGGTGCCGCCAGCGTAAATGTAGAGATTGTTGACGGGCAGATCGGGCGCGACCATCGAGCTGTTGGTCTTGCTGTCGAGAATCAGCGGCGGATCGGCAGGCGCGCCCACGCTGCCTTCGGTGAACACGGCCGGCACGTCCTGGTTGGGCGTGTAGATCTCGCGGTTGAGCACCGAGTGAATCTCGTTGATACGGTTGAGCACGTTGCCGGTGTGGGCGTTGAGGATGATGCGCTCGCGCACCGGTGCCGCCGCCGTGCCGCCCTTCACCATCACCTCGTAGGCGAGGAAGTTCTTGCCCTCGACGCCTTTCAGAAGGCCGCTGCGGTAGAACATCAGCCGGCTGGATTCCACCGAAAGATTGCCGACCTTGGGGTGCAGCTTGCTGGTGGCCACGAAGGCACGATCCCGCAGGAAGGCGATGTCCTTGGCGGGCGTGGTCGAGAGCGACTCCAGACCCTGCACGAACACGCCATTGACGCCGACGATGCCCGCCGGGGTCATGTGGACGACCAGACGCGCACCGTAAACAGGCAAGCCGGACTGAACCTGATCGAGATGCACATGGGTGATGCCGGCGCGATCCGTCGAGAGGCGCTTTTGCACCAGCTGGGTCACCGGGTTGCTTACGCCGGCGATGGCGCCGTAGCTGGCGAGAAAATTCTGCGCACGCGCCAGCGGCGCACCGGCGGCACCATCTGCCACCAGCAGGGCGCCGGGCAGCGCGTGGACTGCGGCGTAGGCATCATTGGCGCGCAGGGCGCTGGTGAGCGCACCGCCGCTGGAGGTGTTGAGCAGCTGCAATGCTTCGGCGGTGGTGCCCGCAATGCGAGTCGGCAGTGCGGCTGCCGAGAACGCCGACAAACCCAATGCAAATGCCAATGCCGCCTTTGCAGGGCGGAAAGTCTTGTTCATCATGTGTGGAGCACCTTGAAAGTAGAAGATTGAACGTCGCGTCAGCAACGCATGCTGCGAAGATTGCAGCAAAACGTCTGCCAGATGACGGATTCAAGTGTGGTTTTTTTACCCCTACCGGCCCGCAAGCCGCCGAATTGACACCTCATTGAGACCCTATTCACATGGCCCGCACAATCATCCACACCGACGACGCCCCCGCTGCCATTGGCACCTACTCGCAGGCCGTCAAGGTCGGCAACACGGTGTATTGCAGCGGCCAGATTCCGCTTGACCCCAAGACCATGGCGATGAACAACGCCAGCATCGAGGACGAGATCCACCAGGTGTTCAAGAACCTCGCCGCCGTCGCCAAGGCCA
>JAZKFO010000100.1:0-26016 GCA_040386395.1 Pseudomonadota bacterium | reverse complement strand
GCGCGGCCTCCATCGTGTCCAGCCCTTCGAAGCTCTCGTCGAAGAAGGTCTGGTGAAAGCGCGAGAGGTCGAGGGTCATGAGGCGGCCTCAGCCAAGCACTTTCTGAATCGTTGCGATGAGCTGTTCGGGGTTGAAGGGTTTGACCAGCCAGCCGGTCGCGCCCGCCGCCTTGCCTTCGGCCTTCTTCTCCGGCGTCGACTCGGTGGTGAGCATGAGCAGCGGCGTGAACTTGTAGTCCGGCAGCGTGCGCAGGTTCTTCACCAGCGTCAGGCCATCCATGTTGGGCATGTTGACGTCGGCCAGCACGAGCTTGTACTTGCCCTGCTTGGCGAGCCCTAGGGCCACCGCGCCGTCTTCGGCCTCGGTGACCTCGTAGCCGGCGGCCTTCAAGGTGAAGGCGACCATCTGACGCATGGAGGCGGAGTCGTCGACGGCAAGAATGTGTGCGCTCATGGGGCGTTGCTCACTTGGGCAAGGGACATCAGGCTGGTAATGCCGAGCAGGGCGGCTGCGGCCCGCAGGGTTTCGGAAGGCTCCTGCCAGCGCGTCTCGCGCCCTGCACTGCGGCGGTCGCGGCAGAACAGGCAGAACAGTTCGAGTGCGGCGGTGTGGATGTCGCGCACGTCGCGGCCTTCGAGCACCACGGTGCGGGGCTCGTCGACGGCGGCGCAGAGCTGCTGGTGCAGCGCGCTGGCATCCTCGATGCCGAGTGCGGAGCCGACGTTGATATGACTTTCGTCTGGCATGGTGGCCTCTGCTGCGGTGCTGCGGACTGCCGTCTTTCGCGCCATGGTCTGCTCCCTGTGGGTCTGGTTACTCAGGGGCTTAGCGGCAAGCCCTGTACCGACTTGAGAGGCTGATGGGTGGGCGCCCGGTCACCGCGATGAGGGGTGCGGAATGCCGCCCTGAGCGGCGCGCCCTGCCTAGAATCCAGCCAGCCGCTCGGTGGCGAGCAGGGCGTCGAAATTGACCAGCGTCAACAAGCCGTCTTCGCGGGCGGTCAGCCCCTCGATGAAGCTCTGCTGCTGGCTGTCATCGCTGCGCGGCGCCGGTTTGATGGCATCGGGTGTCAGCCGCAGCACGTCGCTGACGGCATCCACCGCCAGGCCCAGCATCGCGCCCTGATGCTCCAGCACCATCACGCGGGCGATGCGCTGCATCGGCTCGCGGCCCAGCCAGGCGCGCAGGTCGAGCACGGTGACGATCTGACCGCGCAGATTGATCACGCCCAGTACGGCGGCGGGTGCGCCCGGCACGGGTTCGATCTGCACCTCGGCCAGCACTTCGCGCACACGGCCGATGTCGACGCCATAGGCTTGTCCTGCGAGCGAGAAGCAGATCCAGCGGCGGAAGGCGGGCGGGTTGTCGGACATGGGATTTCCTTAAGGGTTGGCCGCAGCCAGCAGGGCATTGAGGCCAGCGACATCGAGCACGGCGAGGCCGCGGGCGAGCACGGTGCCAGCCAGCCAGGGGCGCGTGCTGCCGGCACCGCGCGGCTGGATTTCGTCGGGCTTGAGCACGAGTTTTTCGGGGGCGGCCTCGACACACAGCGCCCACTCGCTGCCGCGCAGGCGCAGCGCATGCGTCAGCCTTTCGGCAGCCGGCGGCAGCACCGCATGGCGCGCCGCTGGCAGCACCATGGCGGCGAGATCAGCCAGCCAGAGCGGGAACTCGTCGTGGATGGCGAGCCCCACCGCCAGCGGGCCGGGCAGCGGGTCGGCATCGCCCGGCATGCTCAGCACTTCGGCGACGGCAGCCTGCGGCAGCGCCAGCGTCAGGCCACCGGCGGCGAGCACGTAGACCGGCAGGCCATCGTCGATGGCAGGTGGTGCTTCCACCACCACCGTCTCCGGCTCGCTGGGCGTGACGGTATCGAGCAGGGCATCGAGATAGCTCTGCACCACTTCAAGCGGCGGCACGTTCCACCTCCGTGCGCCAGAGGCGGCGCTCGATGAGACGGCGGTAGGCAATCGCACCACGCGCTTCGGGGTTGAGTTGCGGCAGCGGCAGATGGGCGGCGGCGGCATCGCGGAACTGGGTGTCGATCGGCATCGGCTCGTCCCAGACCTCGGCATCTTTCCGGTCCATCAGCTCATGCAGGCTCTGGGTGCCGGCGCGGGTACGGCGGTCGAACAGGGTGGCGAGCACCAGCGTCGGTATCGGCTTGCCGCGCGAGAGCCCCACCATGCCGGCGGTGCGCAGCATGCCGTCGAGGCCGCGCAGGGCGAGAAACTCGGTTTGCGTCGGCACGATGAGCTGGTCGCAGGCGGCGAGTGCGTTGACCATCAGCAGGCCCAGCGTCGGCGGGCAGTCGAGGATGGCGACGTCGTAGCCCGTCACGGTTTTAAGCGCGCGGTCGATGGCGCGGCCCCAGCCTTCGCGGCCGATGCTCTGGCGCTCCAGTGTGGCGAGGGCGGCGCTGGCGGGAATGCAGTCGAGACCCGGCACCGACGTTTTGCAGATCAGCTCCGCCAGCGGTGGCGGCGTGGCCGCAAACAAGGCCGCGACACCGGCAGAGGGTGCGGTGACGAGGTCAAGATATTCGCTGAGCGAGGCATGCGGATCGAGGTCGAGCATCAGCACGCGCTGACCCTTCAGCGCCAGCCAGCCGGCGAGTGTGACCGCCGTGGTGGTCTTGCCCACCCCGCCCTTCTGGTTGGCGACGGTCCACACCGGCATGGCGGTGCTCACCTTAGTTTCCGTTCTCGTGCGCCTTCACCAGACTGGCGACATCGAGGATGAGTGCGACGCCGCCATCGCCAGTGACGGTAGCGCCAGCGAATCCAGCCAGGCCCTTGAGCAGCGCGCCGAGCGGCTTGATCACCACCTCCTCGCGGCCCAGCACCTCGTCCACCAGCAGGCCATAGCGATCGTCGTTGATGCGCACCACCACCACATGGCGGTCACCGTGCATAAAGGCATCGTCGGCCTGCTGCGGATTGACCCAGCGGCCGAGGTCGATGAGGCGCAGCGATTCATCGCGCAGCAGCAGCACCGGCTTGCGATCGAGCCAGCGCACCTGCGAGCTGTTGAGTGCCGAGACCTCGAACACCGAGGGCAGCGGCACCGCGTAGATGCGCGGGCCGACGGTGACCATCAGCGTGGGGAGGATCGCCAGCGTCAGCGGCACCCGCAGGCGGAAAGTGGTGCCCACACCGACGCGCGATTCGATCTGCACCATGCCGTTCAAGGCAGTGATGCTGCTCTTCACCACGTCCATGCCGACACCGCGACCGGAGAGATCGGTGACCTGCTCCTTGGTCGAGAAGCCGGGCATGAAGATGAGTTCGAGCGCGGCCTGGGCATCGAGCCGCGCGGCATCGGCGGCGGCCATCAGACCCTTCTCGACCACCTTGTTGCGCAGGCGTTCGGGGTCGATGCCGGCCCCGTCGTCGCGCACGGTGATGAGAATGTGATCGCCCTGCTGCTGGGCGCTGAGGGTGAGCGTGCCGGCGCGCGGCTTGCCGTTGGCGGCGCGCGCATCGGGCATCTCCACGCCGTGGTCGCAGCTGTTGCGCACCATGTGCATCAGCGGGTCGCCGAGCGCATCGACCAGGTTCTTGTCGAGGTCGGTGTCTTCACCGACCAGCACCACGTTGATCTCTTTACCAAGGCCGCGCGAGATGTCGCGTACCAACTTCGGGAAGCGCGAGAACACCTTGCGGATCGGCTGCATGCGCAGGGTCAGCACCGAGCCTTGCAGGCGGCTGGTGATGGCATCGAGCTCGCTCACGGCCTTCTCGTTGCCGGCGCCACCGCTGATCTGCGCGCGCAGGGTCTTGAGGCGGTTGCGCACCAGCACCAGTTCGCCCACCAGGTTCATCAGGGCATCGAGCTTGTGGGTATCCACCCGCACGCTGGTATCGGGGGCGTGGTCGCTGGCGCGGCGCTGCTGTTGCGCTGGTGCCGGCTCCACGGGCGCTGGCACTTCCACCGCGACGGGCGCGACCTCGGTCGCCGCCTTGCCGCTGCCATGCAGCTGGTCGAGCAGGGCCTCGAACTCGTCATCACTGATGGTGTCGCTGCCACTCACTGCCACGGATGCGGGTGCAGCCTTGGCGAGCAGTTGCTCGAACTCGGCGTCGGCGGCATCGACCGCTTCCACCGGCTTGACGGCCACGGCGGCGGGCTTGGGCGCAGGGGCTACGACGGCACCGGCGGTGAGCTGATCCTTGAGCGTTTGCAGCAGTGCCGGCGAGGCAGCGGCCGGGGCCTGGCCGCGACGCACGCAGTCCATCATGCGCTGCACTTCGTCGAGTGCGGCCAGGGCGGCATCCATGAGTGCCGCATCGACCTTGCGCTTGCCGGAACGCAGCACGCCGAACAGCTCTTCGGCGCGATGGCAGACCTCGACCAGCTCCGGGATGACCAGAAAACCGGCACCGCCCTTCACCGTGTGGAAGGCGCGGAAGATGGCATTGAGCAGGTTGAGGTCGTCGGGCCGGTTCTCCAGCTCGACCAGCTGCTCGCCGAGGCGGTCCACCAGCTCGCCGGCCTCGACCAGAAAATCGGCGCGGATGTCGTCGTCGACTCCAGACATCATGGCGCTGCCTCCTTGAATAGACGGGGTTTACATGAACATGGCGATCAGGGCATCGGCATCGGCCTGATCGGCGCTGCCAGAGCCCACGCCCGGAACGGCCGGGCCTTCGAGTCCATTAGCGGCCCTGGCGGCCGAAACTTGAGACCGGGGCCGGCCGCTCAGCAGCTCGGCCAGACCGTTCTCCACATCACGCACCACGCGACCGGCACGCTTGAGCAGCTGGCCGCTCAAGTCCTGGTATTCCTGCGCCTGTGCGAGTTCGGACAGGCGGGTGCGCAGCTGGCCGTGCGCGTTGCGCAGGCTGTCTTCGGCGTGCTGCAGGTCGCGCTCGATCTGCGCGAGTGCAGGCGACTGGCCTGCGGCCATGAACACCCGCGCACGCGACTGGCCGATGTCCTGCGCCACCGCTGCAATTTTTTGCAGCTCGGCCTGGCTCTGCTCGACGAGGTCGAGCGTGCGGTGTGCGGCTTTTTCGGTGAGGGCGGTGACGTGTTCGAGCCGGGCGCTGGTATCCGGCAGCTCGTTGTGGATGCCGTCCCAGCGCTGGTCGGACTCCAGCGTGGTGAAAGCCTGGTGCAGGCTGTCGGTGAGCCGCTCGATGCGCAGGAAAAGCCCATTCTCGCGACGGCTCATGAGGTTTTTCAGGTGCTCGCCGAACAGGGCGTCGTCGCCCTGTTGCAGCGCCTCGGTCATCTCGCCAAGCCGCGCAATCAGTTCCTCGCGCGCGCCCTGCTCGACATTGGCGGCGGCACGCACCGGCGACTCTTGAAGGGCGGTGGACATGGCATGCCCTCCCTAAGCGGCCTGGGCGTAGCGTTCGAAGATCTTGTCGAGCTTCTCCTTCAGCGTCGCACCGGTGAACGGCTTGACGATGTAGCCACTCACACCCGCCTTGGCCGCCTCGATGATCTGGTCGCGCTGCGCCTCGGCCGTGACCATCAGCACCGGCAGCACCTTCAGGCGCGCATCGCCACGGATCGCCCTCAGCAGATCAATGCCTGCCATGCCCGGCATGTTCCAGTCGGTGACGACGAAATCGAAGTTGCCGGCTTGCAGCATCGGCCAGGCGGTTTTGCCGTCATCGGCTTCGGTGATGTCGTTGAAGCCCAGCTCGTTGAGCAGGTTCTTGATGATGCGGCGCATGGTGGAGAAGTCATCTACCACCAGGATCTTGAGGTTCTTGTTCATGGGTCTGGCTTTCAGGTCTGCGAGCACGCCGGCTCTCTGTGGAGGCAAACCCTGCAACCCGCGTTCCAGCACCGATTCCGCATCCGGCGACCGATTTCCGACGATGCCTCAGCCGGCGCGGACGCGGAGGGCTGCACCGTCGGAGAGATCATCGGCCTGCATTTTCCATGCTTGCCGTGAAGAGCCTTTTCCGAACTTGAAACGGCCCAATCGCGGCCAAAAAGCCGCTTTTTTGCCCGAAGACAGGCATAAAAAAACCCCTTGCGGGGCGTTTTTTATCAACAGTTTCAACGAGCTACGAAATGGTGGCCGAGGACGGAATCGAACCGCCGACACGGGGATTTTCAAAGCGTTTTTTGCTTTGAAATCAACCACTTACGCGAAATAAGCCGTTGTTTTTGTGACGTTTAGCGACACCCTCAAACATCGAACTGCACCTGCTGACACTTAAGATACCGGGCCAAATAACGGCCAGCAATCCCCCATAGTTCTGACGCTTGGGGCAGCGGCCTTTAGTCTCTCTTGAAGTGAGCACGTACTCCCCAATCGGAGGAGTAATAGGCGCATCCTCCGCGCCACTTCTCAGGAGAACACGTGTTCGCGTGACGACAACATCTCCCAGTCACTCCAGGCGCAAGAGGAAAAAAGACCGCAATCGTGTATGTCACTTATAATCGACACAATGGTATTTTCTGGATACCATAAGCGACATGAAGATGATCAAAGAAAAAACCAAGGCTCTGCCCTATGAGGTGGAATCAGCGCTCCGCACCTTAGGTGCGAACCTTCGTACGGCCCGTCTGCGCCGAAATCTGACTATCGCCGAGGTGGCTGAAAAGATCGGCATCCATCGGCATGTCGTGGCGGCAGCCGAGAGAGGCAAACCCACAACTGGCATCGCGGTCTACGCTGGCATCTTGTGGGTCGTGGGTCTGGCAGGACAACTGTCCCGAATTGCTGATCCTTTGGCCGATGAAGAAGGCGTTCTGCTGGCCCGCGGCACGGAACGGCAAGTCGCGCGCGCCAGCCAGAACATCCTGGACAACAACTTCTAGTCCATGGCCGGCGAGACGGAATGCTTCGTCTACATCACCCTGCCCGGTGAAACTGCGGCGGTCACGGCGGGACGCTTGCGTTGTAGCGCCACGGCACAGGGCATAAGGAAAGCCCAGTTTGTCTATGGGCGCAGCTACCTTGCCCGCAAGGATGCCGTCGAGATCGACCCTATTGATCTGCGCCTGCAAACACTCACGCTGGAAACCACGGCCCAGTATGGCCTATTCGGCGCACTGCGAGACGCGGCGCCGGATTATTGGGGGCGTCGTGTCATTGACCGGCATACCGGAGCCGGCTTGAGCGAGCTCGACTACCTATTGCACTCCCCTAACGACCGGGCTGGCGCCCTGGGCTTCGGATTTGGTGTGCAGCCTCCGGCACCACTGCGACAGTACAACCAGACGCTGCAATTGGAGATGCTCCAGGAGCTGGCAGATCGACTCATCAGAGAAGACCAGATCACGGGTCCGGACGCCTTGCAGGTGGAGGAACTATTACTGCTGGGCACCTCCATGGGAGGAGCACGACCGAAGGCGGTTGTCGAGGATGGCCAAGGTCTCTGGCTGGCAAAGTTCAATCGTCAGGATGATCGCTGGAACATGGCGCGTGTCGAGCATGCCATGCTGCTTTTGGCGCGCGAGTGCGGCTTGGACACACCACCCAGCCGCGTCGACGTGGTTGGAAATCGCGATGTTCTGCTGGTGAAGCGATTCGACCGCGCTGTGACCAAAAGTGGATATACCCGTGCCCGCATGGTGAGTGCCCTCACCCTGCTGCAAGCCGACGAGAGCAATCGTGAGCGCTGGTCCTACGTCGTGCTGTCCGAGCAGTTGCGCAGGGTCAGTGAGCAGCCGAAGGAGGATGCGACGGAGCTCTTCAGGCGAATGGTTTTCAACGCCCTGATCTCAAATACTGACGACCATCCCCGCAACCATGCCGTGATTGCGCCAGCACGCGGCTGGCGTCTTTCTCCTGCGTATGACCTCACACCTACGTCACCCGTCGCAGTCGATCGCCGTGACCTCGCGATGCAATGTGGTGATCTGGGTCGCTGGGCTTACATGCCGAATCTGCTGAGTCAATGTGGCCGCTTCTTGCTGAGTGAAAGCGAAGCGATTTCCATCAGTAGCGTCATGCAGGCCATCGTGCGTGATCGCTGGTATGCCTTGTGTAGGGCTTGCGGCGTGTCAGAAGTAGATTGCTCGCGCATTGCTGGAGCGTTTGTATACCCAGGGTTCAATCTCGCCTCTAAGTAAGTGGACTGGTGTTCACTCGGATTTTGAGCAGCACGGGACTTTTTGTGATTCTTGTCGTCTGCTGCTTGCACTTACTCATAGACGCCATGCAGCCCAAAGCAGTCACTCGATGGTGCAAATTCCCAGCGGTGACACGACTTACCGTCGGGCGAGCGTCGTAAGTTGAAAAGCGTCATCGATGGACTGTTACAGGATGCCGTCGGAGGTGAAAACAAAGAGCTGGCCGCAACGTCGTCAGCCAGTAGCGAACGAATTTTTGTGGCCAAGCTCGGAGCGCTGAAACAGCGCGACATACAACGTAAAGCGACGCTACCAGGCAAGTGATAGAAGTTGCATTGCCGACTTAAAGCTTTTTGGCATAAGCCTCTTCCTCATCGTCTGCTTGCGCAGCGATCAAGGCACAGGTTGATGCTTAGTAGTTTTGTTTTACAAAAGCATCCACCTCTTGCGTTGCAAGGCGTTCAGTTTGCTTCGTACGAATGTCGCGCCAAAGAAAATAAGAAACGAACCCGGCTGGAATACCGATAAAAATGGCGGCGAGGCCGAACAGCTCCCGGCCCTCGCTGCTGCAACCTTTAGCAACGAGGATTGCGAGGGTGAGCATCCCACCAATCACGTGGGCGAAGTGGCGCAGCAAAGAATACTTAGGCTTGGTGGCAAGTCCGGCGCGGCTGGCGAAACCTGCGCCTTGGCCCCAATACTTTTTATCGAGGCTGTGATTGAGCAATGCAAAGTAACTGCCTTGGCCTTCGATCACAGTCACATCATGGCCGGAGCGAAGCTCGAATTCACCCGGCAGACTGAAGGCGACCTCGCGCGTTCCGGCCTTTAAGTACAGCTTTGTCGTTGTGGTGGTGAACGAAGAAATTCGATTATTCTGAATGTAGCCAGTGCCGTTGTGGATCGTGCCGCTGCCGCCACCGCCTGTGACCTTGGTTTCTTTCGAGATCTGAACATCTAAAACAACACCGCGTGTTTCTGTAAGCGGAATGCTCTTGCCGAGCAATTGAAGAGTTTTGGACATGACTGTCCTCCATGAAAATTAGGGGAGGCGCGCAGACCCGCTCGAACGCGAGTGTGGATTGCGCGCCTGCAATGGATGTCTCACCGATCCAACCAGTCCAAAGCAGCGGCTTGCGGGCGCGCTGCCTTGGCTGGTTGTGCTCTGGCTGCTCAGTCAGCACCGGTATAAAGCGGTGCAGCGAGCACTCCTGTCCAAGTTGCACTGGCGGTGGCGACGTTATCCGTGCGAGTGATGAGGTTGTCGAACACCACATCAAAGCCGCTTTCCGTTGCGGCGAAGCGACCGCGATACTGAGTGGTTTGGTTGCCCTGGCTGAAAGTTCTTAGATACGAGGCATTGCCAGTGAAGGGCGTATTGACCTTCACGAAGTTGCTGTCGATATCGGTCACCCGAAAACGGGTATCAGGAAGGCCAGAGGCGGGGCCACTTAATTGACGCACGTCAGACGATGCAGAGCCGAGCGACAGATTGACCGCCGTCGCATCGGCATAGCTACCATCCGACATGAGATCCAGCGAGGCAACAAAGCGCGGGTCAAGGCGGCTAGCGGTTTGTGTAGATGGCGTCACCGTGCCCCGGCTGGCACTGATTTGCAGCAGGCTGGGGCGTTTGAAGTCGCTTGCTCCCGTCGCCTTGCTGCGGTTCGAGGTCACCGTAGCTTCGTAACGCGTCGAAGCGATCATCACGTCGAAAGTGATGCCCATCTTCTCTGAAGTCGCTGTCGAATCACTGTTGAGCGTGATGGTTGCCGTGCCTGTGATCTCCCCATATTGGGCGTTGCAGGCGTTGTAGCTGAGTGCGAGTGTCGAGGCATCTGCCTGCATCACCCGATAGCTGCCGCTTACCGGGCAAGGCAGCGAGGCATTTGCCATCGCTGCGCTTTGCAGGCCGCTGAAACTCAAGGGGAACAGAAAGCTCAACAACTCGTTGCCAGTTTTGTATAGCGCCCCAATCCGCCGCAGCTCCTTGCAGGTGTCGAGCCGATCTGGGCCGCTGGTGCCTGAAACGCAGGTGGCACCTGCCGGGGTGCCACTGGTATCTGGCGTAGGAGTCGGTGCCGGTGCCGGTGCCGGTGCAGGTGTAGGTGCGGGCGTTGGAACTGGTGTGGGAGCTGGTGTGGGGGCGGGGGCAGGTGACGGGCTTGAGGGTGAGGGCGGCTGCGTCGGCGTTGTGATGATGGCTGGGCCAGGGTTGCCACTACCGTCACCGCCACAAGCAGTCAGGCCGAAGCTGAGGGTCATGGCTGCAATAGCTGCAGGACGTAATACGGCAATGCCTTTAACGGCGGTAGCGCGATTTTGGGTATTCATGGATGTTCCTTATGAAACAACGGATGTTTGGAGCGGGCCAGGCTTTTTTTGCTTGGCGCGGCGCGATGCTCAGTGATGACTGCCGAGCGTCTAAATCAGCGTCCGGTCAGAGGATTGGTCGCTGCCTTACCTTTCTCGTTGCACATCGCGTCGGAGACGTTGCGCCCCGTAACACCCACAGTTCCCATTACGTAGCAGTTGTACTGCTTGCCGGCCGCTGTTTTGGTCGTATAGGTCGTTTTCAGCCCTTCATCGAAACGATCAGAAATCGTGAAATCTTCTTTTTCCAAACCCAAGGCAAAAGCCGTGTTCTGTTGCAACTTCTGGTCAGTTACGGCGAAAGAAGCACACGCCGAAAACAAGGCGGTCGATAACAGGCCCGCTGCGGGCAAGAGGTGGCGAACGGGTAACTGGCGCAGCCTCAGCAAGAGCGAGTTTGCAACTACCGATTGCGTGTTTTTTTGTGTCTGTTTCATTTGTTTCTCCATTGATTGGCCATCACAAAAAGCGAAGTGGAGACGTGCGGGTTTGACTTGGGCGGGATGGCTGAACCATGCACGGTTCACCGCCCAGCCCACCCCACACGTCTCCGAGGCCAACAGTTGATGAACGGTGCTGATAAAGTCCTCAAACGGTTCTCAAACAGTTCACACGAATGACGTGTGAGAACTTCAAACACTTGAGGCTTTGGGGATGGCAAAGAGTCCAAGTACCTGATTGGATTGACGGATGCACCCGTTGATCGAGATGCAGAAGGGGAAAACATGGATAACGACAACGCGCTGCCGCAATCCGCCAGCGACTCAAGTGACTGCCTGTGGGTTTTTGCCGGGGCCGAACTCAACGAACGCGACCTGAGCGTCAAACTCAAGGGTCAGTCAGTCGATCTGGATTACAAATCGGTCGAAGTGCTGCTGGTGCTGTTGCGGCACGCAGGTGAGGTGGTGACCAAGGACGAACTCTTCGAGACCGTCTGGGCAGGTCGCGTGACGGTGGAAGGCGTGCTGACCAACGCCATCAGCAAGCTGCGGAAGGCGCTGGGTGAGGATGTCATCGCCACCCAGCACCGTATCGGCTACCGGCTGACCGTGCCCGTTACCCGCAAGTTGCTGAGCGAGACCGCCTCGGAGCTGCATCTGAATGCGGGCGATCCTGTCCCTGGACGTGAGGCATGGCGGTTGCTGCGAGCTTTGGGCACCGGTGGTCAGGGCGAAGTCTGGTTGGCCGAACAGGCCAAGACCCGTGAGCAGCGAGTATTCAAGTTCGCGATTGATGCCGGCCGCCTTTCATCGCTGAAGCGCGAAGCCACCTTGTATCGCCTGCTGCGCGATGTGCTTGGCGAGCGCCGGGACTTTGCACGCGTGCTGGAGTGGAACTTCGAGACCACGCCCTTCTTCCTCGAATGTGAATATGGCGGCTTGAGCCTGGTGGACTGGGCAGACCAAGGGGCAGGCCTTGCAAGCGTGTCACTCGATGAGCGCCTTCGCCTCATGGCCGAAACTGCTGAAGCGGTGGCTGCGTCCCACAGTGCGGGCGTGCTGCACAAAGACCTCAAGCCCGGCAACGTGCTGATCTGGCGCGACGATGCGGGCTTAGAACATGCCCGCCTCACCGACTTCGGAAGCAGCCGTTTGCTCGATGCGGCCCAGCTTGACGCAGCAGGCATTACCAGGCTTGGCTTCACCGTCACTCAACTGGCAGGCGAAAGCACCAGCGGCACGCCGCTGTACCGTGCGCCAGAGCTCTTGAACGGGCAACTGCCGACGGTGCAGTCGGATGTCTACAGCTTGGGCGTGATGCTCTATCAATTGGTGGTGGGTGATCTCAGGCGGCCACTTTCGCCTGGTTGGGAACAGGATGTGACCGACCCGCTGTTGCGGGCAGATATTGCCGCTGCAGCGCATGGCAAGCCGAGCGAGCGCATGACCGCTGCTGATGAACTCGCACGGCGATTGCGCACGCTGGATGCCCGGCGCATCGAGGCGATTGAGCAGTCGCAGTTGGCACAGCGTGCGGCGACAGCCGAGGCGCTCGTGCAACGCAACCGGACACGTCGACCGTGGATTGCCGCCGCGTTTGTGGCGCTGGCATTGGGCCTGGCAGGCAGCCTCTACTTCTTCAGTCAATCCCAAACCTCATTGCGTGCAGCACGCGAAGAGGCCAGCAACGTCCAACTCATCAATGCTTTCGTCAAAGACGATGTGCTCCGGCAGGCAAGTCAGTATGCAAGTGGCAAGGACAAGACCACCGTACTGGAGGCAATTATCCGTGCTGCCGCGACCGTCGAGCAAAAGTTTGCAGGCCGGCCGGCGCTAGCCGCACGCATCCATGAAACATTGGGAACGGTGTTTGATGACCGTCTTGATCGACCCGCTGCCCTGCGCGAATACGGCCTTGCCCTCGGCCAGTTTCAAACGCTCTACGGTGCCAACTCAGAACCGGCGCTCACGATGGAGCTGGCGATCCTGCGCATCCGCACGCACTACGACAACGACGAGGCCTTCACACAGGAAAAAATCCGCAGCGAGCTGACGCGGGTGGAAGCCGGCATCCGCGCTCTCTCCAATCCCTCGACCGATCTGCTGATTGATCTGGAGATGGACCTTGGCCGTGCAGAGCTTGAGATTTTTTATGACTTTGCCAAGGCTGTGCCGCATTACGAAGCCGCGCTGAAAATGGCGGAGGCGCAAGCGCCGCGCCGCGCAGATTACGTCAGCATCATTCGCTGGACTGCGGTTGCCCATTCGCGGGCAGGCACCAGTGATCGTGCCGATAAGCTGTTCACCCAAGCGCTTGATGAAGCGGCGCGTACGGTAGGTGCTACGCATCCCGAGGCCATGGATGTGCGTCGCAACTTCGTGACCCACTACACCCGTACTCGGCGCTACGAAGAGGCCATCGTCATGGCCGAGCAACTGCTGAAAGACCGCACCGCTTTTGCAGGCGAAACGGACAGCGATACCGTCCTCGCCCTCGGCGGCCTGGCCCTGAGTTACTTCGGGGCGCAGCGTTGGCGCGATGCCGAACTCACTTACCAAAAGGGTCTCGACATCGTCCGCGCCAAGGGCAGCAAGCCCTCGACCCGAAGTTATTTCTGGCGCACCTATCAGGCCTATGCGATTGCCCGCCAAGGCCGCACCACCGAGGCAGTCGCTCTGTTCACCAAACTCAAGCCAGATGCGCGGGCCTATTGGGAAACCGACGAAGACATCCCGCCATACAACTTCGTTGACTTCTTCTATGCCGCAACACTGATTGAGGCGGGTCAGACCGCACGCGCGAAGGGACTGCTCGAACCGTTGATGAGCAAGGCAGCCCGGATCGATCTTGCTGAAACGGCCGCCGACTGGCCACAACGTCTGCACCTACTTGCCCTGCGCATCCAAGCCGCCGAAGGCAAGTCGGTTGCAGCCGACGCGGATGTACTGCTGCGCGAGATGCAGCCGTTCGCTGTGCCACGCTACTGGGTTTGGGAAGACGTGCAGCGACTTGCTGCGAACAGCCTCTAAACGTAACCGCTAGTCAACGCGGGTGGACATAGCACGATTGGGGCAATAACTCGGGCGGCATCTAGACCCTCATCTGGTGCGCCTCAAACTTGCTGTTTCCCTAGCACGGCGAGAGTCAGCTTTGGCACCGACTCGCCGGCGAGACCCAGCCCAAAGCAGACACTTGCGACGCGATCATCCGAGCTTCGCGCTGACGAAGTTGGGCAGCAGACGAGTTGCCTGCTGCCCAAAACTGCAATCCGTCTACTTCGTGGCCTGCTTCGCCACATTGGCAGGATCATAGAATCGAAGGTCATACGATTTCTCTACGCTCTCAGGGTCCTCGTTGTTCATAGCCTGAGCTAAGTAACGGCCTGATTGAAGGTCGTATACCGTTTCGAGAACAGGTGCGAGGAAGGGCTTGTCGTATGCCATAGCGCTATGCGTTTCCTGCACGCGCCAGAGCGTGTTACGCGCATCGAAATTGTCGACTGCCACGATCTGCCAGCTGTCCTCATCCACGTAGAAGAAGCGCTTCTTGTAGATGTGTGTCACGCCTTCTTTGACGTTGGCTTCAACCACCCAGACGCGATGCAGCTCATAGCGCGCGAGGTCCTGATTGATGTGGCCCTTCTTGATGATGTCTTTGTATTTATATTTGTCGCTGTGAATCTCGTAGGAGTTGTAGGGAGCGTAGATCTCCTTCTTACCCGCCAGTTTCCAGGTATAGCGATCCGTGGCGCCGTTGAAGGTGTCGGTCTGATCGTTGGTGCGCAGACCATCAGAGCCGGTCCCTGGATTGTCGTACCCGACATTCGGTGCGCGGCGCAAACGGCGCTGGCCGGGGTTGTATTGCCACGCACGACGCGGCTCTTTCACTTGATCCATCGTTTCGTGAACCAGCGTGATGGTACCGGCAAGGCGCGGCGGTGCCGTGACCGTCTGCATGAAGTAAATACCGACGTTGTTGAGTGACTCCGGGGTTGCACCCTTAGTGTCGTAATTGAACTTCACCTCCTCGTGGATCTTGGTCAGGTTGAAGTCACCCGATGTCGTCACCGCTGTCTGGATGTTCCAGCGGTCGATCCCTTCCCCGCGATAACGCAGCTTGTGGTTCCAGATCGGTTCATTACCGGTCTTGGGGATCGGGAATGGAATACCGACTACCGCGCCGGAGATTGCTTCGCCACCGCCGCCCAGATCTGCCGTGACCGCGTTCTTGGCTGTGGCGTCGTAGACGAATTGTGGAAATGCCGCCGTGCGCCGCGTCGCGTAGACATTCATCTTGTAGTCGTCGTACTTCGCAAACAAGGCTCGCTGCCCCGTTGTGAGCTTTTCCTTGTATTGCTCGACGTTGGCCTTCGTGATGGTGAACTTCGGCTTGTCTTCAGGAAAAGCGTTGCAATACCAAGTGCCCGCACCTTTGAAGCACGAAGGGGGTTTGGTGAGGCCGCCATCCCACTTGGGAATGCTGCCGTCCTTGTTGCCTGCACGCTCGGCCCCGACAGGGGTGAGTGAAGACTTGAGCTTGTCGGCCTCGGCCTGCGGCACCTTGGCGATGACGGCGCCGCTGGCAATCGCCAGCGCGCAGGCGGTGAAAATTAGGTGTTTCATGGATTTTCCTCCAGCGTTGTTGATGAATACTGATTTGCAGATAATTTGGAGCGCAGCGAAAGGCGTGTGAGCGACTGCAGAAAGCGGCTCACTTTCATGATTCGGACTTGGTGCCCAATGCAGCCTGAAGATCCCGGCTGTAGGTGCGCATGGAGCCGGCAATGGCAAGCCCAGTCACCAGCAGCGCGGTTGGCAGCACCCACAGCAGTGACTGGCGCAAGCCCACCGCACGGAACGATTCCGTCATCGCGCTGGCGTTCGCCAACTGCATGGCTTCGGCGGCGAAGTGATCGGAGAGTGCGCCGGTAACAAAAGTGCCGATGCCGCCGCCGAGCACATACATGAATAGGAAGTACACCGCCATCGCTGTCGCTCGCAGTTGTGGATGCACCACGTCTTGGATCGCCGGGTACACCGTCACGTAGTAGAGGAACAGCAGCAACCAGCCGCTCGAAAGTAGGACCGTGAGCATCACGACCTGTCCCGCGGGTTGCGCGAGTCCCGCCGCCACCAGCGGAGCGGCGAGCAGGAGCGCGATGGCACCGAACGCGAGCCGGCCGCGCCGCCAGCGACGATGCGCGGCATCAGCTAGTCCGCCGCCGACGGCCAGACCGAGAATGCCGGTCAGCCCCAGCACGATGGCGGCGACGACACCCGCCGAGGCGGTGGTGGCACCGTGGAAGCGGATCAGCAGCGAGGGCAGAAAGGTGCTGAGCGAATAGGTGGCGAAGTTGAGGCCGGCGCCGGAGAGGATCAGCCACCACAGTGTCGGGATGGCGAGCAGGGTGCGGAAAGGCCGGGCCAGCGCCTGAGCCGTCGAGGCTGATGCGGCCGCGCTGACGGTGGCGGCTTCCTGCGCGCCACGTAGCGGCTCGCGCGCAAACCATAGCAGCACCGCCAGGATCAGCCCCGGCACGGCCGCTGCGAAGAACGGCACGCGCCAGCCGAACTCCTGCACCAGCCAACCGCCGAGTGCAAAGGCGGTCACGGTGCCGAGCGGCAGGCCGAGCATGAAGATGCCGATGGGCCGCGAGCGGCGTTCGGAGGGATACAGATCGCCAATAAGCGAGTTGGCGGCCGGTGCGCAGCTCGCCTCCCCCACACCAACGCCGAGGCGAATCAGCAGCAGCGCCGTGAAGTTCTTGGTCATGCCGGTGGCGGCAGTGAGCAAGCTCCACACCGCGACGCCCACGGCCAGCAGGGATACGCGCCGGGTGCGATCCGCGAGTCGGCCGAGCGGGATGCCGGCAAACGCATAGACGAGCACGAAGGCGGTGCCGAGTGCGCCCAGCATGGTGTCGTTCAAGCTGAACTCCGCGCGCATCTGCTCCAGCGCCACGGCCGGCAATGCGCGGTCGAAGAAGTTGAGGAAGTTGACGAAGAACAGCAGTGCGAGCAGCCGCCCCGGACCGGGTGCGGCCTTGTGGTCTGATTTGCTCATGTCTTTCTCTCCAGCCCGGCCTGCTTCACGCCCTGCTCCAGCACATCGAGGCCGAAGGCCGCCACTGGACCGAGTGCGCCGGTGCCCTTCACGCCGCCGGCCAGTGCAGTGATCGCGGCCCAGGCGAGGATGTCGGCCGTGAAGGTGTAGCCGTTCACGCCTTCGAGCTTCACGCGGGACAGCGGCTCGCGGCTGTTGCCTGTAAAGGTTTCGGCAATGATGGTGGAGCTGCTGTTGGCGCGCGAGGCAGCGTCAGGCCCACCAATCGACCCCTTCACCAGCTTGGCCGAGAGGGCATGCAAGGCCCCGAGCATTCCAGGCACTTTCGTTAGCGCCGAAACGGCACCCGACACCAGCGGCATGCGCTCGGCCTTGGCTACACCCAGAAACACGTCCACATCGCGCAGGGTGGGATGAATGGCCGGCAAGCCGTAGTGCTCGGTGCCGCCAACGGTGGCACCCGTCTTGAGCTTGCCGGGAGCCACTTCAAAGCTGCGCGTGCGCGCCGTGCCGCGCTCGGCGGTCAGCCGCCCGCCGCGCCAGGCAAACGAGGGGTCGAGCAAGGCGATGACCATGCTGGCGCGAGTGCCGCCGCTGATACCGCCGCCGCCACGCGAGAAGTAGCCGATCTCGACGCGCGTCGCCTTCGCACCCGCCTCGCGCAACGCCAGCGCACCAGCCAGGTTCCCCGGCACCCAGTCGTAGCCGAAAGCGGTGAGGAGCGGGACACGAGCGGCGACGGCAGCGCGATGGTGGCGTTCAAAGATGCTGCGGATGAAGGGCGGCTCGCCGGTGGAGTCGAGATAGGTCGCACCCACCGCAATCGCCGCCTGCACGGCAGGCTCGCCGTAGCGCGCGAACGGGCCGACGGTGGAAATCAGCACGTCGCCGCGCGTGAGCAGCGCCTGCACACTGGCGGGCTGCCCGATGTCTGCGAGCTGTGTGTCGAGGCCGCCGAGTTCCTGCGCCAGCGCAGTCAGACGTGCCTGCGAGCGCGCCGCCAACAGGGGCCGCGCACCGCGTGCGACCAGTGCCCGCGCGACCAGCTCGCCGGTGTAGCCAGTGGCACCGAAAACTACGATCTTGTTGCCGCTGTTTTTGCTGTTGCTCATCAGAAGAACTTCCCGTTTTGGATGACTTTCTTGATCAAGGCCCGGTCGCTCACCGGCAGATCGCCCAGCTCCTTGGTGCGCTTGACGTAGGCCTTCTGCGCCGCGATGGAGTCCGGCGTGCCGATGGCAGCGAGGAACTCGCTGGCTTCGATGCGCAGACCCTCGTCGAGCGTGGTGGAGCCGCCTTGGTGGATGGCCCGTTTCACGGCACCAATCGCGTGCTTGGGCCGCTTGCCGAGGCGTGCGGCTTCGGCGATGGCCTCGTCGAGCAGAGCCTTGGGCGCAACCACGCGGTCAATGAGCCCCAGCTCCATCGCCTCGTGCGGAGTCATCGGCTCACCGCCCAGGCAGATGCGCAGCGCCTTGCTGGCCCCCAGCAAGCGCGTCAGGCGCTGCGTGCCGCCGGCACCGGGTGGAAAGCCCAAGAAGATTTCCGGCTGCGCGATGAAGAAATCGCCGTCGGCCATGAAGCGCTGGTCGCAGGCCAGTGACAGCTCGCAACCGCCGCCGCCGGTGTCGCCATTGAGGGCGGCGATCCAGACCGCGGAGCTCGACTGGATCGCCTTCATCAGCCCGTGCATGCGCATCATCGCGAGCAGGCCGGCCGCAGGGCTGCGCTCCAGTAGTGCCCCCGCCTTCGGCACCTTCACGGCGGCGCTGATCGCCGTCATCGCGCGGCGCAGGGCCTGGGGACCGATGCGCGGACTGCTCTCGGCCGAGCCCAGAATCAGCCGCACATCGAAGTGCGCGAGGAAGCGTGTCGGGTGCGCGCCGGTGAGCACCACGCCGCCGACGGTGGGGTCGCTGTCGGCACGCGCCACCAGCTTGAAAAGCTCCACGACGATATCGCGGTCCATCAGCGCATACGGCGGATTGGCGATGGTGGCGAGCAGCACGTTGCCACGCTGCTCGACTTGGACGGTGCCGGTCATGGCGAGATCTTGCTAAAGGCGCTACCGCCGTGGACCCGCTGACTGAAGGCGACCACCAGGCGCGGCACCATGGACGGCAAGGCGCGCACCAGCTTGTCGACCATGCGGGCATCGCTGCCGACGAGGATACGCAGGCGCTTCTTCGCCACGCCGTCGAGCACGATCTCTGCGGCGGTATCGGCACTGAAGCGCAACAGCTTCGCGTCGTATTTGCTAGCACGCTCGGCATCCACCGGCACGCCCAGCGACTTCGACAGCACCTGCGAGTTGGCGGTGATATTGGTCTTGATGCCGCCGGGGTAGACGCCGCTGGCGGCGACCGGATGCCCGCCCTGCAACATCTCGATGGCCAGCACCTCGGTGAAGCCACGCACCGCGAACTTCGAGGCGCAGTAGTGGCTCAAGCCGGGGTAAGCCAGGAGGCCATTGAGACTGGAGACATTGATGACATGGCCGTCGCCGGAGGCAATGAGATGCGGCAGGAAGGCCTTGGTGCCGTGGATCACGCCCCAGAGGTTCACCGCCAGCACCTTCTCGTATTCGGCGTAGCTGGAGTCGAGGATGCCGCGATTGAGCGCAACGCCGGCATTGTTGTAGACCTGATGCACCACGCCATGGTGCGCGACCACTGCCGCGGCATAGGCCTCGAACGCCTGGCGGTCGCTGACGTCGAGCCTTTGCAGATGCACGGTGGCGCCGAGTGCCACGGCCAGCGCGCCGGTTTCATTCAGCCCGGCCTCGCCGATGTCGGAGAGCGCGAGTCTTGCGCCGCGGCGTGCAAGTGCCAGCGCGAGTGCGCGGCCGATACCGGAGCCCGCGCCCGTGACCACGGCGACTTTATTCTGGAAGGGATTCATGTCGAAGAGGCTCCTCTGGGGGTGTTAGTTGCAGACCGTGGTGCCGGGCGGCGTCACGGCGACGGGCGAGCCCGCAAAGCGGGAGGCCAGATAGGCCAGGACATTCGGCGAGGTGGCTGCCTGGAAGGCGACATGCTCGCCGGCAACGCCCCGGAAGTAGCTGACGTGCGCCCCATCGCGGCACCAGGCCGCCACCATCGCGTCGGCACCGGAGATGGGGATCAGCTCGTCGATCTGCGAGTGGTAGACGAAGGTGTCGGTGATGGGGGTGGCCCCCGCCAGCGGTAGCGTGATGAAAGGTTGAGTCGCGATCACGCCCGGCTCGTTGAACGGGTCTGCACTGGTGGTGTAGTCGGCGAGCTTGCCGGTGGGCTCGGCCGAGCCATCGGAGGTGCCGCCGCCGCAGCCGTCCTTGAGCGACTCCGCCGTCGCCAGTCCCCTGGCGTTGAGGATGGGTGTGACCAGTCCGGGGTAGGAACGATTGGTGCCGAGGATGGCCGAGAGCACCAGCGAGAAGAAGCCAGCGTTGGTCACCGGATTTTCGTCCACCGCACGCGCGATGCTGATGCCGTCGGCGGGCGTGCCGCCGGTGGCGAAGGCGACCAGCTTCAGTTCCGGCGCGTATTCCTGCTGAAGCACCGCAGCCCAGGCCGTCGCGTTGGCACCGCCGGAATACCCCCAGGCGCCAATCAGCGTGGTGCTGCTCAAACCCAGCGGCGCGTAGTTGAGCGCGGCGCGGATGCCATCGAGCGTGATCTGGCCGGCGAGGCGTGGCGTGCCGTAGGCCGAGAACGGTCCCAGGTGATCCGGCGTCACCACGATGTAGCCCGCTTGCAGCGCTACCAGCAGATTGGCCGTCTCCAGCTGGATGGTGGAGTTCACCGTGCTGCCTTCCATCGCGTGCGAGGCTGAGCATTGCAGACCCAGCCCGTTGATGGGGAACTGGTAGGAGAGCAGCACCGGCGCACCGGTACCGGGCGTGGTCGGCTTGATCACCGTCGCCACTGCGGCGATGGGCTGGCCATTGACGTCACGCGAGACGTATTTGAGATGCCAGGCCTCGTTGCTCATTGCCACGCCGCTCGGCGCGAAAGTGATCGGGCGCGAGGCGAGAACCTGGCCCGGCACCGTGCCGGAAAAGGAGGCCGGCTGCGCGTAGAACGGGTCCGGGTCTGGCGTCGGCAGGGAAGGTGCTCTGAGGCTGCTGTTGCCGGGCGGGCTGGTGGGCATCCCCGGACCGCCGGGGTTGGGCACCAGGCCGCCCGCAGGCACCGGGCTATCACCACAGGCGCTAACGACCAATGCGGTCAAAGCAGCGGCGGCGAGGCGCGCGATGTGGGGGTGAACGATGTGCTTCATGGTGAATCTCCTCGTGTTTTTTTGAATCAGGCTCTGAGCCGGCCCAACTTGAACTTCGCAGACAGCGCCCGATCCAGCGCGACCAGTGGCACCAAGCGCTTGACCCAGGGCACCACGCTGCCGCCAGGACCGATGCCGATCACTGGCGGTGTGCTGCGCCGCAGCACCGCATCCATCATCTGGCTTGCGAACTGCTCTGGCGTGATGCTCGGGTCCTGCGACATCACCGCCCGTGCCGCGATGGCGTCGGCGATGGGGGCGTAGAGGGAATCGGCCTTGAGGTTTTTCGCCACGCCGCTGGCCGCGGCATTGCCGAAGTTGGTGCGGATGCCGCCGGGCATTACCGTCACCACTTTCAAGCCAAAGGGCTTCAGCTCCATGCGCAGTGCATCGGAGAGCGCATGCACTGCGGCCTTGGTGGCGCAGTAGGCACCGGCGAATGGTGTGGTCATCACCCCGGAGACGCTACCGATGTTGACGATGGTGCCGGAGCCGCGGGCGATCATCCCTGGCGCGATGGCCTGACAAAGCGCCACCACCGAGAACACATTGGTCTCGAACTGGAGCCGCAGACGCTCCAGTGGCATGTCCAGCATCGGCAGCACCGCGCCGAAGCCGGCGTTGTTCACCAGCAGGTCAGGCACTACGGCATCCTTGGCGAGACGCCGCAGCAGCGACTTGATATCGGCGGCGCTGTTCACATCCAGCTTGAGCGCATGCAGTTTCGGGCTCTTCATGTCGGCCATCGTCTCGGCCCGGAGATCGGTCGCATAAACAATGAAGCCGCGGTCCCTGCACTCCAGCGCGAGTGCCCTGCCGATGCCGCTGGCAGCACCCGTGATGACGATGGAAGGTGTTGGCTTGGTCTTCATGTCGAATCCTTTTTCGTCCAGTGCGTCGCGGCAACCGCTGGCCTGGCGAGGGAATGGATGGGCGCGTTCGCAAGGATTTTTTCCAGCGCGTTGTCCAGCGGCAGGCCGGTGCTGTTGAGCACCCCGGCCAGCCCCTCGTAGAAGCCGATCAGCATCAGCAGTTCCAACAGCAGGCGTTCGCTATAACGCTCGGCAAGCAGCGCCCAGGTGGAATCCGACACCATGCGGTCGTGGTGGAACTCGTCGCAGGCGCGCAGCAGCACCGCCTGGTGCGGCAGCCAGCCTGGTGCCTCCGGTCCCTCCGCAATCCGGGCCACCTCTTCGGCCTTCAAGCCGGCGCGCATCCCGATATCGACATGCTGGCCCCACTCGTAGCGGGCGCGGCAGTTCCAGCCCACGCGCAGGATCGCCAGCTCGGTGTCGCGCCGTTCCAGCTCGCCGAGCGGCATCATCCGTGACGAGAAGAACAGGAAGCCCCGCATCAGCCGCATGTTGTGGCTGAGCAGACCCCAGAGATTGGCTGCGTCGAGCTTGCCCACTTTCTTGATCACGCCAATCAGCAGTCGCTGTGTCGTGGTGGCACGCTCCGGCGCGAGCGGTGGCAGGCGCTCGCCCGTTGGTACACGCCAGCCACCGGGCGGTGAAAGTTCCGGGACGGTGGGTTTGCTCATGGCTGGGCTCTTGGGTGGTGGTTGGTCATGGGGGCTATCGAGTGCAGCGGCCCACCGGTGGCGGCAGCAGCGGTTCGAGCGGAATGGCGTTGGCAAGCACCTGCATGCCGACCGAATTGGGGTGCAGGCCTTCCACGAAGTAAGGCTGGAAGGGCTGGTCCGGCAGCAGCGGGTTCGCCATCGCCGCAGCGACATCAGCCACTGCGTCGAACTCGGTCGAGGCGAGCAGCATGGCGTTGAGGGCCTTGCGCTTCGGCTCATCAACAGCGACATCCCAACCGAAAGGCAGCGGCGGGTCGTTGCGGGGCAGTACGGTGCTGATGACGATGCAGGCACCGGCGGCATGCGCCTGGCGCGCCAGTTCGACATAGCCGGCATACACGGCTTCGGCGCTCGCGCCATCGCCTCCAATGTCGTTGGTGCCGAGCAGCACGAAGACGCCCTTGGTGCCCGCCTCCAGGCCTTCGTAGCCGAAGCGCCGCACACCGGGCGGGCCGTCCACCGGGTTGTCTTCGGCCACCAGCACGCGGTTGCCGTTGATGCCGAGATTACGCACGCCGGCCTTGATGCCCGCAGCATCGAGACGACGCGCGAGAAAGTCCGGGTAGCGGTGGTTGAGCAGGGGCGTGCCGAAGGAGCCGTCGGTGATCGAGTCGCCGAAGGCGGTGATCGTCGAGCCGCCGCTGGCCGGGGCCTCGACCTCGAAATCGCTGAGATAGAAGAAGCTGCGTGCCGGCAGCGTGAACATCGATCCCGTCTCATCGGTGGTGACGTTGCCGGTGCCAGGCGCGCTGACGAACTGCGCCGAGTAGGCCTCCGAATGCCAGGTGATCGGCCCGCTGGGACCGGGCACGTGGAAGCTCACTGCGATGTCGTCGTTGAAGGCGAAGCTGAAATCGGCACCGTCGCTGCACCGCTTCTCGCCCTTCGGCACGCTGACCGCGGGCTTGCCGCCGAAGCTCAGGGCCACAGCGCTACCGGGCATGACCGCCGGGCCGGTGCCCACGCTAGTCGCCACGGTCGCCGCTGAAATCTCCAGCGGTCGGTCACCCAGCAGGTTGGAGAAGCAGGCGCGCACGCGCTCGCCGCCGACCGTGGGATGAATGACCATGCGCAAGCTCTGGTCATCCACCTCGTTGGTGAGAAAGGGCGTGGCCGGCGAGACCCCTGCCGTAGTGAGGGTGCCAATCGGATACGGCCCCTGCATCGCCGTCGCCCAGGCCCCGATCCATCGTTTTCCCGCCACGCCAGTGCCGCCATCCCCCGGTGGCGTCCCGCCATTTGCCTCCCCAGTAACCAAGCCGCTGTCACCGCATCCGGCCACGCCAAGCAGCATGCCCAGCAACATTCCGATTCCCACGATCTTTGCCGCGGGCTTTTTGTTTTTCATTTGTTCTCTCCTCCAGCAACTGCCTTACCTCTACGTCCCGTTGATCAAGCGCCGATCAGACCCTGCCCACACACCCGCACGGTGTCGCCACTGATGCCATAGGCACCCGGTGAAGCGAGGAACGCGATCAGCTCCGCCGCATCTCGCGGCATGCCGGCCTGCTTCACCGAGTTGAGACGCGCGCCGACTTCGCGGGTGGCAAAGGGCATGGCGTCCGTCATCGGCGTGGTGATGAAACCGGGTGCGATGGCATTGATGCAGATGCCGCGCTTGGCGAGCAGCGGTGCCTGTGCAGCGACATAGCCGATGAGCGCCGCCTTGCTCGCCGCATAGTTGGTCTGGCCGAAGTTGCCGGCCACACCACTGATGGAGGACAGGCAGACGATGCGGCCGCCTTCGCGCAGCACGCCTTCGCCAAGCAGCACCGCATCGGCGGCGACGATGGCCGCAAAGTTGATGCTGATCACCTGATCCCAGTGCTGCTCCTTCATGTTCGCCAGCGTCTTGTCGCGGGTGATGCCGGCGTTGTGCACCACGATGTCGATGCCGCCGAACTTGCTCTTGAATAAGTCGGCGAGCTTGCGTGGTGCCTCAGGTGAAGAGATGTCGAGCGCCAGCGGAATTGCACCGATCTGGGTGCAGGATTTGTGCAGCGCCTCGGTCATCTGGGGGATGTCGAGGCAGACCACCGTCGCGCCCTCCTGCACCAGCCGCTGCGCGGTGGCGTAGCCGATACCGCGTGCGCTGCCGGTGACGAGTGCGACCTTGCCCTTGAGCACCTGCGATGTCGGCAGCTCAGCGGGCGCTGCGACACGGGCGGTGACATGCACCACCTGGCCAGAGACATAGGTGGTCTGCACGCCGCCGAAGAAGCGCACGACCTGCGCAAGGCGATCGGTCGCGTCGGTGGCGACATGGGCGAGATTCACCGTGATGCCCTTGGCACCCAGCTCCTTGCCCAGCGAGCGGCTGAAGCCTTCCATGCCGCGCGCGACGGCGGCAGCGACGGGATCGGCGGCGACTTCGGGAATGGCGGCGGCGATCAGCACACGGCCGTTCTTGGCGATGCGGCGCATCACCGGATGGAAGCCGCCATACAAGGCACGGTAGTCGGCGGGGGTGCGGCAGCCGGTGGCATCCATCACCACAAGATCGGCACGGGTCTCGCCTTCGGGCAGGGCCTCGACGACATCAGCACCGGCGTCTGAGAGCACGCTGCGCAGGCTCTCCGCGGCATAGCCACCAGCGGCGGCGAGCAGCAGGGCAGTCTTGCCGGTGAAGGGCTGGGCTTTGTAACCAGCCGGCGCGCGCGCCAGTGTGATCGGGTCAGGCAGGCCGAGCGCCTTGACCAGCGGCGAAGTGAGGGGGTTGCGGTTGAGGTTCTGCAGAAGATCGGACATGGCGCTGGCCTTATTTTTCGAGAATGGCGGTGACGGCCTGACCGCCCGCCGCACAGATGGAAATGAGACCGCGACCACCGCCTGCCTCGTGGATGGTCTTGGCCAGCGTGGCGACGATGCGCCCGCCAGTGGCAGCGAAGGGGTGACCCGCCGCCAGCGAGCTGCCCCTGACGTTGAGCTTGCTGCGATCAATCGCGCCCGCGGCCTTGTCCATGCCCAGCTTGTCGCGGCAGAACTCTTTCGACTCCATCGCCGCCAGCGTGCACAGCACTACGGAAGCAAAGGCTTCGTGAATCTCGTAGAAGTCGAACTCCTGCAAGCTGAGGCCGCGCTTGGCCAGCATGCGTGGCAGCGCGTAGGCGCCGCCCATCAGCAGGCCCTCGCGCTCGTCGATGAAATCCACCGCCGCCACTTCGCCGGCGGTGATGTAGGCCAGGATCGGCAGGCCCTTTTTCTTGGCCCATTCCTCGGAGGCGAGAAGCACCGCCGAGGCGCCGTCGGT
>JAZKFO010000099.1:0-8672 GCA_040386395.1 Pseudomonadota bacterium | reverse complement strand
CATTTCTCCTTGCCGGCCAGCGTCGGGGCGCCGAAGCCGATCACGGTCTTGCAGCAGATCAAGGTCGGACGGTCGCTCGACTTGCGGGCGGTATCGAGTGCCAGCTTGATCTCGCGCGGGTCGTGGCCGTTGACGTTGCGGATCACCTGCCAGCCATAGGACTCGAAACGGGCCGGGGTGTCGTCCTTGAACCAGCCACCGACTTCGCCGTCGATGGAGATGTTGTTATCGTCGTAGAACACCACCAGCTTGCCCAGGCCCAGCGTGCCCGCGAGCGAGCAGGACTCGTGGCTGATGCCCTCCATCAGGCAGCCGTCACCGGCAAAAACATAGGTGTGGTGATCGACCAGCTTCAGGCCCTCGCGGTTGTAGCGGCTGGCCAGCACCGCCTCGGCGATCGCCATGCCGACCGCCATGCCGATGCCCTGCCCCAGCGGGCCGGTGGTGGTCTCGACACCGGGCGTGATGCCGTATTCCGGGTGGCCGGGCGTCTTGCTGTGCAGCTGGCGGAAGTTCTGCAACTCGGTGATCGGCAGGTCGTAGCCGCTGAGGTGCAGCAGGGCGTAGAGCAGCATCGAGCCGTGACCATTGCTCACCACGAAGCGGTCGCGGTTGAACCAGGTGGGGTCGGCCGGGTTGTGGGCGAGCACGTCGTTCCACAGCACTTCGGCGATGTCGGCCATGCCCATGGGCATGCCGGGGTGGCCGGAGTTGGCTTTCTGCACGGCATCCATGGCCAGGGCTCGGATGGCGTTGGCAAGGTCGAAACGAGTGGTCATGGCGGCAGCGTCCTGTGGGGGCGCGCATTGTCCCCGCCACCTCCCGTGGCGGCAAGGCGACAAATCAGCCTGTCTCGGCCATCAGCCACAAAAAACCCGGCAGAGCCGGGCCTTTTGTCATGCGACGGAAGCTCAGGGCCTGCTGAGCGTAGCGCCGGGATAAGTGCCCGGCAGCAGGATCGGCAAGGCCGCGTTGGTGAAGCTGACGTTGTAGTTGTTGATGCAGCTGGTGACATTGGGAGGGCTGAAGGGCAGCGGATTGGTCTGCCCGCCCGCCCCCGCTGCACCGGAGGCGACCGAGCTGGAGATCACCGACTGGTACTGGACATGGGTGCAATAGAAAACCAGCCCCACCTCGTCGCCGCTCTGCAACTGCTCGCCCACACCCGGCAGCAGCACCCGGATGTTGTCGGTGCTTTCAAAATTGCGGTTGTTGCTGTGGGTGCCCATGACGAACGGCGTGAGTTGCTGATCAACGAGGATCAGGCTGCCCCCGCGACGGATGCCGACGCCGACATAGGCGACCGGGGTCACGGCCGAGGCCGGCGTGCCGGCGGCGACGGTGATGCTGTCCAGCGTCGGGATGCCGGCGATGACGTAGCCATCGCCGCTGATGTCGGTGACCTTCACGAAGGCCGGCATGGTCTCGACGTTCTGCGGCGTCACCGCCGCCGTGCCGTTGGCCAGCAGCGCCGCCTGCGCACCGGTGCCGCTGAGCGAACCGACCGGGAAGCTCGCCAGCTTCACCGCCGCCGGTGCCGGCAGGGTGCTGGGCGCGGGCGTATCGGCCACCGAGATGCAGACTTCGGGGATCGCGTCATAGGCCGCGCTGCGAATGCCCTTGAGCTGGAAATCGAACCAGGCGTAGATCGCCTTCGGGGTATCGAAGCCGCCGCAGTTGGCCGAACCTTCCAGCTGGTAGGCGAAGGGGTTCATGTGACCGCCCTCGGTCGAGAGGATGCGCGTCGCCGGGCTGCCCGCCGCCTTGAAGTAGCTGTAGTTGAGATAGGCCTCAGTGAGATTGAACAGCGAGTCGCGGTTGCCCTGGATGAACAAGGCCGGCACCGGGCGCAGCTTGAATGGCGCCTGGCCTGCGGCATAGGGCTGCTTCGTCTGCTCCAGCTTCTTGAAGAACGCCATGCCGTGGCCGAAGAAGAGATCAACCACCTCGTTCTCGGTGATCGCCCGGCTGGTCTGGCCCTGGTTGCCGGTGTTGCCGTTGACTGCCGGGTTGCTGGGATCAGCACCCGCAGCGGCGAGGTCGGCCCGCGTGCGGATGTTGTTGGCGTTGGCATTGGTCGGCCCCAAGAGATTGCAGGCGGTGGCTACCACCGGCGTGTTGATTACCGCCGGTTTGTCGGTGCTGCTGGTATCGGTCGCACCCGAAGCCAGCAGGCAGAGCAGCGAGGTGAAGCCGTTCTTGGTGGCATCACCGGGGATCAGCGAATACAGCAGGTTGTGCCAGGTGCCATTGGGCACGATGGTGTCCAGACGCGGGTCGAGTGCCGCCAACGGCAGCTGGAAGCCGCCGCCATACGAGAGGCCGATGCTGCCGAGGCGGATGTCCTTGGCGATGCCGGTCCGCGCGTGTTCGGTCTGCACTGGTAGCTGCTCCGCACCCTTGCCGCCGGTGCTGGCGTTGTCCCACATCCAGTCGAGGATGGCCTGGGCGTCGCGCACTTCCGCCTCGTTGTCGATGATGCGGGCATAGCCGCCACCATTGGCGGGCTTGCTCTCGCCGTGGCCGCGCTCGTCGTAGCTCAGCACCACGTAGCCCTTGTAGGGCAGCAGCGTGGTCAGCTCGTCGATCTGGGCAAAGTGCCTGGTCGCCGCCGCCATGCCATCGGCGTCGATCGCCTTCTGCCGCGTGCCGCTGTAGCCATGGCTCTGCACGATGACCGGGAACACTTCACCGGGGCAGCGCTCCGGCAGCATCACGGTGTAACTGATCTTGGTGGTGGGCGTGATGTTGGCTGCCGTCGGGTCGCTGTCCGAGGGGATGTTGACGACCAGGGTGTAGTCCTTGGCACTGCGCGGCAGCTTGGTGGTGCAGCTGATGGCGGCCGAACCCGGCACCGTGCTCAACAGGCCCTCCACCGAGGGCCTGCCACCCGAATCGCCGCAGGCAGACAGGCCCAGAACCCCGATCAGCAGGCCCGTCGAAACACCACATTGACGCAGACGCATGCCGCTCTCCTCGCTGGATGTGCGGGTCGGTGGAATGTGCTGCTGGTCGCCCGCGCGTGCCGTGGATAACGCAGTCGCAGACCGCTCGCCGACATCGACGCTCGCGCGCGGACCAGCGGGCATGAAAAAGGGCACCAGCGGCAATCGCCACTGCTGCCCTCGATGAGAACGGGGTGGTCAGAGCCTGAAGTTCACCCCGACGAAGAAGCTGCGCCCCGGCAGGGGATACACATTCTTGAGGAAGGAGGTGGCACGCCGCGCCTCCTCATCCAGCAGATTGCGGCCACGCAGGAACACCGAGGCATCGGTCGCGGTGGTCGGCAGCTTGAAGCTGGCATCGGCCGAGAGCAGCGTGTAGCCGGCGGTGGGGCCATCGAGCGCGAAGTGATTCTGCTCAGCGACCTGGGTCAGCGTGAGCGCACCGGCGAGCGGCCCCTGCGAACCTTCCAGGCCGAGGCCGTAACGCGGCGGCGTGATGCGCGGCAGGTCGCCGCCACGCTGGAGCGAGCCACGCACCAGATCGCCGAACAGGCGCGCAGAGAGCTTCACCGGCCCGGTCAGCAGCTTGTAGCGGGTCTCGGCCTCGGCCCCGTAGAAGCGCGCCTTGGCCTGGCGGTAGTCGGCGAGCGTGAAGGCCTCGTCCGCACCCGCATCGGCGCGCACGAAGCTGCCCTCGCCATCGACCAGTGCGATGGTCTGGCCATCGGCCGGAGCCTGGCCGGATGCACTGCCGTCGGCATTGCGGCCATCAGCGGGTGCTTCGGCGAGATAGACGAAGTTCCTGATCTCCTCGTAGTAGACATTGCCGAGCCAGGTCCAGCGGCCTTTGTGGCGATCCAGGCTGATCTCGAAGTTGCTGGCGGCTTCCTGCTTCAGGTTCTGGTTACCGCGCTCGAACACGCCGGTGGCACCGTGCGGACCATAGGCGTACAGCTCTTCCGGCGTCGGTGCGCGCTCGCTGCGGCTGAGGCTGAAGCGCAGGTGATGGCTGTCGTCCAGCTCGAACAAGCTGCCCGCCGAAACACTCAGCGGCACGAAGTCGCTGTCCTGCGAAGGCACCCCCAGGCGCGGGTCGATCTTGCCCTCGAATGGCTGGTGGCTCACCGTCTCGGCGCGTGCGCCCAGCTCGAACTGGCCGGGCACGATGAAGTGGAACGGCGTCTTCTCCACCGCGAACAGGCCGATCTGCACCGAATCGGTTTTAGGGGACAGCGCCTCTTCACCGCGCGCCTCGAAGCGGCGCTGGCCAGCCTGCAAGCCGACCACCCCATGCCAGCGGCCCAGGGGCTTGTGCTCGGCCTCCACCCGCAGCTCCTGCTCGGTGTTGTAGAACTTGGTGCCGGGCACGCCCACATCCTCAAACTCGGTGTGGGTGTAGACGTTGGCCCCCAGCCGTGCGCGCAGGCTCTTGAAGCCTGCCGCCGGCGCCAGCAGCACGCCCTGCAAATCCAGCCGCGTCTGCTTGAGGTCGATGAAAGCAGTCGGCTCCACCACCAGTCCGTATTGCGCGTTGAAAGTGGAGAGCGCCGCGCTCACCGAACCCCGCTCGCCAACGCGCGAATAGCTCAGCGCGCCATTGCCGGTGGTGCCCTGGCTGTTGGGGATACGACCCTGCTCGCCGCTGCCATCGCTGGCCGAGTTGCCGGGAATGTCGAAGGCGCGTGTGGAGCGCCCGCCGAAATCGGCATGGAACTGGTTCTGGCCAAGGCCATATTCCAGCTCCGCCTTGCCGCTGAAATCGCGGCCGTTGTCGCCGTAGCTCAACTCCGCAGCCGAGGCGAAACCGGGCGTGACTTTTTCAGCCAGACGATGGTCGACGACATTGACCACGCCGGCCGATGCCGCCGAGCCGTAGATGAGTGTGGCCGGGCCCTTGATGATTTCCACCTGCTCGGCAAAGCCGGGGTCGACCGACACCGCATGGTCATCCGACACCGAGGACACATCGAGCGCGGCAATGCCATTGCTCAGCACCAGCACCCGTGTGCCGCCCTGACCACGGATCACCGGCCGGCCGACGCCGGGGCCGAAATCGCTGGTGGAAACGCCCAGCTCGCCTTCCAGCAACTCGCCGATGGTGGCCTTGCGCTTGCGCTCCAGATCAGCACCCTTGAGCACGATCACCGGCTGCACCAGGGCATCGGGGTCGCCCTTGAAGGGACTGGCCTGAACGGTGACGCCTTGCAGCACGACGGGCGTGTCGCTTGTGGAAGATGGAGGGGGTTCCTGCGCCAGCAGCGGTGGGGCAGCGAATACGGCAACAGCGGCCAGCATCGGGGAGATGCCGCCTTTGAAAAAGGAGGTCTTGGGCATGAAAGTTCTCTTCGCGAATCCTTGAAAAACACAGAACGACACCCGCGACAGAGCAGGAGGTCGTGAAGGGCGGGATCAAGCGCTGAGAACGGGCGGGCCTCGGATGGGGTAGTCGTTAGCGACCTTAGCGGCCACGAAAACCGGGGTCGCACAGCCCGGCGCTTCATGGCCGGGCGCGGGGCGCGTCAGCGCCTGCGGTGGCGCTGCGGGCAGCGCATCGTCCAGACCATGCGCATACAGGCACATCTCGCAGCTGGATTCGCCACCCACCAGCCCGGCATGCTTGAAGCCATGCGCAAAGCCCAGCCACTGACCCAGCACGAGGGCCAGGACGAGCAGGGATTTCTGGAAGGCGGGATGGCGCATGGTCAATGCAGATTATCGGCCCGACGGCCGCACACTCAAGCCCAGTTGCCGGGCGTGCTCAGCAGGCGGTCGCGGAACCAGGCCAGCGCCTTGCCATCCTCGCCGCTGCGCCAGGCGATCTTAAGGCTGCCGCTGCTGCGTTCTTCTTCCACCTGTTTCACCAGCAAGCGCCCCTCGCGGATGTGCGCAGCGGCGAGGTGCATGGGCACATGGCCCACACCCAGGCCAGCGACCTGCGCTGCCACCTTGGCGGCGAGTGTGGGCACTCCGAGCGTGTCCTGCGCGGGCTGCACGCCGATGGTGCGGCCCTCCAGCCGCCGCGAGGAATCACTGACCACGACCACGCGATGCTTGGCGATGGCGGCCAGCGACAGCGGACCCTTGGCAGCCGCCAGCGGATGCGTCGGCGCGACGGCGAACACGAAGCCCCCCACCTGCACCCAGTCGCGCGCGACCAGCCCGTAACCGGCCGGCGGATCACCCGCCGCACCCACGGCCAGATCAGCGCGGCGGTCGATCAGCGCCTCCCACACGCCACCCAGCGTCTCTTCGGCAAACTTGAGTCGGGTGCCGCATTGCAGGGCGTCGAAATCGCGGATCAGCGGAAGCATCCAGTCGAAGGGTACCAGCCCGTCGAAGGCGATGTTCAGATTGGTTTCCCAGCCCTGCCCCAGCCGCTTGATGCGCCGCTCGACGCCATCGGCCTGCCGCAGCAGCTCGCGGCCTTGCTCCAGCAGAGCGATGCCGATGGGCGTGAGCACCGCGCGCTTGCCGCTGCGGTCGAAGATGCCCACGTCCAGATCGGATTCGAGCTTCTGCATGGTGTAGGTGAGCGCCGAGGGCACCTTGTGCAGCACCTCGGCAGCCTTGGCGAAGCTGCCTTCGGTAGCGATGGCATCGAGGGCTTGCAGGGCTTCGAGTGAAAGTCGCATCGCGTGTGCTCCCAGCGTCAGACGGCTTGAATGAAAGTCGCAAAACATTCCGCTTTAACTGGCGGGCACTCAATCCTATCTTGAGTTCAAGCTGCAAAAAGCCTCATCCAAAACCTGTTGAAGGAGATACGCCATGATGACCCTGCGCCGTTCCGAAGACCGTGGCCACGCCGACCACGGCTGGCTCGATGCACGCCACAGCTTCTCGTTCTCCGACTATCACGATCCCAAGTGGATGGGCTACTCCAGCCTGCGCGTGATCAATGAGGACCGCGTCGCCCCTGGCACCGGTTTTTCCACCCATGGCCACCGCGACATGGAGATCATCACCTACCCGCTGAGCGGCAGCATCCGCCATCAGGACTCCACCGGCGGCAATGGCCTGATCAGTCACGGCGAGATCCAGGTGATGCACGCGGGTCGCGGCATCCGCCACAGCGAGGTCAACCCCAGTCACACCGAGCCGCTGCATCTCTTGCAGATCTGGATCGAGCCGAATGCGGTGGGCGTGGCGCCCGGCTACGAGCAGGACAGGCTGGATCCCTCACTGCTGAGCGAACACTTTGCCCTTGCCGTCGCCCCCGTTGGCAGTGCCGATGCCGCACCGTTTCGCATTCATTCCGATGCGCGGCTGTTCGTCGCCTGGCCCAAGGCCGGCACCGAGATCACGCAAGCGCTCCAGCCCACGCGCCGCCACTACCTGCATGTGGCGCTGGGTGGTTTGCAGCTCGGCAATCAGACCCTGAAGGCAGGCGATGCCCTGCTGATCGAGGGCGAGCGCAGCGTGCAGTTCAAGGCGAGTGCGGACAGCGAGGTGCTGCTGTTCGAACTGCCGTAGCAAGGGACGTTCACCCGGGGGCGCATGACCTGCGCATGGTGCCCTCTGCTGTCGTGCTTACCGAGACTTCATCAGCGAACCGAGCACCCCGCGCAGCAGCTGCTTGCCCACTTCACGCCCGACCTGCGACCCGGCACTGCGAATGACGCTTTTCATCGCCGACTCGACCATGCCCTGCCGGTTGGACGGCCTCGGTGCAGCCGGTGCGCGCGGTGCAGGGGCTGGCGGTGGTGTCGGCAGCTGGCGGCGGGAGGGCGCAGCAGTGGTCGGAGCCGGTGCGGGACCGGCAGCGGGCGGGCTCTGCGTCATCTTTTCCCACCAGTTGCCCAGCCCCCCCGTGTTCGCGGGTGCAGGCTCCGCCGCGGCGGGGGCTGCTGCGGCATTGGGATCGCCGCCATCGAGCATCTCGAACGCCGATTCACGGTCGATGACAGTGTCGTACTTGCCTCTGAAGGGGCTGCGCGTCAGCGCCAGCGCGCGCTCGTCTGGGGTGATCGCACCCATGCGCGAGCGCGGCGGGCGGATGCGGGTCTGCTCGACGATGCCGGGCACACCACCGGCTTGCAGGGTGCTCACCAGCGCCTCGCCGACGCCCAGCGTGGTGATGACTTCGGCGGTGTCGAACTTGGGATTGGGGCGGAAGGTTTCGGCGGCACTCTTCACCGCCTTCTGGTCGCGCGGGGTGAAGGCACGCAGCGCGTGCTGCACACGGTTGCCGAGCTGGCCGAGCACAGTCTCAGGCAGGTCCAGCGGGTTCTGGGTGACGAAGTACACGCCCACGCCCTTGCTGCGGATGAGGCGCACCACCTGCTCGACTTTCTCGACCAGCGCCTTGGGGGCGTCCTTGAACAGCAGATGCGCTTCGTCGAAGAAGAACACCAGCTTGGGTTTGTCGAGGTCGCCCGCCTCCGGCAGCCGCTCGAACAGTTCGCTCAAGAGCCAGAGCAGGAAGGTCGCGTAGAGGCGCGGCTTCTGGTACAGCACATCGGCAGCGAGCACATTGATGATGCCGCGGCCGCCCGGCTCGCAGAGCATGAAGTCTTCGAGTTCGAGCGCGGGCTCGCCGAAGAAGCTCTCGGCACCGTCGGCTTCCAGGCCGATCAGGCTGCGCTGGATCGCACCGACGCTGGCGGACGAGACCAGGCCGTACTCGCTGCCGAGCGCCTTCGAGTTCTCGGCCACGAACATCAGTGCCGCACGCAGGTCCTTGAAGTCGATCAGCAGCAGGCCGTAGTCGTCGCAGTACTTGAACACCAG
>JAZKFO010000098.1:0-58924 GCA_040386395.1 Pseudomonadota bacterium | reverse complement strand
CGGAGAGCTGGGGGATGAGTTCCGGCTGGCGGGCAGCGGCTTCCAGGAACTTGGAACCCATGATGCCGATACCGATGCAAGCGCCCATAGCGCCGAGGCCGATGATGAGACCAACGCCGAGGGCGGTGAAAGCCTGAATGTTGGCAATGTAGGCAGCGAGTTCCATTGTGTAGCTCCGACGGTTGAAGTTTTGACAGCTGAGGGGATGAAGAAACTAGTGCAGCGATACAAACGAAATCAGCAAACGAAATCAGTGTTTCTCGTGCGCCATCGAGATGTAGACGACGGTGAGCACCATGAAGATGAAGGCCTGCAGGCCGATGATCAGAATGTGGAAGATCGCCCAGCTTGCGTTGAGCAGCACGGCCGGAATGAAGGCGAGCGTCGACGCCGCCATGAGGCCCGCGATGAGCATGAACACCAGCTCGCCCGCATACATGTTGCCGAACAGTCGCATGCCGAGAGAGACGGGCTTGGCGAGGTATTCGACCACGTTCAGGAAGAAGTTGGGCACGGCCAGCAGCACCTTGCCGAGCACGCCATGCGCGTGGAAGGGCGCGGTGAACAGCTCGGCCACAAAGCCGAAACCGCCTTTCACCTTGATGGAGTAATAGATGATGAGCGCGAAGATCACCAAGGCCATCGCGAACGTGGTGTTGATGTCGGCGGTGGGCACCATGCGGAAGTAGAAGTGGTGTGCCGCCTCAGCGCCTGCCGTGTGATGCACGATGCCGCTGATGAGGTCGAGCGGCAGCAGGTCCATGGCGTTCATCACGAACACCCAGAGGAAGATGGTGAGTGCGAGCGGGGCGATGAAGCGGCGGTCGCCGTGGAAGCTGTCCTTCACCTGGCCTTCGACGAACTCGATGGCGAGCTCCACGAAAGCCTGCGTGCGGGTGGGGACGCCGGCCGAAGCCTTGCGCGCCACGCTCCAGAACCAGCCCAGAATCAGCGCGCCGGTCAGAAAGCCGACGAGGAGCGAGTCGATGTTGAACATGTAGCCGCCGATCTCCTGCACATTGTGCTGAAGATGGTGCTGGATGTACTCGGTGAGGCCACCCTTGGCTTCTGTCGCTGCTTCGCTGCTCACGATGTCGATGCGTCCGTAGAGGTCATGCGTAAATTAAACAGTGTCGATACCAGCCCTGCGATAACCCCGCAGGTAAAAGCCGCTGGTGGCAACCCACCTTGTATGAGCGCGCACGCCGCGCCGCCCATCACCACAATCCATTTCAGCGCCGAGGTGACGGCCAGACGGATCAGCACCCGCCCCGCATTCAACGACCGCGCTCTTGCATAAAAACCGCTGGAGACGAGCGTGGCGATTGCGATGAGCAAGGCACCCGCTGCGAACCCTTTGGCGCTGGCAAAACCGGCCAGGATGAATGCCGCCATCGCGCCCACCAACCCAATGATGAGGGGAGCGATTGACAGTCTGGCGACAAGGCGAAAATCCATTTGACTCTTTGCCCGTCTGCTGGACGTTGTGCAGTGCATCAATCCAGACGATTGTAAACGCCGAACCCGGCTTTCATCAAGCGGAAGTGATGCGCAACGGTGCTTAATGCGCACCGATTGGGTGCCAACTCGTGGTTTAGCGGCCCATGACCTTGGCCGACATCTTGGCCATGAAGCTGCGGGTAAGGAAGCGCGGCAACTGCGCCAGTGCTCGATTGGGCACGCCGGGGATGCAGACCGGACGGCCCGCTTCGAGTGCGGCGAGTGCGGCTTCAACCACGGGGCGCGGCTGCATCATCATTCCCTTGGGCACGGTCTTGCGTAAGCGCGGCGTGCCGGTGGCCTCGAAAAAGGGGGTATCCACCGGGCCGGGGCAGAGCGCGCTCACTTTCACGCCTGCGCCGCGCACTTCGGCCCACAGCGCCTCGGTGAACGACAGCACGAAGGCCTTGGTCGCCGCATAGATCGCCATGCTCGGCAGCGGCTGAAAGGCGGCGGTCGAGGCGACATTGAGAATGCCGCCGCTTTTGCGGGCGAGCATGGCGGGCAGAAAGGCATGGGCGAGATCGACCACCGCCGTGCAGTTGAGGGCGATCATCTCCGCATCGCGCGCTGCACTTTGCCTGGCAAAGGCCCCGGCTGCGCCGAAGCCGGCATTGTTGATGAGCAGGTCCAAGTCGAGCTTGAGGCTCGCCACCTTCTGCGCCAGTGCGCTGCCGCTGTGGGGCTGACTCAAGTCGGCGGTGATGACGGCGACGGTGCGGCCGGTGTCGGCAGTGATCTTCGCTGCCAGCGCATCGAGCTTGTCCTTGCTGCGGGCGACGAGGATGAGGTCGTATCCACGCTCGGCCAATACTTCGGCAAAGGTGGCACCGATGCCGGTGGAGGCACCCGTAATCAGGGCAGTGGTCATGGCTTAGCGCAGCGCCGCCAGCACGCGGTCGAGATCGGCATTGGATTTGAACGCGAAGGTCAGCGTGCCCGCGCCCTTTTCACTTTGCTTGAGCTTCACGCCCAGGCCCCACTTGGCCGCCAGCTCGGATTCGAGCGGCTGCGGCGCAGTCGGTTTTCTGCTGGCATCGCGCGGCTCGGCGTGAATCATCGCTTCGAGCTGGCGCACCGAGAGCTGCTGCTGCACCACCAGCTTGGCCAGCTGGATCTGGCGCGCGCCTTCGACCCCCAGCAGCACCTTGGCGTGGCCGAAAGACAGCTGCCCCGTGCGCAGCAGCGCCTGCGGCTCGGCTTCGAGGTCCATCAGGCGCAGCAGATTGCTCACCGCCGCACGCGACTTGCCGACCGCGACCGCGCAGGCCTCGTGGGTCAGGCCGCATTCGTCGACCAGCTTTTTCAGTGCCTCGGCCTCTTCGAGCGCGTTCAAGTCGGCGCGCTGGATGTTCTCGACCAGCGCAATCGCCATTGCCGCGCGCTCGTCGAGCTGGCGGATGACGACCGGAATGGTGCTTAAGCCTGCCGCCGTTGCGGCCCGCCAGCGGCGCTCGCCGGCGACGATCTCGTAGCGATCGACACTCAGCTGCCGCGCAATGATCGGCTGCACCACACCCTGCGCCTTGATGGAGGCGGTCAGTTCGGCCAGGGCGGCTTCATCGAAATGGCGGCGCGGCTGGTGCTTGCCCGCGACCAGTTGGCCGAGCGGCAGCTCCTGCAGCGCATCGCCTGAATCCGTTTCGGTGGCGGGTGAAGCCGAACCCAGCAGGGCATCGAGTCCACGGCCCAGGCCGCGCTTTTTGAGAGACATTTTTAGACCTGACCCAGCTTGAGTTGACCACCATCATGCCGCCGCAGCACTTCGCCAGCCAGTGCGAGGTAGGCCTTGGCCCCGGCGGACTGGGGGTCGTAGGCGATGATGGGCTGGCCAAAGCTCGGCGCTTCGGCAAGCCGCACATTGCGCGGGATGACCGTGCGATAGACCTTGTCGCCGTAGTGCTGGGTGAGCTGGGCGGAGACATCATTCGACAGGTTGTTGCGCGGGTCGAACATGGTCCGCAGCACGCCTTCAATGTCCAGCTTGGGGTTGATGGCCTTGCGAATCTTGCCGATGGTGTCGCTCAAAGCCGCCAGGCCTTCGAGTGCGTAGTACTCGCACTGCATGGGGATCAGCACACCGTCGGCGGCGACCAGCGCGTTCACGGTGAGCTTGCTGAGCGCAGGCGGGCAGTCGATCAGCACGTAGTCGAACTGGTCGGCGATGTCGGCGAGCACGCCCTTGAGGGCAAAGTCGCCCACCGGCATCTCGCGCAGCTTGATCTCGGCCTCGGTCATGTCGCCATTGGCGGGCAGCACCCAGAGATTGCTGTCGGCGATGTGGTGGATGGTCTGTGCGGGCGTGGCTTTTTCCAGCAGCACATCGCGCGCCGTGAGTTGCAGGCTGTTCTTGTCGATGCCCACACCCATCGTCGCATTGCCCTGCGAGTCGAGGTCAACCAGCAGCACGCGGCGCTTGGCGGCGGCGAGGCTGGCGGCGAGGTTCACTGCGGTGGTGGTCTTGCCCACTCCGCCCTTCTGGTTGGCGACTGCGATGATCTTGTTCATACCCTTTTCTTTGCGATCACGGCGTGTCGCGCTTCCTTGAGACCAGGCACGCTCAAGTTGCGTGTCTCGATGATTTCGACGTCCGGCGGGATGCCCGCCAGCTCGTCGGCGGTTAGTTTGCCCTTCATCGCCACCCACTGCCCGTCGGCAGCCAGCAGATGGCGGGTGAGCATGAAGAAATCGGCCAGGCTGGCAAAGGCGCGGCTGGTGATGGTGTCAAATTGCAGCGTGGCCGGCAGGTCTTCGACGCGACCTTCCAGCGGCTCGAAATTGCTCAAGCCCAGGCTGCGCTGGGCGTGGCGCATGAAGCGCACCTTCTTGCCGACGCTGTCGATGCCGGTCAGGTGCAGCTCTGGTGCTGCGATGGCGAGCGGAATGCAGGGCAGGCCCGCACCCGCGCCGACATCCAGCACCCGGCCGCGCAGCAGCGGCAGCAGGCTAAGCGAGTCCAGCAAATGGCGCGTCACCATCTCGTGGGGATCGCGGATCGCCGTGAGGTTGTAGGTGAAGTTCCACTTCTCCAGCTCGGTCTGGAAGGCCAGCAGGCGCGGTGCGGCCTCCAGCGGCAGGCGCAGGGCCTTGAGGCCGGCCAGCAGCAGTGGCGAGAGATCGGGGGGCGTGGAGCGGGCCATGGGGAAGCGGATTTTATCGGTTCAGCTGCCCAAGCCGGGCATATCATCCAAATCAGGAGAAACCAGCACTGGAACAATGACGGCCTGCCCCACCTGCTCTGCCGAAAACACTGACACCGCCCGCTTCTGCAACCAGTGCGGCGCGCGGCTGGATGGCGCGGCGGCCACACCCACCCGCCCCAGCTACACGCCACGGCATCTGGCGGATCGCATCCTCAAGGAACGCAGCGCCCTGCGCGGCGAAAAGAAGCGCGTCACCGTGCTGTTCTGCGACATCAAGGGCTCCACCCGCCTCGCCCAGCAGGCCGGGGCCGAGGCCTGGCACGGCATTCTCGATCGCTTCTTCGGCCTGCTCGGCAGCGCCGTGCATCGCTACGAGGGCACGGTCAATCAATATACCGGCGACGGCATCATGGCCCTGTTCGGCGCACCCATTGCGCTCGAAGACCACGCCCAGCGCGCCTGCTTCGCCGCTCTCGAAATGCAGCGCGAGCTGCGTCGCTTCGCCGACGAGCTGCGGCTCTCGCAAGGCCTCAACCTCACTTTAAGAGTGGGCCTCAACAGCGGCGAGGTGATTGTCGGCAGCATCGGTGACGACCTGCGCATGGACTACACCGCGCAGGGCCACACGGTGAATCTCGCCGCCCGCATGGAACACATCTGCGAGCCTGGCCGCGTCTATCTCAGCCGCGAGACGGCACGCCTGGTGGAAGGCTATTTCAGCCTGCGCAGCCTCGGCCGCATGCAGGTGGAAGGCATCGACGAGGCCGTCGAAGTGTTCGATCTCGAAGGCACCGGCTCCATCAGCACCCGGCTCGACCGCTCGCTCGCACGCGGCTGCTCACCCTTCATCGGCCGCGAGGCCGAAACCGCGACGCTGCTGGCCGCGCTCGAACAGGTGCGCGCTGGCAGCGGTCAGGTGATTGCAGTGACCGGCGAGGCCGGCATCGGCAAGTCGCGCCTCTGCCACGAGTTTCTGCAAGCCTGCGGCGAACGCGGCTTCGAGGTGCATCGCGCCACCGGCGTGCCCTATGCCGCCGCGCTGCCGCTGCACCCGGTGCGGGCGCTTGCACTCTCGCGGCTGGGGCTCGAAGGCCGCAGCAATCCGGCCGAGATCCGCCGGCTGGTGGCGGGCACGCTGCTGCTCGAACACCCCGAACATGCGGCCGCACTCCCCGCCGTGCTGGATTTTCTCGGCGCGGCCGAAACCGGCAGCGCCGGCCTGCCCGACCAGGCCGCGCTGACGCGCGCCAAGCTGTTCGAGCTGCTCGCGCATTTCCTGCCCTGCCCCACGGCGCAGCCTCTGATCCTGCTGATCGAGGACCTGCATTTTCTCGACGCCGCCAGCGAGGAGTTCCTGCACGCGCTGGCGCAGGCGGTGCGCGGCCATCGCACCCTGCTGCTGCTCAACCACCGCCCCGGCTATGACGATGGCTGGCTCGCCAGCCTGCTCGATGCGCACATTGCCGTCACCGCGCTCGATGCGGCGCAGCTCACCGCGCTGGCGCGCACCCGGCTGGGCGGCGATGCCAGCCTGAGCGCGCTGGCGGTGGAGATCGGCCAGCGCGCCGGCGGCAATCCCTTTTTCGTCGAGGAGGCCGTGCAGGCGCTCGCCGATGCCGGCCACCTGCGCGGCATGCCCGGCGCCTACACGCTGGCGAAGGCGGTGGCGCACTGGCCCATCCCCGATACCGTGCATGCCCTGCTGGCGGCGCGCATCGACCGCCTGCCCGCCGAGAGCAAGGCGCTGCTGCAAACCGCCGCCGTCATCGGCGAGGCCTTCAGCCCCGCCACGCTGGCCGCGCTCGCCGAGCAGCCGGACGACCACTGCACCGCCACCTTGCGGCAGCTGGATGCGACTGGCTTTCTGTCCAGCGCACCCAGCGGCGAGGAATACGATTTTCGCCACCCGCTGATGCGCGAGGTGGCCGATGGCCTGCAGCTGGAATCGCAGCGCGCGCGCAGTCACGCCCGGCTTGCCAGCCTGCTTGAAGCCCGCAACCCGGCCGGCCCCGGTGGCAACACCGCTGCGGTGCGCATCGCGCATCACTGGCAGCAGGCCGGGGAGTGGGCGAAGGCCGGGGAGTGGAACCTGCACGCCGCACGCTGGGCCGGCACGCGCGACATGCGCCTGACCATCCAGCAGTTCTGGCTGGCACTGGAAAACCTCGACCGCGCGCCGGTGAGCGAGCCGGTGCAGCGCCTGCGCATCGCGGCGCGCGCCGCGCTCATCCGCATGGCGCAGTTCACACCGGTGACGGAGGACGCCGTCGAGCGCGCCTACGCCGAGGGCCGCCAGGCTGCCACCGAGATCGGCGATGTGGCGGGTGCGGCGGAGCTGATCATCAGCTACGGCAACGAGCAGCTGCACCGCAGCAATGCGCTGGGTGCGGTCAGCCTGCATGCCGAGGCGGTGCAGCTCTGCATGGGCTGCTGCCAGGGCGAGATCGTGCGGCGCTTTCGCCTGGCGATCCTGCTCAGTCATTTTTCCGCCGGCTTGCCGCGCGAGGGCATTGCGCTGGTGGATCAGGCGGATGAAGGTGCCTGGCGGCGCGACCCGGTCGGCGAGGACAATTTCATCTCGCGCGCCTTTCACGCCCTGCTGCTGGCCTGGCTCGGCGATGTCGCCGAGGCACGCCGTGAACTGTCCGAAGCCCTGGCCTATGCCCAGCGCGAAGCACGCAATGCCAGCTGGATGCACGCTTTCATGGTCGACCTCGCCTGGTTCGACGGCGACACCACGGATGTGATGCACCACGCGCGGCTGGCGATGCAGGGGGCGATGGAAAGCGGCAGCGCGTACTTTCAGGCCATTGCCGGTCGCGCGCAGGCCATGGCGCTGTGCATGGGCCATCGCATCGACGAGGCCATCAGCCTGCTGGAAAGCCTTACGACGTTGAGTGCGCCGAATGGCATGGCGCACCAGTTCGAAGCCAACCACCTCGCAGCGCTGGCGCGCGCCTATGCCGCCGCCGGGCGACATGCGCTGGCGCGCAGCACCGCCGAGGCGGCCATCAGCAGCGCCCAGCATTCCGGCTCGCAGGTGTGGGAAATCAACGCCTGGATCGTGCTGCTGGAACTGCCCTCGCTCGATGCCGAAAGCGCCCAGGCCGGTGTTGCGCGGCTGGGCCGGCTGATTGCCAGCTCAGGGGCCGCAGGCTATATCCCCTGGTGGCAGCAGGCCGAGACGCGCTGGGCGACGGCACGGGTTTTGAGTGAAACCATCACGGCTTGATCATTGATTGCTGAAAAACGCAGGGAGGCGACATGAAACACCACCATCCGCTGGTCTGGGGTCTAGTTGCCGCCAGCCTGCTCGCAGCCTGCAAGCCGAAGCCGGCCGAGCAGGCCACCGCTGCGTTTTCCAGCACCTACGCGGCAGCGGCACAGCCGCCGCTGCTGATCCGCAACGCCACCGTGCTCACCGGCACCGGCGTGCAGCTGGATGGTGCCGATGTGCTGATCCAGGACGGCAAGATTTCGGCAGTCCGCAAGGATGCCGGCACCGTGCCGGGTGCGAAGGTGATCGACGCCAAGGGCCGTTATGTCACGCCGGGGCTGATCGACGCGCACTCGCATCTGGGCGTGTATCCCAGCCCTGAGGTCTGGGCGCATTCAGACGGCAACGAGGCGACCGCACCCGTCACTGCCGAAGTGTGGAGCGAACACGCCGTCTGGCCGCAGGACCCCGGCTTCGAGAAGGCCCGCGCGGGTGGCATCACCAGCCTGTTGATCCTGCCCGGCTCGGCCAATCTCATCGGCGGCCGTGCGGTGGTGCTGAAGAACATCCCCACCGTCACCTATCAGGAGATGAAGTTCCCCGGCGCGCCGCAGTCACTGAAGATGGCCTGCGGCGAAAACCCCAAGCGGGTCTATGGCCGCGATGGCAAGAAACCGCCCGGCACCCGCATGGGCAACGTCGCGGGCTACCGCGCCGCCTTCGCCAAGGCCAAGGAGTACCAGAAGAAACTGGAAGCCGGCAAGGTGGAAGAGCGCGACCTCGGCATGGAGACGCTGGTGGGTGTGCTGAAGGGCGAGATCCTGGTGCAGAACCACTGCTACCGCGCCGACGAGATGGCGGTGATGCTGGATGTGGCGAAGGAGTTTGGCTACAAGATCAGCGCCTTCCACCATGCAGTGGAGGCCTACAAGATCGCCGACCAATTGGCTGCCGAGGGCGTCTGCGGCGCGCTATGGGCGGACTGGTGGGGCTTCAAGCTGGAAGCCTTCGATGGCATCCGCGAGAACATCGCGCTGGTCGATGCCGCACGCGGCAAGGACAGCGAAGGCAAGGAGATCAGAGGTTGTGCGATCGTGCATTCCGACGATCCCTACGGTATCCAGCGGCTCAACCAGGAGGCCGCCAAGGCGATGGTGGCGGGCCGTCGCATGGGGCTGAAAATCAGTGACGCCGAGGCCATCGTCTGGCTCACCGCCAACCCGGCCAAGGCCATTGGCATTCTCGACCAGACCGGCACGCTCGAAGCCGGCAAGAACGCCGACGTGGTGATCTGGAACAGCACCCCGTTTTCCAGCTATGCGCTGGCCGATCAGGTCTACGTCGACGGCGTGCTGCGCTACGACCGCAGCGTGACGGCGCCGGCGGAGAGCGATTTCCTGCTGGGGCTGGAGCCACCCGAATCGACACTGCCCAGCCCGGAGGCACAGCCATGATCCGCACCCTCACGCTCATCGCCGCCGCCATCCTGCTCGCCAGCCAGGCCCAGGCCGCCACCATCGCCCTCACCCACGCCCGCATCCACACCGTCAGCAGCGCCGGCGTGCTGGAAGACGCCACCCTCATCATCCGCAACGAGGCCATCGAGGCGCTCGGCGTCGGCATCGCCATCCCCGAAGGTGCGACGGTGATCGACACCAAGGGCGCGGTGATCACGCCTGGCCTGTTCGATGCCTACACCCACTTGGGGCTCGAAGAGATCAATGGGGTGGAAGAAACCGTCGACACCGTCAACAACAACCCGCGCTACTCGGCCGCACTCGATGTCACGGATGGCCTCAACCCGCGCTCGGTGCTGATACCGGTCAACCGCATCGAGGGCATCACCCACGCGATGGCCGCACCCACCACCGGCGAGGCGGGGCCGCTGTTCGCGGGGCGTGGTGCGGTCATCAACCTCGGCACGCTCGATGCCTTCGTCGCCAAGCCGCAGGCGGCGATGTTCGTCACCCTCGGCGAGGCCGGCAGCGGGCAGATCAAGGGTGGGCGACCCGCCCTGCTGCTGGCGCTGCGCGAAGCCTTTGAAGAAGCACGCCAGCTCGGCAACAGCAGCCCGGTGCAGCGTCCGGCGCAACTCGGCGCGCTCGATGCCGAAGCACTCAAGCCGGTGCTGGCCGGCACGCTGCCGCTGGTGGCCAAGGTCAACCGCGCCGCCGATATCCGGGTGCTGCTGCAACTCGCGGAGCAGCACGGCTTCAAGCTGATCATCCACGGCGGCGGCGAAGCGCATCTGCTGGCGGCCGAACTCGCAGCCCGGCAGGTGCCGGTGATCCTCGACCCGACCCTGAACCTGCCGGCTCACTTCGAATCCCTGGCCGCCCGCGCCGATGCCGCCGCCATCCTGTTCAAGGCCGGCGTGCGCATCGCGTTTTCGAGCGAGGGCAGCGGCAACGGCAGCCACAACAGCCGCAACATCCGCCAGCTCGCCGGCAACGCCGTGGCGCAGGGTCTGCCCTGGAATGCCGCACTCGCCGCCATCACCTTCAACCCGGCTGCCATCTATGGCGTGGACTCGACACTGGGCAGTCTCGAAGTCGGCAAGCAGGCGAGCTTCGTGGTGTGGGATGCCGACCCGCTGGAGGTGACGAGTGCCGCCGTGCAGGTGTTCGCCGCCGGCCGCGCGCTGCCCATGGTGAGTCGCCAGACCCTGCTGCGCGACCGTTATGTGCAGCGGCGCAAGGCCAGTCCGCCACCCGCACCCGTCAAGCCATGAGCCAGATCGCCGTGATGCTCGGCCTGCCGGCCTATGGCGGCCAGGTGACGACGGTGTTCATGGAATCTCTGCTGCGCCTGATCGACCTGGCGCGCAGCAAGGGCATTGGCATCACGCTGAAAATCCTCTCGCAGGAAAGCCTGATCCCCAGAGGCCGCAACACCATCGTCGCGGAGTTTCTGGGGCGCGCAGAACTGACGCATCTGCTGTTCATCGACGCCGACATCGGCTTCGACCCGCAGGGCATCCTGCGCATGCTGGCCTTCGACAAGCCGGTGATTGGCGGCGCCTATGCCAAGAAGGGCATCGACTGGCCGCGTGTGCAGGCCGCTGCCCTGGCGGGCAAGCCGGCCAGCGCGCTGGCCGAGGCAGGGCTCGATTACGCGCTCAACCTCATCGACGAAGACCTCGGCAGCAATGGCAGTGTCCCGGTGAAGCAGGGTTTCGTGCGGGTGGCGAAGTGCGGCACCGGCATCCTGCTGATCCAGCGCGAGACGCTGCTGCGCATGACGCGGCAGTTCCCCGCCCTGCAATACGAAAACGACATCGCCGGCTACGACAACGAGTTCACGCGCGGCAATTTCTGGGGTTTCTTCGACACCCTGCACCACCCCGTCACCCGCCGTTATCTGAGCGAGGACTACGCCTTCTGCCATCGCTGGACCCAGGGCTGCGGCGGCGAGATCTGGATGGATGTGGAGAGTGTGGTCACCCACCACGGCAGCTATGGCTATCGCGGCAGCTTTCTCTCGGTGGTGGCGTTCACGCCGGACTAGGGTTCGAGTCTTTCGAGCATCCAGGCACCGGCTTCGAGCCTGAAGCGCAGGCGGTCGTGCAGGCGGTTGTCGCGGCCCTGCCAGAACTCGATGCGGTCGGGCCTGAGCGCATAGCCGCCCCAGAACGGCGGCAGCGGCACCTCGCCCTCGGCAAAGCGCTGCTCGATCACCGCCAGCTTGGCTTCAAGCTCGGCGCGCGAGTCTGCCACCTGCGATTGCGCCGAAGCCCAGGCACCAATCTGCGAGCCGCGCGGACGTGAGTGGAAATAGGCGGTGGATGCAGCCTCATCGAGCTTCTCGATCACGCCCTCAAATCGCACGCTGCGTTCGAGCTGATCCCACCAGAAGGTCGCCGCCGCCTGTGGATTGACCGCGAGCGCCGCACCCTTGCGCGAGTCGTAGTTGGTGAAGAAGCGCAGCGCGCCATCCTGAAGCCCCCGCATCAGCACCACGCGGGCCGAGGGCCGGCCATCGGCATCGACGGTGGCCAGCGTCATCGCCGTCGGCTCGATCATGCCGATGGCCCTGGCGTCTTTCAGCCAGAGCGAAAACTGCGCGAGCGGGTCGCGCAGCACATCGGCTTCGATCAGCGGGGGGTTCTTGGTGTACTGCGCCATGCGTGGTGACCGGTCGGATTGCTAGGATTGGGGCACACCATAACCATCTAGCCAGAGCGAGACCATGCCGAACGTCATCCCCGCCACTTTTCGCGCGCTGCGTGTCTACAACGAGGGCGGCCAGCACCGCGTGGCGCTGGAAAACATCGGCATCGACCAGCTCTCGCCCGGCAACGTGGTGCTGCGCGTGGCCTACAGCGGCATCAACTACAAGGACGCGCTGGCAGTGACCGGCAAGGGCAAGATCCTGCGCGGCAGCCCGCGCGTGCCCGGCATCGACCTGGCCGGCTACGTGGTGACGAGCGAAGACCCGCGCTACCAGCCCGGCGATGCGGTACTGGTCACCGGCTGCAACATCGGCGAGCAGATCGACGGCGGCTACAGCGAGTACGCGCGCCTGCCCGCCGAGGCATTGGTGCCTCTGCCCGCTGGCCTGACGCTGGAAGAGGCCATGGCCATCGGCACCGCCGGCTTCACCGCTGCGCTGGCACTCAAACGCATGCTCGACAACCACCAGACCACGACCATGGGCACCATCCTGGTCACCGGTGCGACGGGTGGTGTGGGCGGCATCGCGCTCAGCATTTTCAAGTCGCAGGGCTTCAAGCTGGCCGCGCTCACCGGCAAGCCGGAAGCCGCCGACTACCTGCGCTCGATCGGCGCGGATGAAGTGATTGACCGGCAGGCGGTGATCATGGGCAGCAAGCCGCTCGAAGGCGCGCTGTGGGGTGGTGCCGTCGACAATCTCGGCGGCGATACCCTGGCCTGGCTCACCCGCACCGTGAAACCCTGGGGCAACATTGCCAGCATTGGTCTGGCGCAGTCACACACGCTCAGCACCACGGTCATGCCGTTCCTGCTGCGCGGTGTGTCCATCCTCGGCATCCACTCGGTGGAATGCCCACGCGGCTGGCGGCTGGACTTGTGGAAGCACCTTTCCACCGACTGGAAACCCGAAGGCCTGCTGAGCAAGATCGCCACCCGCACCGTGGCGCTCGATGACCTCAGCACCGTCTGCGAGGAGTTCACCGCCGGGCAGGTGACGGGCCGCACGCTGGTGAAGATCAGCTAGGGCGCGAGCTGCACGGTGATGCTTCGCGCATCACTCAGGCCCTGTGCGTCGCTGACGCTCAAGGCCACCGTGCCCGCGCGCTGCGGCGTGTAGGCCAGTGCCGCGCCGGGCGCGCTGCTGCCCAGGTAGGCTCCATCGGCAAACCAGTAGAGCGTGCTCGTCGCGGCATCCGCATGGGCTTGCAGCGGCACTGATTTCACGCCCAGCTCCGCAGGCTTGATGAGATAGCTCACGCCGGCAATCGGCGAGACGATCTGCGGCGGGCGTGCTGCTGCGATGCGCGTGCTGCGGCAATCCTCACTCTCTTGCGGTGGCCTGCGGCGCGGGATGCCGGCCTGTGCGAACAGGCGCATGAGGTCACTCGGCCAGTACTCGTAGACCGCTTCGCTCACCATGCCAGGCGGCGCATCGTCACAGGCGATGCGGCCCGTGCGGGTATCCACCTTGACCCGTCGATGCACGGTGCTGAACTTGATGGGCGAGATGCCAGGGATGAACCAGGTGCTCGCGCGCTGGGGGCAGTCGGCGTTGGGCAACTCGCCCGAAGCCGCGCAGACCTCGACCTTTGCCAGACGTGGCGGGTTGTTGAAAATCGGTTCGACCATCGCCGGGTCGGCGGTGACGAGGGCATCGGCGAGATCGAAGAACAGAGGTGCGGCGGTGTGCAGGCCCACCAGTGCCGGGTTGGCGCGGCCATCGAAGTTGCCGACCCAGACCACCAGCACGTAAGGCCCGACCACGCCGGCCGTCCAGGCATCGCGGAAGCCCCAGCTGGTGCCGGTTTTCCAGGCCGGCGTGATGCGATTGCGCGTGGGCCGCCACAGCACCTCGTCGGGGCGCGGGTTGTCGCGCAGGATGTCCATGACCATGAAGCTGGCTTCTTCGCTCAGCAGGCGCGTGCCCTCTGCCGCAGGCGAATCCGTCAGCGTGCGCAGCGGCTTGAACACGCCGCGATTGGCCAGCATCGCGTAGAGCTGTGCAAGTTCCACCGGCGACACCTCGCCACCGCCGAGCGTGAGGGCGAGCCCGTAATGCCGCTCGCTCATCGGCAGTGCCACGCCGGCATTCCTGAGGAAGCGATACAGCGTCGGCGCCTGCAAACGCGAGGCGAGTTGCACGGCGGGCACGTTGCGCGAGCGGATCAATGCATCGTGGGCGGTGATGGGGCCTAAGAAACTGCCATCGTTGTTCTCCGGTGCGTAGGGGCCGAAGTAGCTTGGGGCGTCCTTCAAGACGGTGAGCGGGTGAATCAGCCCCTGATCCATCGCCAGCGCATACAACAGCGGCTTGAGTGTGCTGCCGGGCGAGCGGCGGGCGGTGAGGCCATCCACCTGGCCTTCGATGGCGGCATCGAAGAAGTTGGCGGAGCCGAGCCAGGCGCGCACGCCCATGTCGCGGGTGTCGACCAGCAGGGCGCTGGCGTTGCGCACGCCCTCGCGGCTTGTGACCGCGAGATGGCTCTTGAGGCGGCGCTCCAGCAGTTTTTGCAGCTTGAGATCGAGCGTGGTGTGCAGCGCTGTGTCGGTCGAGTCGCGCAGCACCATCGTGGTGAAGTGCGGTGCCTCGAACGGTGGCGTGGCGCGCGCGAAGCGCAGCGGGCGTTCGACCAGTGCAGCCTGCGCCATGGCCCCTGGATGCAGCACCTGCCAGCGCGCGAACAGCCGCAGGCGCGCGGCGCTTAAGTTCGAGCCCTCCACTCCGCGCGGGGTGCGCGTGGCGGGGGCCTGCGGCAGCACGGCGAGGGCCAGGCTCTGCGCGAGATCGAGTTCGCGCGGCGTCTTGCCGAAATACAAACGCGCCGCCGCGCCCACGCCTTGCAGGTTGCCGCCGTAGGGCGCGGTGTTGAGATAGGCCTCCAGAATCTCGCGCTTGCTGTAGCGCGCTTCGAGCCAGAGCGCGTCACCGATCTGCGCCAGCTTGCCGCCGATGCTGCGGGTGTTTTTGCCAGAGAGAAGTCGCGCGAGCTGCATGGTGATGGTGGATGCGCCCAGCTTCGGCCCGCCGCTGGCGGTGGTCACTGCCGCCCGCAGCAGGGCGAGCGGATTGACGCCGGGGTGTCGGAAAAAGTGCTGGTCTTCATGCAGCAGCACGGCGTCGATCAGGGGCTGCGGCAGCTCGGCCAGTGGCGTCCACAGGCGCAGCTGGGCGTCGGCTGCGAGGATGATGCGCAGCACCGCGCCATGACGATCGAGCACTTGCGCGCTGAGGGGGATGCGCTCGCGCAGCGCGGCGTGCGGCAGCAGGCGTAGTGCAGTCAACACAACCACCGCAAGCAGCAAGATGCAGCCAGCTCGCAATAGCCTCTTCATGCCGTTCGGGCTGAGCCTGTCGAAGCCCCATGTGCAGGCCCTTCGACAGGCTCAGGGCGAACGGCATTTCGCATCAAGGCTTCACCACCTCAATGCGGCCCGGTAACGAGCGCGCGAACACGCTGCGGTCATACATCGCCTCGCCATAGGCGGGTGGGATGGTGAAGCTGCCCGCAGCCACAGCCTTCAAGCGGTACTTCACTTCGCCGACGCGCTCGTCGAGGTCGACATAAAGCACGGCGCGATCCTCACGGTAGTCGGCGTAGGTGAGCGCGCTGCCCGAAATCCAGACCACCCAGTCGCAGCCGCACTGCGCATCGCCTTCCACCTCGGCCTCGGTGGCGGACTCGCCATCTTCTTCGCCCTGCTCTTCCTCCGGCACGGCCTGCTGCATCACCTGCTCAGCCGGTGCCGGTGGCGGCTGCACAATCTCGAAGCCGCCGGGCAGCAAATCAACCACGGCGACGTTGAAGATGAAGGGCTTGCCGATGGCGCGGAACTTCACATGCACCTCCACCTCGTCGCCGAGCTTCACCTGCGTGACAGGCTTGCCGCTGCGGTCGGTGTACTCGCGCAAGATCTCGAAGCCATTGCTGACGGCCTTGGTCGGCGGCGTGCGGTCGAAGCCGCTTTCGGTCACCAGCGCATAGGCCGGCAGCTTGCCGGGGTTGCCAACGCGCAGCTTGGTGGCGGCCTCGCTGAAGGGCACTTTCGGGAACAGGCCTTCGGGCAGCGCGAGTGCCTTGGTGCTGTTGTTCTTCAGCACTTCGGCGAGCCTGAGTTTTACCGCCGTGCCTTGCGCGACCGTCGCATAGGCATCGAGTGCGAGGATGCTCGTCGCCGCCGACAGCGAGTGGTATTCGCCGGAGGTCAGCCGCTTCACCAGACTCTCGACGAACACCGGCCCGAAGGCTTGCAAACGATCCGGGAAGTGCTTGGCCAGCACGTACAGCAACTCGGCATCGGTCGCCATCGGGCTGTGGTAGCGGTCGTAGCTGTGCGCGCCGCTGAGTTTCACGCGGGCGATGAGCTTCTCCGCCAGCGGCTTCTGCTGCATGCGCGAATAGGCGGCAGCGAGCCAGGCGGCGGTCGCATCCTGTTCCCATTGGCCCTTCCAGTTTTTCTCCAGCCGGCCGCGCAGGGCATCGGCCTCGGCGGCCATCACCTCGCCCTGCCGCGTCAGCAGGTAGATCGCATAGGCCGCGTTGCGCTCCTGCTCCAAGTTGTCGCCATCGCGTCGCGCCACTTGCAGCAGGTAGCCATTGCCATTGGCGAGCAGATCACCCGGTGCGGCCTTGCCGCGCTCGGCAGCTTCGATGAGAAAGTGCTGGGCGTAGATCGATACGAACTCAGCACCCGCGCCATTCGGCCAGAGACGGTAGTCGCCATCACTGCGCTGGCGGGTTGCAAGCTCGGTGAACAGCGCCTCGAAGCTCGCGTTCCTACCCTTTTTGATGGCACCAAACTCAGGCCGATCACTCAGCACCAGGGCAGGCACCGCCATGCTGATGAGCTGTTCGGTGCAGGCATAGGGATAGCTGTCGAGATAGGCGGTGAGGCCGTTCGCCAGCGAGAGCGGCAGCGGCGACACCGAGGCTTCGAGCGTGCGGAAGTGCGGGTAGAGGCTGCGGGTCACCGCAATGTCGGCGCTGGATTCGGCCTTGATGCTCGCCGCGCTCAGCTGCACGCGATAGGGCGTGGCGGGGCGCACCGAAAGGGTGGTGGTGAGTTTTGCACCCGCACTGCCGGCCTTGGCAGTGAAGGCCAGCGCGCCGCCGCCGGGTGCATCCTTCGCGCGCACGCGATAGCGCGCGACCCCTTCGCGCTGCGGGCCGATGGCGAGGGTTTGCGCCACCGGGCCGAGTACTTCGAGATTGGCCGAAGGCACGAGCGTGACCTGCACCGGCATGTCTTTCGCACCCGCCTCCAAGTTGTTGGAGACCCCCGTACTCACCTCGAACTCATCGCCCGGTGCGACGGCCAGCGGCGCATTGGGCAGCAGCGTGAAGTCGCCGCGCACCAGCGCCTTGCCCTCGGTGCTGCCGATGCGCGCGGCATCGACACTCACCGCCATCAGCCGCAGCGTGCCGTTGAAACTCTCCGGCACCAGCCACGTCAGCTCGCGCGGCTCGGGGCCGACATCGACCACGCCGCTCCACCAGGCAATCGGCGGATCGGTCTTGCGACGGAAGGGATTCAGGTGCTTGCCGAGCGCGCCGTCGGCATCGCCGCCCGGCGCCTTGCTCAAGCCCATCGCGCGGAACTCCGGCAGCAGCAGATCGAGTATCTGCAAGGTCTCCACATCGAGGCTGCGCTTCTGGAAGAAGAACTCCAGCGGCTTCGGTGTTTCGTAGCGCGCGACCTGCAGGATGCCCTCGTCCACCGCGTAGACCACGGCCTTGCCGGGCTGCGAGGCGGTCACTTTTAGGCGCAGCGTTTCGCCGGGCTTGAGCTTGTTCTGCGCCTCCACCGTGAGCGTCGCGCGGCGTGCGTCGATGGCGACCGAGAAGGGCGCGACGCCGTAGCTCATGGGGCTCATTTGCGTCTCGTCGCTGGCCGGATCGCGCAGGAATACGACATGGACATAGGCCGAGCCTTCGAGACCCTCCGGCACGCGGATTTTCTGCACGCTGGCGGTGGTGGCGGAGGTGAACCACTGCCAGCTCAGCACCTTCTCGCGCTCGATGGTGATGAGACCTGCGCCCGCGTAGGGCGCGAGCAGGCTCAGTTCGATTTCTTCGCCCGGTGCGTAGTCCTTCTTCGAGAGGGTCAGTTGCAGCTCGGCATTTTTCTCCAGGCTGCGCGTGAGGTTGGCTGCACCTGCGACGGTATAGGGAATGCGGGCGAACACCTGGCCTGGGGCATCCACCACCAGATAGAAGAAGCTGCCGGGCGTGCCCGCATCGAGCTTGAGGTTGCCGCCCGTCGCAGCAATGTTGAGCGCGACATCGGTGAGCAGCGCGTCCTTCTGCCGCGACTCGTATTGATAGGTGCCGTTGTCGCGCCGCACCAGCACGCTGACGAACTTGCGCTCGAAGCGTTGCAGCTTCAGGCCACTGACGGCGATGCGCTTCGCCTCCGGGCTGATGGCGGCGAGGGCGACGCTGCGCTCGGCATTGCGGCTGACGTAGCCGAGGTCGCCATCGGCCTTCCAGCCCAACAGATAGGGCAGGCTCGACACCACTTGCGCGGCCTCGCCGGTGACGCCGCGACCACCATCCGGCTCGAAGCCCTGCATCGTCAGCGCCACCCGGTAAGTGGCCTTGGCGAAGCGTTGCAGACCCAGATCGAGCACCGCCTTGCCGTCTTCACCCGTGGTGGCATCGCTCAGCGATTCGCTGAAGCCTTCCTTCGCGGCCTGCGGGTCGGTGAACTGGAAATCCTCGAAGCCGGCGAAGGCCGGGAACCAGGGCGAGAGCCGCATCTCGGCGGTGACGCGGCGGTTCTGCGCGGGCGTACCGAACAGATTTTGCAGATCGACGTTCGCGGCCAGCGCATCGGGCTTCACCCAGCCCTGCGCGCGTTGCTCGCTGAAGGTGAGGGCGAGCTTGAGGCGATCTGGCTGGAACTCGCGCACGCTGAAATCGACGCTACCCAGCAAGAGCCGCGTGTTCTTCTGCGGCAGATAGACGGTGAGCGTGTAGGTACCGGTGGGCGAGGTCTCGCGGCTGGCGAACTGCACCTCGTCAAAGCCGCTGGCGGGCAGCTCGCGCCGACCCTGCCAGACCCGCGTGCCCTTGGGGTCGGTGATCTCGTATTCGAGCGGCGACTGCGGCAGCGCCTTGCCGAACTCGGCAGCGCGCACGATCACACCGAAGTGTGCCAGCTCGCCGGGGCGATACAGACCACGATCACTGAACATGAAGGCCGACAGCGCACCGGCCTCGGTCGCCTGCGAAACGCCACCGACATCGAAGCGCGAGAGATCGAGCCCGCTCATGCGCCAGTCGAGTGGCAGGAAGGACTGATCGCCATCCTTGCGGGCGAGCAGCAGCACCGGCTGGCGCTCGTTGCGATAGCCCTTCAAGTCCGGCAGCTGGGCGTGGCCCTGCGCATCGGTCTCGCGGCTCAACACTGCCTCGCCGTTCTTGCCGATCACTTGCAGCGTCACGCCCGCCATCGGCGCGCCGCCGCTGAGCGACTGCACGAACACCTCGCGGCTCTGGTCCTTGTTGCGCTTCACCACCAGGCCGAGGTCGGTGATGACGATCAGGCGCGTGTCGGCCGTGCTGGCCTCATAACCGCTGCCCTCGCCTTCTGGATTGATCGGCGCGTCGATGAAGTTCTGGGTCTTGGGGTCGAAGCCGCGCAGGCGCAGGAAAAACACGCCGCGCTTGGTCTCGACACCTTGCGCGAGGAAGGGTGCGAGATCGAGCGCGGTGTACTGCGCCTGCCCGCGTGCCACCTGCGGCAGCGTGATGACCTTGCCGAGCGACTCGGTGACATTGCTCTCGTCGAAGCTGTAACCGTTCCAGCTCAGGGCATCGAGCGCGCCGCCGCTCTGGGTGATGAGGTGCTGCAACTGCCCCGGCAGCAGACGGCCCACTTCCACCTTGATGCCCGGCAGATCACGGGTGAAGACATTGAGCTTCTTCTGCCCGCTCATGGCCAGCAGCGCGCCCTTGCCGACCAGGCGCAGCTCGGCCGGATAGTCCGGCACTTGCAGCAGCTGCTCGCTGGATTTTTCCAGCTCATAACCGCCGAAGGATTTCAGCCCCTTCGACACCCGCACCGCCATCCAGCGACCCGGCTCCGCCCGGTGGCTGAAGCTGTGGACTTCAGCGTGCTCGGTCTCCAGCGCATTGGCGGTGAGCGGCAGCGCGGTGGCGGCTTTCAGCAGCGCCTCGCCGACCTGCTCATTGCCCCAGGGGTAAGGCTGGCCATCGAAGTTCTCGGTGCGCTGCTCGAACTCCGCCTGCTTCTTCGCATCGGGATTCTTCAGCGGCAGCAGCCAGGCCTGCGTGTGCTTTTTCACCTCGTCTTCGGTGCTCGAATGCGTCAGCGCCAGCGTGAGCAATTGCACCGGCGCGTCATCGACATCGCGGGCGATGCGCGCGCCCAGTTCATTGATGGCGAGTGCATAGCGACCCGGCACCTTGATGGTGGCGTCGAGCACGCTGCTGGTGGCCGGGCCACCGAGTGACGAGACCATGCCCGCTGTACCGCTCAACACCACGCGGCCCTCTTTGGCGGGCATGGCGAGCGAGGCGGTGCGCAGGTAGGCCTTGAGCTTCTTGGCATCGAAGTTGAGCGTATAGGCGGGTGCCTCGCGCTCCACTTCTTTCTCGTCGGTGAGCTTGTCGAAGTACTTCAGGCTCAGGCGCGACTCGATGCTCGCCGCATCGGGCGGATGACTGAAGCGCAGCGTCGCCACGCCGGTCTTGTTGGCGGGGTTTACCGGGTCCTGGTCGAACTGCACGTCTTGCAGCGTCACTGTGAATGGCACGGTGTCGAACTCGAAGGCGTATTCCTTGAGCAATATCTGCGGTGCCACCAGCTGCTTGCGGGAGAGATCGACCTTGAGCTTCGCGCCCACCGGCCAGTCCGCAGCGGGCTGGAAGCGCAGGGTCTTGTCGTCGTCCCAATGCCACACCCCCGCCTGCGCGGGCGTCATGGTCAGCGGCGATTTCTCACTCGGCAAATCCTTGCCGACCAGTGCAATGGGGGCGACTGATTTCTCGAAGCGCACCGTGAGCGGCTTGGGCACACGATCACTCTCCTGCTCGCACTCATAGCAGGTGCGCTGCGGCGCGCTGACGCTGTAGGCGACAGTCTCCGGCTTGGGTTGCGCCTGCCACCAGCGCCAGCCGAGCACGCTGCCCGCGATCAGCACCAGCGCGATAGTGGCCGCCAGCGAGGCGCGTGCGGGATTGGCGCGGATGTGGTCTGCAAGCCGATGGCCCTGAGCCACCACGGGTGAGACGAAAGCCTGCCACCAGGCCGGCGGCTGCCAGGCGGCCGGGCTGCCAAACACGCCGCCGAGCACGGTGCCGAGGAAATCCGCCAGGCCGATGAAGATGCCGCAGATGACCGTCCAGATGGCTTGCAGAGCGCGCATGGCGTGGCCCGATGGGTGACGGCGCTGGCTGCGCCCTGCACCGATTCTAGGCGTCGTGCGCAGCCAGCACCGTGACCACCTCGAAGCGTCCCTGCATCACCTTGTGGATCGGGCATTTGTTGGCGATGCCGAGCAGGTAGTCGCGCTGTTCTTCGCTCAGCTTGCCGATGAACTTGATCTGCCGGTTGAGCACATAAAGACCGGCCGTCTCGGTGTGGGTGATGGTCACTTCGACGTCGTCCAGCGGCAGCTTCTTGCGCTGCGCCACCATCAGGATGGTGAGTGCGGTGCAGGCGCCCAGCGAGGCATCGAGCAGGTCATGCGGGTCGGGCCCCAGGTCATCACCGCCCTGTGCTTCGGTCACATCGGCGGTGAAGGCATTGCGGCCGATCTTGACCGTGAAGGCGAGCTTGCCTTGCGGGGATTTTTGCAGGGTGATGGGGGTGGTCATGGCTTTTTCCTGAAGATGTCGAGATAGGGTTGAAACACAAACAGGCGGTTGCGACGCTGGCCGGTGATTTCCACCAGCACGCCAAAGGCCACCAGATCGGCGATCAGTGCGGCTGCGGTATTGATGGACGCGCCAGTGATTTCGACAGCCCATTTCACATCGCCGACGGGCTGTGCATACAGCTGACGCATGAGTGCCTGCGCATTGTCCTGGCGGCGTGTGCTGAAGCGCGGCAGCACCTCACGTTCAATGCGCTGCTTCAGGCTCAAAACCTCGCGGAACACCGCCGCTGATGCCCTCGCCGTTTCCTCCACCCCGAACAGGAAAAATACCAGCCACTCTCGCAGATGGTTGCCCTGCCGCACCGCCATCAGGTGGTCGATATAGGCGGTTTTATTGCGCTCGAAGTAATCGGAGAGATACAGCGCCGGTTTGTGCAGCAAGCCCTCTGAGGCCAGATAAAGCGAAATCATCAAGCGCCCCAGGCGACCATTGCCATCCAGAAACGGGTGGATGGTCTCGAACTGGTAATGCGCAAGGGCGATGCGCACCAGGGGATGCACAAAGATCTGGTTCGCGTGCAGAAACTGCTCCAGATCACTCATCAGCTCCGGAACATGTTCATGGTGCGGCGGCACGAACACCGCGTTCTTCAGGCTCACGCCGATCCAGTTCTGGCTGGTACGAAACTCGCCCGGCTGTTTGCGCTCGCCGCGCACGCCCGACATCAGCACTGCATGGGTCTGGCGCAACAGACGTGACGACAGCGGCAGCGTCTGCAAAGCCTCAATCGCCGTGTTGATCGCACGAATGTAGTTTTGCACCTCGCCCCAGTCATCGCGCTGCTCTGGGCTCAAGTCATTGGCGTCTTTGAAGGCATCTTCAATGTTGGTCTGGGTGCCCTCAATCCGACTCGACTGCGTTGCCTCTTTGGCCACGTGCATGCGGATGAAAAAGTCGATGTCGGGGATTAGCTGCGAAAAAGCGTTTAGCTCACCCAGGGCGCGGTCAGCGCGGCCCAGCAGGTCGCTCAGCTCTGGATCGGCAATCACCCACTCGCGATTGATCGGCTCTGGCAGAAAGGCCTGATACTCAAAGCGGTTTTCGTAGCGGCCGGCGCGAAAGTCGACGATATTCATATGTCAGAAATATGGGATTTTTCTGAATTATTGCATTGCAAATGTCAGATTGCGGCAATGCAGCGCACTTGATATCAGAAAAATTGCACTTCCTGATATTGAACCTTTCTCAATGTCAGAACACCCGCTCACCGGAAAGCAGCGCAAGCCTGGCCGGTGCATTCGCCGTTTGGGCACGCAAACAAAAACGCCCCCGCAGTGCGGGGGCGTTGTCGTTGCCAGCCAGCCGGCGTCAGTGCTTGCGGCGGCGACGCAGCGCGGCCAGTGCCAGCAGCGGCAGCAGGACGAGACCCGGCGAGCCGCCGCCAAAGCGACCCTCGGCGAGGCCTGTCGCGCTGCCAGGCGCGTTGACCACCGGCGTGATCACCGGCACGCCAGGGATGGGCGTGTTGCTGATGGCCTTGAGCGTGGCGCTCCACATGCCGCGCCCGAAGGTGCTGACAAACAGCTTGTTGTCGTTGCCGGGCTGGGTCTGGAACTGGGTGATCACCACGTTCGGCAGGCCCGTGCCCATCGGCGCCCACACCGGCTGGGTGCCTGCGGCGGGCACGTCGGCAACGAACGCGCCGATCTCGGTGCCGAGCAGCAGCTGGTTGCCACGCTTGTAGATCGTCGTGAAGTAGGCCGCCGAGCTGGCCAGATTGCCGCTGATGTTGCTGAAGCTCTCGCCGCCATCGCGCGACACCCAGAGATTGCCCGCACCCACCATCGCCGCCGCGCGACGGGCCTCGTCGTCGAGGAACATGCCGGGCGGAATCCACTTGGCGAGCGAGTAACCCGCCAGGGTCACGTAGACCGTCTTGCCGGTGCTGTCTGCGGGGTCGATTTCCATCCAGGTGATGTAGCGGTTGGGCAGACCCGCTGCCGTCGCGAAGCGCCAGCCATTCGGGCTGGCCTTGGCGGCATCGGAAGCGCCCGCGTTGGTGGCGATGCCGCGCTGGAAACCGGCGGCGGCCAGCGGCGAGCAAGGCCCGCAGAAGGCGACGTAGCTGGCCTTGTCGTGGGTATCGGTCGCACGCAGGTTGCGGATGGCACCATCCGGCCCGCTGCCGAGATTGAACACCTGCACCCAGTCACCGGCTGTGGTGTTGCTGCCCAGCGTGGTCTCGAAAATCTCGGTGCCGCCGGCAATCAGATGGTTCTTGTCGGTGGGGTCCATGATGAACATGGAGCCGAAGTACGGGTTGCTCGCCGGCGGTGCGATGCTGCTGTAGGTGCTGCCGCCGTCGGTGGTGAGCTGCAGGTTCAGGCCGGGGGTTTCGAGATAGGCGATGTTGCTGTCGTCGGGATCAACGGCGGCATACACGCCGTCGCCGACGTAGGTCTGGAAAGTCTCGCCCGTGGGCAGAATCTTGCCGCTGCCGTTGTCTTGGTTGCCGAACCACACCGTGCCGTCCTTGGCCACGGCGAAGCCGTAGTGGAACAGCGTGTGGAACCCCTGGTTGGACGAGTCCGCCCACTTGGTGTTGTCCATCGCCTCGCCCGCGCCCACGCACTGCTTGAACACGCCGCCGTCACCACCCGCAAACAGGCACACGCCGCCATCCGCCGTGGGCAGATAGAAGCCGGCCTGCTGGTCGGGGTGGGTGGTCAGGCGGCCGTCGACATCGACCGGATTGCTGTCGGTGGGGCACACCGGCACGCCGGGCGTGGCGCTGCCGACGAGCAGCTGGCAACGGTCACCCGAAAAGTAGGGGCCGATCACGGCGAAGTCGGTGAGGCCAGCCTGCTGCAAGAGGCCGTCCTGCGGCACGCCGGCGACGCGGCTCTGCCAGACCTCTTCCATGCCGAAGGTGATGCGCGTGGGCACACCGGCGGTGGGCAGGGTCGTGGCCTGCGTGGGGTCAACCGCCATCCAGAGGTCATACCAGCTCTGCACACCGGGGCCCACGCCGAGCGCAGCCGGCACGATGAGCGAGCTGCCGGTGACGGGCAGCAGGCCCAGTTCGGTGGTGTCGGCCATCACCGTCCAGGTCGCGCCGAAATCGGCCGAGACGTAGATGCCGTTGATGAAGGTGGCGCCCAGCTGCGCGCCGCCCTGCACGGTGGTGCAGACGAACTGGGGGTCGCCTTCCGGCAACTGGTCGCAGGGGATCTGCTGCAGCGCGTCGATCACCGGCTCGGTGATGTCGCCGCCGGGGGCCGCGAGCGAGCCGTTGAGCAGGTCGGCATCCTGCACCGCTGCGTAGAGATAGTTGTGGTTCTGCGCCGGGCCAGAGGCCACGCCCAGCTCGATGCGGCCGATGCGGAACTGCTCCGGGAAGCCATCCAGCCCGGTGCGCGCAAAGCTGCCGGGCGCGCCGGTCTCGCTGAAGTAGAGGCCGTTGCCGGGCGACTGCGCGGTGCCGTCGATGAAGGGGGCATCGCCACCGCGATAGCCGACCGCGGCAATCACCTGCCCGCCCGCCTCGTTGGTGGTGCCGCCCGCCGGTTTCACCACCACGTCGGTGACGATGTTGGCGAGCACGCAGGGGCCCATGCCCTCGGAAGACACCGCGCCGGGGAAGCGCTTGCTGACGCCATCCACGCCCGCGCATTCGCTGCTCACCGGCAGCGCCACATTGGTGTAGCTGCGGCCCGCATCGCTGCTGCGGAACAGACCCTTGCCGGTGGCGAGGTAGACATTGCTGGGATTGACCGGATCGACTTCGACCTTGAAGGCGAGCGCGCCATCCGGCACGCCGCTGGCTTCGTTCCAGGTCGCACCCAGATCGTTGCTCCAGTAGGCGCCCAGGCCGACGTAGGTGTTGCCGCCCTGCGAGTGCTCGCCGGTGAGCGCAATCAAGGTGCCGCCGCCGGCCGATGACCAGCCCACGCCGCTGGTGACGCTGGAGGCCAGCTTGTCGCCCACCGACACCCAGGGCGAGGCGGCATCGCCGATCTGGGTCACGTCGCCACCGGGCGGTGTGTTCATCCAGATACCGCCGTTGCCCACCGCCACGAACATGCGCTTGTTGACGTCATCCCAGGCGAACTGATCGACACGGCCGGTGAGATTGCTGAAACCCTGGCCCGCCACTTCCGGGTAGGCCGGATCGTTGCCGATCATCGGTCCGCTGCCGTACGGGGCCCAGGTCACATCGCCGTTGTCGACCTTGGCCTGCAGCACCTTCATCTGCTCTTTCTGCTTCGCCGCCGCACGCAGGCCTCCCGGCACCTGCTCGCCGCGCGCCTCGCTGCGCGCCTGCTGCATCGCCGTGAACTCCATCAGCGATTCAGGGGTTTTCTTGGAGATGCAGATGGGGTTGGGGTATTTCGCCTTCAGCGACTCGCGCTGCAGCGTGGTCATGCCGGGGTGGTATTCCTCGGCGAACAGCACCGCATCCACCTGCTGATAGCCCGCCGGGCAGGCCTGGCCCATTGCCCTAAGACTGGCAGTGGAAAACTGCACCGGGTCAATCGCCACTACCGTCACAGCCAGTGCAGCGCCCGCAAACGCCACCGCGGCCGGCTGGCCGAACTGGAAAATCTTTTTCATTACCGCTCCGAAAGGCTGACGAACGCGCGAAATAGCGCGATCAATGGCGCTTAGTAACCCGCCTGAAAATAATTCGTCAACTTGATGTCAACGTCATCTGGAGTCGTGCGTTCCGCGACGCCCGCTCACGGCAGCGGGCCTGACCCGCGGAGAGGCACCACACTGGTGCAACGCGCACGCAAATGGTCAGACAAACGAGCGTTTGGAGCCGACGAACGGCAGTGATTTCAGCGGTTCAAGGCGGCCAGCCGCTCCGGCGTGCCGACGTCTGACCACAGCCCCGCATGGCATTGGCCGCTGACCTGGTCTGCCGCCATCGCCAGCCTGAGCAGCGGCACATGCGAGAACGCGCCCGGCTGGCAGCCCTGGAACAGCAGCGGGTGCATGAGCGCGATGCCGCTGTAGGTGAGCCGGGGCTCGGCATCCACCACCCGGCCATCGAGCAGTGCGAAGTCGCCGCGCGGGTGCTGCGGTGGGTTGGGCACCAGCACGAGATGGGCCAGCGCATCCGCAGGCAGGCCACGCGCCAGCAGAGGCGCGAAGTCCAGATCGGTGAAGACATCGCCATTCACCAGCAGGAATGGCGATGCGCCCAAAAGCGGCAATGCGTGGTGGATGCCGCCGCCGGTTTCCAGCGCCGGCCAGCCTTCCGGCGAATAGGCGAGCTTCAGCCCGAAGCGGCTGCCATCGCCCAGATGGGCTTCGATCTTCTCGCCCAGCCAGCCGAGGTTGATGACCACTTCTTGCACGCCTGCGGCGGTGAGCTTTTGCAGATGCCATTCAATCAGCGGCCGGCCGCGCACCATCAGCAGCGGCTTGGGCGTGTGATCGGTGTGCGGGCGCATGCGCTCGCCGCGCCCCGCCGCGAGGATGAAAGCCTTCATACGTGCAGAGCTAGCGAATCAAACAGTTGCTTGAGGGGCTTGAGCTCAGCATCGCCATCGACCACCTCGCGCACGTAGCGGATGAAGCGCGGCGTGTCGGCGAGATAGTGCGGCTTGCCGTCGCGGTAGTTGATGCGGGCGAAGATGCCCAGCACTTTCAGGTGACGTTGCAGGCCCATGAGGTCACAGTCGCGCACGAACTGCGCGTAGTCGGCAGGCACTGGCAGCCGGGCTGCGCGGGCGGCATCCCAGTATTGCTGGCGCCACAAGGCAACGCGCTCGGCGGGCCAGCTCAGGAAGGCATCCTTGAACAGGCTCACCACGTCGTAGCTGATGGGGCCGAAGACGGCATCCTGAAAATCCAGCACGCCGGGGTTGGGTTCCGAGATCATCAGGTTGCGCGGCATGTAGTCGCGATGCACGAACACTTTCGCCTGCCCCAGCGCGCGGGCGATCAGCAGCGCGCAGCTCGCATCCCACCAGGTCTGCTGCTCGGCAGTGAAGTTTTGCTTGAGATGCTTCGCCACATACCAGTCGGGGAAGAGGGACAGCTCGCGGGACAGCAGTGCGGCATCGTAGGGCGGCAACGCATCGGCACGGCTGGACTGCTGCCACTGCACGAGGGCGGCGATGGCGGCGGTGAACAGCGAATCGGCGTTATCGGCATTGATCACATGCAGGAAAGTCTGGCGGCCGAGGTCGGACAGCAGCAGATAACCCTGCGCGAGGTCGGCGGCGATCACGCGCGGGCCGTTCAGGCCGGCATCGAGCGTGAGCTGGGCGATGTGGATGAAGGGCTTGCAGTCTTCGCGTTCGGGCGGCGCATCCATCACCACCCAGGTTTTTTCACCGTGGGTGAGGCGGAAATAGCGGCGAAAGCTGGCATCGGCCGAGGCCGGGGCAAAACCCACATCGGCGGCGCTGGCGAGGCCCAGGGCATCAAGGGCAAAAGCGAGCGCGGCCTGGGCGCGCGGGTCTGTCATGGTAGCGGTGTGGTCGGGCATCGGATCAGGTTAAACCAAACCCGTGCGAAAACACCTGGCGGGCGGCCGCCAGCGCGTGATTGCCGCGAGCAAAGCCGAAGGGGGATACTGCGCACCCTTTTGCTGTTGCCGCCATGTCCCCCCGCCCACTGCCTGCGCTGGTCCTGCTTGCCCTCATCGCATCCGCCGCGCCCGCTGTCCAGGCTGCGGATGCCAGCTGCGCGCAGCTCGACCCCGGCGTGCTGGCGCTCTCGCCCGACGACAAGCTGGTGGTGACCGCCGACCGTATCGAGGGCGCCAAGGGCAGCCTCGCCGACCTGATGGGCGCGGTGAAGCTGCGGGTGGGCAACCGCGAGTTCACCTCCGAGGCGCTGCAGTACGACGACGCCAACCGGCAGGTGCTGGCTAATGTGCCCTCGCAGTTCCGCAACCAGGACTACATCATCCTCAGCCGCTCGGCGAGCTACGACATCAACCGCGAGTCGGGGGTATTCAGCAACAGCGAGTTCACCCTGCTCTCGCGCGGCGCACGCGGCAAGGCGGCGGAAATCGCCATCCAGAAAACCGGCAACGCCCAGCTCAGCAACCTGAGCTACACCACCTGCGCGCCGGGCCGCGACAGCTGGCGGCTGACGGCGCGCCGGCTTGAACTGGACCGGGCCAAGGGGCTGGGCACGGCACGCGGTGCGACGCTGCGGCTGGGCGTGGTGCCGGTGCTCTATACGCCCTACATCCAGTTTCCCATCGACGGCGAGCGGCACAGCGGCTTCCTGTTTCCCACCGTCGGCAACAACACCCGCACCGGCTTCGAGGCGCGCTGGCCGTACTACCTCAACCTCGCACCCAACTACGACGCCACGCTCACGCCGCGCTTCATGAGCGACCGTGGCAGCCAGCTGGCGGTGGCCGGGCGCTATCTGTTCGGACGCTCGGCAGGCAATGTCAGCGTCGAGTACCTGCCCCGCGATGCGCAGTTTCTCAACCGCTCACGCACCTTCGGCGAGTTGCAGCACGATGCCCTGCTCAACAATCGCCTGTCGCTGCAAGTGCATTACGCCGAGGCCAGCGACTCCCAGTACTTTGAAGACCTGAGCTTCACGCCGGGGCTGTCGAGCACACCTTATCTGGAGAGCAGCGCGCGGCTGGTCTACCAGGCCCCGGCCGCCTACACCCTGCAGGCACTGGTGCAGAAGTTCCAGCCGCTGGCGGGCACGCTGTCGGTGGACGACCCCTACCAGCGCCTGCCGGAGATTCGCTTCGACGGCCAGACCCGCAACGACTTTCTCAATTCGCGGCTGGGGCTGACGGCAGAGATCACCAACTTCGCCAAGAGCGATGCCGTGGAGGGCGTGCGCCAGGTGGCGAAGCCCAGCATCAACTGGACCCGCGACACCGGTGCCTACTACACCGCCGCACAGGCCGACTTCCACCTCACCCGCTACCAGCTGCGCGATGCGCAGAACCAGAATCTCGACGACCGCCAGCGCACGCTGCCGACCTTCTCCGGCGACGCCGGCCTGCGCTTTGCCCGCACCGGCAGTGATGGCGGCCTGCAGCTGCTGGAACCGCGACTGTTCTATCTCTACACGCCGTATCGCGATCAGGACGGTCTGCCGGTGTTCGACGCCGGCCAGCCCGACTACGACTTTCCCCAGCTGTTCGCACGCAACCGCTTCATCGGCGAAGACCGTATCGCCGACGCCAACCAGCTCACCACCGCGCTCACCTACCGGGCGCTGGACCCCAACCTGGGTGCCACCCGCTTCACCGCCTCGCTCGGCCAGATCTACCGCTTCGACCCCTCGCGCGTCACCGTGCCGGGGCTGGCTGCCCCCGATGCCGGCAGCTCCGACTACATCAGCAGCGCCGAGTGGCGCATCAACGAGAAGCTCTCAACTACGGCGGTGTTGCAGATCTCGCCCGACACCGGCCAGTTCAGCCGCACCAACTTCGGCCTGCGCTACCGCAATGGCCGCTACCGCGCCGACTTTGCCTACCGCTACCGCGCCGGCCTGCTGGAGCAGTTCGACACCAGTGCCGCCCTGCCGGTCGGTCGCGCCTTTCGCCTGGCCGGCCGCGTGCGCTACTCGGCGCGCGAGGAGCGGCTGCTGGATACCCTCGCCGGCGTCGAATACGAAACCTGCTGCTACTCGGTGCAGACCGCCTACCGCCGCTACCTCGTCAACAGCTCCGGCGACATCGACAGCGGCATCTTCGTGCAGATCGAACTCAAGGGACTTTCACGCCTCGGCACCGGATTCGAGGAACTCCTGAGCGGTGACAACCGTCCCTTGGGGGACGACTGAAAAGTCGCCTGAAGCACTAGTGATACCCTCCCGCCCTGATTTTTTTGACTGGTTTTCATGCTGATGCGCGCCTCTGCCCTGCTTGCCCTGCCCCTCGTCGTCACTGCCCTGGCGGCCTTCTCGCCCGCCCATGCCGAACCGGTGCTGCTCGACCGCATCGTCGTCGTCGTCAATGACGGCGTGATCCTGCAAACCGAGCTGGACCGCGCCATCGGCATCAGCACCGGCCAGCTGCGCGATCGCGGCATTGCCATGCCGCCGGAAAACATCCTGCGCACCCAGGTGCTCGACCGCCTGGTCAACACCCGCGTGCAGACCCAGAAAGCGCAGGAGGGCGGCATCAAGATCGACGACCGCGAGTTGAACGAAGTGCTCGGCAACATCGCCAGCCAGAACAAGATGTCGCTGGCCCAGTTCGCCGAGGCGGTCCGCAAGGACGGCCTGGATTTTCTCGCCGTGCGCGAGCAGATCCGCGACGAGGTGCTGATTGCCCGCGTCAAGCAGCAGGAGGTCGACAGCCGCGTGGTGGTCACCGATCAGGACATCGACCTCTTCCTCGCCAACGGCCAGAACCTGGACGACACCGAATACCGTCTCTCCGCCATCCTGGTCGCGGTTCCTGAGGGCGCAACACCGGAGCAGCGCGAGAAGTCGCGCAGCAAGGCCGAGTCGCTCAAGGCCCGGCTCGTGAAGGGCGAGGACTTTGCCCAGCTCGCCGCCGCCGAATCCGACGGCCAGCAGGCCCTGCAGGGCGGCGACATGGACTGGCGCAAGGGTGCGAACCTGCCCACCGTGTTCGCCAGCATCGCGCCCAAGCTCAAGCTGGGCGAGACGAGCAGCGTGCTCGAATCCGCCGCCGGCTATCACCTGATCAAACTCACCGACCGCCGTGGCGAAGGCGAATCGCAAACGGTGAGCGAAACCCGCGCGCAGCACATCTTGTTGCAGGTCAATGCCATCCGCGATGAAGATGCGACGCTGGCGCAGGCCCGCGACCTCGAAAAGCGCCTGCGGGCGGGTGAAACCTTCGACAAGCTGGCCAAGGAGTTCTCGGATGATCCCGGCTCCAAGAGTGCCGGTGGCGACCTCGGCTTTCAGCCGCCCGGCGTGTTCGCGCCGGAGTTCCAGATCCGCATCGACCAGCTCAAGCTGGAAGAAATCTCCGCGCCCTTCCACACTCAGTTCGGCTGGCACATCGCCCGCGTGATGGAGCGCCGCACCCGCGACACCAGCGTGGAAACCCGCCGCGCCAAGGCCCGCGCCGCCATCGGCCAGCGCAAGGCCACCGAGGAATACGACACCTGGCTGCGGCGCCTGCGCGACGAAGCCTACGTGGAGATGCGCGGCAGCAATGGCAAGGCCATCGAGCCTGAAGCCGCCCCGGCTGCGGAAGCGCCCAAGTCTTCGTGATTGGGGTTGCAGCCCGCCGCCTGCTGATCACCCCCGGCGAGCCCGCCGGGATCGGGCCGGAGCTGCTGGTGCGGCTGGCGCAGACGCCGCCCGCCGACTGCGAACTGGTGGCGGTGTGCGACCCCTCGCTGCTCACCGCCGCCGCCACCCGCCTCGGCCTGCCGCTCGGCCTCAGCAGCGGCGATGAAACCAGCGCCTTTCGGGCCAGCACTGCGGGCGCCATCACCGTCTGGCCGCTACCTCTGGCGGTGGCTGCCACACCGGGCCAGCTCGATGTGCGCAATGCGCCCTACGTGCTCGCCACCCTGCGCCGCGCCACCGCCGCCTGCCTGGCTGGCCATGCCGCTGCACTGGTCACGGGGCCGATCCACAAGGGCGTGATCAACGATGCCGGCGCGCATCCGCATTTCACCGGCCACACCGAGTTTCTGGCCGAACTCACGGGTGCGGCGCTGCCGGTGATGCTGCTCACGGCGGGCTCCTTGCGAGTGGCGCTGGTCACCACCCACCTGCCGCTGTCCGCGGTGCCTGCCGCAATCACCCCCGACAGCCTCACCGCCACGCTGCGGGTGCTGCACGCCGACCTCATCAGCAAGTTCGGCATCGCCAGGCCGCGCATTCTCGTCACCGGCCTCAACCCGCATGCGGGTGAGGGCGGGCATCTGGGCCGGGAAGAGATCGACGTGATCGAACCAACCCTGCAAGCGCTGCGCGCCGAGGGCATGCAGCTCGAAGGCCCGCTGCCTGCCGATACCCTGTTCACACCCGCCGTGCTCGCGCGTGGCGATGCGGTGCTGGCGATGTACCACGACCAGGGCCTGCCGGTGCTCAAGCATGTCGGCTTCGGTCACGCCATCAACATCACCCTGGGCCTGCCCATCATCCGCACCAGCGTTGATCACGGGGTGGCACTCGACCTCGCCGGCACTGGCCGCGCCGATGCCGGCTCGCTCGCCGCCGCCATCGACTGCGCCCTGCACCTGAGCCGCACATGAGCTATCCGAAACCCTCGAAGCACCAGGCCAAGAAGCACTTCGGCCAGCACTTTCTGCGCGATGCCAACGTCATTGATCGCATCCTGCGCGCGGTCGATCCGCTGCCTGAAGACCGCTTCGTCGAGATCGGCCCCGGCCTGGGTGCGCTCACCGTGCCGCTGATCGCGCGCATCCCCCAGCTGACCGTGGTCGAGCTGGATCGTGACGTGCTGCCGCATCTGAAAAACGCCTGCGGCCCGCAGCTGCCCAAGCTCACCGTGGTCGAGGCCGATGCGCTCAGCGTCGACTACAGCGCCCTGGCCGCGAGCCTGGGCGGCAAGCTGAGACTGGTCGGCAACCTGCCCTACAACATCTCCACCGCCCTGCTGTTCCACCTGCTCGACCACGCCGATGCGGTGCAGGACATGCACTTCATGCTGCAGAAGGAAGTGGTGGACCGCATGTGTGCGGCACCCGACGACAACCACTACGGGCGGCTGACGGTGACGCTGGCAGCACGCTCGGACTGCCAGAACCTGTTCCCGGTGGGACCGGAGAGTTTCGACCCGCCGCCGAAGGTGGATTCCGCCATCGTCCGCGTCACGCCGCGCGCCGCGCGCTTTGCAATGCCCGACCACGCCGCCTTCGATCGCCTGGTCACCACCGCTTTCGCGCAGCGCCGCAAGACCCTGAGCAATGCGCTGAAGACTCTGCTCGATGCCGACGCCATCCGCGCCGCCGGGGTGGACCCTCAGGCCCGCGCCGAGACGCTGTCCGCCGAGGCCTTCGGCCGGCTCACCGAACAAATGCTGGCGCGCAACGCGGTCTGATCAGAGCGGCCGGCTCTCGCGCGAGGCGACCCAGCCGGCGAACTCCAGCGGCGTCAGCGGCACTTGCAGCCCGCTGCCGCAGGCATAGCGCGGGCCGGCCTTGCGCAGGCGGTCCCACTGCGCGGTGTTGAGCAGGCCTTCGAGCAGCACCGGCAGTTCGAGTTCCTGGTAGCGGCGCGCGAGTGCAAAGGCGCGGCTCTCTTCGGTGACGCTGTCGCCCTGAAGCGACAGCAGGATCAGTGCGATGCCATCCATCGGGCCCTGCGGATCGGGGTTGCGCACGGCAATGCGCAGACCCAGCTGCAAAAGCTGCGGCCAGAGCATCTGCACCGCGCCGGCGGCATCGAGCCAGTCGTTGCCGTCGATGACCGGGATCAGCAGTTTCAGCGGTGCGCCGGCGGCCTCCATGACCTTGCGCAGCCGCTCCGGAAACTCCGGGTCGCGCCATTGCCGGCCGGTCAGCGGCAGCAGCAGAGGCAGCGGCGGCAGGCCCTGCTGCTGGGCATGGTGATGCTGGGCGGCGGACTCGCGCAGCATCCAGTTCTCGATCTCGGCATTCAGGCCGGCGCGGCGCGCGGCCTGCAGGGTGTCGTGCGAGCTGACGCGGCCGAACTCCGGGTGCAGCCAGTAGAAATCGGCCATCGCGGCAGCGACGTCGCCGGTGCCGCCCATCACCGGCAGGAACTGCAAGTGGAACTGCTGGGTGGCGAGGCCCGCGTGAATCTCGCGTGCCAGATCCACCCGCTGCGGCTTGGGCCGGGGCGCGGCGTTGGCGGCATTGGGCAGGGCGAACAGCTGGGTGCGGCCCTGGCCCTGCTGCTTGGCCTCGTACATGGCGGAGTCGGCGTGGCGCAGCAGGCCTTCGGCGTCGGCGTTATCGGCCGGATACAGGGTGATGCCGATACTGGTATGCAGGCTCACTTTCTGGCCGCGCAGGTCGAACGGCACCTTGAACAGCTCATGCACCTTGCCGGCGAGCGTGATGGCGTCCTCGATGTCGCGCATGCCATGTGCCAGCACCACGAACTCGTCGCCGCCGAAGCGGGCGACGGTATCGGCGGCGCGCAGGCCGGCGTTGAGTCGGTCGGCCACGGCCTGCAATATCGCATCGCCGCCTTCGTGGCCGTAGGCATCGTTGACGGGCTTGAAGCCGTCGAGGTCCATGAACACCACCGCCAGCTGCCGCTCGCCGCGCGAGGCGACGTGCATGGCCTGTTTCAGGCGGTCGAACAGCAGCGTTCTGTTGGGCAGGTTGGTGAGGCTGTCGTAGTGCGCCAACTGGCGCATGCGTTTCTCGGCCGCCTCGCGCTCGGTGATGTCGAGCGCGATGGCCATGAACACCGGCGGCTCTTCATCCCGCGAGAACGACAGCCTCACCTCCACCGGGTAGGTGGTGCCGTCGCTGCGCTTGTGGGTGGCCTTGTAGGTGATGCTCTCGGCCTCGCCGCCACGCAGGCGCGCAAGGTAGCTCTGCAGAACCACCGGCTCCAGATCGGTGGCGATGCTGGCGAGGCTCATGCGCACCAGCTGCTCGGTCTTCAGGCCCAGGTTCTTGCGTGCGCCCTTGTTGACCTCGGTGAGATACAGCGACTGCGCGTCGAAGATGTAGACCTCTTCGCTGGCCGAGTCGAGCAGCCGCCCCAGGCGCTGCGCCAGGCTCTGGCTGCGCATCTGCTCGGTGATGTCGCGGATGATCACCACCAGCCGCTCTTCGGCACCGGCGCGCATCGGCTCCACCACCAGCTCGGCCGGGAAGGTGGTCGCATCCTTGCGCCAGCCCGCCAGCTTGGGCAGGCGTGCGGTGTTGCCGGGCATGTAGTCGGTGAGCTTCAGCCCCGGCGTGTTCATGAACGGCACCGGCAGCAGGCGGGCGATGGTCATGCGCTGCATCTCTTCGGTGCTGTAGCCGAACACCCGCAGCGCGCGGGCGTTGGCCGACTTCACCACGCCGGCGCTGTCGGTGGTGAGCACGGCTTCCAGCAGATGGTCGACCACGCCCTCGGCCATGCGCGCCTGCGCCCGCAGCTGCTCGCGGGTGGCAATGCGGCCGGAGACATCCTGGAACACCATGCGGGCGCCGCCATTGATGCCGGCCAGCGGCACGGCACGCGCTTCCACCACGGCATCACGACCGCTGCCGCCACGCGGCCTCAGGCGCAGCTCCTTGGGGATCTGCTCGATGCCTTCGCGCGCGCAGCGTTCGCCAGGGCTGACGATGGGCGCACCGGAGTCGTCGCGGGCATGGAACACCGTGTAGACGAGCTGGCCGACGGCGTCCTGCATCGTCCAGCCGGTGAGCTCTGCGGCGGTCTCGTTGAGCAGGCGCACGCGCAGCTCGGCGTCGATGTCGAGCACGGCGACTTTCAGGGTATCGAGCGAGGCCGGCAGCGGGTCGGCCGCAGCTGCGCGCACGGGCGGCGTGCTGGGCGTGCTGCGGCTGTCACCGCCGCTGCGTTCCAGCAGGCGCGCAGGTGTGGTGACGCCCGCCAGTGCGGCGCGCAGCATCAGCAGCGTGGCTCCACCGAACAGCAGCGCCAGCGTGCCGCCGATCCAGCCGGTGGTACGCAGTCGGTCCACCGCTTCGTCGCGCACCAGCCGCGCGCTGGTGGAGCCGATGGCGTATTCCAGCGAGCCCACCGTGCGGTCGCCATCGCGCAGGGTCAGCAGGCCGGATTCGCCGAACACCGTGTAGAGCGTGGCGCGCAGCCAGCTGCGCAGTGCGGGACTTAAGCTGCTGTTGCGGTTGAGTGATTCATAGCGGCCCCGCGCGGCCAGCACCGAGCCATCGTTGTCCCGCACGGCCAGGTAGCGAAAGCCGTAGTCGGCCTGCCGCAGCAGGGCATCGAGGGTTTCATCGACGCGCGCGGTGTCCTGCCGGCTGAGTCCGTTGAGCAGGCGCGCCTGCGCCGAGTCGAGTGCAAAGTCACGGTCGATGCGGCTTTGCAGATCGCTGGCCGAACCGAGTGCCCGCAGCGACAGCGCGAGCGTGGCCACCACGCAGAAAGCAGCCATCGCCATCGCCAGTTTCAGCCCGGCGTCACGCGACCTCTGAATGCTTTGCCACAGTCCCCGCATCGCCTTTCCTTGTGCGAATTTATTTGTAATCGCTGAAGCCTATTGTGCGTATATTTCGGGCTGCGTGACTGTCGCCGAGTCGAGATACACCGAGGACTCGCCCACCGCCAGACTGGCCGACTGCAAAACCGGCACCAGCTGGGCCGCCACCAGCCGCAAGGCACCCTGCAACTGGGCAGCGAGAAGCTGCTCCAGCGCGGTGGCGGCGTCCTGCACCACCGTGTTCAGCAGCGGCGGCAGGCCGGATGGCAGCTGGATGTCGATCTGCACGTCGCCCAGGCCATCGGCCAGCTGCTCGGCGGCGGCTTCGGTCGTCGCACCGCCCACTGCGGCCGGCGCGCCATTGCATTGCTCGCTGTGACCATACGGAGGACCCTGCATGCAGAAAGTCTCGGTGCGGGTATCGCCCAGCAGCACCGGCCCGGCGCGCACGCTCACCGTCACCGGCTGGCCGAGAAACGCGAGGTTGAGCGGATTGCCGATCAGCCCACCGCCGAGGCCTGCGGTGGTCAGCAGGTCCTGCACGCTGGTGGAGATGATGCGTACTGGTTCGAGGTCGTTGAGCGCATTCGAGAGATCTGCACCAGGGCTGGTGAAGGTGCTGGAATTGCCCACACCAAATCTCATGCGCGGGCCAGAGGCTGTAACCGTCGCCACGTTCTGCGACTGACCCATGCGGGCGCAGGTGAGCGCCGTCACCGCGAAATTGGATGCTTCCACCAGCACCAGGGCGGGCAGTTCAAACCGCTCGCCGTTGATCGGGTTCACCAGCTTCAGCCGCACTTCCACCAGTCCGGCGGCGCTGCCGCCCCCGCCCTCGTCGCTGTTGCTGACATCGAGAATCTGCGTGCTGCTGTTGAAGCTGCCGGGCCGGCTGCCCTGCGGGATGCGCACGGTCGTGCTGCTGTCGCAGAGCGCCGGCAGCGCCTGAATCGCACCGAGTGCCTCCAGCGGCAGCAGGGCGCAGAGGTTGGGCAGCTGGATGGCATCGCCATCGCTGATCGCCCCGGCAATGGCGTTGAGAATCTCGCCGACGGTGGCCGTCGCACCATCGTAGGCACCCTGCGCGGGCAGGCCGAGAATCTCGGCCGGGACCACCGTCGAACCGGGGCGACCGGCGGCAACGGCATCGGCAAAGGCACTGACGGCCGTCGCCGCCGCAGTATCGCCGGCCCGGTTGAGCAGCGCCTCGATGGTGGAGAGCAGGCCCAGCACGGGTGTGGGCACATCCATATCCGGCAGCGGCACGCTCACGTCGCCATTGACGTTGATGAAGTCGGCCACGGTAAGGCTGGCGGTGGCACCCGACGCAAAGCCATTGCCATCGAGGCCGACGTTGGCGCGCAGGACACCACCATAGAAGGCAGGGCGGAAATTGCCATTGGCGCTGCTGTCGTTCGCCGGGCCGACATGGGCAGAAGCGACCCAGCTGGACTTGGCCGCCGCACGGCTGGTGAGCGTGCGGCTCTGCTCACCGGCGAACAGCGGCAGGATGCGCGCCGGGCTGGCGCGGCTGAGTGTGACCTGCACCGAGTCCGGCACATCGCTGCTGCCGGCGGCCTCGAAGAACAACAAACCATCCTCGCCTTCGCGCCGCATCCCCAGGCCGGTGAGCACGGTCACGCCCTCTGGCATACGGTTGCGGCGCAGGCTGGCGGCGACCTCGGCAGTCACCTCGTCGAAACCCGCATCGCCCAGGCACTGGCTGTGAACCCGCGCACCGTCGATGGCCGAGAGATCCGCCAGACGCTGCAACTCGCGGTTGCTGTAGTAGAGGCGGCCGATGTCGATGGCCAGGCCCACCGCAGACAGCAGTGTCACCAGCGACACCGCTGCGAAGATTGCCGCCACCCCGCGCTGTTGGCGGGGTGCGGCCAGCCTATTGGCCGGACGCATTGCCGGAGTCGCCCGTGGACTGCCGCTTGAACTCGGCAGGGATCGGCTGCTTGAAGCTGTCGGCATAGCGCTGGTAGACCTTGTCGGCGATGTCCGCCGGCATCGGTCGCGGCGCACCGCTGGCCTGGCTGCCGCTCTTCTGCAGGTCGATCCAGGCCTTTGATTCATTACCCAGCGGCTTCTGCCGGTCTTCGGCAGCCACCGTCAGCGGCAGCACCGCCAGTGCCAGCACGAGCGTGGAAGTGGTCAGAAGGATTTTCATGGCGAGACCTCTCGAAGGACGGTGGGCATCACCGCGCACGCGGCGCAGGTTTGCTGGTTTTGAAACTCTGCGCCTGCGTTTTCAGGCGCGCAAGCAAGGCGGGATCGGTGCGCGTGTAGCCTGCAAGGCGCTGGGCGGCGGCGTCTTCACCCTGCACGTAGAGCAGGATCAGCAGATTGTTGCGGGCGGCGACGTTCTCCGGCGCCAGCTCGTTGGCAGTGGCCAGCTCCACCCGCGCCTCGGCGAAGCGGCGCGCCTGCATCAGCGCAAAACCCAGATCGCTGCGAAAGTCGGCATTGGTGGGTTTCAGCCGGGTGGCTTCGCGCAGCTCCTTGATGGCCGCCACGAGATTGACCGGCGCATACAGCAAACCCAGTCCGTGCCGGGCTTTGGCGGCCAGGCTGCTATCGGCACCACCCCGGATCACGCTCTGGTATAGCGTCTCGCTGGTCTTGTTCTGCTTGAGGTTGCGGCGGGCATCGGCCTCCAGCAGGCGCAGCTCGATGGTGTCGCCATGCTTGCGGCGATCTTCCTGGATATGGGCGATGGCGGCGTAGTACTGGCCCTGCCCGATCAGCTCGCGCACGGCATCGAGATACAGCGTGGCCTCGCTCGCCTGCGCCTGCTCGGACGGCTCCCGGGGCGGAATGCCGAGCGCAGCGCAGCCGACGAGCGCGACACTGGCGGCGATGAGCGGCAGCGGCAAAAACCAGCGGCGGGGCGCGCGTGCGCTACTTGCCACCGGCCACATCCGCCATCGCCTTGAGTATCGAGACCACGGCCGGTCCGGCCACGAAGATCAGCAGCGCCGGGAAGAAGAACAGCACCATCACCACCGTCATCCGGCCGGAGGTGAGATTGACCTTCTCGCGCAGGTCGATGCCACGGCGCTCTTCGAGCACGGCGAGTGCTTCCATCAGCGGCTCGCGAATCTCGCCACCGTACTTGTCCACCTGCCGCAGCACGCCGAACACGCCTTCGAGTTCGGCAATCTCCAGCGACTGGGTCATGCCTTTCAGCACGTCGGCGATGTCGCCACCGGCTTCCAGCTGGCGCAGCACGCCCTCGAACTCCTGGCCCAGCTCCGGCAGCACGCCACGCCCCTCGCGCACCAGGCTGGCAAAGGCCTGCCGGGTGGAAAGCCCGGCCTCGAACAGCAGCACCAGCAGGTGGATGAACAGCGGCACCTCGCGCGCCATGCGCTCGCGCCGCGCACCCGCCACCGCGCGCAGCACCCAGATCGGGATGAGAAAACCCAGTGCAAAGAAGGCGAAAATGAACATCGGCAGGGTGGTGGCCTTCACGCCGCTGCCGAAGGTCCAGACCAGAACACTGAGCAGCCCCGCCAGCAGCAACATGCCGCTGCGGAAGGCGTAGAACAGCACCCGCGCCTGCGCCCCGCGCCAGCCCGCCTGCAACAGCAGCCGCGCGGTCTCGCCCTTGTCGTCGGTGAGCTTCTCGATGCGCTGGCCGCTGCGCGCCAGGAGCTTCAGGGGTGCGGCATCGGCGCTGTCGTCGAACTCGTCGCGGATCACCTCCGCACCCAGCACGCGGCGCTCCAGCTGGCGATCCTGCCGCGCGCGCATGCCCAGATAGCCGAGCAGCACCAGCGTCAGACCCGCCAGCAGCACGGCGGCGGTGATGACGGCAACGAACAGGCCGCCGCTCATGCCGACACCCCCCTGCCTGTAGCCGCTCTCATGCGTCTGGATCTCCAGTCGAGTTCATCATCTTCCAGAGGATCGCCACGCCGGTGATTTGCAGCAGCACCGAGGCGATGAGAAAGATGCGGCCTGAAGGATCAGCCCACATGCCGGCGTAGTAGCCCTTGTTCTTGGTGAAGATGTAGAGCGACAGCGACACCGGAATGATGGCCAGCACCAGGGCCGAAAAGCGCGTCTCGGCGGTGAGTGCGCGCAGCTCGCGGGCGGCGGTGTCGCGGCTGCGGATGGTGCTGATCAGGCTCTTCAGCACCTGCCGCAGCGAACCACCGTACTTGCGGTTGATGGCCGCCGCGAGCGCGATCACCTTGAGGTCGCGCAGGCGATGCACTTCGCCCGCCTCGGCCAGCACCGATTCCACCGCCGCACCAAGGCGGATCTGCCGACCGATGCTGATGAACAGCGGCCGGATCGGCTCCGGGCTGTCGCGGGCAGCGGCACCCAGCGATTCCTCCAGCGTGTTGCCGGCGCTCAGCACCCGCATCACGGCTTCGAGAAAGCTCGGCAGCTGCTCGACGATCTTGGCGCGGCGCTTGGCGGCATTGCGCGACAGCACGCCGAACACGCTGACGATGGCGAGACCAATCGCCAGCAGGCCCGCCAGCGGCCCCAGCAGAATCAGCAGCAGGGGCGCTGCGGCACCGGCGATGAGAATGCCCTGCCCCACGCGCTCCGGCTCCAGCTCCACACCGCTGCGGGTGAGCAGGTCGGTGACGAAGCGCAGCACCGGGTTGCTGATGGGCTTGGCGCGACTGAGCAGGTGGGCGTCGGCATCCTCGCCCAGCACCCTGAGGCGCAGCGCCATCTCGGCCTTGGCCGCACTGGCCTGCGAGCGCAGCAGCAGCACGGCAGCGCCCACGGCGAGCAGCAGGGCGATGACGAAGACGATGAGAATCGGGCCGGTCATGCGGCGTCTCGCAGGTCATGCCGCTGGCCGCTGGCGATGTCGTAGCGGAACACGTCGCGCAGCTTCAGGTCGCTGCCCGTGAGACCACCGACCTCGGTGATCGAGATCAGCTTGCGCGCGCCGCTGGCAAGCCGCGCGACGTGGACGAAGAGATGGATGCTGGAGGCGATCTGCCCACGAAAAGTCAGCTCGCTGCCATTGAACCCCGCGAAGCCCGCCAGCAGCTCCATGCGGCTGATCGCGTCCTTGGTGGAGTTGGCGTGCAGCGTGGTCATCGAGCCATCGTGGCCAGTGTTCATCGCCTGCAACATGTCGAGCACTTCGTCACCGCGCACCTCGCCGACGATGATGCGATCGGGCCGCATGCGCAGGGCATTACGTACCAGGTCGCGGGCGGTGACGGCGCGCTGGCCTTCGAGATTGGGCGGCCGCGATTCAAGCCGTACCACATGCGAGTTCTCCAGCCGGAGTTCGGCGGCGTCCTCGACCGTGATGACGCGCTCGCCGTCAGGAATCCACTGGCTGATCAGGTTCAGGAACGTGGTCTTGCCGCTGCCGGTGCCGCCGACCACGATGAGGTTGGCGCGGCCTTCGACCCGCATTTTCAGATAGTCGATTTCCGGCTGGCTGATGCTGTCGTAGCGCAGCAGGTCTTCGGCCGTGAGCGGGCTCTTGCGGAACTTGCGAATCGACAGGCAGGGGCCGTTGAGCGCGATGGGCGGGATGATGGCGTTCACCCGCGAACCATCGGCCAGGCGCGCATCGACCATGGGCGTGGACTCATCCACGCGCCGGCCGATGGGGGCGAGGATGCGCTGGATGACGCGGATCACATGGGCATCGTCAGTGAAGCGCACGGGCGCTGCGGCCAGCACGCCATTGCGCTCGACGAACACCGCGCCGGGGCCGTTGACGACGATGTCGTTGACGGAGGCATCGTCCACCAGATGCTGGATCGGGCCGAAGCCGGTGAGTTCGTGGCGGGCATCGGCGGCCAGTGCCTCGGACTCGCGCTGGTTCACCGGCAGGCGGTTGTCCACCACGTAGCGGCGCACCTGCTCCTTCACGAAGCGGTCGAGCTTGTCGTCCTCCCAGCTGCCGACATCGAGATTGCGCTCCTCGATCTGCTGGATCAGGAAGCGGTGCAGATTGTCCTTCAGCGTCTGGTACTGATCGCTCAGACGGAAGCGCAGCACCGGGTCGGCAGCAGTCGCGGCGGCGGTGGCGCTCATGGTGGTCGGCTCAGCGGAACAGCCGGTTCAGCAGGCCGTCGCTCTTGGTCTCGACCGCCAGGGTCTGACCGGTGGCCAGCGTGCCGGCCAGGCGGCGCACGGCCTCGCAGTACGGGTCCTTGGGTGCCAGGGCAAACATCGACTCACCGGAGTTCATGGACTGGATGCGCGCCACACCCTCGGAGGCCAGGGTGGCGAGCAGCGGCAGGTCGAACAGCTCCGCCAGGTTCTGCGGTTCCAGGCCCAGGCGGCGACGGTAGTTGTCGACCACCAGGGCGGTGTTGTCGAGCGGCGTGTCGTCGAGCCGTAGCGCACGCAGCAGATACTTGCTCTGCCGCGACTTCAGAATGGATTGGTCGGTGAGCAGCAGCACCCGCTCGCTCTGGGCGATGGCGGCGCGCAGCAACGGCACGCCGGCCTGGCCGTCGAGTGCCACGATCACCACGCTGAACAGGCTCTTGAACACTTGCAGCAGCCGACCGAAGTCATCCGCCGAAATCGTCGGGCGGCCAAGGCCCTCTTCCGGCAGCGACAGCAGATGCACGCCGGCACTGTGGCGGGTGAAGGCGGTATCGACCAGCGTCGCATCGCAGCGATGCACGTCGTTCACCGCATCGAGCAGGCTGTAGGTGGGCGACAGATTGAGGAAGATCGAGGCGGCACCGGCGGGCATGGCGGCGTCCACCAGCAGCACGCGCTCGCCCTTCTTGATCCGCTCGGCAAAGGCCAGCGCCAGATGCCCGGCGAGAAAGGCCACGCTCTCGTGCGGCTGTGCGCCGAGCACGCCGTAGATGCGACCCTGGCCGCCACTGGATGCCGCCGTCACCGTCGCCGCACCGGCACGGCGCAGCAGCTTGCCGACCTGTGCCGCCAGCTTGGTGTCGTCGCGCTTGAGCACGAAGAAATCCCGCACGCCCGCGCGCATGGCGGTGAGCACGGTCTCGCCGCGCTCGCTGGAGCCGACCGCGACGATGGGCAGCTCCGGCAGGCGATCTGCCACGGCCTCGACCAGGGCCGCGCGTTCCGGCGCGTTGTAGTCCTCGAACTCGCAGAACAGCAGGTCATATTTGCTGCCCTGGGTCAGGCGGCGCAGCAGCGAGGTGGCGTCTTCGGCCTGCGACAGCGTGAAGGCGACGCTGTCGCCGAGGGCTGCCTGCAACCAGCTCAGGTAGGCGGGATCATCTGCGATGACAAAAGCCAGGGACTTCACACTCATAGCGGTTCCAACATCACTTGCTGTAGCCAAACTGGTTCTGGTCGAACTCGCCGGTCTCTTCAAACATCAGGTGGCCGAAGCCGGGGCGATAGCCATCGGTGGCGGCACCGGGCAGCGGCGGCCGGGGCTTGCCGCGCGCCAGCGGACGCACCAGATGCGGGGTCACCACCATCACCAGCTCCTTCTCGCTGCGGTTGACGCTGATATTCTTGAAGAAGGCACCGAGGATGGGAATATCCGCCAGCCAGGGCACCTTGTTGGCGTTGTTGATCAGACTGTTGCTGACCAGACCTGAAATCACGAAGCTCTCGCCGTCGCCCAGTTCCACCGTGGTGTCGGTGCGACGCACCGTCAGTGCGGGCACGCTGACACCGGCGGTGGTGATGCCGGCGGAGAAATCGAGATCGCTGACCTCCGGTGCCACCTTGAGGCCGATGCGGTCGCGTGACAGCACCGTGGGGGTGAGCGAAAGCCGGATACCGAACTCGCGGTACTGGATGGTCACCCCACCCGAACTGCCGCCCTGGCTCACCGGCACCGGGAACTCGCCACCGGCCAGGAAGCTCGCGGTCTGGCCGCTCATGGCGGTCAGTGTCGGCTCGGCGTAGGTACGGGCGAGGCCCTTCTGTTCGAGAAAACTCAGGATGCCCAAGATGCCGTCGCGCGGGTTGCCGATGACCAGGTTGAAGGCATTGGCGATGGGCAGGTTGCTGCCGGTCGAGAACCCGGCCTGGGCGCTGATGCCGCCCGGATTCACCCCGCCAATCGAACCCGGCGTGGTGAGACCGGCCACCGTGTTGCCCGTGTTCTTCAACACATTGAGGCCGTATTGCTGAAGCGTGCTGCGCTTCACCTCCACGATCTTCACCTCGGTCATCACCTGGGTTTCGAGATCGATGCTGCTGCGGTCGATCACCGGCTTGGCCGCCTCGCTGCCGGCGGCCTGCTGCGCCTGGCTCAGCGCCTCGGCGCGCGCGCGCTGGTGCGCGAGCAGGTTGGGCGTGCTGCCGCTCAGGCCCTCGCGGGCGTCGATGCGGGCCTTGCCCAGATCGGGATCATTGCTCTTGACCTTGAGCGGGTCGGTGGCCGGGCCGACGCGCAGGCGGTATTCCACCGGCGCGTCGCGGGTGCCGCTCTTGGGCCAGACCAGCAGGCTGGTGATGCCGTTCTTCTTGCCGGTGATGAGAATCTCGCGGCGGTTGATGACGGTGACCTCGGCCACCGACGGGTCGCCCACGGCCACACGGCCCACGGCCTGCGGCTGGCGCAGCAGCTTGTGAACGCCGCTCTCGACGGCAACGATGCGGTCATCGGGGATGCTGCTGGCAACAGCCGCCAGCGCGGTGCCGCTGGCGAGCAGCAGCGCTGCTGCAATGCTGGAAAAGAGCCGGTTCATTGCTCCACCTTTTCGATCTTGTTGCCCTGGATCACTTCCACGGTTTCTCTTGGCGGCGGGGCTTTCTTGTTCTCCAGCGCCGGGGGCGGTTTGACGCGGGAGATTTCTTCCGCCGTCACCGCATTGTCCGCCGTCTTGTAGGCGGCGACATCGGCCTTGGCGGCATCGCTGAGCGGCAGGCCGCCCTCGGTGAGGGCGGCGGTGGTCTCTTCACCAGTGGCGGTCTGCTGGCCGCGCAGGGCCAGTCGCACTTCGCCGAGACCTGCACCCAGCACGACGCGGGTGGCCTCTTTCTCAGGCACTGCGAGCACAGCGGTGCGCATGCGGCGCTTGCTCTGCTCGTTGCCCTTGGCCTCTTCGTCCTTCAGGCCCTGCGGGCGCTCGATGATGCGTTCCTCGTAGGCCAGCACGCGGGCGTTTTCCAGCAGCACGCGGGCCTGGGCGTCGGCCACACCGGCACCGTTGCGGAAGTAGACGATGACATCGACATTGTCGCCCGGCCGCACGAAGCCGCCGGCGGCAATCACCTCGTTCACCTCGATCGCCAGCGCCTGATGCCCGGCGGGGATGATCTTGGCGAGGATGTTGCCCTCCTTGAAATAGCGCTTGGTCACCGGCGCACCGGCGTCGATGTCGACCAGCGGCACGCGCGAGGTCACCTCATCGAGGCTGGCGTAGTAGTCGGTGGGCGTGATGGCCACCGGCACCAGCGCGATGTCGTCGCGGGCGATGGTCTTGTAGGCGGCGAGCGGCTTCAGGGCCACCACGGCGAGCGTCTGCGGTGCGGTGCGCGCCACTTCGGCGGCACGCGCGGCCTCGGCCTCGGCCTTGGCGGTGCGGGCAGCGTAGTTGCGGCTCATCGAAAACCCGACGCCGGCCAGGATGATGGTGAGCAACACCAGGATCACGGCGGCGATTTTGAGGGCGGTGCTACTCATTTGATCCTCTACTCCCTGGGGATTTATTCGGACAGGCTGCTGGCTCGATCCATGAGCCAGATTGTTGCACGCCCCAAGCCAGATCAGATACGGGCGATGGCCTGGGCTCGCAGCTGGCTGGGCAGCGGCGGGATGTTGCCCACCAGCGGCAATGTCATGGCCGGGAACAGGCCCAGCACGGTGAACTCCAATGTCACCTGCACCACGTTCTGGTCGCTGGCGATGGTGACGAAAGCCACCTGCACCTTCTCGCCCGTGGCACCGATCACCCGCTGGCGCTGGTCGGCCGGCAACCAGTTCAGCGACTGCACCGCCACCGCGCGAACGCGCTGCTCGATGCGGGTGTTGAGCGTGGCCTCCGGCAGGGGGTTGACCGCCACGGCGGCCTCGGCGGACTGCTGGGCGCTGTAGGTGATCGACTGCTGGATCACGTAGACATAGGAGTAGACGATGACCCCGTAGACCAGCAGGAACAGGATCGGGAAAACGAAGGCGAACTCCACGGCCGAAGCACCGCGCTGGCGGGATTTTGCTTGCATCTGTCCGGGCATCACGTTCATGACCATCCCCCACTCTGCCACAGCAACACCGCCGCGAAACCGACCAGCAGTGCCCAGGCGCTGGGCACCCTCACCTTGCGGACATCCGCAAAGCCGGCCATCACCACCATCACCAGGGCACCCAGACCCAGCAGCAGGCCCGCAGCGACGAGGGTGTACGAAACCAGCGGCCAGCCCTGCACAAACCCCAGCACCGCTGCCAGCTTCACATCACCGGCACCGAGCCTGGAAACCCAGTAGCCGGGCAGCGTCACCCCCAGTGCGACGGCGAAGCCCAGCAGACTGGCGGGCCATGTCGTCTGCAACAGGCCTTCACCCCGTATGGACAGCACCGCGATGGCTGGCAGCAACAGCAGCAGCAACATGGCGTTGGGCACCCGTCGCTGCCGCCAGTCGACTGCTGCAATGGCGACAGCCCACAGCAGTAAGGCGGCCGTCAGCAGCGCGGCCGGGATCACTTCAGTTGGGTGTCGTGGTGCCGCCGCTGGTGCCTGCCGCATCGGTGACGGAATCGGACACGGTGCCGAACAGGCCGTTGAGTCCGCCGCCAAGCTGGCCGAGCGTGAACACCAGCAACACTGCGATGAGGCCGACGATCAGGCCGTATTCCACTGCGCTGGCACCTTCTTCATCCCTGAGAAAGTCGAGAATCTGCTTAACCATGATCTGCTCCTAAAATCCGTGAGTGCTTCAAGTCCGTTCAAAGCCTGTGCGCCGTGCATCCTTGCGCCGTTTGAGTATGCGTCGGCTTCGGCGGGAGTCAAAGGCGCTGGGAAGTCAAAAATCCGCCGCTGGTCTGGCATATTTCCGTCCCTTTTACATTGAGCTGTCATGAGCTTCTACGCCATCGGGGATGTTCAGGGTTGCCATGACGCACTATTGCGCCTGCTCGATGCCCTGCGCTTCGACCCGGCGCAGGACCATCTCTGGCTCGCGGGCGATCTGGTCAATCGCGGCCCGGATTCGCTGAATACCCTGCGGCTGGTGATGTCGCTGGGCGAACGGGCGGTGTCGGTGCTGGGCAACCACGATCTGCACCTGTTGGCACGCGCTGCTGGCGGGCGCGAGGGCCGGCTGGATACGCTGGATGCCCTGCTGGCCGCCCCCGACCGAGAGGCCCTGCTTGGCTGGCTGCGTCACTGCCCGCTGCTGCATGAGGCGCAACTCGGCGGCACCCGCTGGGTGATGACCCACGCCGGCATTGCGCCCTGCTGGTCACTCGCGGCGGCTCGCACCGCCGCGCGCCAGGTCGAGCAGGTCTTGCGCGGCGACCGGCACGAAGTCTTTCTCGCCAGCATGTATGGCGACGAGCCACGCCACTGGTCGCCGGGCCTGGATGAGGAGGCGGCACTGCGCTTCAGCATCAATGCCTTCACGCGCATGCGCTATTGCAGCGCCGACGGTGCGCTGGAGTTCCGCGCCAAGGGCGCACCCGGCAGCCAGCCCGCCACCCTGCTGCCCTGGTTCGCCCTGCCCGCGCGGGTGCCGGTGGATGCCGAGATCATCTTCGGCCACTGGTCGACGCTGGGGCGGGTGCATTGGCCCGCGCACCGGGTCTGGGGACTGGACACCGGTGCGGTCTGGGGCGGCCGCCTGACGGCACTGAATCTGGACACCCGCGAACTGACGGCGGTGGAGTGCCCGGAACACCGCAGGCCTGATGGCAGCGGTGGTGACTGAATGGCGTCAGCCACAAAAAAGCCCGGAATCTCCGGGCTTTTTTGTTCGCAGGAAGCTCTCAATGCCTCGGCTTGAACACTGGCTCTTCGCCCGGTGCCAGTTCCTTCGGCTTGAGGATGAACGAGGCAATGGCCGGCAGCAGCAACAGTGCGCCGAACATGTTGGCCATGAACATGAACACCAGGAGCTTGCCCATGTCACGCTGGAATTGCAGACCCGACCACAGCCAGGTCATCACGCCCAGGCTCAGCGTCAGGCCGGTGAAGGCCACGGCCTTGCCGGTCAGCTTCAGCGTCTTGAAGTAGGCCGCCTTGCGCTTGTAGCCGGCTGCGAGCGCATCCGCAAAGGTCGCATAGATATAGATGCCGTAATCGACACCGACACCTGCTGCCAGCGCGACCACCGGCAGGGTCGCGGTCTTCATGCCGATGCCGAGAATCGCCATCACGGCGTAGGCCATCCAGCTCACCAGTGCCAGCGGCAGCATGATGGCGACGATGGACTGCCACTCGAAGAAGCTCAGGAACACGCAGACGATGATGCCGGCATAGACGATGTAGAGAATCGGCTTTTCAAGGCGATGCACTTCCTCGTTGGTGGCCGCCATCACACCCACCTGCGCAGAAGCCAGCGCGAAGTTGACCGGGCAGGCCTTGTCGAGTGCGGCCAGCTTCTCTTTAGAGCTGTCGATGTCGGCATTGAGCTTGACCACATCCGCATTGGCATTGATTGCCTCGTCGCCGATGCCGGGGTTTTTCTTCTTGAGCTTTTCGGTGAACTTCTGCAGTGACACGCGCGCATTGCCGACGGCGCGACGCGCCACGGCCTTGCTCTCGCAGTACTCCGGATTGACATCGGTATTGGTCTCGTAGAACTCGGCGCTGTTCTCGACGTTGTAACGGCCCACTTCCTGCACGATGCGTTCGAGCGTGGAGGCCTTGTGGTCCTTGGTGAAGATGAACACCGCCATCGCCGAACAGTTGGAGTTCAAAAGGCCCGATGAAGTTGGGATCGGCGTGATCGCCTGCACCATCGTGAACTGGTTCTGCGGCAGCACCTTGAACTTCGGCGCGGCTTCGGAGAACGCCATGTTCACCTGTCTCGCGGCCCAGGGCAGCGAGATGGTGGACTGCACGCCTTCGGTGTTGTCCATGCGCCAGCCGAAGCGGTCGATCTGATCCATCACCGGGTACTTCACGCAGGATTCCGGATCGGCCTCGGCGATCACCTTCATCACGTCGGTGCCGATCGAGAAGTTGGCGGTGACGGCGGCGGTATCGTTGTTGTAGCGCGAGTCGGGCAGCAGTTCCGGCACGCCGGCCTGGCTGTCACCCACTTGCAGCTCCTTGCCCTTCCAGAGGCTCCAGCCCAGCAGCAGGCTGCCGATGAGGATGGCGATGATCGCCGGGCGGATCAGCACCATGTTGCTGAGCAGGTTCCAGAGCGGATCGAAGATCGAATCGCGCTGCTCCTGTTTCTCCTTGAACGCCTTCGGGTCGCCGACGTCAATCCAGGTCAGCATGATCGGCATCATGATCTTGTTGGTGATGACGATGGCGAACATGCCGAGGCAGGCGTTGAGCGACATCTCGCGGATGATGTCGATCGGGATCAGGCCGATCAGCGCAAAGCCCACCACGCCGGTGAGGATCGCCATGGTTCCGTAGATCGCCAGACGGCGCCAGGTTTCGACAGAAGCATCGAAGCTGTTGCGGCCGTTGTTGGCAATCTCGCCCACCCAGCTGTTGCAGTACTGCACGCCGTGCGAGACCGAGATCGAGAGGATGAGGAAGGGCACCAGGATGGCAAAAGGATCCAGGCCCTTTCCGAACAGCTTCAGCAGGCCGAACTCCCAGACCACCGCCGCAATCGACGACACCAGCGGCAGCAGGGCGAGCTTGAAGCTGCCGAGGTAGGCCCAGAGCAGCAGCTGCGTCATCACCAGTGTCAGCATGAAGAAGCCCACCACCGGGATCAGCTCTTCGATGATGTCGCCGACGACCTTCGCGAAGCCCAGGATGTGAACATCGACATCCGGGTTGTATTGCGGGTTGTCGACCATCTCGAAGGACATCTGCGACTTCTTGATCTTGAAGACCAGCTCGTTGTCCTGGCCCTCAGGCTTGAACTTGAAGGTGATCGGCTTGCCCTTGTCGACGGCGGCGGCGAGACCGGTGGGCTGACCAAAACGCTCCCACACCTGGGTGCCGGCCTTGACGCAGGTTTCCTGCGGCGCGGGCGGCGGCGGGGCGGCCTCGGCACCTTCGACGGGTGCCGCAGGAACTGCGGCGGGCGGGGTCTGGCAGAGGTCGGCGTTGAGCTTGTAGAGATACTTCTTCGGACTCATGAAGCGCCCGCGCACCTTGTCTTCGAGAATCTCGGCAACGGCGGCGTAGTCCAGCTTCTCGCCGGTGACGGGGTCAACCTCCAGCAGTTCGCTGAAGATCATGGCACCGGTCTGATCCTTGGTGGTGAAGCGACCGACGTGGCCACCCTTCTGGGTGTTGCCCTTGACGAGGCCGAACATCTCAGGCGTCGGCGCGTACTCGGCGGGGATGACGTTGCCGCCCTTGAAGCCGCCTTCCACCACTTCGACGTAGCGCACGTCGGGTGTGAACAGCGAGGACACACGCGAGCGATCGACACCAGGGAGGAAGAACACCTCGTCGGTTGCCTGCTTCAGCGAGGCGAGGAAGGGACCGTTGTAGATCTCGCCCTTGCCCGGCTTCTGGATCAGCGCCACCAGCACGTTGTTGGCACCACCGAAGTCGGCCTGGTACTGCTTGAGCACCTGCATGTAGGGGTGTTCAAGCGGAATCGATTTGTCATAGCCCGCGTCCGGCTTGATACCGGAGGCGACATAGCCGAAGAAAATCGTCAGCAACACGAGGATCGTCATCGTCAGCCGGGGCTTGGCGTAGATGATCGGCTCGATGGCGCGGAGGATTTTGGTGGACGTGCTCATCGTGTTTGCGTCACCCATGGTGCGACTCTCCCAATCGTTGTGCTTGCGGCCGCTCGAATGCGCGGCAGTCTTGAATGTGTTGTGTCAGGCATTTCAGAGCTTGAGGCTCTGCACGCCCTGCTCGCCCACCACCAGCAGGCCGCCGGCGAAGGGGGTGGCCGACGAGAAGCTGCCGGTCACATCCTTGTCGAGTTCGCGGCCCAGGGCATCCTTGCCGCGCACCTTGACGCGCAGCTTGGTGATGGCATCGCTGGCATCGACCTTGAGCACGGCACCAGCGAGGCCCACCAGGGCCACGCCACCATCCGGCAGATTGGTGCCGCCGAAGAACGAGGCGACGGTGTCGGTCTCGACCTTGGTCCAGGTGCCGGCGGCGACATCGGTGGTCTTGTAGACATTGCCGCGCAGGCCGTAGACCAGTGCGCCGGTTTCACCCAGCGGCAGCGCGCCGTAGTAGGAGCCATCGTAGGGTGAGGTGAGCTTGGTCCAGGTGCCGCCACCATCGCTCGACAGGCCCAGCATGCCCTGCTCGCCCACCGCCAGCACGCTGCCGTTGTTGAGCTTGGCAGCCCCATTGAAGTGCAGCTCGTCGGCGCGGATTTCCGGCGCTTCGGCCATCGCCCAGGTCACACCGGCATCGCTGGTCTTGTAGAGCAGGCCGTAGGCACCGAAGGCCAGCACGTTATTGGCGTCGAGTGCGATCACATCGAGAAAGGGTTTTTCGAGTTCAGGCGAGTAGTTCTGCATCGCCCAGGTCTTGCCGCCGTCCTTGGTGGCGAGAATCACCGCATCGTGACCCACCGCCCAGCCATTCATTTCGTCGGCAAAACTGACCGCCGTGAGCGGCGAGCGCACCGGCGTCTGCACCGTGGCCCAGTCCGCACCGTTGTTGCTGACGATGACCGAACCGCGATCACCGACGGCAATCAGGTGCTTGCCGGTGACCACCACATCCAGCATCAGGCCCTTGGAGGTCAGCGGCAGCATCTCGGAAGGACGCGGCTTGGCAGCCACCGTGGGTGCCGCTTCAGGTGCCTCGGCGGCAGCTTCTTCGGCCGGTGCCGCTTCTTCGGTGGCGGCGGGCTCGGCGGCGGCATCGGCTGCCGGTTCGGCAGCGGCTTCAGCGGGGGCGGCCTCAGGCTCCTGCGCGGACAGCCAGGTGCTGCTCACGGCCATTGCCAGCATTGCGCTCGCAACCGCCAGCGTCTTCAACTGCGGGGTCTTCATGTCTTGTCACCTTGCCGGATGGGATCAGCTTTGATGTTCTTGCCGGCGCGTGCGCGTCGGTCTCCTCGCCCGGCAGCGCATCTATAGGCGCGCTGCTCGTGCTGCTCAGGATGTTACACGGACAGCCTGCAATTGGAATGCGCCATTGCGGCAATTTTTATGAGGCTGTCCGACCGTCCTTTTGGACAGCATGCAGCCCTCTCAGGCGCTCATCACGATGACGCTGGCAAAGCGTCCGCTCAGGCCATCGCGCCGGTGCGAGAAGAAGCGCGTGGCGTCACTCACCGTGCAGTGCCCACCACCGGAAACCGCGCCGATGCCGCAGCGCATCAGGCGGGCGCGGGCGAGTGTGAACAAATCAGCCCGCCAGCGCTCGCCATCGGGCTGGAAGGCGGCGGCATCGTCCGCGCACTGCTGCACGAAGGTCTCGCGCACCTCATCGCCCACCTGGAACGCCAGCGGCCCGATGGCCGGCCCCAGCCAGGCCAGCAGGCGATGGGGCGGCACCGGCAGGGCGGCGATGGTGGACTCCAGCACCCCACCCGCCAGCCCGCGCCAACCGGCGTGAGCAGCGGCGACGCAGGTGCCCTCCCGGTCGGCAAACAGAACCGGCAGGCAGTCGGCGGTCATCACCGCGCAGGGCTGGCCAGGCTGATTCGTCCACACTGCATCGGCACTGATGCCGAAGCCACTGCCGGCAATGGCAACACCGCAGCCATGCACCTGGTTCAGCCAGTCCGGCTCGCGCGGCAGGCCTGCGGCCTCGGCGAAGCGACGGCGGTTCTCGCGCACGGCGTCGGGGTCATCGCCGACATGGCTGCCGAGATTGAGACTGTCGAACGGCCCCTTGCTGACGCCACCGATGCGGGTGGAGACCCTGGCCTGCACATTCGGCGGCAGGGCCCAGTCCGGCGTCAGCAGCAGCGGATTCACGGTGCGCGATGCACGCGCAGCACGGCCAGCAGCTCGGCAAAATCCTGCGGACGCGGTGCGTTGAACTTCATCGTCTTGTCGGTGACCGGATGCGGGAACGACAGCTCCGCCGCATGCAGGGCCTGGCGACGGAAGGCCGCCACTGCGGCTCGCAGTTCCGGGCTGGCACCCCTTGCGCGCAGTACATCGCCGCCATACACCGCATCGCCCGCCACCGGATATTTGAGATGCGAGAGATGCACGCGGATCTGGTGCGTGCGGCCGGTCTCCAGCTGCACGCGCAGTAGGGTGTGCCAGTCGAAGCGCTCGGCGACGCGGTAGTGCGTCACCGCCTCGCGGCCGCCCATCACCACCGCCATCTTCACGCGGTCGCGCGGGTGGCGCGCAATCGGCTCGCTGATGGTACCGCCGCCGACCAGCGCGCCGTTGACCAGGGCGTCGTACTCGCGATGCACGGTGCGCGCCGCCATCATCGACGAGAGGCGCGTGTGGGCTGGCTCCGAGAGGGCCACCACCATCAGGCCGGTGGTGTCCTTGTCCAGCCGATGCACCAGGCCCGCGCGCGGGATCTGTTCGGTGCGCGGCCAGTGGTGCAGCAGGGCGTTCTGCAAGGTGCCATCCGGAACGCCAGCACCGGGATGCACGGTGAAGCCGGCCGGCTTGTTGATGACGACCAGATGCTTGTCCTCGAACACCACGTCGAGCGGGAGGTTCTGCGGCCTGAGCGTGACTTCGGTGGCGACCTCGGCCACCAGCTGCAGGACATCACCCAGCTTCACCGGCTGGCGCGGCGCGATGCAGACCGCACCGTTCAGCCGCACGCGGCCCGATTCGATCCAGCTCTTGATGCGTGAGCGCGAATAGGTGTCGAACAGCTGGGCGGCGACGGCGTCGAGCCGGCCGCCATCGAACTCTGCCGACACCAGCGCGGTCTCACCCACCTCAAGGTCCGGGTCCGTGATGGATGCTGGGCTATACTGACTTTCTACTTTCTGCATGGCGCGCGTGGCAATGAAACTGTCCTTGGCTTCGAGACTGGGCGTGGCCCTGTTGGTATCGCTGGTTGCCGTGTCCGGCAGCCTGACGGGGTGCAGCAGCGATGCCAAAAAGGATGAGCCGGGCTACCGTCCGAAAAATCCTTTTGCCAAGGGTGATCGCAACACCCCCGGCGGCCCAAAGCCTGCCGTCACCGAACAGGAGCTGAAACTCGAAGCCCAGCAATTGTACCGCGTGGCACGCGGCGCCCTCGAATCTTCCGACTTCGCCGAAGCCACGCTGCGCTACGACGCCCTGGTCGAGCGCTATCCGTTCACCGAGTTCGCCACCCAGGCCGAGCTTGAGAAAATCTATGTGCTCAACCGCGAGTTCAAGCCCGATGAGTCGCTCTCGGCCGCCGACCGCTTCCTGCGCGAACATCCGCGCCACGCACGCGCCGACTATGTGCAGTACCTCAAGGGCGTGATCCAGTCGGAGCGCGACAAGGGTCTGGCCGACGCGCTGCCGATCGACCCCAGCAAGAAGGATGTGGGCAGTCTGCGCAAGGCCTACGACGAGTTCTCGGTGCTGATCCAGCGCTACCCCAGCTCGCGCTACAACGAAGACGCGCGTGCCCGCATGATGGACCTTCGCAACCGCATCGCCGACAACGAGATGCACGTCGTCGACTTCTACACCCGTCGCGGCGCCTGGCTGGCTGCGGCCAAGCGCGCCGAGCAGGTGATTGCCCAGTATCCCGGCGCACCCGCCACGCTGGAAGCGCTGAAGACCCTGGAGGGCAGCTATCGCAAGATGGGCCTGACGCAGGAGGCCGAAGATGCCACCCGCACGCTGGCCGCGCAGACTGGCCAGCTCACGCTCGCCGTTGCCCCCCTCAAGCCCGCGCCCGTCAGCACGGTGCCGGCGGCTGCCACCGAGCTCGCGCCGCCAGCCGAGAAGAAGGGTCTGTTCTCGCGCTTTGCCGGGCTGTTCTCAGGCCTCGACCGCAGCAACAAGGAGCCTCTGGAACTGGTCATCCCCAGCAGCACCGCACCCGCTGCCAGCACCGATGCCAAGGCCAGCGAGAGCACTGCCGAAGACGCGCCCAAGAAGAGCAACAAACTCATCATCGAATACAACACCGGCGATGCCGAGCCAAAGCAGGAAGATACCACGGCACCGCCGCCCAACCGCGACGCGCCCTCTTCAAACCCTTGAAGCCAGCTTCACTAAAAAGCCCGCTTGATGCGGGCTTTTTAGTAGGCGACATAACATGTCGCCCTGAGCAGGCTGGTCTACGGCGACTACATATCCCCGTAGAGCGCGGTGATGGGATAACGCCGTTCGCGGCCAAAGGCGCAGCGCGTCACCTTGGGGCCGGGCGGCGCCTGCCGGCGCTTGTATTCGCTGCGGCGCACCAGCCCCGCCACACGCCGCACTGTCGCCTCTTCGAAGCCGGCGGCGATGATCTCGGCAATCGAGCGGGACTCTTCCACATAGGCTTCCAGCACTGCATCGAGAATCTCGTACGGGGGCAGTGAATCCTGGTCGGCCTGGTTCTCGCGCAGCTCGGCGGTGGGCGCGCGGGTGATGACACGCTCCGGGATCACCGGCGAGATCGTGTTGCGATAGCGCGCGAGCCGGTACACCAGCGTCTTGTAGACATCCTTGATGGGTGCGAAGCCGCCACACATATCGCCATACAGCGTGGCGTAGCCCACGGCCATCTCACTCTTGTTGCCGGTGGTGAGCACGATGTGGCCGAACTTGTTGCTGAGTGCCATCAGCAGCACGCCGCGCGAGCGGGATTGCAGGTTCTCCTCGGTGAGATCCACTTTTTTGCCGGCAAAGGTTTCGGCCAGCGTACTGTTGAACGCCGTGAAGGCCGGCTCGATTGGCAGGGTCGTGTAGCGGATGCCCAGAGCCTCAGCCTCGATCCGAGCATCATCGTTGCTCATGTCGAGCGTGTAGCGCGAGGGCATGGACACACCCCAGACCTTGTCCGCCCCAATCGCATCGGCGGCGATGGCCGCGACTAGTGCCGAGTCGATGCCGCCGCTCAGGCCGATCAGGGCACCGGGGAACCCATTGCGCGTCACGTAGTCGCGGGTGGCGGCCACCAACGCGGCATAGGTCTCGGCCTCGTCACCCAAGAGCCCGGCCGTCTCGCCCTCGAAGCGACCGTTACGCATCGTCACCGCATATACGCCCTCGGCGAACTGGGGGGCTGAAAAAGCCACCGAACCATCGGGGCGCAACACCCTGGAGTCGCCGTCAAACACCACCTCGTCCTGCCCGCCGACGCAGTTGACATAGGCGATGGCGAGGCCCGTCTCCGCCACGCGGGCATCCAGCACGCGCTGGCGGTCGTCGCGCTTGCCGCGATTCCAGGGCGAGGCATTGATGTTGAGCAGCCATTGCGCGCCGGCATCACGCGCCTGCGCCGCGGGCTGCGAGAACCAGGCGTCTTCGCAGATGGTGAGGCCAACCCGCTGGCCCTTGACCTCGAACACACAGGGCGCTGCGCCGGGCCGGAAGTGCCGGCGCTCGTCGAACACGCCGTAGTTGGGCAGCTGCTGCTTGCGGTAGCGGGCGATGACACTGCCATCGCGGATCACATAAGCCGCGTTGTAGAGCGCGCCGCCCGCACGGCCGGATTCGTACTCCGGCAGACCCACCACCAGCGTGATGCCCTGCACTTCCGCCAGCAGGCGCTGCACGCCCTGCTCGATCACTTTCGGCAGGCCACTGCGCAGCAGGAGGTCGTCCGGCGGATAGCCGATCAGCGAGAGTTCGGGGCAGGCGATGAGGTCGGCCCTCAGCTCGTCACGCGCCTTGACGGCCGCAGCGATGATCTTGCCGACATTGCCTTCGACATCGCCGACCCAGAGGTTGAGCTGGGCGAGCGCGAGAGTGAGGTTTTGCGTCATGGGCACACTCTAATAAAAAAGCCCGCGTGAGCGGGCTTTTGAACACGATCAGGATTACTTGAGCAGCGAGAGCATCGCGGCACCAAGATCAGCCGGGCTGCGCACCGTCTTCACACCAGCCGCTTCGAGGGCTGCGAACTTCTCGTCAGCCGTGCCCTTGCCGCCGCTGACGATCGCACCCGCGTGGCCCATGCGCTTGCCGGCAGGGGCAGTGACGCCCGCGATATAGGCCACCACCGGCTTCTTGACCGAGGTCTTGATGTAGGCCGCCGCCTCTTCTTCCGAAGCGCCGCCGATCTCGCCAACCATGATGATGCCTTCAGTGGCCGGGTCGGCCTCGAACATGCGGATCACGTCGATGAAGCCCATGCCGCGCACCGGGTCGCCGCCGATGCCGACGCAGGTCGACTGGCCGAGGCCGTTGGCGGTGGTCTGGTGAACGGTTTCGTAGGTCAGCGTGCCCGAACGCGACACCACGCCGATGCGACCCGGCTTGTGGATGTGGCCCGGCATGATGCCGATCTTGCACTCGCCCGGCGTGATGATGCCGGGGCAGTTCGGGCCGATCAGGATTGCGTCCGGGTAGTCGGCGTTGAGCGTGGCCTTGACCTTGACCATGTCGTTGACCGGGATGCCCTCGGTGATGCAGACGATGATCTTGATGCCGGCATCGGCGGCTTCGAGGATGGCCTCGGCAGCGCCTGGCGCGGGCACGTAGATCATCGAGGCATCAGCGCCGGTCGCCTTCACGGCGTCGTGCGCGGTGTTGAACACCGGCAGGTTGAGATGCTTGCCGCCACCCTTGCCGGGCGAGACGCCGCCGACCATCTGGGTGCCGTAGGCAATGCACTGTTCGGAGTGGAAGGTGCCCTGCTTGCCGGTGAAGCCCTGGCAGATGAGCTTGGTTTTCTTGTTGACGAGAATGCTCATGTCTTAACCCTTTGCGAGTGCAACGACCGTCTTGGCCGCTTCGGTGAGATCGGAAACCGGGGTGATTTTCAGCCCGCTCTTTTCGAGCAGTTCACGACCCTTTTCCATGTTGGTGCCCTGCAGGCGCGCGACGACGGGGATCTTCAGGCCCACCTGCTTGGTGGCCTCGATGATGCCCTCGGCAATCAGGTCGCAACGGACGA
>JAZKFO010000097.1:0-2235 GCA_040386395.1 Pseudomonadota bacterium | reverse complement strand
GCCCTCGGCCTTGATGCTGGCGGCATCGGAGCCGGCAGTGGGTTCGGTGAGGCCGAAGCAGGGCACATACTCACCGCGCGCGAGGCGGGGCAGGTAGTGGTCCTTCTGCGCCTTGGTGCCGTACTGGATCAACAGCTCCGCCGCACCCAGCGTATTGGGGATCACCACGAAAGTGCCGACCGCCGCATTGAAGGGCATGACCTTGGCCATGATGGTGGAGATGGCGAGCTTGGAGAACTGCTTGCCGCCGTATTCCCTGGGGATGAGAAAGGACATGAAGCCCTGATCCTTCAGGAACGCCAGCACCTCCTCCGGCACCTTGCGGGTGCGGGCGATCTCGTAGCGGTCGCACATCTGGCACAACTGCTCGCAGGGGCCGTCGATGAAGGCCTGCTCCTCGCTGGAGAGCCTGCTGTAGTTCTCCGCCAGCATGCTCTTGAAATCGGGGTTGCCGCCGAACAGCTGGCCATCGATCCACACCGACCCGGCCTCCAGGGCCTGCCGCTCGGTATCAGAGATCTGGGGCAGGATCTTGTTGTCCTGCATGTAGCGCATCAGTAGTCCGAACATGGTGAAACTCCTTGAGGTGGTGAAGAGGAAATCGAAATCGGGCTCAAGTAGGTCGCGTGTCGGGCCTACAAAAATGGGGGTGGCGGTGGTCATCACCGCCGTGCAGCCATCAAAGCGTTTGTGGCTGTCTCTGCAATGAACCTGAAACCCCTCCCCAGGCTGCCGGGAAGGGGCATCCACAGCGTCGGTGTTACTCGAAGCGCTGGCCTTCGGCCGCCATCTTCTTGAGCAGGGCAGCCGGTGCGAAGCGGCTGCCGTACTTCGCCGCCAGCTCCTCGCTGCGCTTCACGAATGCAGCCACGCCGACCGCGTTGATGAACTGCAGCGCACCACCCTGATGCGGTGCAAAGCCCCAGCCGAAGATCGAGCCGATGTTGGTGTCGGCCACCGTCATCACCACGTTCTCCTCGAAGCACTTCGCCGCCTCGTTCGCCTGCGCATACATCAGGCGGTCGATCAGCTCCTGCTGGCCCATCTGCACGGGGGCGAGCGGGAACTCCTTGGCGAGTCCGGCCCAGAGATGCTTCTCGCCGACGTCGGGATAGTCGTAGAAACCGGCCTTGGCCTTTTTGCCCGGACGGCTCAAACCGTTGACCATTTTCTCGATCAGCACGCTGGCCGGATGCTCGACCATCGCCTTGCCTTCAGCCGCGAAGTCCTTGCGCGTCTGGGTCAGCACGTGCAGCGACAGCGACATCGACACCTCGTCGTGCAGGGCCAGCGGGCCGACCGGCATGCCGGCCTTCAAGCCCGCCACTTCGATCGAGCGCGGGTGCTGGCCTTCGAGCAGCAGGGCCGCGCCCTCCATCACGTAGGTGGCGAACGAGCGGCTGGTGTAGAAGCCGCGCGAGTCGTTGACGACGATGGGCGTCTTCTTGATCTGCTGTACGTAGTCGAAGCCCTTCGCCAGGGTCTCCGGCGAGGTCTCCTCACCCATGATGATTTCCACCAGCGGCATCTTGTCGACCGGCGAGAAGAAGTGCAGACCGATGAACTGCTTCGGCCTTGCGCTGGCCTTGGCGAGGCCGGTGATGGGCAGCGTCGAAGTGTTCGATGCGAAGGTGGCCGTGGCGGGGATCACCGCCTCGGTCTTCTTCGTCACATCGGCCTTGATGGCGCGGTCCTCGAACACGGCTTCGATGATGAGATCGCAGCCTTCAAGCAGGGCGTAATCGGTGGTGGGCGTGATGAGCTTGAGGAAGGCCGCCTGCGCATCGGCGGTCATGCGGTTCTTCTTCACCAGCTTGTCGAGCAGGGCCGTCGAGTAGGCCTTGCCCTTCTCGGCCGACTCCTGTGTGGCGTCGAGCAGCACCACCTCGATGCCGACCTTGGCCGACACGTAGGCGATGCCGGCACCCATCATGCCGGCACCGAGCACGCCGAGCTTCTTGACGGTGCTCTTGGCGATGCCTTCTGGCCGCGACTTGCCCTTGTTGATGGCGTTGAGCTGGAACCACAGCGTGCCGATCATGTTCTTGCTGACCTGGCTCACCACGAGGTCGGCGAAGTAGCGCGACTCGATGCGGCAGCCGGTGTCGAAGTCCACCACGCCGCCTTCGTAGACACAGCTCAGGATGTTGTCGGCCGCCGGGTAGTTGCCCTGCGTTTTCGCGTGCGCCATCGAGGGGGCGATGGCAAACACCTGCACCACGCCGGGGCTCTTCG
>JAZKFO010000096.1:0-24992 GCA_040386395.1 Pseudomonadota bacterium | reverse complement strand
TGCCCAAAAATGACCTCCGTCGCTGAAACGTAAAACGTCTAAACACTACCTAGGGACTGGTTTGACGACGGTGGCGGTTGAGGTGCCCGCCACCGTCGCGTAGGCAGTTCTCGATGGCGGCAGCGACCAGCTCGTCGCTGACCTGCACGCCCATCAGTCGTCGGCCGCGCAAGGATTGGCAAACATTCGCCGCCGCCAGAGGGCCATAGGCCGCAGAGAGAAAAGGCCCGAGGATGCTGGCGTCGTCAGCCGCCACCGCCTGCAGGGTCAGCGGGTTGAACAGCCCGACATTGAGCAGCACCGGCACCGGCATGACCATGCCGAGGTGGCTGAGCAGCACCGTGCCCAGCGAATCGTGTGCCAGCGGCGCCTTCTTGCGCACCATTCGCTCCATCGCATGGCGGTAGAAATCCAGGAAGGGATTGCCCCGGCAATAGACCGAAATGGCGTTGTTGATGCGGTGATGCAGCTCGACACCGGTGCTGGCGCCCTTCGTCCGCGCGGCCTGGATCTCATGGCAGAAGCCATAACCCTGAGACAGCTGCTCCACCGTCAGCGCCGCAGGCACAAACACCAGCACATCGGCATCGACCCAGATGAACCGTTCGTAGCCCTGCGCCAGAAAATGCCGTGCCCAGAGCACACGGGCGTAGTCCGTCCAGATGGTCTTGGCAGTACCGGCCGATTGCAGGAACCAGTCGGGAAGGGGCTCGAAGAAGGCATCATCGAGAAACTGATACTGGTATGCGCGCGATGCCGCCCAGGCGCGGACGCTATCCATGCACAGGTTCATCCAGGCCGGCACGTCGTGACGCCTGAACGATTGCAGCACGATGGTTTTCATGGACGCAGGCGGCAAGGGGCGGTTCGATGAGGGCTGATTTTCCACGATCAGGGCAGTAGGCTGTCGCCGCCTTGCAGCGCCAGCGACAATAACGCCCCGCAAGCCACACGCTCCTGGGTGCAGAACCCAGGCCCTCGCCAACATGCTCCGCCTCACCGAACTGACGCTGCCCATCGACCACCCGGACGAGGACCTGCGCAAAGCCATCCTCAGGCGCCTTGCCTTGCAGGAAGAGCAGCTCAAGGGCTTCACGGTGTTCAAGCGCAGCTACGACGCGCGCAAGAAGTCGGTCGATCTCTGCTTCGTCTACACCGTCGATGTCGAGGTGGCCGACGAGGCCAGCGTGTTGGCGCGCTTTGCGGACGATCGCAACGTCAATGTCGCCCCCGACATCGCGTATCACTTCGTCACCAACGCGCCGCCCGCGATGGCGCACCGGCCGCTCATCGTCGGCTTCGGGCCTTGCGGCATCTTCGCCGCACTCGTGCTGGCGCAGATGGGTTTCCGGCCCATCGTGCTCGAACGTGGCACCGCCGTGCGCGAGCGCACCAAAGACACCTGGGCGCTGTGGCGCAAGAACATTCTCAACCCCGAAAGCAATGTGCAGTTCGGCGAGGGTGGGGCCGGCACCTTCAGCGACGGCAAGCTCTACAGCCAGATCAAGGACCCGCGCTATCTGGGCCGCAAGGTGCTGCACGAGTTCGTGAAGGCGGGCGCGCCGGAGGAAATTCTCTACGTCAGCAAGCCGCATGTCGGTACCTTCCGGCTGGCCAGCATGGTCGAGAAGATGCGCGCGGAGATCATCGCGCTCGGTGGCGAGATTCGTTTCCAGCAGCGCGTCACCGATGTGCTGATCGAGGACTCGCACATTCGGGGAGTCACGCTCGCCAGCGGCGAGCAGATTCGCAGCGACCATGTGGTGATTGCACTCGGTCATTCCGCCCGCGACACCTTCCGCATGCTGCACGCGCGCGGCGTGTTCATGGAGGCCAAGCCCTTCTCGATGGGCTTCCGCATCGAGCACCCGCAGTCGCTCATCGACCGTGCGCGGTTGGGCAAGTTTGCCGGCCACCCTAAGCTGGGGGCCGCTGACTACAAGCTGGTGCATCACGCCCGCAACGGCCGCAGCGTCTACAGCTTCTGCATGTGTCCGGGTGGCACGGTGGTGGCGGCGACGAGTGAAGAAAATCGTGTCGTCACCAATGGCATGAGCCAGTACTCGCGCAACGAGCGCAATGCCAATGCAGGGATCGTCGTAGGCATCACGCCTGCCGATTATCCGGGTGGGCCGCTGGCGGGCTTGGCCTTGCAGGAGCACTGGGAGTCGCGCGCCTTCGTGCTCGGTGGTGGCACCTACGAAGCACCGGCGCAGCTGGTCGGCGACTTCATTGCGGGCCGCGCCTCAACCACGCTCGGCACCGTGGTGCCCAGCTACAAGCCGGGCGTGAAGCTCGGCAGTCTCGATACTGCTTTACCTACTTACGCCATCGAGGCGATCCGCGAAGCACTGCCCGCGTTCGAGAAGCAGATTCGCGGCTTCGCCCTGCACGATGCCGTGCTCACCGGGGTGGAGACCCGCACCTCAGCGCCCATGCGCATCACCCGTGGCGACGACCTGCAAAGCCTCAACACCCGCGGGCTGTATCCGGCAGGCGAGGGCGCGGGCTATGCAGGCGGCATTCTCTCGGCCGGTGTCGATGGCATCCGTGTGGCCGAAGCATTGGCGAAGCAAATGATGGCGGACGCATGAGCGACGCGAGGCCCGCAGCGCCCAGCTTCAACGAGGCGTTGCGCTACTGGTTCAAGCTCGGCTGCATCAGCTTCGGCGGCCCGGCGGGGCAGATCGCCATCATGCAGGCCGAGCTGGTCGAGAAGCGGCGCTGGATTTCGCAGGGCCGCTTTCTGCACGCGCTCAACTACTGCATGGTGTTGCCGGGGCCCGAGGCGCAGCAGCTCGCAACCTATCTGGGCTGGCTGCTGCATGGCGTGCGCGGCGGCATTGCGGCGGGCGTGCTGTTCGTGCTGCCTTCGCTGCTGCTGCTGATCGCACTCACCTGGGCCTATCTCGCCCTTGGCCCGCAGGTTTCCGCCACGCTGCTCGCCGGTGTGAAGCCGGCGGTGGTGGCGGTGGTGGCCTTTGCGGCCTGGCGCATCGGCAGCAAGACGCTCAAGCACCCGGCGCTGTGGGCGCTCACTCTCACCAGCCTTGCAGTGCTCAGCTTCGCGCCGCAGAGCGCCTGGGTGTTTCCCCTGCTGGTGCTCTCGGCGGGCCTCGCGGGCTGGCTGTTGCGTGGGCAGCTCAAGCCGACCGGGCATGGCAGCGCCAAGGCCAGGGCACATGCCCCGGCCTTGATCGACGACGACACTCCATCACCCGCCCATGCCGCCATCCACCGGGGACGCTTGCTGCGCTTGGCACTCATCGGCCTGGCACTCGGTACATCGGTATTCGCCACACTCTGGCTGTTCAGCGGCAACGCCACGCTCACCCGCATGGGCGCGTTCTTCACGCAGGCCGCACTGCTCACTTTTGGCGGCGCGTATGCGGTGATGCCATATGTGTTCCAGAACGCCGTGCAGACCTATGGCTGGATCACCCCGCCGCAGATGCTCGATGGCCTGGCCCTTGGCGAGAGCACGCCGGGGCCGCTGATCATGGTGGTGGCCTTCATCGGCTATGTTGGTGCGGCCGGTGGCGACAACGTGCTGTCGGCCGGGATCGCGGGTGCACTGGTGGCGACCTTCTTCACCTTTCTGCCGAGCTTCCTGTTCATCCTCATCGGTGCGCCGTTCGTGGAGCGCAGTCGCGGCTTGCAGGCGTTTGCCGCGCCGCTGACGGCGATCACGGCGGCTGTGGTCGGTGCAATCCTGCATCTGGCGCTATCGCTCGGCGTGCAGGTGATCCTGCCACTGGGCCATCTCGACGCACTGGCGGCGATGCTGGCGATCGCAGGATTCATCGCCCTGCTGCGTGGCTGGCTGGGCGTGGTGCCGGTCATCGCGCTGAGTGCGCTCATCGGCGGCGTCGGACGATGGGTGATGGCTTAGGCAGGCTCCGCCGCTTTTGCCTGCACCGCGAGATAGCGCCGCAGTCGCGGGCTGCTGGGCGGCAAGGCCTGCTGTGCCCAGGGCAGTGACTCCTCCAGGAGCCGCCGCGCCTCGCGGCGCTGGTCAGCGGCCATCAGGGCTTCAGCGAGGCTGCAACGCAGCTCCAGCGCATTGGGATGCCGTGGGCCCTGCGCCTGCTCGACACTCGCCAGGATCTTGCTCAGCAGCGGCAGCGCCTCGTCGGTACGGTCCAGCGCGGTCAGCGCCTGGCCGAGCCGGTGCGCGCTGTAGCGCGTGTAGGGGTGATCCTCACCATGCGCTGCTCTGCGGCCCGCATAGGCCTGCCGCAGCACCGGCAGCGCGGCGGCTGCCTCACCGCGCTTGAGCAGCAGATGGCCGTGGTAGTGCAGCGCGGTGAGGCTATTGGGATGCGCGGCACCCAGCATCGCACTCAAGCCCGCGAGCGAGTCGAGATAGATCGCATCGGCGGTATCCCATTCGCCGCGGTCCATGTGGACATCCCCCAGCGTCAGGCGCATCCACAGCACGCGGGGATGTCGCGCACCGGTGCGGCTTTGTACCTCCGCGATGGCTTGCGTGATGAGCTTCTCGGCCTCGTCGGTGCGACCCAGTTCGAGATAGATGTCGGGCAGGCTCCAGTTGACCTCGGTCAGTCGCGCACTCAGGCCCAGTCGTTTTAGATCGCTGCCGAGCGCCTCGTAAGCCGCCGCCGCCGGCAGATAGCGGCCGCGCTCGTATTCCAGAAACGCGCGTCCCTCGCGGGCATCGAGCCGCAGTGGGTCTTCGAGCGGACGTGCTGCGGTGGCGGCGAGTACGCGGTCGTAGAGTTCCGCTGCCTCGTCATAGCCGCCGGTAAGCGTGGTGGCATAGGCGAGTGCCGTCCGCGTGCCGAGGCTGGTTTCGCCCTCGGGCCCTTCGACCGCTTCCGCCCTGGCGAGCGCGGCCTGCAGAAGCGCGCGTGCGCGCGACCAGTCACCGAGCCCCTTGTATGCATCACCCAGGGCATGGAGGATTTTTGATTGCGCGAGGGGCTGGTTGGGCAGGCGCGGCTCAAGGCGACGGCTCGCCTCATCGAGCAGGTCGCGCACCGTCAGGCGCGGCCGCGCGACACCGAGCGGGTCGGCGAGCTGCAAGAGGTCTTCGGTGACGAAGGCAGCAATCGCCTGCGACTCGGCGGCGGCTTTCTCGGCTGCCGCCTGCGCCCGCCGGGCGAGCGCGAACTGCCACAGGCTCAGACCCAGGCCGAGGCAGCTGGCAAGAGCCACGGCACGCAGCAGGCGACGCCGCGTGGTGGACTTGATCAAGGCCTGCCGCAATGCCTCGGACTCGGCCATCCGTGCGCCTTCGGCGGCCGCCTGTGCGCGCCGGGCTGGCAGGCTTTTCAGGCGACGCGCCAGCTCGCCGGCATCGGCCAGTCTTCGGGCCGGGTCGAGATCCACCACGGCGGCGATGTCGCTGCACAGCAGAGGGTCGTCGACCAGCCGCTGCCAGCCGGTGGCGAGCGGCCGCTTGAAGTCGCCCACCACCAGCTGGTACAGCACGATACCGAGCGCGAAGAGATCGCTCTGCACGGTCGGCTGCTGGCCGCCCAGCAGCTCGGGTGCCAGGTACAGCGGCGTGCCGGAGGCAGCGTCCGGGCTCGGCGCGATGGTCTGGGTGAAGCCCAGACGGGTGATTTCCAGCTGTTCCAGCCGCGCCAGATCCATCATGCGGCCACTGCCGAAATCGCCCAGCTTGGCCTGCGGGCTGCCGTCTTCGCCAAGCTCGATGAGGATATTGGCGGGCTTCAGGTCCTTGTGCAGCACGCCGGCGGAATGCGCGGCGGCGAGGCTCTCGGCCACCTGTACGACCAGCGACAACCGCAGCGTCGGGGCGATGGCTGCAAAGCCGCCCTGTGCATCGACCCAGGCGGGCAGCGCACCACCGGCGACGTACTCAGTCTCGATGAAGAACGGTGGCGCTTCCAGGTTGGTGTCGATCAGCCTCACAAAGTCGCGGCGCGCGTCGCCCAGGGTCTGGCGCAGCACGCGGAACAAGGTCAGCTCGCGCTTCAGAGCCACCAGCCCCGCAGCGTCGAAGGCGAACTTGAACACCCGCTGTTCGCCGGTTTTCTCGTGCCAGCCCAGCCAAACCTCACCCTGGCCGCCGCTGCCGAGCAGGCTCTTGAGCTGCCAGTGCGGGCGGTGCGGGATGGCATCGCCCGCCGCGAGGCCAGCCAGGTTGGGTGCTGCACCCTGCTCGGTTGCCTCTGCCGTGACGGGCGCTGCCAGCCGATAGCCAAAGCCATGGACGGTCTTGATGAGCCCCTGGGATTCGTCATGCAGGCCCTGGCGCAGCTTGGCCATGGTCTTGGTCAGCACGGATTCGCTCAAGAATCGACCGGCCCAGAGGTTCTCCAGCAACTCTTCCTTGGTGACCACCTCGCCGGGGTGGCGCAGCAGGTACAACAATAGCTCCATCGGCTTGGGTTCGAGCTTGACCTGCTGCTCGTCGAGGCTGAGTTCCAGCGAGCGGCCATCCAGCACCACGCCACCAAAGCGCCAGCGATAGGCGCGGCTGGCAGCATCCCCGGCGGGGGTGGGTGGCACGGTCTTGCTCACGGCAGTCAGCGACGGATGGTGAACCGGCCACGAGCATAGCGAAGCTGCCAAAGACAGCGCCATTGAGCAATGGATCACGCATTGCAGCCACGGTCGGAAAACCACCGGCAAAAGGTAGGGAAACCGTAGGAATCCGAAATCGCCCTGCGCCTAGGGTGTGGATGTTCGCAGCGGCGTCGCGCTGCGTTGAGTCCCACCTGTCAGGAGACACCCATGCCATACCCCCTATCACACTTCCGCCGCTCCTCCCTGGCCCTGGCCCTGTTGCTCGCGGTCGCCCCGCCGCTCAGAGCCGACAACAGCAACCCGCCGCAGGAGCAGGCAGCCGACAAGGACGACAAGGGCGGCAAAAAGAAGGGGCCCGCCAGCGACTTGAGGGGGCTGCCCAATGTCGATACGGGCAGTACGGCAGTCGATGCCAGCCCCGGGACGGGTGTCGGCAGCCGCGATGACCGTGCCGGTGCCGCGCTCGCCGGTGCCACGGGCAACGGCTCGGCGGCACAGCTGCGGCAGGATGCAACGGGTGGCCTCAATGGCAGCATCACCCAGCGCCCCGGTTTCGATCAGGGTTTCAGCCAGACCAACCAGGAGGCGCTGGCAAAGCAGGCCGAGCAGTTCAAGGCCAGCAACGGCAATCCGCTGACGGCCGTCACCGGCGGCCGCCCCAACGATGGCGCTGGTCCCACGGGCATTGCGGCGCAAGGCACGGGGGCCATTTCCGCCGGTGTGACCTCTGGTACCGGTGCAGGCACCAGCAAGGACGGCGAGGTTGAAACCAAGCTGACCAAGGAAGGTGCGGATGCACTGGCGAAAAAGCATGGGGTGAGCAGCGAAGGAGTGCTTGGCGCGCTTGGTATCTCTGGCGAGCGCAAGAAAGCATTGGATGCTGCCGAGTGTGAGCCCAACTGTGCCGAACCAGCAGCACCCGCAACCCCCGCAGCCACACCCGAAGCACCGCTGAACACAGCGGCGAACCCGAACTTAAAGTTGTTTCCCAGCGGCGCGTCGAGCGAGAAAAGCGATGACGGAAATACCGTGACACACACCACCGCTGACGGCAAAGTCGTCACTGTCATCACCACCGATCCCGCGACTGGCAAGAAGACGGTGGAAAAGACCACCACCAACGATGACGGCACCAAAACGACGACTCACGACGACGGTACCACGACCACCACCGCGGCGACCGATAAGACGGGCACCTCCTGCCGGGGCCTTGACGGCTGCAAGGATACTGCGGGGAAAGCGGAGTTTTTGAAGAACAATCCCGGCATCGCCGCACAGGTCAACCAGGCGCGCAACGGTGCCGCAGGCGGCGAGGTCAATCCCGATCGCCAGGGCAGCGTGGCGGTGGATCGCAGCATTGCGGTGCCCACCAGCAGCCAGGTTGGTCGCAACCTCTTCGGCCAGCCCGCTGCGGCCGGCACCACCAGCGGTGGCGCTGGCCGCAGCGGCACCGATTTCAATGGTGGTGCAGGTGCGATTGACCCGGGCCCGGATGCGGTCATTGCTGGCAGCGGCCGGCAGGATGACCCCGGCAATTTCTTCAACAGCCAGCCGAGCCCACAGGGTGGCCCGGTGCAGGCACCGCCCGCCACGAGCAAGGATTGCGCAGAGAAGAAGCCAGCCACCAAGCGCCTGATCGCCGTGGCCACCGCCAAGGCCGGGAAGAAAGATGACTGCGCCAAGTAGCTCGACCGTGATGCCCGCTACGTGGCGGACTGGCAGGCCGGCGCTGCGGCCATTGGCCGGCCTGACCCTGGGCCTGCTGCTGGGAGTCAGCGCGGGCTGCGCTGCTCCTGCCACAAGGCCGGAATCCGCAACGACCTTGCCTGCGCCGCCCCTGGTGGCGGCGCAGGCTGCGCTGCAGAAACTCGATTGGGTCAGCGCGCAGCAGGCATTGGCGGCCGAGCTGCGCGATGACCTGCCCAACGGCTATCTGCAATTTCTCTACGCGCTGACCTACGACCAGCAGGCCCAGGCCGGCAATCGCGCGCAGCTGGAGATGGCGCAGGTGGGCTACGAGAACGCGGTGCGCTTCACGCCGCAGAACTACTGGGCGCGGTTGATGATGGGCTACCTGAAGCTCGAACGCGGCGAGTTCGACGCCGCGCAGGATCACTTTGCCGCAGCTGCGCTTGACCAGCCGGGCCGCTGGGAGGCTTTCTATGGACTGGGCGTGGCGTCCTATCACCGGGGTGATCTGCCGATGCTGCAACTGGCGGCAACGCGCAGCCTGGCTCTGGCGGCAGATCAGCCAGATGCACAGCGCCTGGCGGCGTTCTCGCTGGCGACGCAGGGCGACGCGCGCGCGCGGCTGCTCGCCAACAACGCGGTGCAGAAAATCAGCGTCGGCACTGACAAGGGCGCGGGCGATTCGGTGTTCCTGTTCAAGCGGGTGGACGAGCTGCTTCAGGGCGCGCAGCTGCGTTCGCAAAGTCCGCTGATCCCGATCGCCCCTGGGCCTCTGGGGCAGCCGGGTAGCGAGTTTTACAAGCCCGACCGCAAGTCAGCACCCACCGCCAATGCCAGCGGCAACCCGGACGACCCCAATCAGATGGTGGTGGAGGTGACGATCATCCTCAATTCGCAAGTCGACACCAAGACTCGCGGCGTGAATCTGTTCGACGGGCTGCGCCTGCAATACGGCTATGCCAACACCTTCAGCCAGGCCAGCAATACCAACGACACCGATGGATTCATCAGCCGTGTGAGTGAAAGCGCCCGTGCCATCACCTCGCAGATCTCGGTTCCACAAATCAACTACAACCTGAATCTGTTCAATGACTCGAAGCAGTACTACGGTGTCATCGCACGCCCCTCGCTTACCGCCTATGTGGGGCGCGAGTCGGAGTTCTTTGCCGGGCGCACCATCAGTGTGGCGGTGAGCGGCATCAACCTCGGCGAGTTGCAACCGGTGGACGTCGGCGTGAAGTTGAAGCTCGCCCCCGAGGCCATCAGCAGCGACGCGACGCGCTTCCGCATCGAGGCCGCACGCTCGTTCTTGTCGAGGGAAGAGATCGGGCGCTTCCAGCAGTCGCTCACCACCTTCAAGCAGTTCGTGCAGGCAACGGCCGAGCTCTCGTTCGGGCAGACCCTGATCCTCTCGGCACTCTCTGAGCAGGTCTCGGACAACAACAACTCGCAGGTGCCGCTGGCGGGAGACGTGCCGGGCCTGAACCTGCTGTTTCGCAACCGCAGCGACACCCGTCGGCAGGAGTCGCTGCTGATTCTGGTCACGCCCTCGCTGCCCAGCGCGATCGAGCTACCGCAGGATCCGGCGCGCAGGCTCAGCAACGTCAAGGAGCTGATCCGCTACTGGAGCCAGGTGGTCGATCCCGGCAGCGATATCGGTGCCATCGTCGAGCGCCTGCAACGCATGCCCAGTTTCCGCAAGGCCAAACCTGGCGACCTGCCGTACCGGCCCCTTGGCTCTGAGGCGATGCTGCGCGAAGCGATCGACGACAACCTGCGGCTGGCGCAGATGCGCTGAGACTCAAGCAGCACCAGAGTCAGTGGCGAGCGAGGGCTTGAGCTGCATCCCGGATTCGGGGCTGACAGTGAATCCTAGCTGTCAGTCTGTGCGGCCGTTGTTCGACGCACGCGCGCCACCTTCACGGCATTGGAGCGCGCCTCAATCACCTCGAACTCATAGTCGCCGACCTGCACCTTGCGACCGGATTTGGGGATGTCGCCGAGTTGTTCGACGACCAGACCGTTGACGGTCTTCGGACCATCGGTGGGCAGCTTCCAGCCAAGCGAGCGGTTGAGGCTGCGGATGTGGACGTTGCCGGTGACCAGTGCGCTGCCGTCGTGGTCGAGAGTGACGTTCTTCTGCCGTGTGGCCGGGTCGCTGGTGAACTCGCCGACCACTTCTTCAAGGATGTCTTCGAGCGTGACCAGGCCCTGGATGTCACCGTATTCATCGACGACGAAACCGATGCGGCGTTTCTGGTCCTGGAAGTTCAGGAGCTGCTGGTTGAGCGGCGTGCCGCTGGGGATGAAGTAGGGCTCGCGCACCAGGCCCATCAGGTTTTCGAGGTTGAGCTGGCCCTGGGCTGCGGCGCGCACCAGCTTGCGCAAATGCACCACGCCCTTCAGCTCGTCGATGGAGCCATGAAATACCGGCAGCCGGGTGTGGCTGGAGGCGATGATGACTTCGTGGATCGTTTCCCAGGGTTCGGAGAGGTCGATGCCGATGATCTCGTTGCGCGGGATCATGATGTCCTCGACCGTCGCATGTTCGAGATCGAGGATCGACAACAGCATCTTCTGGTGGCGGTGCGGGATCATCGCACCCGCCTCGACCACCACCGTGCGCAGCTCCTCGGCCGAGAGCGAGTGGGCGACGGCGTCCTCCTTGGTCACGCCGAGGGCGCGCAGCACGCCGTTGCTCATCAGGCTCACCATCCACACCACCGGCGTCAACAGCCATTGCAGCGGGTAGTTGATGTAGGCGCTGGGGATGCCGACGCGCTCGGGGTAGAGCGCGGCCAGGGTCTTGGGGGCGGCATCGCTGAACACCAGCATGACGATGGTGAGGATGATGGTGGTCACACCCAGCACAGCCTCGTCGTCACCGAAAAGCTCGATGGAGAGCAGGGTGGCGACCACGGTGGCGGCATTGTCGGAGAAGTTCTTGCCCAGCAGCAGCAGGCCAATCAGCCGGTCCGGGCGGTCCAGCAGTTTCTGCGCCAGCCTGGCACCGCGGTCGCCCTGCTGCGCGCGCGTTTTCAGGCGATAACGGTTCAGCGTCATCAGCCCCGTTTCGGAGGCCGCGAAAAACGCGGAGAGCATCAACAGAAAGACGAGGAGCGCGAGTTCCAGGCCCAGGGGCAGATCGTTCAAGTGCGGCGTGTGCCGGTGGCTACGGGGATGTCTATCAATACGGAAGCGGGCGGCGCAGTGTCAAGGCACGGTGCCGCTTTGGCGCCTGGGCAGATGACTTCAAGTCCAATGGCGGCCAAGGATCTGCTCCAGTACCAGCTTGCTGCCGAAGTACGCCAGCAGCAGTGCCGCATAGCCTGACAGCGCCCAGCGTACCGCCCGTTTGCCACGCCATCCTGAGCGCCTGCGGCCCAGCAGGAGTGCGGCAAAGATCAGCCAGGCGAGGATCGAAAGCGCGGTCTTGTGGGCGAGATGCTGGGCGAACAGGTCATCGACGAAGATCAAGCCCGAGAGCAGCGCCAGCGACAGCACGAAAAAGCCCGCGGTGATCAGTTGAAAGAGCCAGTCTTCGCTCGCCTGCATGGGCGGCAGGCGCAGCACGCGGGCGAGCTGCTCGGGTTTGTGCAGCAGGCGGTCGAGCAGATCCAGCGCCACCGCCTGGGCGGCGGCGAGCGTGAGCAGGCCAGCGGCGAAGATCGAGAGTGCTGCATGCAGCGCGATGCGCCAGTCGTGCGGCGCATTGCCGCCGCTGTGGGTGGGCCAGAGGGCCGCAAGCACCACGCCGCCCGCTGCCAAGGGGTAGATGGCGGTGCGCAGGGGGCGAAGAGCCAGCACCTGCGACAGCAGGGCCAGCAGCAGCGCCGATTGCCAGGTGAGCAGCGAGAGCGCCTGGGTCAGGCCCAGCCGGCCGCCCACCGCCTGCACGCTGGCGATCAGCACCAGGCCGTGCAGGCCGAGTGCCGCCACCAGGCTGAGCAGCGCCAGGCCGCCATCGCGGGCCTGCGCCGCGCGCAGGGCCGAAAACAGGTAGGCCGCCGCCGCAAGCAGGGCGGGCAAGATCATCAGGCTGGACATGGGGGCAAGATTAGCACTGCGTCACAACAGCCCGAGCGCACAGAAGCCTCAAAAAACCTGCGTGCTAATCTTTTCAAACCTTCAATCCCTGATCGATTACCGGCACTCCCTTCTCCATGCGCATCAAGATTCTGGGCTGTAGCGGCGGTGTGGGCCCTGGCCTGCGCACCACCAGCCTGCTGATCGACGACGAGCTCTTGATCGACGCGGGTACCGGCGTGGGGGATCTCGCCCTCTCGCAGATGCGCCGCATCCAGCATGTGGTGCTGACCCATGCCCACCTCGATCACGTCTGCGGCTTGGCCTTCATGGCCGACAACCTGTTCGATCTCATCGACGAGCCGATTCAGGTGCATGCCGCCGAGCCAACCCTCAAGGCGGTGCAGGACCACATCTTCAACTGGGTGATCTGGCCCGATTTCTCCAAGCTGCCGACGCCCGAGAATCCGCTGATCCGCTGGCAGCAGATGGCGACCAACACCCGGCTCGATATCGGTGGTGGCCGCACGGTGCATAGCTTCGAGGTGCTGCACACCGTGCCGGCCGTGGGCCTGGCAGTAGAGTGCAAGACTGGCACCTTTGCCTTCAGCGGCGACACCTATGCCACCGACAAGCTCTGGGATGCGCTCAACGCGCTGGAGAGGCTCGACATGCTGATGATCGAGATCGCCTTCCCCGACGAGCAGGACGAGCTGGCGGCGGCCTCCAAGCACTTCACCCCGGCCCTGCTCGGCCGCGAGCTGGCCAAGCTCAAGCACAAACCCCAGCTGCTGCTCACGCACCACAAGCCCGGCACCGAAGGCTTAATCCAGAAGCAGTGCAGCGAGTCGCTGGCGGGCTGGGATTATCATCATCTTGAGGCGGGCGAAATCTTCATGCTGTGAGCATGCCGTCTGTGCCTTTGCTCCTCCCGATCCAACACCTGTGAACCCCCATGTTTGAATCCCTAAGCCAGCGCCTTGGCAGCGTGCTCGACAGCCTGCGCGGTGCCGGCCGCCTCACCGAAGACCAGATTGCGAGTGCCGCCCGCGAGCTGCGCATGGCGCTGCTCGAAGCCGACGTGGCGCTGCCGGTCATCAAGAGCTTCGTCGAGGCCATCAAGCAGAAGGCCGTCGGCGTGGAGATCACCCAGAGCCTCACGCCCGGCCAGGCGTTTTTGCGCCTGGTGCAGGCCGAGCTCACCACCGTGCTCGGTGGCGAGGTGGTACCCCTGAATCTGCGCGCGCAGCCACCGGTGGTGCTGCTGATGGCGGGCTTGCAGGGCTCGGGCAAGACCACCAGCACCGGCAAGCTGGCGCGCTGGTTGAAGGAGCGCGAGAAGAAGAACGTGATCGTGGTCAGCTGCGACGTCTATCGCCCCGCTGCCATCGAGCAGTTGCGCGTGGTGGCAGGGCAGGTGGGGGTCGAGTGGTTCCCCAGTGAAGTCGGCCAGAAGCCGGAGGACATTGCGCGCGCGGCCATCGCGCATGCCAAGTTGCAGGCTGCCGACGTGCTCATCGTCGATACCGCAGGCCGCACCAGCATCGACGAAGAAATGATGGTGGAGCTGGCCGCACTGCACGCGGCAGTCAACCCCACCGAGACCCTGTTCGTCGTTGACTCGATGACCGGCCAGGACGCTGCCAAGACCGCGCGCGCCTTTGCGGATCGAGTGCCGCTGACCGGCGTGATTCTCACCAAGGCCGACGGCGACTCGCGCGGCGGTGCGGCCTTGAGCGTGCGGCAGGTGACGGGCGCGCCGGTGAAGTTCATCGGCATGGGCGAGAAGAGCGACAAGCTGGAAGTCTTCCACCCCGATCGCATCGCCGCGCGCATCCTGGGCCAGGGCGACATGCTGGGCCTGATCGAGGAGACCGTGCAGCGGGTCGATGCCGAGAAGGCCGCCAAGCTCGCCGCCAAGATGAAGTCCAAGAAGGGCTTCGACCTTGAGGATTTCCGCGAGCAGATGCAGCAGATGCAGAGCATGGGCGGCATCGCCTCCATGCTCGACAAGCTGCCCGGTGGCGCCGAGATGCAGGCCAAGCTCAAGAACGTGAATCCAGAGAAGGAGGCGAAGCGCGTCATCGCCATCATCAACTCGATGACGGCGCAGGAGCGCAAGTTCCCCGACCTCATCAAGGCCTCGCGCAAGCGCCGCATTGCCAAGGGTTCGGGCGTCGAGGTGCAGAACGTCAACCAGCTGCTGCGGCAGTTCGACCAGAGCCGCGAGATGATGAAGAAGATGGCCGGTGGCGGCATGATGAAGATGATGCGCAGCATGGCCGGCAAGCTGCCGCCGGGCATGTTGCCGCGCCGCTGACGCAGAGGCCTGATCGGCACTGCGTCCCGGGGGCCGGGCGGAGCTGGAATCGAAGCTCAGCCCCGCGCAGTCGCCGGTTTAGCGGCCATGGCCATGCTGCCAGAGCCAGCAGCCCAGGGTAGGCCGCGCTGATGATGGCGACGGGTATATCCAGCAACAGCTCACGCATTTCCAGGCGGTTCAGAAACTCGGCGCGGAACAGGCCCACCGGAAATGCAGCGCCCCATTTCGGCACCATGCCACCTGCGATGAAGACGCCCCCGAGCGCACCAAAAGCCAGAGCCAGATCGCCAGCGACTGATCTTGCCCTGCGCATGCCAGTAAGCCTCCACCATCGCAGGCAGATCCTGCGCAGTGGGCGCGACCTCCACCTCGCTCAGAGTCCAACCATTGATGGTGCGGTGTGCCAGTCCCAGCCGGGTGTTGGTGCCGCCGATGTCACCGACGATCAGGCCGCTTCGATCCATGGGGTTTGCTCCATTCTGGGGTTATGAACCCGTCCGGAGTTTGGCGTTTTCCGCGTCGCATCCAGGTCATGCAGAAAGGCCTCGCGCCAGTGGCTGATGTCTTCGCTCAGCAGATTCTTCATCAACTCCTGATGGCGTTGCCGGCGCTCTGCCAGCGGCATGTGCCGCGCGGTCTGTATGGCTTCAGATACGGCCACCGCGTCGTAGGGATTGACCAGCAGCGCGGCCTGCATCTGTCGTGCCGCACCGGCAAACTGCGACAGCACCAACACACCCGGATCGGCAGGGTCCTGTGCGGCGACATATTCCTTGGCGACGAGATTCATCCCGTCGCGCATCGGCGTCACCAGCCCGATGCGGCTGCTGCGATACAAGGCCGTCAGGGCGCGACGGTTCACCGCGCGGTTGATGTAGCGGATGGGGGTCCAGTCCAGCTGGGCAAAGCGGCCATTGATGTGGCCGGCCAGCGTTTCCAGCTCCTTGCGGATCGCGGTGTATTCCTCAAGCTCGCCCCGGCTGGTCGGGGCGATTTGCAGCAGCTCGACCTGGCCCTGGGTGTCAGGGTAATCCTCCAGCAGCCGCAGCATCGACTGGAACCGCTGCGGCAAGCCCTTGGTGTAGTCCAACCGGTCGACACCGATGATCTGGGTGCGACCGTTCAAGGTGGCGCGCATTCTCGACACCTCGCGCTGCACCGCCGGCGAGGCCGCCTGTTTCGAGAGCTCGCGCGCATCAATGCCAATGGGGTAGGACTTGGCCACCAAGGTTCGCCCGTAGGCGGTGTGGAGATCGCCGCGCACCGACCCACCCGCCTGCCGCACCACGTAATCCCGGAAGCGCAGCAGGTCATCTTCGGTCTGGAAGCCCAAGAGGTCATACGAAAACAGGCCCCGCATCAGCTGCGCGTGTTGCGGCAGCGTGGTCAGCAGCTCCGTCATCGGGAAGGGGATATGCAGAAAGAACCCGATCGGCTGCGAGGCCCCGTGTTCGCGCAAGGCCTCCGCGAAGGGCAGCAGATGGTAGTCATGCACCCAGATGTGGTCGTCGGGTTTCAACAGCGGTGTCAGCAGGTTCGCCAGCTTGCGGTTCACCCGGCGATAGCCTTCATGGTGACGGCGGTCGAAGGTGGTGAGATCGGTGCGGAAATGGAACAGGGGCCAGAGACAGCGATTGGCGAAGCCGTTGTAGTACTCATCCAGCTCGCTCTGGCTGAGATCGACCGTGGCCGTGCTGATCGCGCCCTCCTGCTCGTGCTGCACGCGCGCCTCGCCGCTTGCGCTGACTTCGCCGCTCCAGCCGAACCACAGTCCGCCGCGCGATTTCAGCGCCTCCAGCAAGGCGACCGCCAGACCGCCGGCGCGCCCGGGGCCGCGGATCGGGCCAACGCGGTTCGAGACCGCGACCAGCCGGCTCATACCAGGTCCTCCCAGCGTTTCGAGAGCCGCGTGGCCGCATTGATGATGCCCACCAGGGAGTAGGTCTGTGGATAGTTGCCCCACAGTTCGTGAGTCTTCGGGTCGATGTCTTCCGACAGCAGACCAAGCCGGTTGCGCCAGGTCAGTGCGTGCTCGAACAGCTCGCGCGCCTCGGCCTTGCGGCCGACGCGGATCAGCGCGTCGATGTGCCAGAAGGTGCAGATGTTGAACGCAGTCTGCGGCACGCCGAAATCATCCGCCGCCACGTAGCGGAACAAATGCTGCCCGCGTTTCAGGCGTCGCTCGATGGCCTCGACGGTGGCGGCGAATCGCACATCACCAGGCGTGGAATAGCCGACCTCGGCCATCAGCAGCAGGCCAGCCTCGACGTCATCGCCGCCGAAACTCTCGGCATAGCTGTTGAGCTTGGGGTTCCATGCGCGGGTCTCGATGGCGTCGCGGATTTCATCCGCCCGGCCCTGCCACCACTCTGCCTTGGCCGAGAGGTGGAAGTGCGTGGCAATCTTTGCCAGGCGGTCACAGGCAGCCCAGCACATCAGCACCGACGAGGTATGCACCCGCGCGCGGGTACGCAGCTCCCACATGCCGGCGTCGGGCAGGGTGTACAACTTGTAGGCCTGTTCGCCGACCAGCTCCAGGCGCTCGAAATCCGCGAGCGTGCCGGGCCGCAGCAAGCGCAGGTCGAAGAATGCCTGTGCGCTGGCCAGCACCACATTGCCATAGACGTCATGCTGGAAATGCTCATAGGCCTGGTTGCCAATGCGCACCGGCCCCATGCCGCGGTAGCCGGCAAGATGGCCCGCCTCCCGCTCATAGAGATGCCGCTCCAGGCCCACGCCGTATACCGGCTGCAAGTGGCCGTTTTCCGCACCCGTCACCAGGTTGGCCAGGTAGCGCAGGTAGCGTTCCATGGTGTCCACCTCGGAAAGCGAGTTGAGCGCACGCACGACAAAAAAAGCGTCCCGCAGCCAGCAATAGCGGTAGTCCCAGTTGCGGCTGGAGCCATGATGCTCCGGGATGCTGGTGGTGATGGCCGCGAGGATGGCGCCGGTTTCCTCGAAGGTGCAGAGCTTGAGTGTGAGGGCGGCGCGGATCACCGCCTCCTGCCACTCCACAGGCAGGGCCAGCCGGCGCACCCATTCCTTCCAGTAACGATCGGTTTTTTCCTGGAAGGCACGCGCCGTGGACTCTATGCCCTCGGTCAGCGGTTCATCCGGGCCCAGCATGAAAGACAGCGGCTCTTCGAGCAGGAACGAGGTCTCATCCATCACGAACGCGATCGGCGCGTTGGTGCTGAGCCGCAGGGTCGGCTGCGGGCCGATGTAACGGATGTGGTTGCTGCCGCGGGTTCGTTCCGGAATGGATTTGCCGTACGCATGGGAGGGATTCAGCTGCACGCGGATGCGCGGCGTGCCGGCGATGGGCCGAAGCCGCCGCACCAGCATCAGCGGCCGATACATTCGATCGCGCGCCTCGAAGCGCGGTGCGAAGTCGGTGATCTCCACCGCATTGCCAGCGCCATCGAACAGCCGCGTCAGCAGGATGGCGGTATTGCCCAGGTATTGCTGCTCGCTGCGGGCCAGGCCTTCGAGCTTGATCGACCAATGTCCGGCCTGATCCTCGCGCGGCTCGCCGTTGATGAGCGCGTGGAACACGGGGTCGCCATCCGGTCTGGGAAGGCAGCACCAGACGATTCTTGCCTCGGCATCGATCAGTGCCGAGATCGCGCAGTTGCCGATCACGCCCAGCGAGAGGTTTGGCATCACGTCACTCCAGTTGAGGGGCCAGTGCCTGCGGCGACATTTCCGGAACCGCCGCGGCAAGCCACTGGTGAACGGCGTGCACGCTCGGAAGCCGGTACTGCGCCAGGCTGGGGCCGGGCCCCACCTTGATGCCGAAGCCGCCCAAGAGCTGCACGGCCGCCATGCCGTGCTCGTCGGTCAGGTCGTCACCCACGTAAACAGGGAGCCGGCCAAGGAAAGGTGTCGCTGCCATCAAGCGATGCACGGCCTGGCCCTTGTCGATGCCGACCGGCAGGGCTTCGAACACCATCTTTCCGGGCTGCACGACAAGGCCTTCGACCTGGGCAATCTTGCGCAGCAACTGTTCGCATTCGTCCCGGCGCTCGGGGGCCAGGCGGTAGTGCAGGGCAACCGCGATCTTTTTGTCCTCGACGAGAATCCGGGGATCGTCTGCAAAGTGTTGACGCAGGACATTGACGACATCCCTTGCCTGCGCCTCCAGCGCGTTCTCGATGACGCCTTGGGCGGCATGCCGCAGTTCCGCCCCATGCACGCCGGCGCCGGCGAAGCTGCAATCCGCAAAAAAGGCGTCGATCTCTGCTAATCGCCGGCCGCTGACCACCGCAAAGGCACCGCGCAGAAACTGCTGTACGCCTTGCAAGGTGCGGCGCAAGCCAGCAGGCACAAAGACCGCTGCCGGATTGGATGCGATCTCGACCAGCGAACCGTCAAAATCCTGGAACAGCGCCATCCCTGCCCGCAAAGCAGGCGGTGCCGACTGAGCATGCTTGTTCATCGTGCGATACCCAGAGGCGCGGCACCTGCCGGCTGCGGGCTCGTCGGCTTTTGCCGCCACTGCAACTCCAGCAGCAGGTAGAGCGATGCCGCCAGCAGCACGGGCAGCAGCTGAAAAACAGCGCGATAGGCCAGCAGCGCGGCGACGACCGCCGAAGTGCCCAGGGTGGGGCCCAACACCGAGACGAACACGACCTCGGTCACGCCGACGCCAGCCGGCGCGCGGATCACCAGCCCCGCCAGGGTGCTGAGAAAAAGCACGGCCAGCACGCTGTGAAACGGCGCTTTGGCCGGCAAAAGATGGTGGATCACACTGGCAATGCCGAGCCAGACGAGACCCGAAAGCAGGAGCTGCAAGAGCGCAATGTTGAAGATCGGCACGGTGAAGCGGATGCCGCGCAGCTGCCAACGCTGGCCTGGCCTGCGAATGCAGATCACGAGGTAGGTGACAGTGCAGGCCAGCAGCACCGCGCCCGTCCCACGTACAAGGGCTTCATGAATCGGGAAGCGCAAAGGCAGCTGCGGTGGTAACAATAAAAACACCAGCCCTGCGAGCAGCACGAACCCGCTCCAGTTGGTCGAGATGCTGGTGATGGCGAGGCGTGTGGTCTGCCGAAAGCCAATGCCTTTCCGCGCATAGAGCCGGTAGCGCACACCCCAGTTGCCGAGCAGGGCGCTCAAGTTGGCAGCGATGGCATACGCCACAAAACCAATGCAGAGACAGCTGCGTGCGCGAACAGCATGCCGTTCGTGTCGCTTGCTCAAGACCTCGTAAGCGCTGGCAACGCCATACGTTGCGGCGGTGAGGGCAATGCAGCCCCAGATTTTTGCAGCTTCCAGTTTCAACAAGGATGCCTTGATGTCTGCCCAGTCAAGACGCTCTACGGCGTTCAGCAGCAGATACGCGAACAGCAGCATCGCCGCGGGCAGCAGCATGCGAAGCAGCCAGCGCCAGCGATTCAGCGGTTTGCCACGCACGCTGCCGTGAGCCCTCAGCGCCCGGGGCCGGCTGCTGTTCACGGCGACCGGCCCGGGTTGGAATTCAGCTTTCGCGCGGCCTTGCTCAGCACCCGGCTCTGTGGCCGAAGTGCCGGCAGACGACGCGCGAGATTCGAGAAATGCCGGCTGACGTGATAGGCGATGACGCCGAGCAGCACGCCCCACCAGGAGGCGTCGGTGAGGCGTTGCCGATCCAGTTTCTCGCAGCTGTTTTCGAGCAGGCCATCCAGCTTCAGTGAAAGCTGTTCGGCAAATGTGCGGTCCGCCATGAACACATTCGCTTCGAGATTGAATGCAAGGCTCAAGGGGTCGAGGTTGCTCGAACCCACGGTCGCCCATTCGCCATCGATGACGGCCACCTTGGCGTGCATGGGCCGCTCGCAGTACTCGTGAATCTCCACCCCCGCGCGCGCCAGCCGCAGGTAGAGGGTCCGGGTGATGAAACGCACCAGCGGCATGTCCGGATTGCCTTGCAGGATGAGTTGCACACGCACCCCGCGTTGCGCCGCACGGGTCAGCTCGCGCAACAGGCGGTAGCCCGGAAAAAAATAGGCATTGGCAATCACGATGCGTTGGCGCGCGGTGCGGATGGCGATGCGGTAGAGCCGCTCGATGTCATCGAAATGACGATGGTTATCGCGGCATGCGAGCAGCGCAACGGCGGGTCTCAAGGTATCGGCGGGAGTCGGTATCGGCACATGCCACCAGCGTCTGAACCACGAGGCGCGGGAGGAGCTGCTCTGGTTCACGCGCAGCACCAGTTCGCGGATGTCTTCCACCAGCGGCCCTTCAACCTGCACTGCATAGTCCTGCTTGGACTGCGGGCCGGAGGCCAGCAAGTGATCTTCCGAAAAGTTGATGCCGCCGACGTAGGAGAGGCGTTGATCCACCACCACGATCTTGTGGTGCAGCCTGCGCAATAGATTGATGCGGTTTCCAAAAAACCGTGGGAAGGGTTCGAACATGCGCAGAACCACCCCCAGCCCACGCATTCTTTCGATGAAGGCGGATGAGAGCTTCTCCGAGCCGTAACCATCCACGGTGAGCTCGATGTGCGCGCCTCGCTGGCTGGCCATGGCGATCGCTGCTTCGAGATCACGCCCGACCTTGTCCTCGAACAGGATGAAGGTTTCGATCAACACCTCATCAGTGGCCGCCGCGATCGCGGCGAAGACAGCCGGGTAGTACTCCTCCCCGTTCTCCAGCAGGCGCAGCTGGTTGCTGTCGCGCCACTGCCAGTGGCTCACAACAGCAGCTCCGCGCCGAGCGGGATGTGGTCGGACAGATGCGACCAGGGCCGCTTGGTCAGCAGCACCGGAGCGGCACTGGCGATTTGGCGAACGTAAATGCGGTCGAGCCGCAGCAGTGGCCAGCGCGCCGGGAAGCTGAGAGCCGCGCGGCCGGTGCTGCGCAGGTAAACCTCCTCCAGCCCGGCTTCGCGCGCCAGCACGGCATGGGCACGACCGCGCCAGTCGTTGAAATCACCGGCCACGACCAAGGGTGCATTTGCCGGAACCTGCTCTGCCACGACCGCGCAGAGCCTTGCCAGCTGCTGCTGCCGATGACCTTCGGTGAGGCTTAAGTGCACGGTGATGAGATGCAGCGGCGGCCTGTTGCCGGGCAGAGCCAGCACGCAGTGCAGCATTCCCCGCTGTTCGGGGCCGGAAATCGAGATGTCGTAGTTTCGATACGACACCACCGCGTATTTCGAGAGCACCGCATTGCCGTGGTGGCCCTCGGTGTAAACGGCGTTGCGGCCGTAGGCATGTTGGGGCCAGATCGAGTCCGCCAGAAACTCGTATTGCGAGAGCAAAGGCCAGCCCGGGTGTCTTGACTGGTGGCCGCTGTGTTCGCCCAGCACTTCCTGCAGGCACACCACATCGGCAGAAAACGCCCGGATCGCCTCCCGCAGCTCCGGCAATATGAACCGGCGGTTGAAAACGCTGAAACCCTTGTGGATGTTGAGCGTCAGCAACCTCAGGGTGAGTGGTTCTGGTGATGAGTCGTGCAAGCGCGATGCTGACCCTTGCGCTGAGTCAGGGCCTGACGACGAAATCGCTGGTGTGAGGCTCGGCTGCATGGGCGCGTGTTCATCAATTTGTTCCGCATCGTTGTCGCCGCGTGTGAACCTGAACTTAAAGCGCCGGAGCTGCCAATGGGCCGGTGTCGCTCGTCTGACTTCAAGTGGCCTTCAGCTAACCCTGCTGTATTGCCGGGTGCGCGGTTTAAACCATCTTTGATGATCGAGGACTGACATGGGCAAATTGACAGAGCAATCGGACGAAAATAAGGGCAGTGAGGGCGGGATGTTTTATCCCCGTGGCTTCATCGTCGCCGCGTTCGACTCGCCCGAGCTGGAGCAGCAGGCGGAGCAAGCCTTGCGTGATGCTGGATTCCCGGCTGCGGATGTCACCCGGGTCGCTGCCGCCGACATGGCGCGGCAAGCCGGTGAAAACCTCGAAAACCCTTCGATCTTCGCTGCCCTGGGTTCGACTGTGTCCATCCGGCAAAAGCAGTACGAGCTTGCCAGGGAGGGCTGCGAATTCTTGCTGATCAAAGCGGAAGAAGATGCCCAGGAAACGGCAGCAATTGAGGCCTTGTCGAAATCGCCCATCCGCTATGCGGTGAAGTACCGGATGCTGGTGATCGAAAACATGTTGCCGAAGATCCCGAGTGCCACACCCGACCCGGAGCCCGCTCGCAGCACTGGCTCCAGCCGCTAGGGCGTGTCATCCAAAGCCAGCCAGCTGGCAGGCCTTGGCCCGTCGTCGGCCAATGGCTGCGCGGAGTCAGGATGGTCAGTGTCTCAGTCGCGTGCGTCTCAGGCTCGCACCATAAAGCGTCCATACCGCTGCCAGCAGCAGGGCCAGCGCGAAGACGAGTGCCAAGCCGACATACAGCGGTGGAAAATGCTGCATGGCTTGCTGGATGAGCGTGTCCTCGCCCTCGCCGAGGCTTGCCGTTAGCCGCAACGGTGCCTCGGCGGAGGCATGCTCTAGGATCAACTGATTTGCAGCCTCCATCCCGCTGGTCTCGACCGTGTTTGCCGCGACGGCTGAGATTTCGGGTGTCTGAAAATAGTCGGTCGATACCGTGGCTGGCATGTTCATGGGCATGTCCTGGGCAGGCGCAGGCAAGCGTGGGGCTGCGCAGCAGCACGGTAATGAAGGCGAAGCGGCAAGTCCGTACGGCAGCGCACAGTCGGTTCTAAAGTTGCTCTATGTTCGATATCGAACATACGGGGCCTGTAAGCAACCTTAGACTGTTTGGCTGAAAAGAGTCTGCTCTCCGCATCCTCAAGGGAAAACCGTGGCTGCACCAGACCCCAAAACCAACCAATTGCTGGCCGCGCTGCCGAATGCCGAATGGCTGCGCTGGCAGCCTGAGATCGAAGCCGTCGAACTGGCCCTGGGCCAGGTGCTCTACGAGTCGGGCAACACGCTCAGCCATGTCTACTTCCCCACCACCGCCATCATCTCGCTGCTGTATGTGATGGAAAACGGCGCCTCGGCCGAGATCGCCGTGGTCGGCAACGAAGGCGTGGTGGGCATCGCGCTGTTCATGGGCGGCGAGTCCACGCCCAGCCGCGCGGTGGTGCAGAGCGCGGGCTTCGGCTACCGGCTCAATTCCGCGACGATGAAGGACGAGTTCGGCAAATCCGGCCCGGTGATGCACCTGATGCTGCGCTACACCCAGGCGCTGATCACCCAGATGGCGCAGACGGCGGTGTGCAACCGCCACCACACGCTCGACCAGCAACTCTGCCGCTGGCTGTTGCTGAGCCTAGACCGGCTGCAAGGCAGCGAGCTGGTGATGACGCAGGAGCTGATCGCCAACATGCTCGGCGTGCGCCGCGAGGGCGTGACCGAGGCCGCGCTCAAGCTGCAGGATGCCGGTGTGATCCGCTATGCGCGCGGACGCATCACAGTGCTGGATCGGCCCGCCCTGGAGAAGCGCACCTGTGAGTGCTACGCCGTGGTCAAGACCGAATACGACAGGTTGTTGCCCAACAAACTGTCGAAGTAGGTTCACTGATCTTTCTACAGTCTGTGCGCTGTCAGACTGTGATGTGCGTCGATTGCTGTAGAGCTGGTGCAGCGATCGAAAACATTGTCACCTCACGCAGGCTTCAGCTGCTCGCCCCCGTCTTTGACGACACCCGGAGCGAGCATGTCCACCATCCAGAATTATTTGCTTGCCCTGCTGCCCGCCAAAGACCGCAAGCACCTGCTGGCACTCTGCGAGCCGGTGCATCTGCAATTGAGCAAAGTGCTGTGCGAACCGGGTGACACCACCAACTACGTCTACTTCCCCACCGAGAGTTTCATTTCGCTGGTGAGCTTCGTCGATGGCCACCAGGGAGTCGAGGTGGGCATGGTCGGCCGCGAGGGCCTGGTGGGTGCGCATGTGGCACTCGGCGTGGCGGCCACACCTTTGCAGGCCCTGGTGCAAGGCGCTGGCATGGCCTGGCGCATACCGCGCCCGGCGTTCATGAGGGAACTGGGCAGCAGCGTGAGCTTGCAGCGCGTGCTCGATCGCTACCTCTACATCTTGATGATGCAGCTCACTACCTCGGCCGCCTGTCTGCGTTACCACCAGGTGGGGCCGCGCCTCGCCCGCTGGCTGCTGATGTGCCAGGACCGCGCGCAGGCCGACCACTTCCAGATGACGCAGGAGGTTCTCGCCACCATGCTCGGTGTGCGCCGCGTCGGTATCACCACCGCAGCGAGCCAGTTGCAGCGTGAGGGCCTGATTACCTACCGGCGCGGTGCGCTGACCGTGCTCGACCGCGATGGCCTTCGCGCCGCCTCGTGCAGCTGCTATGAAACCGATCGCCACACCTACCAGAAAGTGCTGGGCTGACGCCGCCAGCACCTTGGTTCGCCAGCGCACGGAAACGTCAGGCGTTTGATGCCTAAGGTGCGTCTCCAGCAGCACGGCGCTCTAGGTAGTGTTTAGACGTTTTACGTTTCAGCGACGGAGGTCATTTTTGGGCAGT
>JAZKFO010000095.1:0-16280 GCA_040386395.1 Pseudomonadota bacterium | reverse complement strand
TCACGCCACGCGGCACCAGCGCCTTCACGTTGAGCGTGTAGTGGCAGTAGCCGAAGGAATCGGTGCGCACCGCACCCAGCGGCCCCATGGTCAGCGCGTTGAAAGCCGAAACCGTGGTGCGCTGAACGAGGCCGGTCATGCGCCAGTCCACGGTCACGGTTGCCGCCGGGCGCTCGCCGGGGGCGCGGGTGAGGTCGCCAATATCGCCCCCCACCTGCACCTTGACGGCACTTAAGCCCGGATAGCCCTGGCGCAGCACCTCGGCCGCACCGGTGACGCGCGCCCACTCCGGCAGCTGCACATGGAACACATCGCGGCCGGCGGTGGCGGCATCACTGATGTGGAGTGCTGCCACACCGCGCGGCGGCGCGCTGCCAGCCCAGGGCTGCAACAGATGCATCAGGCCCGGCAGCAGCAGGCCCGCAGGCGCGCCGACGAAGTTGGTGCAGGTGCCGGGGTTGGCGCAGTCCAGCAGGCGCAGGTAGCGAGAAGGTACATCGGCCTCGACCCAGGCGGGCTCGAATCGCATGGGGCTTAAGGCCGACAGCACCTGATCGGCGCGCAGCACCGTGAGGCGGGCCTCGGTGGGCACGAGGCCTGCGAGATCGGCCGGCAGCTTCACCAGCAGCTTGTGATCGGCCCACTCCAGCGGCGTCAGCGTGAGCGTGCCGATGGGCGCGGGCAGCGTCACCTGCACCGTGCCGCGTGCGCGGCCAAAGCAGGTGCCCTGCAAGGCGAACTCGCCATCGGGCGTGAGCCGGTTGCCATCGGCCAGCACGCGGCTGATCCGTGGCGTGTTGCCGTTGGCGGCGCACCAGCCGGCGGGGTCGTTGCGATAGCTGAGTGCGGCGGTGCCGACATTGCCGCCGACTCGGCGCATGGTGCTGCGGTTGCCGCGCTCGGCCAGCGCGCTGTTAGTCACGACATTCGTCGCCTGCGTGCTGTCGCGCTGAGTGCTGAAGGCTTCGGCATCGAGCTGGTTGAAGAAGTAGCCACGCAGCTGCGCATTGCCCTGGGCGATGGTGTCGGCGCTGCCGAAATTGCCGATGGGCGTGCCGATTCGTTCGGGCACGCCGCGCTCGCCACCGGCGGTGATCTCCTGCAACAACTGCTGCTTGGCAGCAACCGCCGGCATGGCCTGATCGCCCCACTGCACGGCGGCGTCATCGGGCGCGGTGAGCAGGCGCAGCACGCCGGCGGGCTCTACCGCCGCAGCGCGCTGGAGGTGCTGGGTGTTGGCAGGTGCGACGCGCTGCATGCGCTGCGTCTGCTGGGCCGCAGCGGGTGCGGTGGCGAGGGCGGCGGCGAGCAGCACGAGGTGGCGAATGGTCATGGCGGCGAATCCTTGGATGGGCGTCACCCGCTCAAACGCAGGTGCGCGCCGCAACCGGACATGACAGACCGATCACTCAAAAGCGCCCTCTCCCCCAGCCCCTCTCCCACCTGCGGTGGGAGAGGGGAGCAAAGCAGGCCCTTGCGCCTGCGCCCCTCTCGCCCGCACCAGCGGGAGAGAGGTTGGGAGAGAGGGCCGACGCCAGCGCCGAAAACATTCGAGTCAGGGGCTGCGCGGCGACTACCGCTAAGGCAGGGGGTCGGTGCCGCGCACCAGACGCACGCGGTCGCGGATCTCCTGCAGCGCCTGCCCCGAACGCACATCCCGCAGGCCCGAAACCTTGCCCCACAACGCGAGTGCGGCCTGACTACGCTGATCGGCTTCGCCCACCCTGCCCTCGGCCAATGCCAAGCGCGCGAGGCCACCTTCGGCAAGCGCCACAGGAGCCAGCGAGCGCCCTGCACCCTGTTTCAGAATCGTCTCGAACGCCGCACGCGCCGCATCTGCATCCCCCAAGGCCTCCAGGGTTTCGGCCAGCAGCAGGCGATAGCCCAAATGATCGGCACGCGGCTGCCGCGCCGGGTCATCCACAAAAGGCTGCGCCTGCGCCAGCAGTGTGCGCGCCGCCTCGTGCTCACCCTGTCGTGCCAGCGCGAGTGCGAGCAGCAGTTGCGTGTTCGGCAGTTCGGGCGGATAGCTGCCGGGCTTGGCATAGGCAGCGATGGCTTTCTGCAAGCAGATCACCGCCTCGGCATCGGCCCCTTCCGCCACCAGCCGCTCGCCGTAGAGCCGGTAGGCAAAGGCATCGTCGGGGTATTCCTTCCAGTCTTTCGGAATCTGCGGCATCAGTGCCGCGAACATCGCCCGCGCACGCTGCCGCTCGCCCATCAGGTGCAGGGCGCGGGCATGGCTGGCCTCCCAGCGCCAGTACCAGCCATCGCCCAGCGTGCCGGTGGCGCGCAGCAGGCGGGTGGCCTCGGCGTAGGCGGCTTCGGCTGCCGTGGCTTGCCCCAGTTGCAGCTCGGCGTTGCCGAGGTTGCCCCGGAAGGCAGCGAGCTGAAGGTCGTTGCGCTCGGTGGCCTTGGCGTAGCCCTCAATGGCTTTGAGCGTGTCCGCACGGGCGGTGGCGTAGTCCTCGGCGTGGTAGGCGTTGGTGGCGCGGTTGGCGATGGCGGTGCCGTAGTCGATGTGATCCGGCGCATGCGCCTCCAGCAGGCGGACGGCCTCGTCGAGCGCGTGCCTACGCTCGCTCATCGGCGCGTCGCGGTAGGTGAGCACGGCCTCGTGGCTGATCCACCACTGCGCGCGCAGCAGGCTGTCGTCATGGCCGCCCGCCTTCAGCTGCGGCGAGATGGCGGCGAGGCCGGCGGCAGCGGCGTCGAAATCACTGCGATTCACCGCGCGGCTGATGTCGAACAGCCACCACAGCAGCGTCACTTCATGGTCGGGGCCGAAGGCCTTGCGGCCCAGTTCCAGCCGCTTGGCCTGCATGGCCTCGCTCTTCGCGTCGTGGCCGTAGAACAGCACCATGTCGGTGATCACGCCATACAGCTCGGCCTGCGTGCGCGGGTCGCTGGCGAACTCCTTCTCGACGCGCTCGGCGCCGATATCGAGCAGCTCGCGCGCGGTGATGCTGCCGCGCGGCCGCTCGCTGGCGATGCGCGGGTCGCTGGCCTTGAAGATCTCGACCAGGAAGTTCTTCACCGCCTCGGCGCGCGCAGCCTGCTGGCGCGCCTCGCGCGCCTGCCAGAGCACACCGGCCACTCCACCCGCGAGCACCAGCAGCAGCAGTGCGGCAAACGAGAGCGGCGCACGGTGGCGGCGGATGAACTTGCCCGCGCGCTGCCGCCGCGTGATGCGCCGCGCGCTGATGGGCAGATGAGCGCGGTGGCGGCTCAAGTCCGCAGAGAAGCCTTCCACCGAGGCATATCGTTTGGCGGGATCGGGGTCGAGTGCCTTGGCACAGATGGCATCGAGATCGCCGCGCAAGGCCGCCTGCCGGGCGGCGGGTGCTCGGGTCGAGGCGAGCGGGGCCTCGCCGCGTGCCTGCCCCAGCGCGCCGAGTGCCGAGCGCGCCTCGAAGGGCCGCGTGCCGACGAGCAGCTCGAACAGCATCGCGCCGAGTGCAAACACATCGGTGGCGACGGTGATGACCCCGCCGTGGAGCTGTTCGGGTGCGGCGTAATCGGGCGTGGCGGCGCGGCCGGTGGCCTGGGTGAGTGCGGTGCTGTCCTCGTCGCCCAGGAGCTTGGCGATGCCGAAGTCGAGCAGCTTCACGCGGCCCTCTGGCGTCACCAGCACGTTGGCGGGTTTCAAGTCGCGGTGGACGATCAGCCGCGCGTGCGCGGCCTGCACCGCTGCGGCCATCTGCTGCACCAGTTCCAGCCTTGCATCGACGCCGAGGTTCAGGCGTTCGCAGTGGCGGGTGATGGCCTCGCCCTCGACCAGTTCCAGCGCCAGCCAGGGCTGCCCGCCTTCGGCCAGGCCGGCGTCGTAGAAGCGCGCGATGTGCGGGTGCTCGAGTGCGGCGAGGATGTCGCGCTCGCGGGCGAAGCGCGCCTGCAAGGCACCGGAGAGCAGATGGGCATGCGGCAGCTTCAGCGCCACCTCGCGGGCGTAGGCGCCATCGGCACGCTCCGCCCGCCAGACGCTGCCCATGCCACCGCTGCCGAGTGCGCTGAGCAAGCGCCAGGGGCCAAGCCGCTGGCCTGATGCGTAGTCCCCCTCGCCGCTGCCCGCGGCAAGGCGCGGGCGCTGCAGGGCCTCGCGGGTCGTGAGCTTGGCATCGGCGCTGAGCACGGCGGCGAGCCAGGGTCTCAGCTCGGCATCATCGGGCGGCAATGTATCCAGCCAGCCCGCGCGGGCTTCGACATCGAGCGCCAGGGCTTCGTCGAGACGGGTGGAAAAGCGTGGCCAGAGCGCGGGCGGACAGGGTAGGTCTTTCATGGGCGAGCGAACGTCATCCGCAGGCGCAAGCGGACATCCGCTTCAGGACAACATCGCGGCGAGCAGGGCGCGCGCCTTGTCCCAGTCGCGCCGCACGGTGCGCTCGGTGAGACCCAGCACCTCGCCGATCTCGACCTCGGTCAGCCCGCCGAAGTAGCGCATCTCCACCACCTGTGCGAGACGCGGCTCGACGGCTGCGAGTGACTCCAGCGCTTCGTGCACATGCAGCGCCTCGTCATCGGCCACGGCCACACCATCACCGATGGCGGTGTTGAGCGTGAGCGCCTTGGCCCCGCCGCCTCTACGCTCGGCCTGGCGCTCGCGCACCAGATCGACGATCACCGTGCGCATCACCTGCGCGGCATAGGCAAAGAACTTGCGGCGGGTCTCGACCTGCAAGGTCTCCTTGCCGCTGAGCCGCAGCCAGCTCTCGTTGACCAGCGCAGTGGTGTCGATCAGCGTCATCGGCCCCGACTGCGAGAGGCGGCTGTGCGCGAGCTTGCGCAGCTCGGGGTAGGCGGCTGTGAACAGCGTCTGCGAAGGCACGCCGCCCTGGCCCGCGCCTGCCTCGATGAGTTGCGTGATCTCGCTCATGCGCTCTGCCGCTCCCTTTGCGGCTATTTAGCCATGCGGAGATGACGGCTGCCAGCATCGCCCCCGCGCCCGCTGCGGCGGGGCGGCAAAAGCGCATGTCCGGTTTCGCCCCGCGCGACCGTTTGCACGGACGACTCCCCACGTCCACCGGCAGCACCGCCATGACCCTGAACCTCCGTCCGCTCACCTTCGTACTGCTCACTTTGGCCCTCGCCGCCTGCGGCAGCGGCGGCGGTGCTGGCATGTCGCCCATCCTCACGCAGCCCACGCCACCGCCGGGTGAAACACCGCCGCCCACAACGCCACCAGTCACACCCCCGGCCGCCAACCAGCCGCCGGTGGTGCAGATTGCGGCGGGCGGCACGGTGCAGGCCGGCAAGGCCCTGGCCTTCGACGGCAGCGGCAGCCGCGACCCGGAAGGCAGTGCGCTGCTGCTGCGCTGGGACTTTGCCGACGGCATGAGCGGCGGCAAGGCGCGCATCGCGCATGTGTTCGCCGCCGCCGGCCAGTACACGGTGCGGCTCACGGCCACCGATGCGCAGGGCGCGGCGGCGAGTGCAACGCAGCTCGTCACCGTCACCGCTGCACCCGCCGCCGTGCGCACGCAGAGCGTCGCGGGCAAGGTGCTGGCGCTCGATGGCGCAGCACTTGCGGATGTGACCGTCACTGCCACAGGCGGTGCGACTGCCACCAGCGCCAGCGATGGCAGCTTGAGCCTGATGCTCGGCGTCGGCATCCCCCAAACGCTGCGCTTCACCCGCGCCGGGTTCGCCACCCAGGTGCAGACTTTCACGGTGCCGACATCGAGCGGCAGCGATGCGCGCTTCGATGTGGTGATGCTGCCGCAACAACCCCAGCAGACACTGGCCGATGCCAGTGCGGGCGGCACGCTCAGCGGCAAGGATGGCGCGCAGATCGCCTTGCCTGCCAACGCGCTGGTCAGCGCCAGTGGTGCTGCGGTCACGGGTGCTGTGCAGATCAGCATGACGCCGGTGGACGTGACAGAGCCGCGCGCTGGCGGCTTCCCCGGCCGCTTCGAGGGCATCAATGCCGATGCCAGCATCTCCCCCATCGTCAGCCTGGGCCCCACCGAGTTTGTACTCACGCAAGGCGGCGCACCGGTGCAGATCGCGCCCGGTGCGAGTGCCGCCATCACCATGCCAATCTATGCCGATCGGGATCTCGATGGCCGCCTGTTCGCCGTGGGTGATCGCATCCCGCTGTGGTCGCTCGACGAGCAGGGCGGCGGCTGGATCAACGAGGGCGAGGGCGTGCTGGTGGCCAGTGCCAGCTCGCCCACGGGCCTCGCCATGCAGGCCAGCGTGCAGCACTTCACCTGGTGGAACCCCGACCGCGCCTTCATCCCGCGTGAACCGGGCGTAAAGATGAAATGCGTCTACGACGACGACATCGGCATTCCCGAATCGCGCGCCAATTTCCAGCAGGCCACGCTCTGCAACTGGCTGGCCGAGATGGATCGCGGCATCCCTGAACAGAAGTCGGCCACGTTCGGCAAGGCGCAGCCACCCCCGGACTCGCGCCGCCGCCTGCCGGGCTTTTCGGCCAACGCGCTGATCCCCACCGATGGCAGCGCGGTGACGCTGAATGTGCCGATCGACAACGACGTGCTGTTCAACGTCACGGCGCTCAATGGCCGCTTCGTCGGCAAAGGCAGCCTGCGTGCGGGCGATGGCCTGACCGAACTGGTGGTGAAGATGCGGCCCGTCGATGCGGCCAGCCCGCCCGCAGGCAAGCTCGTCACCCTGCCCTACGACCAGACGCTGACGCTGCAAAACGCCAACGAGCCGGTCTCGCTCGACTTCGATGGCGCGGCCTTCCGCTGGGCGCGCATCACCGTCACGCACCTGCCGCAAGGTACCGAGCAGGCGCCCGCAGGCACGCTGCGCCTCTTGCGCGGCGCGGCCCCGCTCGCCGTGCGCAGCACGCTGGTGGACTCGCGCACGCTCACCCGTCTTATGCCCGAAGCGGGCCGCCATACCCTGCAACTCACGCCCAGCAGCAACACCCCGGCGCGGGTGCGCGTGCAAATCCAACAGGCAGGCAGCGACCAGGACGAAACACTGCTGCTGCCCTTCACCAATCTGACTCGCACGCCGGCCGCACTCAGCACACTGCGGCTGACGCTGCCGATCGACGCCGCGCGCACGCTGTATCTCACCAGCCGTAACAGCCAGTCGCAGATGCGCCTCACCTCCGCCGATGGCACCGAGCTGCTCAACACTGAGGTGGGTAGCCCGCAAGCCAGCATCAGTGATGAGCGATCGCTGCTCATGCCCCGCACCGGCAATGCCGTGCTGCAACTTGCAGCCCTCGATGAAAGCGCGCCCCTGCTCAAACTCGGTGCCAGCTTGAGCCACTGGCTACCGGTGACACCGCTGCTTGAAGGATTCACCTTGGTGGATCTGGTCAGCGACCGCAGCGCAGCACCGGTCGTGCTGCTCTCGCGCAGCAGCGGCAGCGGCAACGACAGCCGCCATGCACTGGCGCTGCGGCGCTTCGCCAGCGGCGCCTGGCAGGCCATCGGGCCGGAACTGGCTGATCTGCGATTCATGGTCAACAGCGGTGGCGGTGTGCAGGCGGCCCTCGCCTTCGATGCCGACAACGCGCCGATCCTGCTCTATGGCGCGGATACCTCAGTGGTGACGCCCAACAGCAACACCAGCAACAGCGAGTTCGTCGCCCGCCGCCTGGGCGCGGAGGGCTGGCAGCCGCTCGCCAACAACAGCGGGCTGGTTTCCAGCAGCCGCGTCGGCACCTTCGCACAGCCGAAGCTGCTGGTGGATACAGAGGGCCGCCCGGTCGCGGGCCTGCCGACCAGCAGCGGCAGCGTGCTGGTGACGGTGCTCGCCAACGGCCAGTGGCAATCCCTGGGTGATGCCATGCGTGCGGCGGACAGTTTCAGCGGCGACTACTTCGACCTCGCCACCGAGAACAACGGCCGCGTCTACATTGCCACCGCACCGCGCGGCGGCAACGGCACGGTGGTGCGGCGCTTCACGCCCAGCCCCGCGCCAGGCGTGTGGGAGGCGGTCGGCCCCAACAGCGGCCTGCTGCCGCAGCCTGCGGGCGAGACCACGAGCTTCGCTCCCCGCATCGAAATCGACGCCAGCAGCAACCCCATCGTCGCCGGCAGCAGCCAGCGCTTCACGGCGGTGTGGCGCTTCGACGGCAACGTTTGGACCAACGGCAGCGCGCAGCGCATCAGCAGCAACGATTTCGCCGGCTTCATCGGTGGCTTCGCCTTGCTGGGGCCGCGCGCCTTGCTGGCCTACATCAACACCAGCGCGACCAGCAACGGCACCTTCACGCGGCCGGTCGTGCAGGCCAACGATGCCGCCGACGTGAACAGCGGCCTCGGTGCCAACGGCGGCGAAGTGGTGCAGTTCACGGGCAACTTCGCCTTCAACCGCACGGCCAGCAGCCAGCGGCTGCTGAACGTCGATGGCACGGTGTTCCAGGCCATCCAAGCCAGCAACCAGATGCAGTTGCTGCGGCTCACCGAGTAGCGGCGCTACTTCTCGACGAAGGCCCGCTCGATGACGTAATCACCCGGCGTGCCGATGTGCGGCGACACCACGAAATTGCGCTTGTCGAGCAGTACGCGACAGTCTTTCAGCATCGCGTCGCTGCCGCAGATCATCACCCGGTCGGTCTCCGGGTTGAGGTGCGGCAGGCCGATGTCGTCGCAGAGCTTGCCGCTATCGAGCAGCTCGGTGAGGCGGCCCTGGTTGCGGAAGGGCTCGCGCGTCACCGTCGGGTAGTAGATGAGCTGGCTCCGCACCAGCTCGCCCAGCGCCTCGTCATTGGCGAGGTCCTGCGTGATGTAGTCGTGATAGGCCAGGTCGTTGACGTTGCGCACGCCGTGGATCAACACGATCTTCTCGAACCGCTCGTAGGTCTCCGGGTCGCGGATGGTCGAGAGAAAGGGTGCGAGGCCAGTGCCGGTCGAGAGCAGGTACAGGTTCTTTGCGGGCTTCAGATCGTGCAGCACGAGCGTGCCGGTGGGCTTCACGCCGACGAGCAGATCGTCGCCGACCTTCACATGTTGCAGGCGCGAGGTGAGCGGGCCGTTCTGCACCTTGATGCTGAAGAACTCCAGCTTGTCTTCGTAGTTGGGGCTGGCAATCGAGTAGGCGCGCAGCAGGTTCTTGCCGTCCACATGCAGGCCGATCATCACGAACTGGCCGTTCTCGAAGCGCAGCGCGGGGTCGCGCGTGGTCGTGATGGTGAACAGCGTGTCGTTCCAGTGATGGACCTTGGTGATGCGCTCGGTGCGGAAGGCGGCGGCCATTGCGTGTGTGCTCGTCAACGTGGCTAAAAACGGGGCGCGAACCTTAGCATCGTTCGCCTGCTTCATAAGGGCATAAGAATATGAAAATGCCGCAGCGCAGCATCGTGCAAAAGCAGTAGAACCGGGTCCGGCAAGCGTCGTGGCGACGCTCCCAGGGAATAAAGCCTTGCCAGCGCCGTTGTCAGGTATCGGGTGCTTGGGGCACCTGAATACCAGGACCACGCCATGACGCCCGTTTCCGCATTTCGCCAAACCCTCATTGCCGCGCTGCTGCTGGGGCCGCTCACGGCCTGCATCAACCAGAACGGCGACAACGGCCAACCGGATCAGCCACGCGACAATCCACAGACCGACGTCATCGTCGGCGATCAGCCGCTGGTGGGTGGCGACAGCGCCACGGTCAGCGGCGGCTCGGCGGCCTGCGAGAGCTTCCGTCAAGCCAATGCGCGGCTGACGACGCGCATCGACCCCGGCTGCACCCAATGCCGCATCGGCAATGCGGCGGCGGCCATCGACGGCGATGTCGGCAGTGCTGCGGCCGTCGTCGTCAATGGCGCAGCGCCCTCACAGGGCGTGGCCCTGCGTGCCACGGCGCAGTCAGGCGTGATCTTCCCGGCGGGCCGGTTGGCGGGCGTGTTCTACAGCGCTCCGGCCGGCACGGCGCAGAACACCGCCATCACCATCAGCACGTTCGCGGGCGGCCTGGTGCAAGAGACCACCAGCAGCAACAACATGAGCGGCATCGGTGGCGGCCGCAGCCGCAACTTCACCGGCCTTCGCACCACCAAGCCCTTTGATGCGGTGGAGGTCTTCATCAACAATATCCAGGCCGAGACCGATCCGACCTTTCAGGTCTTCGAGTTTTGCAGCCATAACCGCTAATCAAAAAAGGGACTGGGAACCTTCATGAAAAACCTGCTTTGCATGGCGCTGTCGCTGTGCCTGCTCTCTCAGGCGAATGCGCAGTCGCTGTCGCCCACGCTGGGGGCCAGTGTGAAGTTTGGCGGCATTTCAGCGCCGCAGTGGCAGTGGCGCGCCGCCGCCACGCAGCGGGTTTACAGCGGCCGCACGGCCATCCCGCTGCCGCTGGTCGCGGTGGACTTCGACGCCACCCGCGCGCCGCGCGCCTCGGTGCTCGGCATGCCGCTCGCAGCAGCCGCGCCGGTCTTGGGGGTGGATGGCGCGCAGCGACAATCCGACAGCAGCTGGGTGTGGATCGGCCTCGGGCTCGGGGCCGTCGTGGCGGTGGCGATCGTGGCCTCTGACGGCAGCAGCAAGAGCAACAACAATGAATCCAGCGGCAACACCAGCTGCAATGGCGTCAGCGGCGATTTGTCCGGCCCCAATCCGCCCACGGTGGGCAGCGGCTGCGGCAGCCTCGTCAGTGGCAATGGCGGCTCCTGAGCATTGCAACCTCCCGGTCGGCTTGCGCCGCTTAACATGACGGCAATGGCCACTCGATCACGCCGTGACTCCTGAAACCAGGCCGCGCCAAGCCGCCCGTTCAAGCGGCTGCTGGGCGGCCCTGGGCCTATTGATCGCAATCAGCAACAGCGCCTGCTTCATGCCAGTGCTCGGGGCCATCGCCGGTGGTGGTGCCGTAGCGGGTGGTGCGGCCGGTGGTGCGGCGGTGCTGGGCACGGCCACGGCGGGCACAGCGGCAGTGACGGGTGCGGCCGCAGCGGCAACCGTCACCACCGTGGCGGCCACGGGTGCCACGGTGGCGGGCGGCACAGTGGCCGTCGGTGCGGCCAGCGCGGCGGGTGTGGGGGCCACTGCGGGCAGCATCGGCAGCGGCGTGCTGACCGAGGTCGCCATCGCAGGCAGCAGCGTGCAGGCTGGCACCGCCCTCGGTGCCGGGCTGGTGAATACCCAACTGATCAGCGAGTTGCAGGCCGGCATCGCGGCCGCACCCACCGGCAGCGCCGCACTCGGCAGCAAGGCGCTGGCGCTGCGGATCACGGCGGGCACGCAGTTCGTGCCGAACGAAATCCTCGTCACCAACCTCAGCGCGCCCGCACTGGCCTGGGCGCGCGCCAGGGGCTTTCGTTTCACCGAGGCGGGCACGCTCAACAATCTGGCGCTGACGCTGGTGCGCATGCAGCCGCCGGCGGGCCTGAGCGTGCAGCAGGCGCTCGCAGGTTTGCAGCAGGCCGATCCCAGCGGCCAATACGAACAGAACCCGGTGTATCGCCTCGCCGACGGCAGCTCGCAGTGCGAAGGCCTGCGCTGCTATGCGCAGACCCTGGTGCGCTGGCCTGCGGCCTGCGGGGCCGCTGTGCGCGTCGGCATGCTTGATGGCGCGGTAGATGCACAGCACCCCGCACTCAAGGGCCGCGCGGTCGAAACCCGGCGCTTTGCCCCCGGCACGCCCAGCCCTATCGAGCGCGAACACGGCACCGCCATCGCCGCCCTGCTGGCGGGCGGGCGCGACACGCTCTTCCCAGGCCTCTTGCCGCAGAGCCAGCTGTTCGCCGCCGATGTGTTCTCGCCCGATGCCAAAGGCCAGCCCTACACCGATGCCGCAAGGCTGGCGGCGGCACTCGACTGGCTGGCAGGGCATCAGCCGAGCGTCATCAACATCAGCCTCGCCGGGCCTGACAGCCGCCTGCTGGCGAGCGCGATCCGCCGCGTGGTGCAGTCCGGCACTGGCGTGGTGGCGGCGGTTGGCAACCTGGGGCCTGAGGCACCGAAGCAATATCCGGCGGCCTACCCCGAGGTGGTGGGCGTCACGGCGGTCGACCGCCAGCTCCACGTCTACCAGCGCGCCAACCAGGGCAGCCAGGTGGCACTCGCGGCACCCGGCGTGGGCATCTGGACTGCCGGGCTGAATGCCGCCGGCCGCTACCGCGATGGCACCTCGTTCGCCGCGCCCTTCGTCACCGCCGCCTACTCGGTGCTGAGCGCGCGCCGGCCCGATCTCGCCCCGCTCGGCGTGGCGGCACAGCTGCGCCAGGCCGCGAAGCCGCTGGGCGATGCCAGTGCCGCCGCCATCTACGGTGCCGGGCTCTTGCAGGCACCCGAATGCCGGGAATAAATCACTTTTTCCACCGTTGTCTCCAATAACCATTCAAGGGAATCCCGATGCGCGCATCACTCAGGCTGTGTCTGTTGTTGGCACTCTCGCTCTCGCTCACTGGCTGCGCGGTGTCGCGCGCGGCGAACAAGGAGGGTGTCGATATCGACGATGTGCTCGCCTGCCAGACCCGCACCTGCCTGGTGGCACGCGGGGCGGAGCCGCTGCCGGGGCTGAAGTTTGACGAGGCCAACATCGGGGCCTACCGCGTGCGCAAGGCGACCGGCTCGACCCTGCGCGCGGTCGCGCACGGCATCCTTGATCTCACCACCTTCGGTCTTTGGGAGATCATCGGCACGCCGCTGGAGGGTGCGCTCAACCGCACCCAGTACTACGGCTTGAAAGTGGCCTTCGCCGCCGATGGCGAAACCATCAGCCGTATGCAGGTTGCCGAATAAAGGGAATAAACCGCGCGCTGGGCCGTTGTCAGTGCATCGGTCACGATCTGGGGTAGTCATGAAAATCACCATGCTGATGTGCTGTGGCATTGCCAGCCTGCTGTGCAGTGGCTGTCTTGCGATCCCCCTCGTTGGCTCGATGGCGGCGGTGGGTGGTGGCGCGGCCGCACTTGGCGGCGTGGGAGCCGCAGCGGGCGGTGCCACGGCGGTGGCGGCCGTCACCGGCACTACCGCGGCCGGCACGGCGCTGGCCGCATCGACTCTCGCCGTGCCGCTGGCGACTGGTGCCGCAGTGACCGGCGTGGCGGCCAGCAGCGTCAGCGCCGTGGGCGCAGCAGGCAGCAGTGCGGCAGGCAGCAGCAGCGCCGCCATGCCGCGAGCCGCAGGCCAGGGCCGTGCGACGCAGCGCGGGCCGGTCTACCAGCAGCGCGCCAGCGGCGGCTCTGTGAGCCAGAGCGGCCCCGGTTATCAGCAGAGCGCCGGGCCTGGATACGCCTCGCAGTCCGGCCCCGGCTACAGTCAGAGCGCGGGCCCCGGCTATGCCTCGCAGACCACACCCTTCGGCACCCAGACCGTCGATGCGCGACCCGCCTTGGCCGTGGTGGCCGTTGGGGCCACCGCACTGGTCGCGGCCAGTGGCAGCCAGCAATCCAGTGACAACGGCGAAACCAGCTGCTACGTGCGCAAGCCCGGTGCCGGCAAGCTGGTGAAATGCCCGAACGATGGCTCGCAGAAGGATTGCAGCTGCTGATGAGCACGCCCTTCCGCGACCAGCTCATCACTCTGCTGCCGAGGCTGAAACGCTTCGCGCTCGGCTTGACCGTCGATGCCACCGAGGCCGATGACCTGGTGCAGGCCGCCTGCGAGCGCGCGCTGGCCAGGCAGGCGCAGTGGCAGCCCGGCACCCGGCTCGACAGCTGGCTGTTCAAGATCACCCAGAACCTCTGGATCGACCGCCTGCGTGCCCGTGGCCCGGTGGACGATCTGGAGCCGGAGCTGCTCGCACAACTGCCCGCCGCCGACTGGCAGCAGGGCTTCGAGCAGAGCCTGATGCTGGGGCAGGTCTTGCAGGCCATGCAGCAGCTACCCGCGCCGATGCGCGCGGTGCTGATGCTGGTCTGCGTCGAAGATTTGAGTTACCGCGAAGCCGCCGCCACGCTCGATGTGCCCATCGGCACCGTGATGTCGCGGTTGGCCCGCGCCCGCGCCGCGCTGCATGCGATTCTGGGAGAACACCATGCCCACCTTTAGCGATATCCAACTCATGGCCTATGCCGACGGCGAACTGCCTTCGGACGAAGCTGCGGCCATCACCGCGGCCCTGGCCACCGACAGCCAGCTGGCTCAGCGCATCGAGCAGTTCGCCGCCAGCCGCCGCGCGCTCAAGCAGGCGTTCGCGCTGCCTGCTACTGCCGCAGCGCTATCGCCTGCCCTGCTGAAACTTCTCGCACCGCCCGCTGCGGCGGCACCGTCCCGCAACGCTGTGCGTCGCCGCTCCCGCTGGCCGATGGCGCTGGCGGCTTCGCTGCTGCTGGGCCTCGGCGTGATGAGCGGCTACAAGCTGCTGAAACACGCAGCGGACAACTTAAGCCTGGCACTCGAAACCCTGCCCAGCGGCGAGATTCACCGCACCGCCGAAGGCGAGATCGTTGCGCTCTCCACCCTCGCCGCCGGTGATGGCAGCCTCTGCCGCGAATACGAACGCAGCAACGCCAGCAGCAGCCAGCGTGGCCTCGCCTGCCGCGAGGGCGAGGGCCAGTGGCGCGAGCGGGTGCTGGCCGCGCCAGCAGCCCTGCCGCCCGACGCAGGTGGCTACCAGCTGGCTGGTGGCGAGACCGTCGATGCCGCCACCGCACTCAAGGCACGACGCCTGAGCCTGGAGGAAGAGCGCCAGCGCCTGCTGCAAGGCTGGCGCTGATCTCGCTGCGCGAGCGGTTCAATGCCCATGCCGATGGTGCGCATCGGGGTAATGCGCATGGTCGTGCCGCAAGGCGGTGTGCAGGTGCCGATGGCTGTGACCTTCCACGGCGAGTCCATCCGCATGCTCGTGTTGATGATGCTCGTCGTGGATATGTGCGTGCTCGTGCTCTATCGGCTCATGGCTGTGCGCGTGCCTGTGCTGCTCGGTGAGGTGCAGCAGCACACCCAGCGCCATCAATCCGCCCGCGATCAACAGAGACGAAGTCCAAACCTCACCCATCGCCACCGCCAGCAGCGCGCCGAAGAATGGTGCGACCGAGAAATAGGCCCCCGTGCGCGCCGTACCCAGATGACGCAGCGCCACCACAAACAGGGCCAGACTCAGGCCGTAGGCAAAAAACCCCAATAGCAGCGCACTCGCCAGTTGCAGTGCCGCAGGCAAGGCGCTGCCCAGCCAGAGCGCCAGCAGCAGATTGACGCTGCCCGCCACCAGGCCCTTCACGGCGGCAATCCAGCTGGCGTCGGTAAGCGACACCTTGCGGGTGAGATTGTTGTCCAGCCCCCAGGCAAAACACGCCGCCAGAACGGCGAGCGCGGGCCAGAGCGCGGCCAGGTGTAGCTCACTCGGCCAGCTCAGGATCACAGCACCAGCAAGGATGGCCACCATGCCGAGCGCGATGCGCCGGTCGAAGTTTTCCTTGAAGGCGAACCAGGCCAGCAGGGCGGTGAACACACCCTCGGCATTGAGCAACAGCGAGGCACCGGCGGCTGGCATGCCGCTCAGGCCGAACATCAGCAGCACCGGGGCCACAACGCCGCCGGAAAATATGGCTCCGGCAAACCAGGGCATATCGGATTTGCTGAGCCGCACCGATGTCGCACCGCTGATGCGGCGATACAGCGTCATGCCCAGGCCAGAGCCGAGATACAGCAATCCCGCCAGCAGCCAGGGGTTCAGCCCTTGCAGCAACAGCTTCGCCACTGGCGTGCCCGCACCAAACAGCAGTGCCGCGCCGAGCGCGGCCAGCACACCGGGTTGCTTCAAACCTGCTGACAGGTCCATGCCTTGCCCCTCCACACACAGATGCTTGGTATTTCAGCCAGGCCGGTAGAGCTTCTGGAAATAGCCGCTCACCTTCAGCGTGATAGTCACGGCTGCGTTGCCCTTGTTCTTCCAATACCAGCCCTGCGACCCATCGAAGGGTGCGGTGAAGCTGCCGTGGCCTTCCGACTTTTCGCGGTCTTTCCAGTAGCTCGTGAAGTTGTCGCCGTCATTGGGCTTCTCGCCGTGCATATCGAAGTTCACCGGCCCCTCGCTGACCCAGCTGAATACAAAGGCTTCCCCCGCGTGCATCTGGGCCTTGATCTCGGCACCCTCATTGGCTTGCAGGGTCAGCGTCATTTCGCCGTTCTGGAAAGGCGTCGGCTGCTGGATGACGCTCGCAGTGAGGTCAGTCGCCGGTGCGGTGACGGCCTGTGCCGATGCCGCGACCGCGGTGTTCTCGCCAGCCGGTGTGTGCAGTGCAGTGAGGCCCAGCGCCTTGCCGACACCGGTGGGATCAATGCCGTATTCGGCGGGCAGCACGGTGGTGAGCAGGATGGCTCCGGCAGCGGCCAGCGCCAGCGCCGTGGCCTTCAACAACTGAGGCGTGCTGGGGTGCAGTGCGGTGGTGATTTCAGTCATAGGGACTCTCTTCAAGA
>JAZKFO010000094.1:0-5357 GCA_040386395.1 Pseudomonadota bacterium | reverse complement strand
AAGCAGAAGCAGATCCAGATCAAGGAAATGAAGTTCCGCCCCGGCACCGAGGACGGCGACTACAACACCAAGATGCGGCAGATCAAAGAGTTTCTGGAAGAGGGCGACAAGGTCAAGATCAACCTGCGTTACAAGGGCCGCGAAATGGCCCACCAGGAAATCGGCATGCAGATGATCGAAAAGATCAAAACCGATCTGATCGAAATCGCAGTCGTCGAGCAGCATCCAAGAATGGAAGGACGGCAGGCCGTGATGGTGCTGTCGCCGAAGAAGACTAAATAGTCGGCTTCGAGAGGCAACAGAGTTTTTGCGGTACCCAAAGTCTTGCCGTAGCCACATCGCGGCAAGCCCGGTTAGCGGCCCTTTTACGATGTCAGGGCTTGTGAAGCCGGCTAAATACCGAAGACATCTGTTGTTGTTTTGGAGCATTCACAATGCCAAAGCTGAAAACCAACAAGAGCGCAGCCAAGCGCTTTTCTGCGACGGGGAAGGGCGGCTTCAAACGCGGCCATGCCTACAAGCGCCACATCCTGACCAAGAAGTCGGGCAAGACGATTCGCCAGCTTCGCGGTGAGACCCAGATTCACGGGTCTGACCTGAAAGAAGTTCGTCAGTTGCTGCCCTACGCTTAATCATCAGGAGAACTAAACATGGCACGAGTCAAACGCGGCGTTACCGCCCGAGCAAAGCACAAGAAAATCCTCAACGCCGCCAAGGGCTACTACGGCGCGCGCTCACGCGTGTTCCGCGTGGCGAAACAGGCGGTCATCAAGGCTGGCCAGTACGCCTTCCGCGATCGTCGCGTCAAGAAGCGTGAGTTCCGCGCCATCTGGACCCAGCGCATCAACGCCGCCGTGCGCGAGTACGGCCTGAGCTACTCCAAGTTCATCCACGGCTTGACGCTCGCTGGCATCGCCATTGACCGCAAGGTGCTGTCTGAGCTGGCCGTGAGCGACAAGGCTGCGTTTGCGACCATCGTCAATACGGTCAAGGCCAAGCTGCCCACCACTGGCGCGCTGGCACCGAAAGCAGTCTAAGTTTCGGCAGGTCGTTACAAGTAAAGGGGTGGCGCAAGCTGCCCCTTTTTTATTGGTGAATCTGATTGGGGATGAGAACGGATGAGTCCGAATCTCGATGAGTTGTTGAGCGCAGCACTTGCCGACATTGCCGCTGCTGCCGATGCCCGCGCACTCGATGCCCTGCGCGTCGATCTGCTCGGCAGACGAGGCCGCGTCACCGAGCTGCTGAAAAGCCTCGGCGGCATGGCGCCGGATGAACGGAAGAGCTACGGCGAACAGGTGAATCGCGTGCGCGATGCGCTGAACACCGCGCTCGATGCGCGTGGCAACACGCTCGCCGATGCCGCCCTGCAAGCCAGGCTGGCGAGCGAGACCATCGACGTCACCTTGCCCGGTCGCGGCATCGGTGTCGGTGGCCTGCATCCCATCACCCGCACCATCCAGCGCATCTCCGGCCTGTTCAACGAGCTGGGTTTCGAGACGGTGGAAGGCCCGGAGATCGAGGACGACTTCCACAACTTCCAGGCGCTCAACATCCCGGAGAGCCACCCGGCTCGCGCGATGCAGGACACCTTCTATCTCAAGGACGGCGCGCGTCTGCTGCGCACCCACACCAGCCCGGTGCAGATCCGCACCATGCTGGCCCGCAAGGCGCCGATCCGCATCATCTGTCCGGGCCGCGTCTATCGCGTCGATTACGATCGCACCCACAGCCCCATGTTTCACCAGATCGAAGGGCTCTACATCGCCGAAAAGGTGAGCCTGGCCGATCTGAAATACGACATCACCACCTTTCTCTCGCGCTTCTTCGAGCGCGATGTCGAGGCGCTGTTCCGCCCCTCGTACTTCCCCTTCGTGGAGCCGGGTGCGGACGTCCACATCAAGTGGGACGACCCGGAGAAGGGAAGCCGTTGGCTGGAGGTGATGGGCTGCGGCATGGTGCATCCCAATGTGCTGAAAGCCGTCGGCATCGACCCCGAGCAGTTCAGCGGCTATGCCTTTGGCATGGGTGTGGAGCGCATGGCCATGCTGCGTTATGGCGTCAGCGATCTGCGCGATTTCTACATCAACGATCTGCGCTTTCTCGCGCAGTTCCAATAAGGCGCAACCGCCATGCAACTCTCATTGAACTGGCTGCGCGAGTGGGCCAACCCGGCGGCGACCGCGACCGAACTCGCCCACAAGCTCAACATGGCCGGGCTGGAAGCTGAAGGCTCGCCGCTCGCCGAGCATGCTCTGCAGGGCGTGGTCGTGGGCCGCATTCTCACCGCCGAAAAGCACCCGCAGGCAGATCGCCTGCGCGTCTGCACCGTCGATATCGGCACGGGCACGCCGCAGCAGATTGTCTGCGGCGCACCCAACGCGCGCGTCGGTTTGTGCGCACCGGTCGCCACCGTCGGCAGCACGCTGCCGGGTGATCTGCACATCAAGGCGGCCCAGCTGCGCGGAGTCGATTCCGCCGGCATGCTGTGCTCGGCCAAGGAGCTGATGCTGTCCGACAAGTCCGAAGGCCTGCTGGAACTCGATGACACCGCCACACCCGGCACGCCGATCAGCACCTACCTCAAGCTCGACGACACGCTGCTCACGCTCGAACTCACGCCCAATCGCGGCGATGCCTTAAGCATCAACGGGCTGGCCCGCGAAGTCGGCGCGCTCTATGGCTTGCAGCCCTGCAAGCCCGCTGTCGAAGCCGCACCCGTCACCAGCAGCAAGACGCTCGCGGTCACCATCGAGAACACGGCGGATTGCACGCGCTACCTCGGCCGTGTCATCGAAGGCATCAATCCGCAGGCGCGCACACCGGATTGGCTGCGCGAACGCCTGCGCCGCAGCGGCATCCGCAGCATTCATCCGGTGGTGGACATCACGGCCTATGTGATGCTCGAACTCGGCCAGCCCATGCACGCATTCGACCTCGACAAGCTCGAAGGATCCATCCAGGTCCGCCGCGCGCAGGCTGGTGAAACGCTGAAGCTGCTCACCGAGGAAACGGCCACCCTGAGCCGGGAACTGCTCATCACCGCCGGCGGCCAGCCCGTCGCCATGGCGGGCGTCATGGGCGGTGCAGATTCGGGTGTGACCTCAGTCACCACCAGCATCTTCTTCGAGTCTGCTGCCTTTGCACCCGCCGCCGTGGTCGGCACCGCGCGCCGCCACAAGCTGTCGTCGGATGCCGCCTATCGCTACGAACGCGGCGTCGATACCGCGCTGCAAGCCGAAGCCTTGGAGCGTGCCACCACGCTCGCGCTCGCCATCTGCGGCGGGCAGGCGGGGCCGGTGTCGAGCGCGGGCGGCGACGTGGTGAGCAGCAACATCATGCTGCGTCATCAGAAACTCATCGACCTTCTGGGCGTCGAGATCACCGCCAGTGAAATCGAAGCTTGCCTGCATGCCCTCGGCGTCACGGTGAGCAAGGCAGGCGAGGGTGCCTGGGCTTGCACGCCGCCCACCTGGCGCTTCGACCTCGCCATCGAGCCGGACCTGATTGAAGAAGTGGCGCGCCTGTTCGGCTACGAGAACATCGCGGCCAAGCCCTATCGCGCCGCACTCATCCCGCCAAAGCAGAGCGAGGGCCTGCGCCCCGCCGCGCGCATCCGCGATGCACTGGTCGCGCGCGGCTGGCAGGAGGCCGTCACCTACAGCTTCGTCGATCCCAAGATCCAGTCCCGCCTCACGCCCGCCTTCACGGGTATTCCGCTCGACAACCCCATCGCCGAGACGATGGCCGTGATGCGCACCACCCTGTGGACGGGCCTGATCGGGGCCTGGCTGCACAACCATCAGCGGCAGATGCGGCGCGTGCGCTTCTTCGAGTTGGCCGGCACCTTTGCAGAATTGGATGGCCAGATCAGCGAAACCCCGCGCCTGGCGGGCCTCGCTTTCGGCACGGCCAGCACCGAGCAGTGGAGCGAAAAGTCGCGTCCGGTCGATTTCTATGACCTGAAGGCCGATGTCGAAGCCCTAAGCGCCGCCTTCGGTGGCGATGCGAGCGCCTTCCGCTTTGAGCGCGGTGCGCATCCCGCCCTGCACCCCGGCCGCACGGCGGCCCTGATCCGCGACGGCCAGACCATCGGCGTGCTGGGTGAGCTGCACCCCGAACTGGTCCGCAGCCTTGATCTGCCCGGTGCGCCGCAGCTGTTCGAACTCGACTGGTCGCTGCTCTCGGCGGCCAAGGTGCCCGTCGCCCAGCCGGTGCCTGAGTTTCCGACCTCCCGCCGCGATATTGCGCTGGTGGTCGATGAAACCGTGCAAGCCCAAGCTCTCATCGACGCCGCCAGGGCCGCCGCAGGCCCCAATCTCGCGCAGGCTTTGGTGTTCGATATCTATCGCGGCCAAGGTTTACGTGATGCATCAAAGAGTGTCGCAATGGGATTGATTTTTCAGGACTATTCGCGCACCCTCACGGTTGAAGAAATCGACACGCAGGTGGCAGGGATTGTCACTGCGCTCGCGCAGAAGCTGGGAGCCAGCCTGCGGGGATGAAGAAAGGGAGACACAAAGCTTGACCCTCACCAAGGCAGAACTCGCCGACGCGCTTTTTGAAGAACTTGGGCTGAACAAGCGCGAGGCGAAGGAGTTTGTGGACTTGTTCTTCGAAGAAATGCGCACGCGGCTGGAAGCGGGCGAGGAAGTGAAGCTGTCGGGGTTTGGCAATTTTGAGCTGCGCAGCAAGAATCAGCGTCCGGGTCGCAACCCCAAGACTGGACAGGAAATCCCCATTTCGGCACGTCGCGTGGTGACGTTCCGTCCGGGCCAGAAATTGCGTTTGAGGGTGAGCGTCGATGAAAGCTAGCGCGGAGATCATTGCGATGCCGACCCTGTCGGCTGAGCTGCCGCGCAAGCGCTATTACGCGATTGGCGAGGTGAGCGAGCTGTGCGGCATCAAGCCGCATGTGCTGCGCTACTGGGAGCAGGAGTTTCCCCAGCTCAAGCCGGTCAAGCGCCGCGGCAACCGCCGCTACTACCAGTTCGACGATGTCGAGATGGTGCGCCGCATCCGCAGCCTGCTCTACGAACAGGGCTTCACCATCGGCGGCGCGCGCCAGCGTCTGCGCGAGTCGCGTGCCGAGCAGGTGGCGAGCATCGCAGCCGCTGCATTGCCGATGGCCGCACCCATCGTGGCCACCGCATCACGCAAGGATCAGATCAAGGACCTGCGCCGCGAGCTGGAAGAACTGCTCAAGCGCCTGCCCAGCTAAGTTTCTTGCACATCGGCCTACAGAAACAGGCTCGAATCGCTTAAACTAGCTGCCTGTCGGCGCGTAGCGCAGCCTGGTAGCGCACTTCCTTGGGGTGGAAGTGGTCGGAGGTTCAAATCCTCTCGCGCCGACCAAC
>JAZKFO010000093.1:0-2745 GCA_040386395.1 Pseudomonadota bacterium | reverse complement strand
TCTGGCGCAACTGGTACGAGGTGCTGGGCATGATCCCGGTCGCGCACCCGGCCATCCGCGGCTTCCGGCTGTTCCGCGTGGTGCGCATCGTCATCCTGCTGGCGCGCTTCGGCATGGCGACGGATCGGGCGATGGGACGCGGCTTCACTTATGCCCTGGTCAATCGCGTGGGCGAACAAGTCGCTGCCGCCATCAGCCGGCCGGTGACGCTGGCGGTGTTGGATGAAGTGGTCGAAGTGCTGAAGCAGGGCCACTACACCAAGAACGTCGCGCGGGCGCTGGACGAAAACCGCGACGAGCTGCGCGCGATGGCACTGGAGAAGATCGCGGCGGACCCTGAGATGCGCCGCTTCAAGCGGGTGCCCTTCTTCGACGACATCATCGCCGCGACTGTGGAGTCAGTACTCCGGGTGGTGAGCGACCTGCTCAACGACCCGCGCACCGACGAGTTCGTGGCCGATGTGCTGCGCGAGAACATCGCGCAGATCCGGTCTGCGGTCCGCGAGAACCGCAACCCGGTCTCACACGAGCCTAGCTGAGCAGGATTTTCGGCTGCTCGCTCAGGCCATCAAGGATGAGCTTGTTGAGCCGCTTCACGAAGCTCGCCGGGTCTTCCAGCGCGCCGCCTTCGGCCAGCACCGCCTGGTCGTGCAGCAGGCTGGCGAGATCGGCGAAGGCCGCTTCGTCGGCGGTGTCCTTGAGGCGCTGCACCAGCGGGTGCTCGGCGTTGATCTCGAACACCGGCTGGCCGCCACCAAACGGTGAGGCCTGGCCGGCGGCCTTCATCATCCGCTCCATGCGCAGGCTCATGCCGTATTCGCTGGCGACCAGGCAGGCCGGTGATTCGGTGAGGCGCACCGAGAGCTTGGCTTCGCTGATCTTGCCGGTCAGCGCCGCCTTCAAACGCTCCAGTGTCTCTTTGTAGGCACCTTCGTTCGCAGCCTTCTCCGGCGTTTCGATGGCGGACTCGATGTCCTTCGCCGCCCGCGCGACGCTCGTGAGCGCCTTGCCTTCGAACTCGCGCAGGTGCTGCGTCAGCCACTCGTCGATGCGTTCGGTGAGCAGCAGCACTTCAAAGCCCTGCGCCACGAAGCCTTCCAGATGCGGGCTGTTCTTCGCCGCCGCCAGGGTGTCGGCGGTGACGAAGTAGATGCCCTTCTGTTCGGGCTTCATGCGGCTCACGTAGTCGGCGAGTGTGACGGTTGCGCCTTCCGGCGCGTGGGTCGAAGCAAAGCGCAGCAGCTTGGCAACGCGATCCCTGTTCGTCGCGTCGTCGATCACGCCCTCTTTCAGCACGCCGCCGAAAGTCTTCCAGAACTCGGCGTACTGCTCGGCCTTGTTGGCGGCCAGATCATCGAGCAGATCCAGCACGCGCTTGGTGAGCGCGGTCTTGATCTTGTCGGTGGTACGGCTGCCTTGCAGCAACTCGCGGCTGACGTTCAAGGGCAGGTCGGCGCTGTCGACCAGACCGCGCACGAAGCGCAGGTAGGGCGGCAGCAGCTCGGCGGCCTTGTCCATGATGAAGACGCGCTTCACGTACAGCTGCACGCCGTTCTGCTCGTCGCGGTTGAACATGTCGAACGGCGCGCGCTTGGGGATGTACACCAGCGAGGTGTATTCCATCGTGCCCTCGACCTTGTGGTGCGCCCAGGCGAGCGCGTCGTCCCAGTCATGGCTGAGGTGCTTGTAGAACGCCTGGTATTCCTCGTCCTTCAGCTCGCTCTTGGGGCGCGTCCAGAACGCCTTGGCCTGGTTGATGACTTCGGTCTTGTCGTCCTTGGTCAGGCTGATCGGCAGCGCCAGATGATCCGAGTACTTGTGGACGAGGCCGGTCAGCGTGTCTCCGTCGAGAAACTCCTTGTCGTCGGCTCTGAGGTGCAGGATGACTTCGGTGCCGCGATCCGCCTTGTGGTGCGGGCCGATCTCATAGCTGCCTTCGCCGTCGCTATCCCAGCGCACGCCTTCGCTGTCGGCGCGCTTGGTCAGCACGGTGACTTTTTCCGCGACGATGAAGGCGGAATAGAAGCCGACGCCGAATTGGCCGATGAGCTGCGAGTCCTTCGCCTCACCGCTGCTGTTGATGGCGAGCGCTTCGAGAAACTTCTTGGTGCCGCTGCGAGCGATGGTGCCAAGGTTTTCGACCACCTCATCGCGGCTCATGCCGATGCCGTTGTCCTTGATCGTCAGCGTGCCAGCGGCGGCATCCGGGATCAGCGTGATGCCGGCCGTATCGCCACCCAGCAGCGTTGCATCGCGTAGCGCCTCGAAGCGTAGCTTCTCGCAGGCATCGCTGGCATTCGAGATCAACTCGCGCAGGAAGATTTCCTTGTTCGAGTAGAGCGAGTGGATGACGAGCTTGAGGACCTGCTTGGTCTCGGCCTGGAACTCTTTGGTTTCTACGGTGGCGGTCATGGTGGGTCTTTTTTTAAGGGTTAAAGCCTGCACGTTTTTTGGGGGTGCAGAGGCAAGGTTCAAGTGCTGCCCCCTCGTACTGTCATTCCCGCGAAAGCGGGAATCCACCTTTGGGGCGGCGCGCATCACGGGCCACTGGATTCCCGCTTTCGCGGGAATGACAACGATGGGGTGTCGGCGCCGATCTACATAAACGCAAAAGCGAGCGCCGGATTCAATCCGACGCTCGCTTCTTGCTGCTGCAGGGTCAGGCTTTCAAGCCCGACCCACACAAGGCTCTTAGGCCTTGGGTGCAGCGCGCGGTGCCAGCTTCTCTTTGATGCGAGCGGCCTT
>JAZKFO010000092.1:0-25918 GCA_040386395.1 Pseudomonadota bacterium | reverse complement strand
CGCCTGCATCCGGCCATCCTGCTCACCGGCACGCGCGGGGTCGGCAAGACCACGCTGGCGCGCATCATCGCCAAGGGTCTCAACTGCGAAACTGGCGTGACTTCGCAGCCCTGCGGCGTTTGTGGCAGCTGCAAGGAGGTCGATCAGGGCCGCTTCGTCGACCTGCTGGAAATCGACGCCGCCTCGAACACCGGCGTCGACGATGTGCGCGTGGTGATCGACAACGCCCAGTACGCGCCGGTGCGCGGCCGCTACAAGGTCTATCTGATCGACGAAGTCCACATGCTGTCGAAGAGCGCCTTCAATGCGCTGCTCAAGACATTGGAAGAACCGCCGCCGCGCGTGAAGTTCATCCTCGCCACCACCGACCCGCAGAAGCTGCTCGCCACCATCTTGAGCCGCTGCCTGCAGTTCAATCTCAAGCGCCTGCCGATCAGTGTCATCCGCGAGCAGATCAACAAGGTGCTGAGCGAAGAAGGCCAGGGCTTCGAGCCGGGGGCGGTCAGCGAGATCGCGCGCGGGGCCGATGGCTCGATGCGCGACGCGCTCTCGCTCACCGACCAGGCCATCGCCTTCGCCGGCGGCGGCACGCTGCTGCGCGAGCCCGTCGAAGAGATGCTCGGCACCTCCGGCCGCCGCGTGCTGTACGACCTGATGGCGGCCCTCACCACGCGCGATGGCGCGGCCCTGCTCGCGGGCATCCAGAAGCTGGAAGCGCAGGCCCCGGACTATGCCGCCCTGCTCAACGAACTCGCCACCGTGCTGCAACGCCTCGCCATGCTGCTGGCCCTGCCCAAGGCGCAGACCGAGGATGACGACGAGGCCCTGCTCGCGCTCAATGGCCGCTTCAAGGCCGAAGACTTGCAGTTGTATTACCAGATCGCCGTGCTCGGTCGCCGCGACCTGGGCTGGGCGCCGGAGCCGCGTCTGGGCTTCGAGATGTGCCTGCTGCGCATGTTGGCCTTCCACCCTGATGCGCCACCCGATCAACCTGCAACGGTGGGTGGTGCGCGGCCTGCAATGAGTGCGACCGGTGCCGCTGCACCCGCACGCCCTGGCGCCGCCGCACCCACGGCCAGCCTGGCGTCGCCTGCGCCGGTTGCGGTGAAACCACGCATCGAGCTGCCCGCCATCGCCGTGCCGGTGCCCACGCCGCAGCCTGTGGCCGATGACGCACCCTGGGCTGTGCGGCTCGAAGCCCTGGCACTCAAGGGCCTGAGCAAGACACTCGCCTACAACGCGGTGTGGACTTCGCGCGATGGCGATGCCCTGCGCCTCACGCTCGACGTGAAACACAAGCACCTGCTCACCGAAGAGCGTCGCAGCGAGTTGCAGGAGGCCTTGCGCATCCAGCTCTCGGCCCCCATTCATCTGGTGATTGATGTCGGCATCGGCGCGCTCGATACGCCCGCAGCACTCGCCATCGCCGCACAGGACGCCAAACAGAAAGCCGCCGAGACCGCCATCGTCGAAGACGAGCGGGTCAAGGCTTTTCAACAACACTTCGGGGCCAGCATTCGTGCTGGCTCGATCAAGTCCCTTTGACGCTTCGCGTCAACCAACCTCATCCAGTCAATCAATAGGAGCGCCCATGAAAGGCCCCATGCAACAGATCCTCGCCCAAGCCCAGAAGATGCAGGAAAACGTCAAGCGCCTGCAGGATGAAGTCGCCCGCATGGAGATCACCGGCGAATCCGGCGCGGGTCTGGTCAAGGTCACGCTCACCGGCAAGCACCAGGCGAAGAAGGTCGAGATCAGCCCCGATGCGCTGACCGAAGACAAGGAGTTTCTGGAAGACCTGATTGCCGCCGCCATCAACGATGCCGCGCAGAAGATCGAAGCCGCCAGTGCCGCCAAGATGAGCAGCGCCACCGCCGGCATGCAGCTGCCGCCGGGGATGAATCTCGGCGGGCTGATGTAAGCGAGTGTCGAGCTACTCCCCCAAACTCACCCGTCTGATCGACGCCCTGCGACGTCTGCCGGGTGTCGGCCCCAAATCAGCGCAGCGCATGGCACTGCACCTCTTGCAGCGCGACCGCGAGGGTGCGGCCTTTCTCGCCCGCAGCGTTGCTGATGCGATGGAGGGCATCAACCAGTGCCCGCGCACGCGCATGTTCTGCGAGCCCGATCACTGCGGCTTCTGCACTGCGCGCCGCGATGACACGGGGCAACTGTGCGTGGTCGAGAACCCGGCCGACCTGCTCGCCATCGAAGGCGGCACCGGCTATCGCGGCCGTTACTTCGTGCTGATGGGCCGGCTCTCGCCGCTCGATGGCATCGGGCCGGAACAGCTGGGGCTGTCGCTGCTGATCGAGCAGCTCTCGAAGGGCGACGTGCGCGAACTCATCATCGCCACCAACCCGACGGTGGAAGGCGAGGCGACCGCCCACTACATCGCCGAACTCGCCAAGGCGCGACAGGTGAAAGTCACCCGCATCGCCCACGGTGTGCCGATGGGTGGCGAGCTGGAATACGTCGATGGCGGCACGCTCAATCACGCCTTTGCCGGGCGGCAGCTGCTGTAGTCGCAAAACCGGCAGGCACAAAAAAGCCGGGGCATGCCCGGCTTTTTTGTTGCACGTTGAATCAGGCCATGCGGCGACGACGGCCCAGCGTGAGCAGCAGGGGCAGCAGCAGGCCAAGGCTCAGTGCGCCGCCACCGAAGCGACCGCCGGTGGCACCGCTACCAGTCAAACCGTCAGCCCCACCAATGACCGGCGCCGAGCCGCTGGGCGGCGGCGTGGTGACAGGGGTGCTGCCACCTGCAACAGGTTCGGCCTTGCTGCCGAACAGTTGGATGTCCGAAGCACGCACCACCGAACCCGGCGGGGTGAGCGTGAGGTTCACGGTCATGCCGAGCACATTCACGCCCGAAGCCAGCGGCGGCACGAAGGTGGCGCAGTCGGCATTCACCAGCGGGTCGTTGTCGTTGTCACCGAGATACAGCGCGTTGCCGGTGCATTGGCTGTCGATGACGCGCACCATCACATGCGACGCGGTGACGGCGGGGAAGTCGAACTCGCGCTGGTTCAACGTCGGCTGCGTCGGGCGGATCAGCACGGAGGGGAAGGCATCTTCCGCGCTGGTGAACGCGATGTTGCTGAAGTCCGTCGCCGGGTTGGCGCAGGTGCCGCTGCAAGTGCGCACCTCGAACTGGCGAATGCCCGTGAAGCGACCTGGGTTGGCCGGGCCTGCGGAGGTCGAGAGATGGATGCGCGATACGCTCTTGGCACCACCGGCAAGCTGCACGATGGCATAAGCACCTTCCACCAGACCCTCGTCGCCGATGCGCACACCCGTGCCTTCGTCATCGTCGATCAGCGTGTTCATCGCTTCCGGCGTGATGCTTTCCGCTGCCGTTGCGCTGGTCACTACCGTCGCACCCTTGCTCACCGAGGCGAGGTTGGTGGGGATGGTGAAGGTGAGCGTGCTGGCACCTGCCGCCACCGTCGCGGTGAAGCGGTGATGGCCGTAGCCGGGGCCGCCGACCATGAAGTCATACGTGCCCGGCACCATGCGCGCGGTGTCGCTGAGGTTGCCCGTTGCCATGGTGGTGATGGCATCGGTGGTGTCGATCACGGTGGCGGGATCGGTGTCGGCGATGGGCCGGGTGCGGCCCTGGAACTGGCCGACGCGGATCGCTGCCACGATGGCGGCATTGGCCTCATCACCACCCAAAACCTTGAAGGTGACGACAGCAGGAGCCTCCAGCGGCGACTCGAAGTTGCCGATGGGCGCGCCATCGTCCGGGCCGCTGCTGTAGGCGTTCTTGCCCATGCCGCGCTTGGCGAAGATGCGCCACAGCTCGGTCTGGTTGGCACCGCCGAAGCGGGCCAGGTCAGCCGCCAGCATCGCGTCGCGGGCGTCGAGCATGGAGAGCGAGGCCGGCATCAGCAGGTAGCTGTCGAACATCAGCTGCGCCCAGCGGCGGCTGCCGGGGCAGGCATCGGCGGCGTAGAGGCCGTTGGCGCAATCCTTGATGCGCTGCTGGTCGTTGGCGGGGAACTGGCTGTTGTATTTCTCGGCCAGGGTCTTGCGGATTTCCCAGTTGGTGCCGCTCCAGATTTCGCTGTCGGCATGCACCTGCGGCCCCGGCGTGTCGTAGCCGAGGTTCGAGTAGTTCAGCGGGTTCAAGTCGAGCGAGTAGTTGCGGATGGCGCTGTTCTTGTTGCCGGTGGCGTAGAGGCCAATCGCGGTCGGCTTCTCGTCCTGCAAGGGGCCTAAGTCGTACGAAGCGAGGAACTCGCCTGCCAGCAGATCGCCCCAGGCCTCGCCCATTGCACCGCCCTGGGCACCGCCGATGTTGCTGTCCGGCCCGCCGATCATGCGGTTGGTGATGGCATGGCCGTACTCGTGGCCGACGATGCCCATGTCGTAGTCGCCATCCGCGCAGGGGGCGTAAATCGCACCGCCCAGGGACTGGAACAGATACTGGTTGGTGATGCCCGGCACGCCATCCTGCAAGGTGATCTGGTTGGCGTTGTCGCGGCCCGGTGCGTTGTAGAAGGTGGGCGATGAAGGGCCACCAGAGACGGCACCAGCCTGCACATTGCCGATCTCCGGGTCGTTTTCGACGGTCGTGCCGGTGTTGCCGAAGTTGCTCATCTGCAGGTTGTAGTTCAGCTCGGTAAAGCCCAAGTGATACGACCAGTCGTGCATGCGGTTGTGCTTGACGAAGAGGTCCGTCACGGTTGCATCAATATCGTTGCCCTGCGGCACGAACACCGTCGGGTCACACTTGGAAGACGCCCAGGTGTTCTCGTAGGCAAACGAGTAGCTGCGCGTCGGCGACACTGGACGGTAGTTGCTCGAAGGCGTCAGCGGGCTGCCCCAGCTTTCGGCCGTCACGGCGTTGTTGCCGATGGTGGTCATCGTCGACTGGCCGGTGTTGATATTCACGTCCCAGGGCGCGCGCGAAGCCAGACCGCCGACTACATCGACGCAGCCGGTGCCAGCAGCCCAGCACAGCAGGTCGCGGTTGTCGGCGGTGCTGTAGTCGGGCAGGGGATAGGCCTGGAAGGACTTCCAGGACGGCAGCGTGAAGGCCACGGCGCCACCGGCGACATCGGTGTAGGTGAAGGTGCCGGCGTAGTCCGAGGGCGGCAGCGAGGTGCCGTCGAAGGGGCAGACCTCGGCCGAGTAAAGGCCGGGCGGCACGCCGCCTGCGGGCGCGTAGGTCAGCGCATCGGGGCTGGTGCCGGTATCAGCCGAAACCACCTGCACGCCGAGGTAGTAGAGCTTGATGATGATGTCGTTGGCGGGCTGGGCAGAGGCCGCGACGATGGCGATCTGCGCCTGGCCGGCCGGCACTTCCACGTCATGGCGCGGGCCGCAGGTGGCGGTGGTCGCAAACGCACCCTGGAACACTTCCACCGTCGGCTGCGACTGCCAGTTGACGCGGTTTTCGCGGCGCAGCACCTTGCCGGTCTGGGCGTCGATGAAGTGGACGAAGGCAATCACGTCGCCACCGTTGGCATTGAGCACGATGGTTTCCCAAGCCTGCCGCACGCCACCATTGGGCATGGGGATGGCCGTGAGGCGCGCGCGCTGGGGGTGGTTGAAGCCCTTCACTTCCATCGTGTGCCAGCCGAGCTTCTGGGTCATGTCGAGCGTGCGCACGACCTTGTCGAGGCTGACCGCACGCTTCACGTCGGCGGCGGCGATCATCCAGGCCTGCAAGGGCGAGAGCGAGGCGGCGCTGGCCGGGGGCTGGTCGCCGGCCGACGACGAGGACACGTAGTAGACCTTGCCCTCGACCATGCCGACGGTGATGAGACCATCCTGAGAGGGCGAGAGATCACCAAACTTCTGGCGGAACAGCACGGCGCGTGCCGCGTTGTTGGGCGTGATGCCCTCGTTGACCACTTCCAGTGCATCCACACTCGCGGGCGAGAGCTTGAACAGCGCGGCGTTTGCTTTCACAAAACTGCGCGCGGCCTGCGCCGGTGTGCCGGAAAGGCCGGTGGCCAGATAGCCGCCCTGCTTCATCATCGAATGCACGGTGCCGAAGCGGTTCCAGCTGGCCGTTGCCCCCAGGGCGTTCACTTGCGCGAGCTGGAGTGCGCTGGGTTTCAGTGTGCCTTCGCGGAAGTCCACCGTGTCAGGCGGCGGCGCCATGGCGTCGATTTCAAGCAGGGCATGGGCGTTACTGGCTAGCAGTGCGGCTGCCGCACAAAACAAAGCGGCAGGCTTGCGGCTGCCGCGAGGCACAGGGATGGTCATTGGAATCTCGTCAAATCAATGGAATGAGGGCGACCATCCGTGGCAGCCATGGTGCAATTCAACCGTAACTGAAACCTGAAGATCCGGTTTCAGTTACCGCCTATGCCTTGCGATACGCGAAGAGCTTGCCAAGCGGATGCAAGGCAGCCCGCAATCAGCGCCCGTTGAGCAGGGCATCCACCTTGGCGGCACAGATGAAATCGTTCTCGGTCAGGCCATTGGCGGTGTGCGTCCACCAGGTCATCGACACCGTCTTGTAGCCAAAGCTGATGTCGGGGTGGTGGTCTTCGCGGTGCGCGACGTAGATCGCCGCATTCACGAAAGCCGTGGTGTGGTAGTAGTTCTTGAACTGGAAGGTGGCGACCAGCTTGCGGCCTTCGTCGGCAAAGGCCCATTCGCTGCGCAGCTCGTTCTTGAGGACTTGGGCCTCGGTGGTGGGCAGCGGCGGGGTCTTGCCCTCGCAGGGAATGCAGCGTTTTTCGGCGAGCTTGGTCATGGCAGTTCTGGCTTGGGAATGGCCGGCATTTTAAGGGCTATCCGGCGGCAGGCCGTATTGCTGGGCGGCCCTGGGATTCAGGGCCTTGGCGAGCGCCACCTGTCGTGCCGAGTCCTCGGCCTGGCCTGCGGCGGCAAACGCACGCGCCGCAGTGGCGTGCAGCTCGGCGGTGCGCCAGCCGCTGGAGAGGGCGCTGCGCACCAGCGTCTCGGTTTCGCGCACGGCCCCGCTGCGCAGCAGGGCATCGGCAAGCTGGATCTGTGCCTCGCCATAGGGCCGCAGTGCGTGGTTCTTGCGCGCGAGTGCAAGTGCTTCTGCCGGCGTGCCGAATTGCAGGAAGTGACTCAGCCCATGCCCATAAGTGGCTTCAGGCAATGTCGCCAGCCGCTCTTCGTAGAGCTTGCGCGCGCGGGTGATCCAGCCTCGTGCGGCGGTCTCGTCGCCGCGTGCGCGCAGCAACCCGGCCATCGCGTCCATGAACTCCGGGCTGTTGGTCTGCTCGATGACCTCGGCGTACTCGCGCAGTGCCGCGTCATGCTCGCCTTGCAGGGCATGGATTTCCGCAATGTGCTCGGCTGCCAGCCACCAGCCCGGCAGCAGCCGCAGTGCGTGCTGGTAGTGCGCCAGCGCGCGCTCCCAGCGGCCACGGTCGAGTTCGATCAGCCCGCGTTGCAGGGCGAGAAAGGCGCGCGGGTGCTGCGAGTCGCCGTGGTAGATCGCATCACTGCGGTCGAGCAGGGCCAGTGCCTCGCTCACATGCCCTGTGCGTGCATGCCAGAGGGCGAGGCGCACGAGGCTGGGCAGGTCTTCGCGGCGTTGGAGCACCTGGCGATAGCCGCTAAGTGCTGCGTCGTAGTCGCCGCGATAGAAGGCGAGATCAGCACGCAGGGCGAGGATGGCGGTGACATCCGGGTCGCTCTCGGCGCTGGCGCGCGCGAGGTCAGGCTCGACGAGCGTCAGCCGATGCACGCTGAAATTGAATTGCGCCCGCGCCAGATAAGGCCCGCCTTGGCCGGCCAGTGCGAAGGCTTGAGCAAGCGACTGCTCGGCTTCGAGGTAGTGGCGGTAGTCGCCCGTGAGTTGTGCCACCGCGCGCTGCGCCTCGGCCAGATTGGCCCACTGCGGCCACACCACGGGGCCGCGCGCGATGCGGGCCTGCACCTCGCGCACCGCCTGTTCGGCGGCACGCAGCTCATCCGCATAACTTGCTGCTGGGGGAGCTGTGGCCTGCACTGGCGGGGCAGTCGCCGGTGCAGGCGCTTGCTGACAGGCCGCTGCGAGCGCCGAGACGAGTGCCAACAGCCCGAACAGCCCGTTTTTCACGGTGGCGGGTGGGCCGCAGCGAGATACGGAAACTGCGCCAGAAACGGCGACTCGTTGCGGGTCGGGTTGGTCGGCAGCTGCTCGAAGGAGAACACCGTGCAGGGCCCGCTGCCGCAGGTGCCGGGCGTGGTGAGGTCGAGCAGGGCCATCGACAGGATGCGATCCACCGTCGGGTCCTCGAAGCGTCGCCCATTCGGGAAGCCATCCGGCTGCGAGAGGTCGAACTGTAAGGTGTCGGGGATGATCTTGCCGATCACCTGCCTCAGGCACACGTCGGTGGGGCAGACCGCCAGACCCTCGGCGATGATGGCGTCGTCGAGGCCGACATGCAGTTGCTCCAGGCGCTGGGTCATCAAGGCGGCGTAGTCGCCGTCCTGGTTGGGATCGCTGCCGTTGAAGGGGTCCTTGTCCGCAGTCAGCAATAAGACGGTTGCGACCACCGGCTGGCCCATGCGATCGAAACGGCCGTAGGCGGTTTTGGGGAAGGTCTGGAACACGAAGGGATCAGCCACCGGCGGCGGTGCGGGTGGTGCGGGCGTGGCGTTGTTGCCACCGCCACCACCGCAGGCCACGAGAACAAAGGCAGACAGAGCGCCGGAGATGAGTAGTTTGATGTTCATGGCGGCTCCCTTATCTGATCAACCGGTCGCCGGAGGCCCAGACCCGGATCAGCTGGTTGTTGCTGTTGCCGGGGCGCGCGACGACCAGCGCGGGGTCCATCTCGAACACGAGGGCGGTGAGATTGCGGCGCGCGAAGGAATCGCGGCTGGCGTCAAAGAACAGACTGCCCTTGGGCTTGTCGGTGCTGTTGAAGCTGCCGATGGTGGCGGTGAAACCCTCGAAGTCGAAGAAGAAAGGGTCGTCGCGCAGGCCCGCATAGGCCCTGAGACCCGTCGGTGAGGCCAGTACCCGCTCCACGGGGCCTGCGACGAGTGGCGCGCCCGCGCCGGGAATGCCCTCGAACTGCACACCGGCCTCGCCCTTGCTGTTGCGGCCGAAGCGGATGAGGATTTCGTGTTCGGGTCGGGCGTCACCATCGAGGTCGATGTTGTAGATGAAGAGCACATCCGGGTCGAAGCGGCCGGTCGGGCCATCCACCCGCGCGCGCGGCACGGGTGCGCCCCCGAAGCAGATCGCGCCGACCAGCTTGCCGCCTTCACGGAAGATGAAGACATCCGTGATGTCGCTGGAGGGATCGGTGGTGGAGCGCGGCGCGTCGGCGTGGTCGGCGGCGCTGGCACCGAAAGTCGTCAATAGCAGCAAGGCCGCTGCTGCCCATGTTCGTGTGCTGCCGCTGGCTGGCTTGAAAAATGATCTCTGCATGGTGATCTCCCTTCTCTGATGCCGCTTGCTGCCGGTCTACTGCCTTGCCTTCACCTCGTCGCTGACAAACCAGGGTTTGCCATCGACGTCCAAAAATAATCCTTCCATCTCACGCTGGTTGAAGGGGCGCGAACCAATGCGGCCGAAAACTGCGATCTGGTTCCCGGTTTCATCGACAGCACGGTCGCGGTCGAGCCCTTTGCTCAAGGCCAGCAGCGGTGCCTTGCTGGGCCAGTGCGCGATCCACTGCGGCTTCGGTTCGGGCGAGAAGCCGTAGAACTTCGGTTGCGAGTCGGGCGCAGTGAGTTGCAGCACCTGCAGGCCGCTCGCATCCGCGACGTAGGCGAAGAGACTCGCATTTGTCGAACCGACCACCACATCGTTCGCGCCCTTCAGCTTTCCGTCGGCCGTGGTGCGGGTGAGCACGCTGGGCGCTTCGGGGTTCTGCACATCGACCACCACCAGGCCTTCCGCGCCTGCTGCCACATAGGCGTAGGTACGAGCGACATAGACGCGCCGCGCATCGGCCATCGGCAGCAGTGCTTTGGCGACGGGCTGCGCGGGTACGGTGATGTCGAACACTTCCAGCCCGCGCGCGCTGGTGACGAAGGCATAGCGGAACTGCACGGAGACACTGCGCGCATCGCTCATTGGGGTGATGCCGATGAGCTTGGGTTGCAGCGGCGTATCGAGATCGAGCACCACCAGTCCCGCATCGGCGATGAGGTAGACGCGCGTGCCAGCGATGGCGAGATGACGCGCGCCTTTCAGCACGCCGTCGGCGTTCCAGGTGAGCGCGCGGCGCAGCTTGTTGTTGCGCGGCTCGCCGTCTTGCAGGGTATCGACGTTGACGAGAATCAGGCCCTCCACCGCATCGGCAATCAGCGCGTAGTGGTAGAGCGGGTGCATGGCCTGCTCCTGATTCTTTTCGCGCACCGCCGCATCGGCATTGCGCAGCGGATTGATGGGCTGGTTGGTGGGCAGCACCACACAGCGCGCGTCTTTCGTCTTCACTTGCGTGTCGTGGCCGAGCGGCGAGAAGGGTGCTGTGATGAGTCGCTGGCTGAAGCCCTTGTTGGCGATGCTCGCGGCGTCGTAGGCCTGCATGCCTTTGCTGCCTTCAGCGGCATACAGATACTCGCCGCGCAGTTGCAGGCAGCGCACCGGCTCGCCGCTGCCGTTTTCATGTGCCGTGCTCAGCTTGCCCTTGCGCGCGGTGTGCGCCGCATACCAGTCCGGGTAGGCGTAGCGGTGCAGATAGCTGCCGATCACCGCCTGCGGCTCGTCCCATTCGGTGACCTGCACGGCGCTGATGCCATCGCTGCCACCGGCCCAGGCGTTGTAGCCGATGAAATTGACGAAGTTGGTGCCCTGGCCCAGCAGCGAGGCCATCCAGGCGTTGTTGTCGTTGGCTTGCGACAGGTGGCAATCCGAGCAGGTCTTGGTCTCGGTGGTGCGCTCGGTGTGCGGGTAGTGCGGTGCAAAAGCCTGGCTGGAGAAGCCGCCGGAGGACACCGGCGGCTGCTGGATGTAGATCTTCTCGCGGCTGGTGTTGGTGGACGACAGCACCAGCGCCGACGACGAGCGGATGGGAGCGACGCGGTTGCCCTTCACCTCACCATGCTTGCCGAGCATGAAGAAATCATCGCGTGCCACCTGCGGGTTGTAGGTGGCGTAGTTGCGCGTCTCGCCGCCCTCGAAGTGCTTGCGATCGGTCTTCCAGTTCGCCTCGATGGGCAGGTGGCAGCCGAAGCAGCTCGTGGTCCAGGAGCTGTGGCAGGTGACGCACATGATCTCCTCATCCTGATGCGCGCGATCTGCGGGCTTCACATTGCGGCCGTAGCTGAAGTTGCTGGTGTCGCGCGCCATCAGCTTGGCGCGTGCAGCCTTCTCGTTGTAGTGCGCGTTGCCCGGCGTGACCGAGTTCTTCACCAGATGGATTTCCCACTCCATGCCCGGCGTGACGCTGCTTCGCTGCCAGAGCTTGCCGCCGATCCACTCGAAGCGCAGGCGACCATCCTGCACGCGCTTGTTGCTCATGTCGGTGCCGCCGGGCGGTGCGGCAGGGCCGCTGGTTTTCAGCGTCGGATAGCGATCCACCGTGCCGTGGCAGTCCTGGCATTCGATCTCGATCGCCTGCGCCACCTCGCCTGCGATATGGCCGTTGCCGTGCATGTCCTGCGAGAAGTGGCAGTCGACGCACTGCATGCCCTTGTCGACATGGATGCTCGACAGATGCACCGATTTCTTGAACTTCTGCGGATCGTCGTCGTCGACCTTCGCACCCTCGGCGTCGAGCAGATTGCCCTTCTTGTCGCGCTTGTAGACGGCGCGGAAGTTCCAGCCGTGGCCGTGGTAGTCGGCGAACTGGGTGTCTTTCATCTCTGGGTTCTTGTCCCAGACCTGCTTGAGAAAATCGAGGTCGCCCCAGAGGCCGCGCGTCGCCGCTTCTTCGGGGTTGCGCTCGTTGATGCTGCGTATCTCGGCATCGGTCGGATACTTCTGCTTCTCCGGCCACATGCGCGGCGCATCGCTCTCGTAATCCCACATGGTGTAGCCGAGCATGGAGTTCATGAACATGTTCGGCTGGTGCATGTGGCAGGTCATGCACTGCGCAGTGGGGATGGCGCGCGTGAAGGCATGTTGCAGCGGGTGCCCCGGCTCGTTGCGGGGGATGGTCGGGTCCTTCGTTTGCGTGGTGCCGCCGTGGCCGAACTTCGCATACGGCCCGGAGTGCTTCGGCTCGCGGTCGTTGGCATAGACCACATGGCAGGCGGTGCAGCCGCTGCTGCGGTAATCACCCGGCTGGTCGTTGGTGCCCAAGAACCACAGGAAGGGATCGTTGAGGCGCGTCTTGTGCAGATTGAGCACCGGCACCGCGATGCGATTGCCGGTGCCGGGGCCGCGATTGGATTGCTTCAGGTCCGGGCGGCCCGGCTCTTCGAGTCGCTGGATCAGGCCGAGCGAATTCGGCAGGCCGGTCTCCGGGAAGATCGAGTTGATGTTGCGGCCGCCGCGCTCGAACACGCGGAACACATCGCCGGGTGGGGTGACCTCCCAGGCGGGCAGGGGATAGAGCGTCTGGATGATGCCCTTCTTCTGCATGTTCTCGTCCACCGCCACCGGGTTGCTGATGGTGGCGGGCAGATAGGTGAGCGCGGCTTCCGGCTTGGGGCCGGTCGTATCTTCAATGCGGTCGAGCAGCGCGCTCTTCAGCGGCAGCATGGTGTTGTCGGGGAAGGCCACCGGCCGGCCCGCCCGCGCATAGCTCTCGCCCAGCACGCTGCGCTTCATCGGCAGGATGCCGTTGTTGTAACTCGCCCCCTCCCAGAACATCGCGGCCGTACTCATCAGGCTGCGGCGGCTCGCCTCGATCACCGGCTGGTGGCAGGCACCGCAGGCGAGATCCGCCACGCGGTAGTCACCGGGATTGACGAAGCGGATGAACTCCGGCGACTCGCGGTTGATCTGCGTGAAGTTGGACTTGGGATTGCCGCTGCCTTTCCACGAGGCAGGCCAGAGTGGAAGCACATGGGCCGAGTCCATCGCCTGCGTGTACTGAAGCTCCGGCCGCGTGCTGCCCGTAGGCAGGGCCACCTTGGCGTCACCACCGTGGCAGTCCGTGCAGCCCAGCACCACGCCGGGGTTGCTGTGCATCGAGAGTTGGTCGGTGTCAGTGTGGCAGCTGGTGCAACCGGCGGACTTGGCCCTGGCCTCGGCGGTGGACTGGCTCACGGGTGCGGCGGGTGTGGCGTGGTAGCTGCGCACAGCCGCCTTGCCGCTGTCGCTGGCCTGCACAAAGGGCGCGCAGCCCATCAGGACGATGGCGAATGTGCGGAGAGAGAGTGAGTTCATGGCCGCAGGCTCAATAGGTAAACGTCACATTCGCCAGCAGCGAATAGGCGTCTTCATCCGGGAACAGCGCCTCGAAGCCCGCACCGGGCAAGAGCTGCGCATACGAGAGCCTGAGCACCGCGTTCTGGTTCTGGAACGGCCGCCAGATCAGCGCCGTCGATAAATCCCAACCAATCGACTTCGAGATGCCCCCCTGATTGCGCGCCACCTCCACCACCGTGGCGTCGGCAAACCAGAGGTGATTGAAATTGGTCGAGAGCCGGAGCTCCGGCGTCAGGTCGAAGTCGCCACCCACACCCAGCAGCATCGTGCCGGGATTAGTGAAATTGCTCTGCCCATGCTCCTTGCTCGTACGCAGATTGTTGAGCACGCCGTTGCGGGTCGACAGCGTTACGCCGCCGCCGCCGATCAGCGGCACGCCCTGGCGAATCCAGTAGCTGGTGTCGGCCCCGGCGAAGATCGGGTTCTCGAACACCGCATCGAAGCCATTGGCAGTGCTGTCGTAAGGGTCGTCATCGCCGCTCGCCCAGAGTGCCGAGACACGCGCGCGAATCCAGTCGTAGTCGCGCGACCACTCCGCAGCGGCAAAGCCGGCGAAGATGTCGCGCGAGGCGTCCTTGAACACGCCGCGCGTCTCGCGCCCGACCGCCAGATAGCCGGAGACCGTGAGGTTGTCGCGGCCGAAGTGACCATCGCCATTCGCGCCGAGATACGTCACCTGATAGTTGCGCCCGCGCTCGGTACCGAGCGAGGCGGGGCGGGCCAAAAAGCCATTGCGGTCGAAGAAGAAATCACCACCCTCGCGGTTGCGGTTGTGGGCGATCAGCGCCTGCGACGTGAAGCCCAGCACCGGCCAGTCCTGCCGGTAGAGATTGGCGGCGAAGAGATCATCCTCGCGCGGCGTGCGGTTGATGGCGTTCAGGCCGCTGTTGGTGTCTTTCTCAAGCCGGCGCGCCCACAGCAGGTTGTACTGCCAGCGGTTGTTGTCGCGGGTGCCGAACAGACGCGCGGAGATCGGCAGGTCCTGGAACAGGAAGCCGCGGAAATCCAGCGAGATGGGCTGGATGCCGAAGCGCACCGAGTCGAAGTCGTAACGGTCGCTGACATTGCGCAGGTGGTAGTCCGCGAACAGCTCCTGCATGCCGATGAAGGTCTCGCGCCGCGTGGTGGACTCGCGTGGGTCGACGCGCAGCGCGCGGTTTTCCTGCACATGCGCGTGGTTGAAGTTGAACACGGGCGTGATGTGGAACTCGATGTCCGGCGGCTTGAAGGTGGTGTCGCCCTTCAGGTAGATCAGGCTCAGGATCACGCTTTGCAGAAAGGCGTTCTGGGTATCGCCGCCGAAGATGCCATTGGCCCCGGCGCGATCCGGCGACTGCGCTGCAACCGGCGTGGGGATGCTGCGCGGCTCGAACACTGTGTCTGAGATGGCCAGCACCACCAGAAACTCGTCGTGCCCGCGAATCGGCTTGTCGCCCTTGAGGGTGTTCTGCTCGTAGGGGTTGAGGATTTGATCCCGCATCACGCCGAGGTTGCTGATGAGCCGCCAGCGGTCGGGCACCGGCGCACCCTGGGTCGCCTGCCAGTTCTCGATGGGGCGCACGGGGGCGAGACCGGTGCGGGCGTTGGGGTCGGGCAGCGGCTCGCTGCCGGGCCTGGGGGCGGGGCGGGTCTCGCGGTCGGGGCGGCGACGCTCGGCGGTGGCATCGCTGGTGGCGGGCTTGGCCGGGCGCTCGGTCCAGAAACCATCATCGGCCTCGTCGATGGCCATGCCCTGCGCCGCCGTGCTCAGCAGCAGCGCGGCAAGGGCGGCAGAAAGCCTCACTTGCCCTCGCATGGCCGCTGCTCCTCGCTGTCGAGAAAGGGCGCCTGCGGGCACTGCACATAGCGCAGCGCGATGCCGCCACGCTGGATGTTGTCGGCGCGCATCGCGGGCAGCGCATTGCCAATCGCCCCGCCCAGGCGCGCACCCGCGTTGTGCAGGCCGAGGAAGGCAATCATGTCGTCCTGGTCAATGCCGTCGCCGGAGATGCCGACGCCGCCGACCAGCTGGTTGCCGCGATGGATCGGCACGCCGCCCGCGAAAATCTGCAAGCCATTGCCGAGGCGCGACATGCTCGCCCCCGCAGGCGCGGGCATCTCCGTACAGCTGCCGGGCGTCACATCGCTGCCCGCGCCCAGCACGAAGCTGGCGTGCTTGATGAGGGCGGAGTTGGCGAGGTCGAATTGAAGGCCGGTGGAGAACACGCTCCAGCTGGCGATGGTCTTCGAGACCGGCCCATGCTCGCCGCTCTCGGTGATGCCATCGGGAAAATACGGGCGCGCCGCATTGCCGATGCTGCGGTTGCCGTAGGCGATGCCATCGGCCAGCGCCGTGGGCTGGTTGAAGAAGCTGCGATAGGCCGGCAGATAGGCCGCGATGCTCGCGTTCTCGCCCCCGGCGAGATACTGCGTGTCGGGCGTGGCGGCGAGATCGGCAGCGGCAGCCGGGTTGCTGAAAAAGGCCACGCTGCGCGCCTTTTGCAGCGCCACATCGGTGCCGAACAGCGGCGCATCGCGGGTGCGCACCACGCCCAGCACCGCGCCATGCGTGTCGGTGACGGCAATGGTCACGCGTGCCTGCGCGGACAGCGGCCTGCGGATCTGCGCGCGGGCGCGGTTGGCGACTTTCAGCGCCTCTTCGAGCACCGTCTGCACCTCGGCTGCGGCCAGCGGCGCGGTGCCGCCCAGGCTCGCGGCATCGCTGCCGGGCTTCGGTGCGAAGCGTTCGGCATCGAGGGCATCGACCAGCACGAAGCCATCGAGTGCGGCGAGTGCGGCATGGCTGGCGGGGCGGATGCCGGACTCGGCCAGACCGAATCGTGTGCCTGCCTTCAGGCTGCTGTCTGCCGTCGCCGTGTAGCCGCGCACGGCCAGCCGCTGGCCTGCGCTGCCATCGAGACTGGCGAAGGCGGGTGCTGCCACCGCGCTCATCAGCTGGCCCGCACTGGCATCGCTGTAGCGCAGGGTCTTGCCATCGACGGTGATGCGATCCGCGCGGCGATCATCGGGTGGCTCGAAGCCGCGTTGGGCGGCCAGCGCAATCAGCTCGTCGAGATCGACATCGGTATCACGCACGTTCAGGTCAGCGCCGTAGGTCGAGTCGGCAATCACGCCCACGCCGCCAATCGGCACGCCATTGCGGTAGAGCGGGAAGCCACCCGGATCGGCCGACAGGCCGAGCGGGCTGCGCTGCGGGCCGACACTGGGCCTCGTGCTGCCGAGGCGCTGCACGAGATCGGAACAGGCGAGCGATGAAAACTGCACGCCGAACAGCGGCCCACTGGGCTGGCTGGTTTCGCCGGGGTTGAAGAACTGCTGCACGATCTGGCTCGCCGTGCGGCTGCTGAAGGCATTGCCCTCGGTGGAGAGATAGGCCCCGGTGATGGCTTTGCTGATGGCGGTGAGCGAGTCCGGGATCACGCTGATGCCCTCCAGCCCGCCGGTGACGCCGCGCCCGCTGCTGATGGTGATGCTGGTGTCCGAGCCCGTCATGCGGAACACGCCCAGCACATTGCCGACACGATCCACCACCGCGACGGTGGCGCGGGCATTGCGCGCCTGCGCTTCGGCCACCGCTTGCGCGATCACACGCTCGACGTCGCCGACTTCCAGACGCGGCGGCAATGGCTCGGTGCAGCTGCCGGTGCAGGCCGTGGCCGTGATGCCGCCGCCACCGCAGCCCTGCACCGCGAGCAGTGCGAAGGCGAGCAGCAGGGGGCGCAGCGGATGCTTCACGGGGCCTTCTTCGCAGCGGGCCTTGCCGGGCTGGGCGGGGCACTCGCCTCAAGGTGGTAGACATGGCAGGACTGGCAGGGCGAGGCGGTCTCGGTCATCGCACCGGTGTCGCCGTGGCAGTCGCGGCAGCTGTTGATATCCGGCAGCAGCACGTCTTCGGAGTGCTTCGATGTGGCACTGGCGTGGCAGCTCGCGCAGTTCTCGGTGGCGTGCGCGCCGTGCGGGAAAGTCAATGCGCTGAACGCGGGCTGCGTCGTGGGCGCGACGGGCGCGATCTGCCAGCGGCGCGGCGCATCGCTGGTCGGGGTGACGGCATGGCAGAGATAGCAGCTTCGCTTCTCGAACACATCAGTGAGCGTTTTCTGCGCCTCGGCATCGGCCCAGGCCAGTGCGGCCCTGGCACGGTTGGGCGCGAGTGTTTCGCCGGGGCGGCGACGCTCGCGCACCTCGGCGGGCGCGCCGGCGGTCATCACGCCACCGGCGAGGGCGATGCGGGCGAAGTGATCGCGCACCGAATCCACCACGGCTTGCGGCTCGCCGTGCGGCAGCAAGCGGTCGGGGTGCTGCGGGTCGAAGTCGAGGCGATGGCAGTCCGAGCAATGCGCTTCCATCGTCACCGGCAAAAAGGTCGAACGGTCGGCGGTGGGCGTGTGGCAGCCCGCGCACTCCAGCACGCGGTTGCCCTCCGGTGCGTCGATGCCCTTGGTGTCGAGGTGCAGGTCGTGCGGGAACTTGAGGCCGGTGTCCTCGAACTTGGCCTCCGGCGTGCCTTGACGTGCTTCGACCCAGACGAAGGGCTGCTTCGCGCCCACTGGGGCCTTTCGTTGCAGCTTGAGCATGAAGTCGGGATGCGCTGTGCTGAAATCTTTCGTCGGCAGGCCCGGCTTGCCCGGCAGATCGGCAGGGTCAGCATGGCAGACCGTGCAGGCCTGGTTGGCGGTGGGGATCAAGCCATGCGGGCCGTTGTGCTCGCGGTGGCAGTCGGTGCAGCGTTGTTCGGCAAAGGGATGCTGCTGCGCGACCGTGCTGGTCATGGCGTGGTCGCCGAGGTCGGCATGGCAGCCCTTGCAGCTCGCATCCTGCACCTGCACGAAGGGTTGCTGGTGGCAGACGCCGCAGTCGGCGTTGAGCATCTGGTGGGCATTGGACAGCGGCCCGGAGTTCCAGAGGATGTCGGCTTTCAGTGCCTGCGACGGCACGCTGCTGCGCTCGGCATTCACCTGCGCGGGCGGCTGCTGGAAGTAATGCAGCAGCGGCAGCCCCAGCACCGTGAGTGCTACCAGCACGAACAGCAGCCAGGACAGCCGCCGCCGCGACCAGCCGGTGTCGGCGAGGGTGGTCTTGAAGGCCGCCTTGCGGGCGCTGCGCTCGTCCTGCGCATCCAGGCGCTGGCGCAGGGTCAGCACCAGATCGTAGCCCTCCGGCGGCTTGCCGACGGTGAGCGAGTGGCGGCCAAAGTCGAGCACGTCGCCGACCTTCAGCGTATCGCTGGTCTGCGGCGTGCCATTGACCTTCACGCCCATGCGCGCCTTGGCCACCAGGCGGATGCTGGGGCCGAGCAGACCCTGGTACAGCAGCAGTTCGGCGTGCGCGATTGCGAGGCGCAGATCGCCGAGCACGATGTCCTGGTCGCCGCCACGGCCGATGCGCAGCACCGGCACCTCGAACACGCGCTCGGTGACGGGTGCGGTGGGCGATTCGATGGTGCGCAGCAGGACTTTCATCGTCGGCTCACCAGTAGAAAAAGACAGAGACGACGTGGGCGATGAGCGATGCAATCAGCGCGAAGGTGATCGGCACATGAAACAGCAGCCACACCTGCAAGCGGGCGCTGAGGGCGATGTCGCGGTTGATGCGGCCCGCCAGTGCATTGCGGCGGCCAATCAGCTCCAGCAGCTGTTGCAGGCGCTGCAATTCCTGTTCGGTCTTGTCGGTGCCGCCCAGCTGCCCGGCCATGAACACCACGGTGTTCGCCGGCACCGCGCTGCCGGTCGGCCTGGGCAGTTTCAGCAGTGACTCGATGCGGGATTGCAGCAGGGGGCGGGAGTCCTCGGAGCGTCGCAGCGCCTTGGGGCCGTAGAGCTGGCGGCGCAGGCTGCCGCCGATCTGCACTTTCTCGATCGAGGCCACCACTCGGCGATGCACCTCCTCGCCCAGTGGTTCGGCGAGCTTGAGCGCCTGCTCGTTCAAGTCCAGCAGTTCTTCGATCCAGGCATCGCGCGTGCTGCCAGCGTGCAGGCGGGCGATCTCCAGCGGCAGTTTGGCGTAGGCGACGAGGCCGTAGATGCCGGAGAGCACCACCAGCCACATCAGCACATAGGTGAGGGTGTGGATGTTGAGGCCGAACTGGAAGCCGGTGTGCAGGGTGGAGATGACGATGAGCGCGAAGCCTAAGTAGACATGCGCCGAGGTCCAGCCCTTGAGCGTGCCGAAGCTGGAGCGGTAGCGGCGCTTGCGCACGCCGAGCCAGGTCAGGAACACGATCAGGCTCGCTGAAATGCCGCCTAGGGTGTAGCCCAACCAGGTGCCGCCGTTGGGCACATCGAGCGGGGTGTGCCAGGCATAGGCTGCGATGCAGATCGCGCACAGCAGGAGTGCGAACTTGGCCCAGCGGAAACCACGATGCCGCATGAAGCCGGTATGGATGGCATCACGCGGGGCGTAGCGGCGTTTGCTGGGCTGGCTCATGGCTGGCTGGCGGGTGGGCCTAGACGCTGCCCTGGCTGATCTGGATGAACTCTTCCGGCGAGACCCGGATGGCAGCGCCCGTGGGGCAGGCACGCACGCAGGCAGGGCCGCCGGAGAGGTCCTTGCACATGTCGCATTTCACCGCCTGCTTGCCGCTGGTCTTCTTCGCCTTGGCCAGGGCCTTGTCGTGCCGCATGCCGGGCTCGGTGCCGCCGAACAGCAGCCAGCTCACCAGACTGGGCGGCTTCTCGGAAACCACGCCCATCTGGATCACGCCGTAGGGGCAGTTCTTCTCGCAGTTGCCGCAGCCGATGCAGGCATCGCTGATGAACACCTCGCCATTGGGTGCGCGGCGGATCGCATCCGGCGGGCAGTCCTTCATGCAGTGCGGGTGCTCGCAGTGGCGGCAGCTGGTGGGCACATGCAGCTCGGCGAAGCTGGCCCCGGCCTTGCGGTCAAGGCGCGAGATGCCGCCGTGGGTATCGCCGCAGGCTTTCTCGCAGTGGTCACAGCCGATGCACAGGGTCTCGTCGATCAGCAGCACATCGGTGGCCTCGCCGATGCCCTGCTGCATGAGGAACTGCACGATGCCCTGCTGCTGGCCCTTGCCCTGCGGCGCGCGCGCATTGGCAGCGGCACGCGCCTGCAGCGTGGCGCCGATCTCGTTGCGCAGGCTGGGATGACGGCCGAGCAGGGCGAGAAAGGGCTGAGCCGCGAGCTTGATGGTCTCGGTGGCGATGGCGGCCTTGACGGTGGCACTGCGCGCCGCACCCGTGAGCAGGGCCATCTCGCCCACGTACTGGCCGGCAGGCACGTAGGCGAGCACCGTCTCCTTGCCGCCGATGTCCTGCGCGACCGTCACCGAACCCTTGCGGATCAGATGCAGGCCATCGCCGACATCACCGGCACTGAACAGGATTTCACCGGCCTTGAAGCGTTCCACCGAGGCGCTGCTGACCACCTCCTGCAAGTCCTCGGCGGAGAGACCGGGGGCAATCTTCGACTGGATGGCACGGGTGAGAAAGGTTTCATCCAGCAGGCGCTTCACAGCCGCAACGCTGGCGATGAGCTTGTTCATCGAGCGCCGTGGCGTCTCGACCAGCACGCAGTCTTCGCCTGCCAGCACGGTGGCGCTGCGACGGCGGCCGGAGATCAGGCTCATCTCGCCGAAGAACTGCCCGGCTTCGAGCGGAATCAGCTCGCTGACATCATCCGGCTTGGGCGCGATGAACACGCCGCCATCGAGAATGGAATAGAAGCTGTCGCTGTAGTCGTTGCGCTCGAACACCATCTCGCCCGCACGCGGCGTGCGCAGCTCGCTGTCGAGCAGAAACTCCCTCAGCTGCAAGGGCGTGAGGTGGCTGAGGATGGGGATGCGGCTGCGGATGCGCTCGATGGTTTCCGCCACCGTGGCCTTGCCCGGCAGCTTTTCAAACTTCTTCGCCAGCAGCGGCGTATCGGCCGGGTCCGGGTTGCGGCCGGCGATGAACTCCACCACCTCCCAACCCTGGTTCATCGCCTGCTTGATGAGCGGGAAGCCCGCCAGCGCGCCGATCACGTACAGGCCGGGCACATTGCTTTCGTAATGTTCCGAGACCGCCGGCACCGCGTTCGGGTCCTTGCTGGGGAAAACGATGCCGCAGGACTCGATGAAGGCGCGCGGCGGGGTCGCACCCAGGCGCGCGATGACGCGCTGGCAGTTGATGGGGGCGGCACCCTGCGGCGTGCTGAGGGTGATCACGCCGCGCTGTGCGCCGCTCATCACCACGCTGGCCACGCCGGCGTTGTTCACCACCCGGATGCGGCCCTGCTCGATGGCCTTCAGGATCGCATCGCGGTTGCCCTCGCGGGCGCGGTCGAAGTCATCGCGGCGGTTGACGATGATGACGCTGTTCTGCGTGCTGAGCGCCAGCGCATTCTCGATGGCGGCATCGCCGGCACCGACGATGACGATGGTCTCGCGGCGGTACTCGTCCGGGTCGTCGAGCTGGTACTGCACCAGCTCGCAATCCTCGCCTTCGCAACCCAGCTTGCGCGGGTTGCCTTGCAGGCCAATGGCCAGCACCACGCACTCGGCCTGCACTGCCTCACCGTCTGCGAGCGTGAGCGTGAAGGCCCCGCGTGTGCCGCTGATGGCGGTGACCGCAGCACCGTGCCGCACCTTGACCTTGAGCTTGGCCGTGCCCTCATCCCAGCTCTGGAGAATGGTTTCGCGCTTGCCCGCCGCAAACGGCAGCGAGGCGCGCAGCGGCAGCGCCGAGGGCTCGGCCATCACATGCTTGCCCTTCTGGTAGCGGTGGATGGTGTGGGAGAGGTGCGCTTCGGCTTCGAGCAGCACATGCGAAAGGCCCAGCTCGGCCGCGCGCGCAGCGGCGGCCAGGCCAGCAGGGCCGGAGCCGACAATCACGATCGAATACGGTGTGCCCACGGTCGTGCTCCCTCTTGTTATGACTACCTGTCCCCAGCCTGATTTCCACATCAGTACCGGTGCGCACTTGCGTCCTGCAATTGTGCAAGCCTATGTTCAGCGTGCAGTAAGGGCAACTTAAATCTTTGTGACTGGTCGGAGAGTGGTTTTGAAGAATCCCCAACGCCGCGCCTGGCAATACTGGTTCAGCCTGATGGTTGCGGCTTTTCTGCTGGCAGCGGCCACGCCAGGTGGTGCCGAAGACCGTCACCAGGGTGTGGCGAGTTGCGCCAGCAGCCTCTGCCACGGCGCGACCAAGCCGCTGGGCCAGTACCCGATCCGGCAGGACGAATACTTCATCTGGCAGCGGCAGGACCCGCACAGCCGCGCCTACCAGACCCTGCACAAGCCGCTCAGCCGTCGCATCGGTCAGGCGCTGGGGCTCGATGCCGCCAGCGCCCCGGCCTGTCTCGCCTGCCATGCCGAGACCCCGCCGGCGGCTGCGCTCGGCCGGCAGCAGCTGAGCGATGGCATCGGCTGCGAGAGCTGCCACGGTGGCAGCGAGCGCTGGCTCTCGGAGCATGTGCGCCCCGGCATCACGCTGGCCGAGAAGACCGCACTCGGCATGCGGCCGACCTGGCAGCGCGAGACCCGCGCTGCGCTCTGCTTGAGCTGCCATCAGGGCGATGCCACACGCCCCATCACCCACGCCATGATGGCGGCAGGCCATCCGCGCCTCGTGTTCGAGCTGGATACCTTCACCGCACTGCAAACACCGCACCACAACCGCGATGCCGACTACGCCGCGCGCAAGGGGGCCTACCAGCCGGTGCGCGACTGGCTGACAGGGCAGGCCACCGCCGCAGAAATCCATCTGCAAGCGCTTGCCGAGGGTCGCTTCGTCAAGGGCCTGATGCCGGAGTGGATCGAGTTCGACTGCACCGCCTGCCACCACCGCATGGATGCGGGCCGCTGGCAGGCCGCGCGCCTGCCCGGCGCCGAGCCGGGTGCGATCCCGTTTGCCGATGCGCCCCAGCAGCTGCTCACGCTCTGGCTCGGTGTGGTCGCGCCGGCCGAGGCCCTGGCCTGGCAGCAGGGGCAGCAGCGCCTGCACGGCATCCAGTCGCAGGGCATCGAGGCGGTGCGTGCCGCTGCCCAGCAGCAGCTGGCGATGCTGCGCACCCAGTTGCGCCCGCGCATCGCCGGCGAGGCGCTGACCACCACGCAACTGCGCAGCCTGCTGCGCGCCCTGGCTGGCGATGCCAGCCACCGCCAGGCCGCACTCAGCAACGAGCAGCGCGCGATGGCATTCACCGTGCTCGCCGATGCGCTGCGCCTGCAGGGTGCTCCGATGCCCGCAGCCGCCAGCCGCGCCATTGAGGCCTACTACAAATCAGTGCGCTCGGTGGACCAGTTCGACACCAGGCAGCACGCAGCCGCACTCGATGCCGTGGCTAAATCCTTGCCCTAGCCGAGTGCTTCGGCGAGGTCGCGTCGCAGGTCTTCGACATCCTCCACACCGACCGACAGTCGGCACAGGGTGTCGCTGATGCCGAGTGCCGCGCGCTGCGCCGGCGGCACGCTGGCGTGGGTCATGATCGCCGGGTGTTCGATCAGGCTCTCGACGCCGCCGAGTGATTCGGCGAGGGCGAACAATTGTGTCCGTTCGAGAAAGCGGCGCGAGTCGTCGAGCTCGCCTTTCAGTTCAATCGAGATCATGCCGCCGAAGCCATTTTTCATTTGCTGCTTCGCCAGTGCGTGCTGCGGATGTGAGGCGAGGCCGGGGTAGTGAACCCTTGCCACCTTCGGGTGTGCCTCCAGCCACTGCGCCAGCTCGAAAGCGTTCTCGCAGTGCCGCTGCATGCGCAGCGCGAGCGTCTTCACGCCGCGCAGGGCCAGGTAGCTGTCGAACGGCCCCAGCACCGAGCCGATGGCGTTCTGCAGGAAGGTGATGCGTTCAGTGAGCGCCTCATCCGCCCCCGTGATCAGCAGGCCGTTCACCACATCCGAATGGCCGCTGATGTATTTGGTGCCACTGTGCATCACGCCCGCAAAACCATGCTCCAGCGGGCGTTGCAGGTAGGGCGTGGCAAAGGTGTTGTCGGCCCAAGCGGGGATTTTGTGCTTGGCCGCGATCGTGCCGATGGCGGCGAGGTCAGCCAGCTTCAGCATCGGATTGGTGGGCGTCTCGACCCAGATCAGCCTCGTCTTCGCGGTGATCGCCGCCTCGATGTTTTTTGGCTCGCGCATATCCACGAAGCTGAAGCTGAGGCCCGCCGACGCCGCCCGCACGCGCGCGAACAGGCGATAGCTGCCGCCGTACAGATCATCGCTGGCGATGACATGCGCACCCGGTTCCAGCGTGTCGAGCAGCGTCGCCGTCGCCGCAAGGCCGGAGGCAAAGGCAAAGCCCTTCGCACCGCCTTCAAGATCGGCCACGCAGCGCTCGTAGGCATATCGCGTGGGGTTGTGGCTGCGCGAGTACTCGTAGCCGCGATGCACGCCGGGTGATTCCTGCACATAGGTGGACGACAGCGACACCGGCGGCATGATCGCGCCTGTCGTGGGGTCTGGCGTGTGGCCCGCGTGGACGCAGCGGGTGGCGAATGTGTCGGCTTGCTTCATTCAATCCTCGTCGGAGATCGTTTTTTCGGAACGGAGGAAGGTATACGCCAGACCGATGCCGAACGACAGGTTGCTGCGGTCGCGCAGCAGCGGGCTGTCGCTGTTGCTCGCGCCCTCCAGCGAGGCGAAACGGGCAAAGGTGAACAGGCTGATGTCGTTGACGAAGGAGCGGCTCACCACCGTCGTCAGACTCGATTCCAGATAGCCGCCATCACTGTCGTAGGCGGGCCGGTCGGGCCGCACGAAGCGCGGGTCGACTTGATAGAAATAGTCCGCCAGGGGCTCGGAGCCGAATGAAGTGCCCAGAGTGACGCGCGTGCTCCAGCCGCGCCGGGCGAACTTGCCATTGAGGTAGCTCAGCTCCGGTGCAAACAGCACGCCGCGCGACTTGATGCGATCAAAGTCGGTGGAGAACACCGCGCGCACCGGCACCGCCAGGGTGATCGCGGTGCTGCGGGTGGGGCGCAGCAGCAGGATGCTGAGCTGCGGGCCGACTTCGAGCAGCAGATCGAGATCGGGCATGCCCTCGCGCACCGGGTTGCCCCGGCTCGCAGCCGGCAGCGCACCGCCAAAGCTCAGATCGAGTTCCACAGTCGGTGAAAACCGGTAGCGGCTGCTCACGCCATCCTCATCCGCGCGCAGGGTCTTGCCGCGATAGATGCCATAGGGCAGCGGCAGCACGCGGGCGCGCGAGCGATCAGAGCCCGGATAGTCCGGCGAACCGGCGGCGGCGGCGGCGATGCCGATTTCCCACAGGGGCAGGGCCTGTCGCGCGGCCGGGTTGGCGACAACGGCAACCGGGCGGGTGGCGACGGACTCCACCGCTTTCGCCGTCGGCATCAAACTCAAGAGACTGAAAAAAATCACCTGCGAAATGATGCGATGCATGGGCGCTAACCGAGTTGTTTTCGCAGGTAGTTCAGGAGGTCGATCTTGGTGATGAGGCCCACGAAACGGCCGTGATCTGCCACCACGGCCACGAGGTCCTTGGCGAAGATTGGCAGCAGTTCCTGAACCGGCGCATTCGGTGCAATGGTGACCACCGTCGCGCACATGGCACTCGCAACCGTTTGCGAAAACCGTGCCGGATTGCCCTGCACGCTGAGCAGCACATCGCTCTCGTCCAAAATGCCCACCACCTTTTCGCCCTCCATCACCGGCAGCTGGCTGACGTCGAACAGCTTCATGCGGCGATAGGCCTG
>JAZKFO010000091.1:0-2844 GCA_040386395.1 Pseudomonadota bacterium | reverse complement strand
GCATCGGGCTTCAGCGAGGATGCCTATCTGCCGCGCTTCTCCACCGGCTACGGCGCGCTGCGCAACCGCTACGCCCTGCTGCTCGAAACCCACAGCTGGAAGGACTACAAGACCCGCGTGCGCGTCACCGCCAACACCCTGCGCGCACTGGTGCAGCAAACCGCCGCCGCCGGCCGCGAGTGGCTGAAACTGGCAGCCGCCGCCGATGCCGAAGCCACGAAGCTCGGCGGCCAGGTGGTGGAGCTGGACCACGATGCCGGCGAGCACGTCTCGATGATCGACTTCAAGGGCTTCGCCTACACCCGCGAGCCCTCCGCCATCAGCGGCGGACTGGTCACCCGCTACGACCCCACCACGCCGCAGATCTGGCAGGTGCCCTACAAGGACACCATCGTCGCCACCTTGAGCGTGGTAGCACCCAAGGCGGGCTATGTGGTGCCAGCGGGCTATGCCGCGCCCATTGCCGAGCGCCTCGCCGCACACGGCATCCGCTTTGAAACGCTGGCGGCACCGCGCACGAAGCAGGCGCTACAGACCTTTCGCGCCAGCGAGGCCAAGCTTACCCCCGGCACCTTCGAGGGCCGCACCATGCTCAAGGTGAAAGGCGAGTGGCAGGACGAGACGCGCAACTTGCCGCAGGGCAGCCTGTTCATCCCCATCGCCCAGCCGCTGGCGCGGGTGGTGGTGGCACTGATGGAGCCGCAGGCACCGGACAGCTTCCTGAGCTGGGGCTTTTTCAACGCCGCCTTCGAGCAGAAGGAATACGCCGAGCCGTACGTGGCCGAACAGATCGCCCGGGAGATGCTGGCAGCTGATCCGGCACTGGCGACCGAGTTCAAGCAGAAGCTTGCGAGTGACAAGGCCTTTGCCGCCAATCCCAAGGCAAGGCTCGACTATTTCTATCGCCGCCATGCCTCCTGGGACGAGCAGTATTTCCTGGTGCCGGTGTATCGGCTGGATGCCTTCACGCCGTAGCGGGAGGGCGGCATAGAATGGGGATTGAGAGAGAAAGAGTCCCCACCAGAACCGCCGCGCCATGAGCGCTGCAAGAGGGCACCATGAAAGCACTGTCGCCGCAGGACGCCTTGTTCATGCTGCTGGAGCAGCGTCGCCAGCCGATGCATGTCGCCGGCCTGCAACTGTTCACGCCACCAGCCGATGCCGGGCCGGATTTCGTCAGCACGCTGGTGGAGGCGATGCGCGCCTATCAGCAGCCGCAATCGCCCTACAACTTGCGGCCCACGTTCCGCGGCCACTGGTTCTGGAAGGAGGATGAGGAGTTCGACCTCGACCATCATTTCCGCCATCTTTCGCTGCCTGCACCGGGCCGCATCCGCGAGCTGCTGGCCATGACCTCGCGCCTGCACAGCAGCTTGATGGACCGCAGCCGGCCGCTGTGGGAAACCAGTGTCATCGAGGGCCTGGCCGATGGTCGCTTCGCGATGTTCTCGAAAGTGCATCACGCCATGTTCGATGGGGTGGCCGCCGTGCGCGAGGCACGCAAGAGCCTGAGCGAAGACGCCAGCGAACGCGACATGCCACCGACCTGGGCGCGTCCGCGTGCGCACCGTGAACGCAGCGATGACGCACTCGCCCAGCCCGAAAGCCCGGTGGGTGCGCTGCTGAAGGTCGCCGGTGCCAACTACCGCATCCTGCCCGGCGTGGCGAGCGGCCTGAAGGACCTGCTGCGCCGCAGCCGCAACGACCTCAGCGACGCCACGCCGTATCAGGCGCCGCCGACGATGTTCAATGTCCGCATCTCAAGCTCGCGCCGCTTCGCCGCGCAGTCGTATTCGCTGGCGCGCATCAAGAAGGTCGGCAAGGCCTTGGGTGCTACGGTCAACGACATTGCGCTCGGCATGTGCGCCGGTGCCCTGCGGCAGTACCTGATCGCCCATGAGGGCCTGCCGGAGCATCCGCTCATCGCCATGGTGCCGGTGTCGGTGCGCGCGGCCGATGGCAAGGATGGTGGCAACCAGGTGGCGGTGATTCTCGCCAATCTCGCGACGCAGATCGCCGACCCCGCCGAGCGCATCCGCACCATCGTCGCCTCCACCAAGCGCGCCAAGGAGCGCGCCGGTGCCCAGACCGCCGTCGAGCAAATGGCCTATGCCGCCGCCGCCCTGGGGCCGATGGCCGCCACCTCGATGCTCGGCCTCGACCGCGTCCGCCCGGCCTTCAACCTGGTGATCTCCAACGTGCCCGGCCCGAACAAGCCGCTGTATCTCAACGGCGCGCGGCTGGACGAGAGCTACCCGGTGTCGATCCCCATCGACGGCCAGGCGCTCAACATCACGCTCACCAGCTACTGCGACCAGATCGCCTTCGGCTTCATCGCCTGCCGTCGGTCGGTGCCGGCGATGCAGCGCCTGCTCGATTTCACCGAAGCCGCGCTGGCGGAGCTGGAGGCGGTCTAGTCGCTGGTACACTGCGCGCCCTTTTGCACTGATGCGCTGCCATGTCCGTCGTCACCCGCTTCGCCCCGTCGCCCACCGGTTTCCTGCACATCGGCGGCGCGCGCACGGCGCTGTTCTCGTATCTGTATGCCAAGCGTTTCGGCGGTAAGTTCCTGCTGCGCATCGAAGACACTGACCGCGAGCGCAGCACACAGGAAGCCGTCGATGCGATTTTCGAGGGCATGAAGTGGCTGGGTCTCACCAGCGACTTCGGCGAGATCTATCAGACCAAGCGCTTCGACCGCTATGCCGAAGTGATCGCACAGATGCTCGAAGTCGGCACCGCCTACCACTGCTATGCCAGCCGCGAAGAACTCGACGCCATGCGCGCCGAGCAGCAGGCCCGCAAGGAGAAGCCGCGCTACGACGGCCGCTGGCGCCCTGAAGC
>JAZKFO010000090.1:0-11307 GCA_040386395.1 Pseudomonadota bacterium | reverse complement strand
TGTCGCCGACCTGGATGCCCTTGACCACGCCCTCTTCGATCAGCACTTCCTGCGCCGCGAAGCCGGGGTAGATCTCGACACCGGCGGCCACTGCCTGCTCTTCCAGCCAGCGGCAGAGATTGCCCAGCGAGATGACGTAATTGCCCTCGTTGTGCATGGTCTTCGGCACGAACAGGTTCGGCAGCTTGATGCCCGCCGTCTCGCTGGTGAGCATGTGCAGCTCATCGCGCAGCACGGCGGTTTTGAGTGGGGCGCCGAGTTCCTTCCAGTTGGGGAACAGCTCGTTGAGCGAGCGCGGCTCGAACACCGCACCCGACAAAATGTGTGCGCCGACCTCGGAGCCCTTCTCGACCAGGCAGACGCTGATTTCCTTGCCCGCCGCCGCCGCTTTCTGCTTCAGGCGGATCGCTGCCGCGAGGCCCGAAGGGCCGCCGCCGACGATGACGACGTCGTATTCCATGACATCACGCTGGATCGGTTGGCTGTCGCTCATGGCCTGCCTTGGGGAAAGTCGAAAATTAGGTCGTCTAGTTTACGATGTTGCAGTGCGATGCGCGATCAGGAACCTGAGGCAGCGTCCAAGACCTCGGCAGCGGCCTGTGCCCGCACTTCGGCCCGCAGAATCTTGCTGCGGGCCTTGAAGTCCTGGCGGGCTTCCAGCAGGCGCACCAGCGCCCGTTCGCGCAGGGCGGTGATGTTCTCCGGCGCGCTGATGTCGAAATCCAGATGCCGCACCAGGCCATCGCGCAGGCTGTAGACCCAGCCATGCACCGTCACCGGCTGCTGCCGCGCCCAGGCGGCGCGCACGGTGGGCGAGGCGCAGACATTGATGGCCTGCTCCATCACGTTCAGCTCGCACAGCAGGGTCTCGCGGCCGGTGTCGCTGGTTTCCAGATCAATCAGCGTCTGGTGCTTGCAGGCCACCTCGCGCACATGGCCCAGCCAGCAGTCAGCCACACCACCCACCGGCTCGCAGTGCAGCGCCATCTTCACGCCACCGCAGCCGTAGTGGCCCACCACCATGATGTGCTCGACCTTGAGCACGTCTACCGCAAACTGGATCACTGACTGGCAATTGGCATCGCCGTGGCTCACCACATTGGCGACATTGCGATGCACGAACAGCTCGCCGGGTGCGAGATCGACGATCTCATTGGCCGGCACGCGCGAGTCCGAGCAGCCGATCCAGAGATAGTCCGGTGCCTGCTGGCCTTCGAGTCGACGGAAGAAATCTGGGTCGGATGCCACGGCCCTTGCGGCCCAGCGGCGGTTGTTGTCCAACAAATGCTGAAGGTCTTCCATGCCCGCAGTTTACTTTTTTAGAGCAGCCCGCGCGGCACCGGCACCGGATAGTCGAGCAGCATCTGCCCGAAATACTTGCCCTGCGGGTCGGTGCGCAGGCTGCCCGCGCCGCCGCCGCCGAGCGCGTGATGCAACAGAAAGTTGAGACTCAGGGTGCCCGGCAAGGCCCAGCGTTCGACCTTGCCCTGCGCACCACCCGCTAGCACGTGGGCGAAGTAGTCGCGCACTGCATCCGTGGTGAGCGCGGCCTTGATGTAAGGCAGGTATTCGGCCTTGCGGGCGATGACGCCGATGTTGGCGTGGTCGCCCTTGTCGCCGCTGCGGGCAAGAGCAAGCTGGATCAGGGGCACCGTGACGGCATCGCCCAAATCCCCTACCGATGCCTCCTGAGCTTCAACGGCCGGCGGCACGAAACCACCCGCAACAGGCACCACCACAGCAAACCGGTGCTCGCCCACCGACACCTCGATGGGCACCTGGCTCTTGCGCACCAGCGTCGAGAACAGGCGCGGAATCATGTGCGGCTCCGGCCGCCCGGTGGCGAAGTAGCCGGTGAAACCGGGCGCCATGCCGGTGGCGGCCTGGGCGATCTCGCGCGCAAAAATCTTCAGGGCCTTGGGGTTGGGGTGTTGGGCGACGATCTTCACCAGCACCTCGCGGGTGGCGGCTGCACCCGCACGGGCGTGCGGGCCGTAGCTCTCCTCAGCGCCGAGGCAGTGGATGTCGATGCCGGTGAAGTCGCCGAGCTTCTGCTCCAGCAACTGGCGGCGCACTTTCTCGACGATTCCGCTGGCAGAGGCCCTGCCCTTTTTGGCGGCCTCGATGCCGCCGATCATGAAGGTCGCGCAGCAGCGCATGCCGGCCGGGTACGTGGCGCTCACCTTGTAGAACGGCGTCGGTGCCTGGCCCTTGCCGCCGGTCACTCGCACTTGGTCAGCACCGATCTGTTCGAGTTTCACCTGCGTGAAATCACAGGACACATCCGGCAGCAGATAGGCGCGCGGATCGCCGATCTCGTAGAGCATCTGCTCCAGCACCGTATGCACACTCACCAGGCCACCGGTGCCCTCAGGCTTGGTGACCACGAAGCTGCCGTCGGCGGCGCAGTCGACGACAGGGAAACCCATGTCGGCATAGCCCTCTTTCACCAACTCCCAATCGGTGAAATTGCCGCCGGTGCATTGCGCGCCGCACTCGATGATGTGGCCGGCGATGCTGCCGGCGGCCAGCAGGTCATAGTCAGTCTCGCCCCAGCCGAACTCGTGCATCAGGGGGGCGAGCGTCACTGCCGAATCGACGCATCGGCCAGTGATGACGATGTCAGCCCCGGCCGCCAGAGCCTTCGCAATCGGGATGGCACCCAGATAGGCGTTCATCGACACGAAGGTGCCGGGCTGCGCAGCACCGGTCGCAACAGGGCTGGCGAAGTCATCCTGCTCGATGGCGTCCGTAAACTCCTTGCGCCGCGGCAGCAGGTCATCGCCCAGCACCACGCCGATGGTCATGGCGACACCGGCCTTGGCACACACCGCTTCGAGGGCCGCCTTGCAGGCCAGCGGGTTCACGCCGCCGGCATTGGCAATCACCTTGATGCCGCGCGCCTTCAAATCCGGCAGCAGCGGGGCCATCACGTGCTCGACGAAATCCGTCGCGTAGCCGTCATTGGCGTCGCGCATGCGCTTGGCGGCGAGGATCGACATGGTGATCTCCGCCAGATAGTCGAACACCAGGTAATGAATGTTTCCCTTCTGCACCAACTGGGCGGCAGCAGTGCTGGTATCACCCCAGAATGCGGAGGCGCAGCCGATGCGGATGGTCTTGCTCATTGTGGCTCCTGATGGCTGTTCTGATTGGTCTTTCAGCCTGGCTCAGAACGCGGAATGCGGACGCAGTGTGCCGTCACTGGCGGCCACACGCTACAACAATATTTCTTACTGAAATGCGAGGAAATGGCTGGCCAGCACCAGCAGCAGGGCGGCGAACACACCGGCAATCAGGTCATCGACCATGATGCCGAAACCCCCATGAACTTTCGCGTCCAAGACCTTGATCGGCCAGGGTTTGAGGATATCGAACACGCGAAACAGCGCGAAGGCCGGCAGCAGCCACCAGGCGCTGAGATCCAGCAATAACAAGGGCGTGCAAGTCACTAGAAAGCCTACGATTTCGTCGAACACGATGCCGCCGTGGTCATGCACCCCCAGGCGCTTGGCCGACTCACCACAGACCCAGCAGCCAAATGCGAAAAGACCAGCACAAGCAAGCAGATACAGCGGCCATTGCAAGTGATTGAGCAAGAACCAGAACGGCAGCCCCGCCAGCGTGCCGACCGTGCCTGGCCCCTTGGGCGACAAGCCGGTGCCAAAACCAAAGGCGATGACGTGGACCGGCGAGCGCAGGATCGCTGAAGCATCCACCGGCGGCGGCGTGTAATTACGCATGATGGGAGCGCATCAGCCCATACGCTCGACAGTGAGCGGGCTGCCCCAGAGCTGGCTGGCCACCTCGCTCACGCTACGCACGTCGCCGCTGGTGAACAGTTGCAGGCTGCCCACACCGGGCAAGGCGGCACTGGGTTGCTCCGCCGCCCACACCGCTGCGGTTCGCCGCGCCACGGCGGCACCGGTATCGAGCAGCGCCACACCGGGGCCGACCTGCTGCTGGATCACCGCCCGCAAAAAGGGATAGTGGGTGCAGCCCAGCACCAGCACGTCGGCGCCCTCGGCCAGCAGGGGCTCGGTGTAGCGGCGCACCAGGGTGCGGGTCTCGGCTGAATCGACCGCACCCGCCTCCACCCGCTCGACAAGCCCCGGACAGGGCTGGGTCAGCACCCGCACACCCGCCGCATGACGCTCAATCAGCTTGTGCAGCTTTTCGCCTGCCAGCGCCGCACCGGTGGCCATCACGCCCACCACGCCAGATTGGGTCAGCGCCGCCGCAGGCTTCACCGCCGGCTCCATGCCGACGAAGCTCACCGCATAGCTCGCCCGCAGCGATTCGATGGCGGCGATGGTGGCGGTGTTGCAGGCCACCACGATCAGCCGGGCACCCTGGGCGAGCAGAAAGTCGGTGATCGCCTCGGCGCGATCGGTGATCTCGCTCGCCCGCTTGCCGCCGTAGGGGCAGTGGCCCGCATCGCTGACGTAGACGAACTGCGCCGAGGGCAGTGCCGCGACCAGCTCCTTCAGCACCGACAAGCCGCCCAGGCCAGAGTCGAACACGCCAATCTTGATGGGACTCATGTCGCCTCGAAATGTTGGTAGCCGCGCGGCTCGATGGCCCGCACCGTAGCACCCTCGCGCAAGCGCAGTCCCGGCTCGGTGGTGATGACGCCGATGCGCGTCAGCGGCACGCCGAGGGCCGCGAGCTTGGGCGCTGCGGCCTGAAAATCCTCACCGCGCAGGCAGACGCACAGCTCGTAGTCATCGCCACCATGCAGTTGTAGCGCCAGCGCATCGGCGGGTGCGGCGCGCTGGAAGGCAGGCGACTGCGGCAGCTTTTCGGCGCGCAACTCGGCACCTACCTGGCTGGCGATGAGCATGTGGTTGAGATCGCCCGCCAGACCATCAGAGAGATCAATGGCCGCCATGCCCCACTCGGCCAGAATCTGGCCCGCTTCGACGCGCGGGGTGGGCCGGTCGAGTCGACGGCGCAGGCTGGGGTCGGCGCTGGCTTCGCTCAATTGGCGCAGCGCCAGTGCAGCGTCACCCAGCGTGCCGGTGACGCAGATGAGATCGCCCTGCACCGCCCCGTCGCGCCGCATCGCCCTGCCCGTCGGCACCAGGCCCATCGCGGTGATGGTGATGCTGAGCGGCCCGCGCGTGGTGTCACCGCCCACCAATGCCACGCGATGCAAATCAGCCAGCGCCTTCAGGCCTTCGCTGAAACCTGCCAGCCAGTCGGCGTCCTGCGCTGGCAGGGTGAGCGCCAGCGTGAACCAGCGCGGCACAGCACCCATCGCGGCGAGGTCGGAGAGATTTACCGCCAGCGCCTTCCAGCCGATGTCGAAGGGGCGGGTTTGATGGGGAAAGTGCCGACCTGCCACCAGCGTGTCGCTCGTTACCACCAGCTCGTGGCCGGTTGGCACCGCAAGCAGTGCGGCATCGTCGCCGATGCCCAGCACCACACCTTCGCTGCTTGCGGTAAGGCCGCTGAAGTAATGGCGGATTAGTTGGAACTCGTCCACGTGCTCATACAGCCCGAATGCAATCCGGGCTGCGGACTTGCAGATTAATAAGGCTTGCCACAGTAGCGGCACTTGCTGCCAACAAAAGGATGGTGAAACCCACTTGGAGTAAAGAGTGCGGAGTTGGCGCAATGAGGGCAGATGAGTTTTGAAGTTGCGATCGCAAAAAAGGCTAAAAACCATGCCGCGACAGCAGCTACTAATACTGACAGCCAAAGCGGTGAGAGATCAGAGCCGAGAAAGACAGCCACCAGCGGCCCGATCGGGAACACCACAAAAATCACAGCTGCTTTGTGCGATAGCTTCATAGTCGAGCAACAGCGAATCAGCCAGACACTTCCGCAGGCCGCGCCTTGCGCGCCAGCTTGTCGAGCACGCCGTTGACGTACTTGAAGCCTTCTTCCGAGCCAAACAGCTTGGTGAGGTTGACGCACTCGTTGACGATGACGCGCCAGGGCACCGAGGGCTGGTGCTGCAACTCGTAGGCACCGATGAGCAGCACGGCGTGTTCGACCGGGTCGATCTGCGTCAGGGGGCGGTCGAGGTGCGGCACCAGGGCCATCGTCAGATCGTGGGCGTGCTCGATCACGCCATTGAGCAGGGTGTCGAAGTAGACCGGGTCGGCGCGGCCGAGGCCGTCGTCCTGTTCACGGAACTGCTTGAGCAGGGTTTCCGGCGGCGTGGTGTTGACCAGCCACTGATAGAGCGCCTGGGCGGTGACGCGGCGGGCCAGCGCGCGCGGCGAGTGGCTGATGGGGCTGTCGCTCATGCGGCCTCACTCGCGTGAGGGCTGCCGATGACGGCGCGGGTGAGGCGCAGCATCTCCAGCACGGCGGCGGCGCACTCGTAGCCCTTGTTGGTCTTGTCAGGTTTGCAGCGTTCGAGCGCCTGCTCCGGGGTGTTGACGGTGAGCACGCCGAAACCGACCGGGCGGCAGATGGCGAGCTGCACATCCATCAGGCCACGCGCACATTCGCCGGCTACGAAATCGAAGTGCGGCGTGTCGCCGCGAATCACCGCGCCCAAGGCCACCACACCGTCGAAGCGGCCGGAGGCGAGAATGGCGGAAGCGGCCAACGGCAGCTCGTAAGCACCGGGTGCGTAAAACACTTCGACGTTCTGCTCTTCCACACCCCAATCTTCAAGGCAAGCCTCGGCACCGGCCAGCAGGGCCTCGACCACCTCGGTGTTCCAGCGCGTGGCGAGCAGGGCGATGCGGGTGTCCTTGAACTCTTTTTTGGACGGCTTCTTGGGGGCGGCGTAGCCAGATTTCATGTTTTGAGCAGCAGGGTGAAGGAGGGGTTTACTCATCGCGGGCGGCCAGCAGCCGCTCCAGATAGCGCGCGATCAAATCGACTTCGAGGTTCACCGGGCCGCCCACTTTCAGCGTGCCCAGCGTGGTGTGCTGCCAAGTATGCGGTATGACCATCACCCCGAAGCGGCTCCGGTCCACCTCGTTCACGGTCAGGCTGATGCCGTCGATGGTGATCGAGCCCTTGCGGGCAATGTATTTGGCGATCGACTTGGGCACCTCGAAGCTCAGGCGCCAGCCGCGTGCATCCTCATGTTTCTCGACCAGATGGCCGATGCCATCGACATGACCGCTGACCATGTGGCCGCCGAGTGGCTTGTGCGGCGTGAGAGCTTTTTCGAGATTCACCGGCTGACCGACGCGCCAGGTGCTGGCGGTGGTGCCCTGCAAGGTCTCGGCAGAGAGATCCGCCACGAAGCCCTGCGCCGTGAAGGCCACGGCCGTGAGGCAGACGCCGTTGATGGCGATGCTGTCGCCGAGGTTGGCACCCGTTACATAGCCGCTCGCACTTTCGATGGTCATGCGCGCATCGCCACCGACCCTCTCGATGACGGCAATCTGTCCCTGTGCTTCGATGATGCCGGTGAACATGGTGCTAGCGGTCCTTGAGCGTGGCAGTGACTCTGAGGTCATCGCCGAGAATTTGAATATCGGTGTATTGCAGCTGGATGCGCTGATTCAAGTGCTCAAGCCCCGGCAACAGCGCCAGCGCACGCGCCTCGTGACCCAGCAGGCTGGGGGCGATGTAGAGCACCAGCTCGTCCACCAGACCCGCCTTGAGAAAGCCTCCTGCCAGCCGGGGGCCGCATTCCACCAGCAGGTGATTGACCTGCTGCTGCGCGAGGGCTGCGAGTGCCAAGGGCAGGCTGATGCTGCCGCTGGCATCGGCTTCGACGTGCAGATGTTCGACGCCTGCGGGGATAAGCGATGGCAAGGCGCTGGTCAGCCAGAAACGACGCGCGCCCTCTGCCCACACCTTGGCGCTGGTGGGCACCTGGGCGCGACTGTCGAGCACGATGCGATCGGGCTGACGCAGACCTTCAGCAATGAAATCTCGCACGCTCAGGGAGGGGTCATCGGCCAGCACCGTGGCGGATGAGGTGAGCACTGCCCCAGCCTCGGCCCGCAGGCGATGCACATCGGCGCGGGCCGCTGGCCCCGTGATCCACTGCGACTCGCCGCTCGCCATGGCGGTGCGGCCATCGAGGCTCGCAGCCATCTTGAGCGTGACAAAAGGCCGCTGCCGCCGCATGCGTGACAGGAACCCGCGATTGAGTTGCTCCGCCTCTGGCTGCATCAGGCCCACCTGGGTCTCGATGCCCGCCGCCTGCAGCCGCGCCAGACCCTGCCCCGCCACCAGCGGATTGGGGTCGCTCATCGCCGCCCACACCCGCGACACCCCAGCAGCGATCAGTGCATCGACACAGGGCGGTGTACGGCCGTGATGGTTGCAGGGTTCGAGCGTGACGAACACTTCAGCGTCACGCGCCGCATCCCCCGCAGCGCGCAGTGCAAATACCTCGGCATGCGGCTCGCCAGCGCGAAGGTGCGCGCCCTCGCCCACCACCCGGCCATCCCGCACGATCACGCAGCCCACACGCGGGTTCGGGTGCGTCGAGTAGCGACCCTGCTCGGCCAGCGCCAGCGCGCGGGCCATCCACTGTGCGGCTGTCGCCATTTCAGCCGCCGCGCTTGGGGGGATTGGCCTTGCCTTTGCCTGCTGGCTTGGCCTCTGCCCGCGTCTCGACCAGCTCGTCGGTCGGCGCGTCGATCAGCTCCAGCTGCGAGCGGCGTTGCTCGGCGCTGGGCATGGCCTTCAGTTTCTGGATTTCCTGCTGGAAGGCGTCGACGTCTTCAAACGCGCGGTAAATCGAGGCGAAACGCACGTAGGCGACATGGTCGAGGTCGCGCAACTCCTCCATCACCCACTCGCCCACCTTGCGGCTGGCAATCTCGCGGTCGCCGGTCTGGCGCAGCTTGCGCTCGATGTTGTCGATGGCGTGGTCGATCTGCTCGGCCGTCACCGGCCGCTTGTAGACCGCACTCTCGAAGCCACGGCGCAGCTTGCTCTCGCTGAAGGGCTGCGGCGTACCGCTGCGCTTGACGATGCTCGGCATCGTCAGCTGCGCTTTTTCAAAGGTGGTGAAGCGCCCCTCGCACTTCTCGCAGCCGCGCCGGCGGCGGACCTGCGTGCCCTCCTCCGCCAGCCGCGAGTCGATCACACGCGTGTCGGGGGAGTTGCAGAAGGGGCATTGCATTGCGCTTAAGCAGCCTTGCTGCCGTAGACCGGGAAACGCGCGCAGAGCTTTTCGACGTTGCCGCGCACGGTGGCGATGGTGGCATCCACATCAGCACCGGCACTCATCGCATCAACGATGTCAGCGATCCAGCCCGCAATGCTAGCCATCTCGGCCTCCTTGAAACCGCGCGTGGTCGAGGCCGGGCTGCCCAGACGCAGGCCGCTGGTGACGAAGGCGCTGCGCGGATCGTTGGGGACGGAGTTCTTGTTGACGGTGATGTGGGCATCGCCGAGCTTGGCTTCGGCGTCCTTGCCGGTCACGTTCTTGGCGACGAGATCAAGCAGAAAGAGATGATCGTCGGTACCGCCGCTGACGACCTTGTAGCCACGTTCGAGAAACACCTTGGCCATCGAGCGGGCATTGGCAATCACCTGCTTCTGATAGGTCTTGAAGCTGGGGTCGAGGGCCTCCTTGAAGGCCACGGCCTTGGCGGCGATGACGTGCATCAAAGGCCCGCCCTGAATGCCGGGGAACACGGCGGACTGGAACTTCTTGTTGAAGTCCTCGCCCTGCCCCTTGCTGATGATGATGCCGCCGCGCGGGCCTCTCAAAGTCTTATGCGTGGTGCTGGTGACCACATGCGCATGCGGCAGCGGGCTGGGGTATTCGCCGGCTGCGACGAGGCCGGCGATGTGGGCCATATCGACCCAGAAGAACGCGCCGACCTTGTCGGCGATGGCGCGCATACGCGCCCAGTCCTTGACGCGCGAGTAGGCCGAGAAGCCACCAATCAGCAGCTTGGGCTTGTGCTCGACGGCGAGGCGTTCCATCTCGTCGTAGTTGATCAGGCCGGTTTCGGTATCAAGGCCGTAGGGCACGATCTTGTAGTGCTTGCCGCTGAAGTTGGCCGGGTGGCCGTGGGTCAGGTGCCCGCCCTGGGCCAAGTTCATGCCCATCACCGTGTCGCCCGGATTCACCAGGGCCAGAAACACCGCCGCATTGGCCTGCGCGCCGGAGTGCGGCTGCACGTTGGCGTAGTCGCAGTCGAACAGCGCTTTAAGGCGATCAATCGCCAGCGTCTCGGCGACATCGACGAACTCGCAGCCACCGTAATAACGCTTGCCGGGGTATCCCTCGGCGTACTTGTTGGTGAGCTGGCTGCCTTGCGCTTCCATCACCGCAGGCGAGCAGTAGTTTTCGCTGGCGATCAGCTCGATGTGCGCTTCCTGCCGCGCATTTTCAGCGACGACGGCGGCGAAGAGTTCGGGATCGGCTTTGGCGAGATTGGGGGCGTTGGTGAACATTTCTGGGGGCGGGGTTAAAGGGAAATCAGTCGACAACTTCGAGCATCAAGTCGAGGGCGGCACGCGAAGGAGCGGCAATCTCCTCCGGCACGCGGATGCGGTTCACGGTCTTGCCCTCAACCAGGTTTTCGAGCACCCAGGCGAGATGCTGCGGGTCGGTGCGGAACATGGTCGAACACATGCACACCATCGGGCTCATGAACTCGACGGTCACACCCTTGGGCTTCATCTCGTCGGCCAGGCGGTTGACCAGATTCAGCTCGGTGCCCACCAGCCAGTGCGCGCCCGGCTGCGAGCTGCGCACCGTGCGCAGGATATATTCGGTGGAGCCCACGAAATCGCTCTTCTCGCACACCGCCAGCTCGTTTTCAGGGTGGCTGATGACGTAGCCATTGGGCTGGCGCTCGCGGAACTTGGTGATGTGGTTGACGTGGAACATCTGGTGGACCGAGCAGAAGCCCTTCCAGAGGATCATCTTTGCGCCACGGATCTGCTCGGCGGTCAGCCCGCCCATGGGCTTCATGAAATCCCAGGTGACCATCTGGTCGAGCGGGATGCCCATGCGCATGAAGGCGGTGTTGCGGCCGAGGTGCTGGTCGGGGAAGAACAGCACCTTCTCGCGGCGCGCAAAGCTCCATTCGAGAACGGCTTTCGCGTTGCTCGACGTGCAGACGATGCCGCCATGGTTGCCGCAGAAGGCTTTGAGGTCCGCCGCCGAATTGATGTAGGTGACGGGTGTCACCTGCTGATCCGGGTCGTCGAGCACGGTCTTCAGCTCTTCCCAGCACTTGTTGACCTTGACCAGATTGGCCATGTCGGCCATCGAGCAGCCGGCAGCGAGGTCCGGCAGGATCACCGTGCGCTTGCCGAAGGTGAGGATGTCCGCCACCTCGGCCATGAAGTGAACACCGCAGAACACGATGTATTCGGCGGTGCTGTTGGCGGCCATCTGGCTGAGCTTGA
>JAZKFO010000089.1:0-45429 GCA_040386395.1 Pseudomonadota bacterium | reverse complement strand
CAACTCACGGAGTTTCGCCATGGATGTTCAGTCTCTCATCACCGAAGTCACCGGCCGCGCCGAAAAGTTCGCTGCCCAGGGTCAGGAAGTTGCGACCATCAGCTTTGACACGCTCAAGACCGCCAACGGTATCGTCGTCGAGTCCGCCACCACCATCGCCAAGACCAATGCCGATGCCGCCACCGCCCTGTTCAATGGCGCGAAGGTGAGCTTCGAGAAGGCCACCAAGGCCGGCGTACAGGCCGTGATCGCCAACCCGGTTGCCTACATCCCCGCCACCACCCCGGCTGTTGAAGCTTTCAACAGCACCGTGCAGACCCTGCTCGACACCAAGGGCGACCTGGTCAAGACCTTTGAAGGCGGCTACAGCACCATCGTTGCCACCCTCAACGGCAAGCCCACCGTGGCCAAGGCCAAGAAGACCGTCAAGGCCGCCGCTGCCAAGACCGAAGTCGCCGCCGCCAAGGTCGTGAAGTCCGCGACCAAGACCGTGAAGGCTGCTGCCAAGAAGGTCTAGGCCTGAAAATTGCCAGTGTGTGGAACGCGACCCCGCGACCCGCACTGACACGCTGCACAACGACGGGGTCGGCCCAACGCCGGCCCCGTTTTTGCTTTAGAGGATTTATGACTTTCAAAAAACACATCAAGGCAGGACACATGCTCAGCACCGCCGTCGATGGTTTTTCAGTGCTGGTCGAGCATGAAACCACTGCGCTGGACAACCTGCTGGCATCGTTGCGCGAGCGCCTGCTGGTGGCCCGCCGGGCCCGCAACGTCGGCGAGCTGCTGCGCAACCAGATTGACCTCTTGCCCGACACCCAGGCACGTCTGCGCCGCGATCACGCGGTGCGCGGCCAACTGCTGAAGGGCTTCAGCCGCGACATGCGCGGCAGCATGGGCCTGAAACACGCGGCATAGCCCGCGCCCGCCGCAACCCGATCCGCCTATCCGGCGGATTTTTTCTTGGTGGATTTCGCCGCCTTGCCGGCCGCCGGCTTGGCCTTGCGCTTCTTCGCCGCCGTGGCTGGCGGCTGCGGCTCGCTGATACGCACCTTCACGGTGGACAGGAGCCGCTGCACCGCAGCCGAACTTTTCAGATTCTCGAAGTTGTCGCGGACGAAATCCGCCGCCGGCGACAGGCCATCACTCGCCTGACCCATCTTGTCCTTGAGGAACAGCATCAGATCCTCCTGCAAGCCCGCCACATCCGGCAGGCCAAGGAAGCGGCGCAGCTCTTCCGGTTTGACGTCGATCTCGACCTTGATCTGCATGGCTCAACTTCCTCAGGCGGCAAAAATGAACAGGGCAATACAGCAGCCTGCCCCGCCCAGCCACGCGATGGAGCGCAGCAGGGCCAGGTCGGCAACATATAGCAGGCTGAAGACGATGCGGCAGCCGATGAAGCCGAGTGCGATCAGATCAGCCACCGCATTGGGGCCTGTTGCAACGTGGTTGACGATCACCGCCGCCGCGAACGCCGGAAACGCCTCGAAGCCATTGAGTTGCGCCGCGTGCGCGCGACGACGCCAGCCCTGGGTGCGCTCCAGATAATCGCGCGGATGGTGGTTGTCGAAGCTCTTGCTCCACTTCGCCGCCAAGGCGCAGAAAAACGGCAGCACAGCCGCCGCCAAGATGCACCAGAAGGCAATGGTCATGTCGTCAGTTTCCGTTCGGCTTCGGCGTAGGTCGCGGCTGTCCGGTCGATGATTTCCTGTGGCAGCAGAGGCCCCGGCGGCTTCTTGTCCCAGGGCATCTTTTCCAGCGTATCCCGCACCAGTTGCTTGTCGTAGCTCGGCGGGCTGGTGCCGGGGCGGTACTGGTCGGCAGGCCAGAAGCGTGAGGAGTCGGGCGTGAGCACCTCGTCGATCAGATGCACCGTGCCGTGCTCGTCCACCCCGAACTCGAACTTGGTATCGGCAATGATGATGCCTCTGGCACCCGCATATTCAGCGGCCTCGCGGTAGATGCGCAGGGTGTAATCCTTGAGCTGTCGAGCCAGATCAGCGCCCACCAGCTCCACGGCACGGGCGTAGTCGATGTTCACATCGTGCTCGCCGGCGGGCGCCTTCCAGGCCGGGGTGAAAATCGGCTCATCGAGCTTGGCCGCCTGCTGCAAGCCCTTGGGCAGCGTGATGCCGCAGACTGCACCCGTCTGCTGGTATTCCTTCCAGCCCGAACCAATCAGATAGCCGCGTGCGACGCACTCCACCGGCAGGGCCTTGAGCTTCTTCACGATCACTGCGCGGCCTGCGCACTCGGCCAGTTCGCGCGCGTCGAGCCAATCGCTCAAGCGCATCTCCGGTGCCATCTGGTTCGGCAGCAGCGAGGCGAAGCGATTCATCCAGAACGTCGTCAGCCGCGTCAGCACGGCACCCTTGCCGGGGAAGGACTGCGGCAGGATCACATCGAAAGCCGACAGCCGATCGGTGGACACCAACAGCATGTGCTGGTCACCAACGCCAAAAATGTCGCGCACCTTGCCGGCGTGGATCTTCGGCAGCGAGGTGATGGTGGAGCTGTGCAGCGGCTGGGACATGGGGCATTCCTTTTGACGAAAGTGGATTGTCGGCTGTCAGGCCTTTGCGCGCCAAGCCGCATCAAGCCTGAGATAATCGCGGCATGGCCAAGCAATCCAACATCATCAGTCCCTCCATCCTCTCCGCCGACCTGGCACGCCTGGGCGATGATGTGAAGGCCGTGCTCGCCGCTGGTGCGGACTGGGTGCATTTCGACGTGATGGACAACCATTACGTGCCCAACCTTACCTTTGGCCCGGCCATCGCCGAGGCGCTGCGCAAGTACGGCATCACCGCACCGCTCGATGTGCATCTGATGATCGAGCCGGTGGACGAGCTGGCCGCCAACTTTGCCAAGGCGGGCGCCACGCTCATCAGCTTTCACCCTGAAGCCACCCGCCACATCGACCGCAGCTTGCAGGCGATCAAGGCCGCCGGCTGCCAGACCGGCCTGGTGTTCAACCCGGCCACCCCGCTGGATTGCCTCAAGTATGTGATGGACAAGGTCGATCTGGTGCTGCTGATGAGCGTGAACCCCGGCTTCGGCGGCCAGAGCTTCATTCCCGGCACGCTCAACAAGCTGCGAGAGGCGCGTGCGCTGATCGACGCCAGCGGCCGCGATATTCGCCTCGAAATCGACGGCGGCGTGAAGATCGACAACATCAGAGAGATCGCCGCCGCCGGTGCCGATACCTTCGTCGCCGGCTCGGCCATTTTCGGCAAGCCAGACTACGCTGCTACCATCGCCGCCATGCGCGCTGAACTCTCGAAGGCTTGAACCTGATGCGGACTGAAAAACTGAGCCGCTGCTGGCGATGGTGAACCGGGTCTAAAACCCCCGTCGTTCACTCCGCGCGCGCCGCGCGCCCGCCAAAAAAATGTAGCCCGCACGCCAAGCCATGTCCGCACCCATCCAGCATCTGATCGCGCTCACGCGCGAACTCCCCGGCGACCTCGATACGCCCGTCAGCGCCTATCTCAAGCTTGCCAACCAGCCTTTCACCTATCTGCTCGAATCCATGCAGGGTGGTGAGCAATGGGGGCGCTACTCCTTTATTGGATTGGCCTGCCGCGAGATCATCCGCGTCCACAACCGCCGCGTCTGCGTGACCAGGGACGGCGTTCGGGTGCGCGACCAGCACATGGATGACCCACTGGGCTTCATCCGCGAATACACCAAAAGTGTCACAGCGCCGCTGCCGGGTGCGCTGCGCTTCACCGGCGGCTGGGTCGGTTACTTCGGCTTCGAGACCGTGCGCTATGTCGAGCCGCGACTGGACAAGGATCAAGCCGACCCCATCGGCACGCCGGATATTTTGCTGATGCGCAGCGACGAGGTGGTGGTGTTCGATGCCATCAAGGCCACCATCACCCTCGTCGTGCACGTCGAAGACACGTCAGCAGATCGCACCCGTGGCGAGACCCGACTCACCGAGCTGCAGGCGCAGATGGCAGGCCACATGCGCCGCTCCCGTGCCGCCTTCAAGGAGCAGGTGCCGGATCTGCCCTTCGTCAGCAGCATGGGCGAGGCCGCATTCAAGGCCGCCGTGCAGAAGGTGAAGGACTACACCGCCGCCGGCGACGTGATGCAGGTGGTGCCCGCGCATCGCCTGAGCGCGCCGTTCGAGGCCGACCCGGTGCAGCTGTATCGCGCCATCCGCCGGCTCAATCCCTCGCCCTATCTGTACTGTTTCAATCTGGGGGATCACCACGTCGTTGGCTCCAGCCCGGAGATTCTGGTGCGGGTGCAGGATGGTCTTGCCACCGTGCGGCCCATCGCCGGCACCCGCAAGCGGGGTGCCACGCCGGAGCAGGATGCGGCACTCGAAAAGGAACTGCTCGCAGACCCGAAAGAAGTGGCCGAGCACCTGATGCTCATCGATCTCGGCCGCAACGATGTGGGCCGTGTCGCACAGACCGGCAGCGTGAAGGTGACCGAGAAGATGGCGATCGAGAAATACAGCCACGTCATGCACATCGTCAGCAACGTCACGGCGCAGTTGAAGCCCGGCCTCGATGCGCTCGATGCACTCGCCGCCACCTTCCCCGCCGGCACGCTCAGCGGCGCGCCGAAGGTGCGCGCGATGGAGATCATCCAGGAACTCGAACCCCATAAGCGCGGCATCTACGGCGGCGCGGTGGGCTACATCGGCTGGTGCGGCAACATGGATGTCGCCATCGCCATCCGCACCGCTGTCATCAAGGATGGACAGATTCATGTGCAGGCCGGTGCGGGGGTGGTGGCAGACTCAGACCCGCAAGCCGAGTGGGACGAAACCATGAGCAAGGCGCGCGCGATGATGCGGGCTGCGGCGCAAGCTGCCGGAGGCCAGTCATGATCCTGATGGTGGACAACTATGACTCCTTTACCTACAACCTCGTGCAGTATTTTGGCGAGCTGGGTGCAGAGGTCGAAGTGCATCGTAACGACCAGATCACCGTCGATGAAATCGCTGCCAAAAAGCCCAGCCACATCGTGCTCTCGCCCGGACCCTGCACGCCCAACGAGGCCGGCATCTGCCTGGATCTGCTGGCTCGGCTCAAGGGCCGCTTCCCGATTCTCGGCGTGTGTTTAGGCCATCAGGCCATGGGTCAGGCTTTTGGCGGCATCGTGATGCGCGCACGCCAGGTGATGCACGGCAAGACCTCGCCGGTGTATCACTCGCAGCAGGGCGTATTCACAGGCCTTCCCTCGCCGTTCACAGCAACGCGCTATCACTCGCTGATCGTGGCGCGCGAGTCGCTGCCGGACTGCTTCGAGATCACCGCCTGGACACAGCACGCCGATGGTTCGATGGACGAGATTATGGGCCTGCGCCACAAGACGCTACCCATTGAGGGTGTGCAGTTTCACCCCGAATCCATCCTCACCGAGCATGGGCACGCGATGCTGAAAAACTTTCTGGAGCAGCACTGACATGGCACTGACTCCGCAAGAAGCGCTTCAACGCACCATCGAGCACCGCGAGATCTTCCAGGACGAAATGATCGAGCTGTTCCGCTCGATCATGCGTGGCGAAGTCTCGCCACTGATGACGGCTGCCATCCTCACCGGCCTGCGCGTGAAGAAGGAAACTGTGGGCGAGATCGCCGCCGCCGCCATCGTCATGCGCGAGTTCGCCCGCAAGGTGGAAGTGCCGGATGCAGGCGAGCACTTCCTCGACATCGTCGGCACCGGTGGCGATGGCGCGCACAGCTTCAATATCTCGACGGCTGCGATGTTCGTTGCCGCCGCAGCCGGTGCCAAAGTCGCCAAGCATGGCAATCGTGGCGTGTCCTCCAAGAGCGGTTCGGCCGACGTGCTTGAAGCCCTCGGTGCCTCGCTGGATCTGCAACCCGAACAGGTTGCGGCCTGCATTGCCGAGTGCGGCATCGGCTTCATGTTCGCGCCCAATCACCACCCGGCGATGAAGGTGGTCGCGCCCGTGCGCCGCGAGATGGGTGTGCGCACCATCTTCAACATCCTCGGCCCGCTCACCAACCCGGCGGGTGCGCCCAACATCCTCATGGGCGTGTTCCACCCCGACCTCGTCGGCATCCAGGTGCGCGTGCTCGAACGTTTAGGCGCCAAGCGCGCGCTGGTCGTGTGGGGCAAGGATGGCCTCGACGAAATCACGCTCGGCGCCGGCACGCTGGTGGGCGAGCTGCGCGATGGCGTGGTGCGCGAGTATGAAATTCACCCGGAAGACTTCGGCCTTGCCATGGCTGGTTCCCGCGGGCTGACCGTGGCTGATGCCACGGAATCGAAAGCACGACTGCTCGAAGCGCTCGACAACACGCCCGGCATCGCCCGCGAGATCGTTGCGCTCAATGCTGGTGCCGCGCTCTACACCGCAGGCCTGGCCGAATCGATTCGCGACGGCATCGACAAGGCCCGCGAGGCGCTGGCGAGCGGTGCCGCACGGGCCAAGCTCGATGCCTTCGTGCGTGCCACCCAGAGCCAAAAGACATGAGCGACATCCTCGACAAGATCCTCGCGGTCAAGGCGGACGAGATCAAGCTGCTGGCGAACCGCTATTCGCGCAGCACGCTGGAAGCACTGGGTCGCGAGCACGGTACGACGCGCGGCTTCATCCGCGCGCTCACGGCCAAGGTCGCAGCAGGCGAAGCGGGCGTGATTGCCGAGATCAAGAAGGCGAGTCCAAGCAAGGGCCTGATCCGCGCCGACTTCGACCCCGGCTGGATTGCGCGCGAGTACGCGGCCGGCGGTGCGGCCTGCCTGTCGGTGCTCACCGACGAGCAGTTCTTTCAGGGCCACAACGCCTTTCTCATCCAGGCCCGCGCAAGCTGCACCCTGCCGGCGATCCGCAAGGATTTCCTGATCGACGAACTCCAGATCGCCGAAGCACGCGCCATCGGTGCCGATTGCGTGCTGCTGATTGTTGCTGCCCTCACACCGCAGCAACTCGAATCACTGGCCGCCTATGCCGTGAGTCTGGGCATGGATGTGCTCGTCGAAATCCATGACCGCGCCGAGCTCGAAGTGGTTTTGAAAGCGAAGCTGCCGCCGCCCGCGCGCGACGGCGCGCAAAATCCGGTGTTGCTGGGCATCAACAACCGCAACCTGCGCACCTTCGAGGTAAGCCTGAGCAACACACTCGATCTGCTGGCGGATATCCCGCAGGGCACGGATGTCGTCACCGAATCCGGCATCGTCACCTCGGCCGACGTGCAGAAAATGCGCGCGGCCGGCGTGCATCGCTTCCTGGTCGGCGAATCGCTGATGCGGCAGGCCGCACCCGGTGCAGCCTTGAAAACCCTGGTTGCCTAGCGGCGACGCAGTACCGGTCTCACCACGCCGGTGAACTGCACACCCAGCACCACAATGCTGCGGCCCTGCACGCTCACGGTGCCGTCGTCGGTGAGCTTCTTCAGCACGCGCCCTGCCATCTCGCGCGAGCAGCCGACGATGCGCGCCAGCTCCTGCCGGGAGATGCGCACCAGCGTGCCGCGTGCGTGCGGCTGGGCATCCGGCTGGCGGCAAAGGTTCAAGATTTCGTGGGCCACTCGGCCCTGCACATCGAGAAACGCGAGGTCGGTGAGCCGCTGTGTGGTGGCGCGCAGGCGCTGTGCCAGCTGGCCGGCCAGTTGCAGCATGATCTCCGGATACTCCCGCATGAAGCGGCGGAAATTGTCATAGCCGATTTCCGCGATCAGCACCTGCGTGCGGGTGCGCACTTCCGCGGTGCGGGTTTTCTGCTCCGGGAACAGGCACATCTCGCCGAAGAACTCGCCCGGGTTTAGATAAGCCAGCACCATCTCGCGGTTCTCGTCGTCCTGCACGCTGACGCTCATCGAACCTTCGAGAATCAGGAATAGCGACTGCGGCTCATCGCCTGCATGAATGATGATCTGCTTCGCCGGATACGAGCGCTTGGTGGCCTGGGAAATAAAGGCCTGGACAGCAGGTTGGTCGAGCATGTTTTGTCTGTATCCCCTGATACGACAAGCCTGAAGGCTTTGAATTGGTCTGCTTGATACCGCTTGATTTGCGGGACAATACCACAACGTTTGGCTCACTCAAGCAGCTGGAAATCATCATGCAAGCGCGCATCAAATGGGTTGAAAACATGGCCTTCGTGGCCGAGTCCGGCTCTGGCCACGCCGTGGTCATCGACGGCCCACCGGAGCTGGGTGGCCGCAACCTGGGCGCAAGACCCATGGAGCTGCTGCTGATGGGCGTGGGCGCCTGCTCCAGCGTCGATGTGGTGATGATTCTCAAGAAAGGCCGCCAGCAGGTCAGCGACTGCGTCTGCGAGCTGAAAGCCGAGCGCGCCGACACCGAGCCGAAGGTATTCACTGCCATCCACCTGCATTTCGTGGTCAGCGGCAAGGCCTTGAACCCGGCGCAGGTCGAGCGCGCGGTGCAGCTCTCGGCCGAAAAATACTGTTCGGCCTCGATCATGCTCACCAAGGGCGGCGTCGCGATGACCCATGATTTCGAGATTGTCGACGCGCCCTGAAGTGGCCTTATCAGCGGGTCATCAAACTTTCATGCACAAAGCAGTTGTTTTTGCCCGATAATTCAACGTCCCTGCAGGTGAAACTGCGGGGATTTTCGTTTCGCCGCCGTCGCGCGGTTTTTTCAGCGCACTGCGCACATTCGTTAGGGAGAACACCTTGGCCAAGATGAAACCAACCAGCAATACCAAATTGAAGTTGCTGGGCTTCAACAATCTCACCAAGTCGCTGAGTTTCAACATCTACGATATCTGCTACGCCCGCACCAAGGCAGACCAGCAGGAATACGTCGAGTACATTGACGAGCAGTACAACGCCGAGCGCCTCACCGAAATCCTGACCAATGTGGCCGAGATGATCGGCGCACATGTGCTCAACGTCGCCCGACAGGACTACGACCCGCAGGGTGCCAGCGTCACCATGCTGATCTCGGAAGGCCATCTGGATGGCCTGCCCACACCAGGCAAGAAGGACTCGGTCGTAGCCCACCTGGACAAGAGCCACATTACCGTCCACACCTATCCTGAAAACCACCCGGATGCCGGCATCTCGACTTTCCGTGCCGACATCGACGTCAGCACCTGCGGCAAGATCAGCCCGCTGAAGGCGCTGAACTACCTCATCAAGAGTTTCGAGAGCGACATCGTGGTGATGGACTACCGCGTGCGCGGCTTCACCCGCAACGTGCGCGGCATGAAGCACTTCATCGACCACAACATCGACTCGATCCAGAACTTCATCGCCAAGGGCGTAAAAGACAAGTACGACATGGTCGACGTCAACGTCTACCAGGAGAACATCTTCCACACCAAGATGAAGCTCAAGGAGCTTGACCTCGATACCTACCTGTTCGGCGAGGGCGTTGCCGAGCTGCCGCCGCGTGAAGCCAAGCGCATCCGTGGTCGTGTCGACCACGAGATCATGGAAATTTTCTACGGCAAGAACATCCAGTCCTAGCCTCAGGCTGGGGCAATGGTTGCCGAGCCGCGATCCAGCACCATCAGATTGCGCTCCACGCTCCAGCTGCGGAACTGCACTGCGCCATCGTCGGCCATCCACCACTCGGTGCGCAGTGTCTCGCCGGGGTAAACCGGCCTGGTGAAGCGCGCACCCATGCCCCGCAGCCGGCTGGCATCGAAATCGCACAGGGCGCGGATCAGCGACTGGCAGGCAACACCATAGGTGCAAAGCCCATGCAGGATCGGCTTCTCGAAACCGGCCTTACGGGCAATGGTGGGGTCGGCGTGCAGGGGGTTGTAGTCACCACTCAGGCGGTAGATCAGCGCCGCCGTGGGCAAGGTCGGCACTTCGATGGTGCCGGAGGGCGCTGAGTCCGGCACGGTGGCCAGCTCCGCGCCTGCTTCGCCCCAACTGCCGCAGCCGCCATCGCCACGCAGGAAATAAGTACTGCCGACGGTGCCCAGCAAGTCGCCAGCCGCATCGTGCAGGGATTTTTCCAGATACAGCAGTGCCCCACTTTCCGGCCCTTTATCGACGATGCCGGTAATGCGGAACTTGCCGGTGACTGCACCTTCCACAGGTAGCGGCCGCAACAGGCTGAAGTGCTGTTCCGCATGCAGCAGCTTGACCCAGTTGACCTCCAACTCCGGCGCCATGATCCAGCTGCCGGGGTGGGCCAGCACACAGGACATCGAAGGCAGGGCCTGCAGCTCCTGCTCGAATACGAAGCGCAGTTCGCGGCTGTCGAGCGGGTCCGTGCAGGCGCCGACACCGAGGGCGTACAGCATGGTGTCGCGTTTGCTGTAGGACGCCTGTATGTCCGAAAAAACCTTTGAAGTCAGCCTGTCTCGATTCATGGCAATCCGCTGCGGTGGCATTCCCTGAGGGGTCGGGCAGCAGACGATACGCTAGCTAATCACATTCAGCGACAGCAGACCGCCAGGCGCTGAATGCTGCGTGCTACTCCTCGTCCTCAAGCTTTCGGCCCGCGGTGGATGCCGGCACCGCATCCATGGCTTTCAGGTTCAGCTTCATGCGGGTCAGGATATTGATGAGCTGCTGCTCTTCCTCAGCGGAAATGCCCTGCATGATTTCCTGGTTGACCCCGATGGCAATGATTTCGAGCTTGTTGAGCAGCGCCTTGCCCTTGCGCGACATCTTCACGCGCTTGGAGCGGCGGTCTTCCTTGTCTGCAACGCGCACCACCAGACCATTGCCTTCGAGCCGGTCGATCAGGCCGCCGAGCGTGACCTTGCCGACATCGAGCAAGCGCGCCAGCTCGATCTGCGAGAAGCCCTCGTCCTGATGTCGCGAGAGATTGCTCAGAACCCACCACTGCGAGCGGGTGATGGCCATGTGCTTCAGTCGCTGGTCGTAGACGGTGCGACGCAGGCGCGAGGCATCGTGAATCAGGAAGCCCGCTCTGAAGGGCGCTTTGGAAGGTTTCTTGGTTTTGGTGGGAGCAGCGGTTGTGGCCATTTTTTGACTGCCGGATATATGAATGATTATTGACGGTATGCTACAGAACTATATTGTGCGCCTGCCAGCCAGGGACGATTTGTGTGCTCCCCAGCCGGGGTCGATGGCTGCCATATAGCCGACAGCCCAATCACCTGGCTGCGTGACGATACATGTCTCGGCATAGCCTGCCGCAGGCGCTCAATCACTTGATGCCTTCACGATGCATGGCATCGGCGGCAGAGGCCGGTCGCCGTGAACAAAGAAGGTCTGATCTGTTCTGGATTTATTATCGTCTGATTAGTATGCTTGCGCACTGTGTGCAAACTGGCTTTGTGTCGCGAATGGTGACTGTTGCCAAACACCTCCCTTACTCAAGCAGTCGCAGCAGCCCAAATCATTCGGAGACGTGTCCATGGCAAACGCAGTGAGCGGCAAGGTGGTGATCGTGACGGGCGCGGGTCGCGGTGTCGGTGCTGAAATTGCCAAGCTCGCCGCGCTGGAAGGCGCGAAAGTCGTGGTCAACGATCTGGGCGTGAGCCAGGGTGGCGACGGCGGCAGCCTGGGACCGGCCGAGGAAGTGGTGCAGGAGATTCGCGCAGCCGGCGGCGAAGCCGTAGCAGACGGCAGCAATGTGGCCACCTGGGACGGCGCGCATGCGCTGATCGCCACCGCCATGAAGGCATTCGGTGACGTTGATGCCATCGTCAACAATGCCGGCATCCTGCGCGACACCATCTTCCACAAGATGTCGCCGGAGGAATGGAATGCGGTGATCCAGGTCAATCTCACCGGCTGCTTCAACGTGGCGCGCGCCGCCGCACCGCATTTCAAGGACAAGCAGAAGGGTTCGTTCGTCCACATGACCAGCACGAGCGGCCTGATCGGCAACTTCGGCCAGGCCAACTACGCCGCCGCCAAGATGGGTGTGGCCGCGCTCTCCAAGAGCATCGCGCTGGACATGCAGAAATTCGGTGTGCGCTCCAACGCCATCGCGCCGTTCGCGTTCACGCGCATGGTCGCGGGCATTCCAGACACGCCAGAAAATGCCGAACGCAACCGCATCAACCGCATGATGACGGCCGACAAGATCGCACCCTTCGTCGTCGCCCTGTGCAGCGATGGCGCCAAGGATGTGAGCGGCCAGCTATTCGGCGTGCGCCGCAACGAAATCTATCTGTTCAGCCAGCCGCGGCCCATCCGCAGCGTGCATGCCAGCGAGGGCTGGACCGCGGAGAGCTGCATCAGCCGCGCGCTGCCCGCACTGCGCGCATCCATGTACAAGCTCGAACGCTCGTCCGATGTATTTACCTGGGAGCCGGTCTGATACCGGTTTCGCGACAGGCCGCGGCCTCAGATCAGCTGGTTCGCGCGCCCTGCCCAGTAGGGGGCTTTCACTAGCCGCTTGAGCAGCTTGCCCGACTCGTTGCGCGGCAGTGACTCGACGAAATCAACCGAGCGTGGGCACTTGATCGGCGAAAGCCGTTCGCGGCAGTAGCGAAGGATGTCGAGAGCGAGCCGTTCGGCATCGGCAACCGGGTAAACCTTCGGCTGCACCACGGCTTTCACCGCTTCGCCGAACTCCTCATGCGGCACGCCGATCACGGCAACGTCGGCGATGTCCGCATGCGAATAGAGCAGGCTCTCCACCTCCTGCGGGTAGATATTCACGCCACCCGACACGATCATGTGTGACTGCCGGTCGGTGAGATACAGATAGCCTTCGGCATCGAGATAGCCAATGTCGCCGAGCGTGCCCCAGCCATCCTCCCTGAGGGCGCTGCGGGTTTTCTCGGCATCCTTGTAGTACTCGAAACGATGGCCGTTCCGCATCTGGATGAGGCCCGGCACGAACGGCGGCAGCTCCAGCCCCGCCTCGTCGACGATACGGATGCTGCAACCCGCCGCCGGCAGACCGACCGAACCCTGGTGTGCCAGCCATTGCCGGGAATTGATGAGGGTGTGCCCGACCGCTTCGGTGCCGCCGTAGATCTCCTCGATCACCGGCCCCCACCAGTCGATCATCTGCTGCTTCACCGGGACCGGACAGGGCGCGGCGAGGTGCAGCACGCAGCGCAGGCTGTCGTGCCGGTAATGCGCCCGCACGTCGGCATCGAGCTTGAGCATGCGGATGAACATGGTGGGCACGAACAGCCCATGCGTGGCCCGGTGCTTCTCGACGGCGGCCAGCGCCGCCTCGGCATCGAACTTTGCGAAGCCGATCATCGTGCCGCCACAGCGCTGTACGCTCATGGTGAATCGACCGGGTGCCGCGTGATAGAACGGGCCGGGGCAGACCAGCACGGTGTCGGCATCCAACCCATAGTGCTGCCGCAGCATGGCGAGACGGCGTGGCGGGGTTTCCGGCGGCTCGTCCAGCAGCGGCGTTCGCACCCCCTTGGGCTTTCCGGTGGTGCCGGAGGAATACAGCATCGAGGGGCCACGCCGCCGACCGCTCAGGGGCTGGGCAGGCATATCGGCAAGCCGGGTTTCGTAGCTCTCGAACGGCGCGCTGGCGGCATCGAGCATGAGACAGCGCAGTGTCGGTGCGCGAGGCCGGGCCACTTCAAGCGCGACCCCAGCCAATGCGGCCGAACTGATCAGCAGGCGCGCATCACAGTTGTCGACGATGTAGCTGGCCTCTTCAACAGTCGCCTGACTGCTGATGCAGGCGTAGGTGATGCCGGAGTTCTTCGCCGCCCAGCAGAGCTCGGCGTAGCGGATGTGGTTCTCCAGAAACAGCGCGATGGTGTCGCCCTCGACCAGGCCCAGTGCCGCGAACAGCTGGGCGGCACGGTCGCTGTTGTCGACCAGTTCGCGATAGCTGATGCAGGCGCCGGTATCGGCCAGGACCAGTGCCGGCCGGTCTGGATGCAGCGCCGCGTGGTGGCGGGGGTGCAACGGGGAAGACTCGGTCACACTCATTTTCAGCAACCGTGTGCTTTGTCAAAATAGATAGTAAGCATACAATACGATTGCTGGCCTTCATGGCGGGCCAGCGCCACGCAGCACCAGCCCGCTTCGAGCGACGCCGAGCCTCATCGAAGCAGGCCATGCGCACCCCATGAATTGGCTTCACACCGGGGCCTGGTTGGCACCGGTCATCGACTTTCCCATCAACCGACTTGTCCTGATCCCATGGAAATCCAACTTTCGGAATTGCAGCGCGAAATCGAAACCTCGGTGCGCAAGGTTTGCGCTGGTTTCACCGACGACTACTGGCACGAGGCGGATGAAAAGGCCCGCTTCCCGGAAGAGTTCTACCGTGCCATGGCAGACGCCGGCTGGCTGGGCATCACCATGCCGGAAGAACTCGGCGGTGCGGGCCTGGGCGTGACGGAAGCAGCGATCATGATGCACACCGTCGCCAGCTGCGGTGGTGGCCAGGCGGCGGCCAGCAGCATCCATATCAATCTGTTCGGGCCGCATGCCATCGTCGTGCATGGTACGCCGGAGCAGAAAAAGCGCTGGCTGGTGCCGCTGATCAAGGGCGAGGAAAAAGCCTGCTTCGGTGTCACCGAACCGGATGCCGGCCTCGACACCACCAGTATCAAGACTTTTGCCACGAAGGTGGACGGCGGCTACCGGGTCTCTGGCCGTAAGATGTGGACCAGCACCGGACAGGAGGCGCACAAGATCGTGCTGCTGACCCGCACCACGCCCAAGAGCGAGTGCAAGCGGCCCACCGACGGCATGACGCTGTTCTACGCCGACCTCGACCGCACCAAGATCGAAGTGCGCCGCATCAAGAAGCTGGGGCGCAATGCGGTGGACAGCAATGCCACCTTCATCGACGACTACTTCATCCCCGACTGCGACCGCATCGGAGAAGAGGGCAAGGGCTTCCACTACATCATGGACAGTCTCAATCCGGAGCGTGTGCTGGTCGGCATCGAGGCAATCGGCATCGGCCGCGATGCGCTCAACCGCGCCTCCAAGTACGCGCGTGATCGCGTCGTGTTCGGCCGCCCCATCGGCAAGAACCAGGGCATCCAGCACCCGCTGGCCGAGGCCTGGTGCAGCCTTGAAGCGGCCTACTGGATGTGCATGCGCGCGGCCTATCTCTACGACAGCGGCCAGCCCTGCGGTGCGGAGGCGAATGCCGCCAAGTTTCTCGCGGCGCGGGCGGGTTTCGATGCCACCACCAAGGCCGTGCTCACCCACGGCGGCATGGGCTATGCCCGCGAGTTCCATGTCGAGCGGCTGTTCCGCGAGTCCATGCTGCCGCGCATCGCGCCAGTGACCGAGCAATTGATCCTATCCTTCATCGCCGAGAAGGTTTTGGATCTACCGAAGTCGTATTAATCAAGGAACTCACGCATGCCCGGTATCTATTTCGACGAAATGAAGGTTGGCCAGATCTTCAAGCATCCGATTCGCCGCACCGTCACCGAAACCGACAACGTCTGGTTCTCGGCGCTCACCCACAATCCGGCCTACCTGCATCTCGACGAGCAGTACTGCAAGGAGAACACCGAGTTTGGCCAGCGCATCGTCAACTCGGCCTTCACGCTGGGGCTGGTGGTGGGCATCAGCGTCAACGAGACCACCTTCGGCACAGCCGTGGCGAATCTGGGCTGGGATGAGGTGCGCTTTCCCAAGTCGCTGTTCCATGGCGACACGGTGCATGTCGAGAGCGAGATCATCGAGCTGCGCGAGAGCAAGTCACGCCCCAACGCGGGCATCGTCACCTTCATCCACCGCGGCTTCAACCAGCACAACGAGCTGATCTGCTCCTGCAAGCGCAGCGGCCTGCAGCTGAAGAAGCCGGCCGGGGTGTGTTGACATACAAATGGTCGCAGCGGCCGAAGGCTGTTTTGGGGCAGCGCAAGGCGGCGAGTGAGGGCAATAGTGGTTCTATTGTTCTCATTTGCCAACGCAGCGATGCCCCAAAACAGTCCGGCCCCGAAGGGTTGCGGCCAAAACCGCGCATTGCTTCGTTGCGAGACTAGCGAAGGCAACAAGCATTCGCGTCGTCTCGCGCCTCGCACTGCGCGGTTTTGACTCGCAACGCTGCGAGCATTTGTATGTCAACACACCCCTAGCGCAGCTTGATCAGCCGCTTGCCCTTGTTGCGGCCTGAGTAGACGTCGACCAAGGCCTGCGGCGCATCGGCCATCTCGGTGGTGATGTCTTCGGCACAGCGCAGCGTGCCGCTCTTCAGCATGGCGGCGAGCAGCGCAGCGGTTTCGTCATAGCGCTTCAGGTGATCGAAGATCACGAAGCCCTGGATGCGCAGTCGTCGGGTGAGAATCTCGCGGTCGTGGCGCGGGCCGGCCGGCACCGGCACCCAGCTGGCAATCGACATGGTGCCGCACTGGATCACGCGACCGAACAGGGCCATCTGCGACAGCACCACATCGGCAATCTCGCCGCCGGTGTTGTCGAAGAACACATTGATGCCGTCCGGGCAGGCGACACGCAGCGCGGCTTCCAGCGGCTGCTTGTAGTTCACATAGGCGGCATAGCCATACTCGGCCATGCACTGTCGGCCCTTCTCGTCGGAGCCGACCACGGCCACGGCCCTGGCGCCGGCCTGTTTCGCCAGCTGGCCAACGATGCTGCCGACCGCACCCGCAGCGGCGGTAACCAGCACCGTCTCGCCGGGCTTGGGCTGGCCGATGTCGTGCAGCGCCAGATAGGCCGTCAGGCCGTTGATACCGAGCAGCCCTGCGCCGCTGGAGAGCGGAGCCTGATCGGGATCAACCCGCCTCAGCACGCTGGCCGCCGTCGCCACGCAGTGGTCCTGCCAGCCGAACCAGCCGTACAGAAACTGGCCTTCTGCGTAATCAGAATGTTTCGAGGCAATCACCTGGCCAACGGCCATCGCCCGCATCACCGCGCCAATCGGCACTGGCGGCGCGTAGTTGTTCTCATCGTTGACGTAACCACGCTGCGCGGGATCGACCGAGAGATAGTGGTTCTGCACCAGAAACTCACCGTCCTTCAGCTCCGGCACGGTCGCCGTCTTCAATTCGAAGTGAGCCGGCTGCGGGATGCCAACGGGGCGTGACTTCAGAACGATTTGGCGGTTTTGCATCAATGGCTCCCCAAAAACTTGGCAACGATTGGAAGTAATGTAGCTTTCAGTGTGCAAGCATACTTGTTTGCGCAGGCTAAAAGTCTTCTGCAGGTTCACGGCTCCACTTTCAGCGCGCATGCCGACAGCCACTTCATTTCAACAATCGCCCAGCCACTTCAGGAAACCTCACCATGCATCGTCAGTTGATCGCAGCCTTGCTGCTGACTCTCGCCACGTCTCAAGCCTGGGCTGGTCGCGCACTGCTGCTCAATGCCATCAGTGGCGAGGCTCTTGCCATGGGTGGTGCGGATGTCGCCGTGGTGGGAAACACCACCGCCATCAACGTCAATCCGGCAGGTTTGACTCAAATTGATTCAGGCGGCTGGGATGTATATGCCGAGCCCTACAACGCCTTCGGCTTCGAGCACAAAGACAGCCTTGGCAACGATGGTGTCATCGACCACCCCGTGGGGGTGGTGCTCGCAGGCAGCTATGCGCGACGGCTTGCGGCGCTGCCCGACGTGGTGTTTGGCACTGGCCTGTTCGTGCAGGGCGGCAATGCGCTGGGCTACGAATCGCTGCTCACCGAGTTCGGAAACCGCGACAGCCTTTCGGCCAACATCGGTGTGCTCAAGCTCGCCACCGGTTTTGGCTGGAAAGTGAATGACCGGCTGAGCCTGGGCACTTCGCTGGGCGTTTCCTATGTGCGCGGCAGTCAGAAGTTCTTTCCGAACACTTCGGATGCTGAAAGCTCCTTTTTCGGCTTCCGCTTCGACAGTGGCACCAGCGTGCAGCTCAATGCGCTGCTGGGCCTGCAATTCCGCCCCCTGCCTGAGGTCACGCTGGCAGCGGTTTACACCAGCGAGATTCCGCTGCAACTCAAGAATGGCACGGCCACCTTCGACTTCAATGCGATTGGCCTGGGCCATGTGCGCTATGAAAAATCCCGCATCGACGGCTTCACGCTGCCGCAGGAGCTGGACATCGGCCTGGCCTGGCAAGTGGATGCGCGCTGGCTGCTATCGGTGGAATACAACTGGCTCGATTACTCTCGCGCCGTGCGCAACATCCGTCTGCGCGCCAGCCAGCCTGACCATGCCGCTGCACCGGCTTCGGTTGATGCGCTGTCACCGCTCAACTGGCGCGATCAGCATGTGTTTGCGGTGGGCGCAGCCTACAAGCTGGATGATCGCAATACCCTGCGCGCGGGTTTCAACATGCAGAACAACGCGCTGCCAGACAGCACGCTGACGCCGGCACTGAACGTCATCCAGCAGCGTGAAATCACGGCGGGCTTCGGACGCAAGTTCAGTGGCGGCTGGGCACTGGATGCAGCGGTTGAATACCAGCTGCCTGTATCGCAGACCTATGACAATCCCTCGCTGCCACTGGGTAGCCAGTCCACCGAGCACTACGAGCTGCTCGGCTTTCTGTTCACCTTGTCCCGGCGCTGGTAGGACTCTCTGCGGCACTGTCTGAATCCACACTGGAAAGTATGGTTTGTCAGGCATATAGTAAGCTAGCAAACCACAAAGCCGGCTCGCCCATGAGGCACCAGTCCCGGCCCTACAGGAACCACCATGGCCGATTCACCCCGCACTGGCATCAAATCGTTCGGCGCCTTCATTCCGCGTCGCCGCCTGCAACGCAGCGCGATTGCAGCCGCACACGGCTGGGCATTCCCGGCACTGAAGGGGCTCGCCAAGGGCGAGCGTTCGATGTGCAGCTGGGACGAGGACGCGATCACGATGGCGGTGGAAGCAGGCCGCGATGCCCTGCGGGGTGGCAGCGCCGGCAGCATCCGCAGCCTGACCCTGGCGAGCACCACGGCACCCTATGCCGATCTCAACAATGCGGTGCTGGTGGGTGCGGCACTTCAGTTGGCGCCGAGCACGGCCAGCAGCGATGCTACCGGCTCCACCCGCGCGGGCCTGTCGGCAGTGATCGCGGCCTGTCGCTCCGGCGATGGCGAGCAGCTGGTGATCGCCAGCGAAAAGCGCCAGGCCAAGCCGGGCAGCGTGCTGGAGATGCAGGTCGGCTGCGGTGCCGGCGCGCTCGGCATCGGCACTGGCGAGGGCGTGTTCGCGCGCTTCCTGGGCAGCGAGACGGTGTCAGTTCCCTTCTTCGATCACTTCCGCAAGAGCGGCAGCGATTTCGACTATGGCTGGGAAGAACGCTGGATCCGTGACGAGGGCGTGGGCAAGATCGTGCCCAAGGCCATCAGCACCCTGCTCAAGCGTCTGGGGCTCGGTGCTGATCGCATCACGCACTTCGGCGTTGCGGGCGGGCCTTCCAAATCCGATATCGCCGTCGCCAAGGCCCTGAAGATTGCGCCGGAGAAAATCCTGCCGGACCTGCAGGCCACTGTCGGCGACACGGGTACCGCGCAGTCGGTCTTGCTGCTGATCGCCGCACTCGAACGCGCCCAGGCCGGTGACGTGATCATGGTGGCGAGCTTCGCCCAGGGCTGCGAGGTGGTGGCCTTCGAGATGCTCGCCGCCGCACCGGCCACCGGCCGTCGTGGCCTCGCCGGGTCAATCGCCAGCCGCATCGAGGAAACCGCCTACCTCAAGCTGCTCTCCAACGACGGCCAGATCGACCTCGACTGGGGCATGCGTGCCGAGACCGATCACAAGACTGCGCTGACTCAGCTCTATCGCGTTGCCGACCAGATCTTCGGTTTCGTCGGCGGCCAATGCACGGCGTGCAGCACCGTGCAGTTCCCGCGCACACCCAGCTGTGTGAATTGCGGCGCGACGCACACCCAGCAGCCCTACGCACTGGCAGACGAGCCGGCGAAAGTGGCGACCTACACCGCCGACTGGTTGCAGTTCTCCCCCTCACCGCCGCTCTACATGGGCCTGGTTCAGTTCGACTGCGGCGCGCGCCTGCTGATGGAGATGGTCGATGTCGGGCCGAGCGGCATCGACGTCGGCACGCCACTCACCATGAGCTTTCGCATGAAGGAGCGCGACAAGCTGCGCGGCTGGGACCGCTATTTCTGGAAAGCCGCGCCCGCTGCATAAGCGCCTCGCGCATCCATCCAAGGCATTCGGAGAGTCAACAATGGCAACAGGCATCAAGGACAAGGTCGCGATTCTCGGCATGGGCTGCTCGCGCTTTGGTGAGCGCTGGGACTGCGGCACCGAGGACCTGCTCACCGAGGCCTTCCAGGAGGCACTGAAGGACGCCGGCATCGAGAAAAAGCAGATCGAGGCGGCCTGGTACGGCTCCGCACTCGACCGCGTCAATGTCGGCAACTCGGCCATCCCGCTCTCCACCGCCCTCAGGCTCGAAGGCATCCCGGTGTCGCGTGTCGAGAACATGTGCGCCACCGGCACCGAGGCCCTGCGCGGCGCGGTGTATGCCGTGGCTTCCGGCGCGGTGGATATCGCGCTCGCCATCGGTGCGGAGAAACTCAAGGACACCGGCTATGGCGGCCTGCCGGTGATCGGCAAGGGCACCTTCAATGATCTGTGGATGCCGTACGGCTCGGCCCCGGCTGGCTTCGCTCAGCTGGCGGCGGGCTATCGCGCCAAATACAAGGTCAGCGCCGAAAACCTGAAGAAGGCCATCGGTCGCGTGTCCTGGAAGAGTCATCAGAACGGTGCGAAGAACCCGAAGGCGCATCTGCAAAAGGCAGTGGAGATGGAGACCATCCTCAATGCCCAGATCATCGCCTCGCCGCTCGGCGTGTTCGACTGCTGCGGCGTGTCAGATGGCGCGGCCTGCGCCATCGTCACCACGCCGGAGATCGCACGCGCACTCGGCAAGCGTGATCTCGTCACGGTGAAGGCGCTGCAGCTCTCCGCCAGCGCGGGGCGCGAGCAGAGCACCAACCAGTGGGACGGCAGCTATGTGCAGAACACCCGCAACGCCGCGCGCGCCGCCTACAAGGAGGCCGGCATCAGCGATCCGCTGAAGCAACTGAGCATGCTGGAAGTACACGACTGCTTCTCGATCACCGAGCTGGTGACGATGGAAGACCTCGGCGTCTCCGCCGATGGCGAGGCCTGGCGCGATGTGATGAATGGCAAGTTCGATGCCGATGGCGCACTGCCCTGCCAGATCGACGGCGGTCTCAAGTGCTTCGGCCATCCCGTCGGCGCCTCCGGCTTGCGCATGGTCTACGAGCACTACCTGCAACTCACCGGCCGCGCTGGCCCGCGACAGCTGAAGAATCCGGTCATGGGCCTCTCGCACAACCTCGGCGGCGTGCCCTATAACGGCGTGTGCGCGATCAGCATCGTCGGACTCGAAGGCGCCTGATTCGCGCCATCCATGCTGTCCTTTTGGCCGTGATTGACCGTGCTGGTCTGCCTATCAAAGCGGGTCTCGCGGCGCTGTCAAAAGCGAGATTGACGTCAGGTTGCTGACGAAGCACAGTGCGAAATCACATTTCCATGTGATGCCTTCCAGCTGGGCAATTCCAAACTCTGCCGCTGTTGGCATCACGAACGATCATCGAGGCATAACCCAAGCAGATTTTTCGCGACAGCCGTAAATCATCCCGGAGGGGAACAATGAAAAGAGCCGATCAAAACCGGCGTGCCGCGCACATTGCGGCTTTGGCACTGGCTGCCGTGTGCAGCGTGTCTGTGGCAGCTGACCTGCCGACTTTATTTGACGACAGCAAGAGCTGGCTGGTGGCGCAGGCGGACACGCAGGCCAAGGTGGACGCTTTGGATGACGAGCGCGGGAGTTTGCTAGACCAGTATCAGAACGTGCTGCGCGAGACGGACGGTTTACGCGTCTACAACCAGCAATTACGCGCCCAGATCAAGAGCCAGCAGGGCGAGATGGAAGGCGTTCGCAAGGAAGGTTTTGAGGTCGAGCGCACCAACCGCGAGATTCTGCCGTTGATGCAGAAGATGCTCGACACCCTCGAATCTTTTGTGGGTCTTGACGTGCCTTTTCTGCCGGAAGAGCGCTACGGCCGCATCAAGAAGCTGCGCGAGATGATGGACCGCGCTGACGTCACCACCAGTGAAAAGTATCGCCGCATCGTCGAGAGCTACCAGGTCGAGATGGAATACGGCCGCACCCTCGAAGGCTACGAAGGCAAGCTCGGCGACAAGGTCGTTGAATACCTTCGTGTCGGTCGCGTCGGTCTCATGTATCAGACCCCCGACATGGTCGAGACCGGTTACTGGGATGTCGAGAAGAAAGCCTTCGTGCAGGACAACAGCTACCGCGACGACGTCAAGGAAGGCTTGAAGATCGCCAAGAAACAGGTCTCACCCAATCTCATTGTTGCCCCCATCCTGGCTGCCAAGGGAGGCAACTGACATGCGTCTTCACACCCCCCTCCGATCCGCTCTGGCTGGTGCTGCACTGACTCTGCTTGGCGCCACTGCGCTGAGCCTTTCCCTGCCGACGCTTGCATTCGCGCAAGAGCCTGCTGCCAAGCCGGCCGACGACGCGCGCACGCTCGACCAGCTGCTGGAGCAGACCCGCACCGCGCGGGCGCGTGACAACAAGATCAATGCCGCCCGTCTGGAGCGTTTCAAGAATGCCCGCGACGAGCAGGCCGGCTTGCTCGCCAAGGCCAATGCCGACAAGAGCCAGGCTGAAGCCGAGTCGGTGACACTGGGCAAGGAATTTGAAGCCAACGAGAAGAGCCTCACCGAGCTGCAGGACTCGCTGAAGATCAAGGTCGGCAACCTCGGCGAACTGTTCGGCGTGCTGCGCCAGACCGCCGGTGATTTCTCGTCGGTCGCCCGCAACTCCCTGATCAGCGCACAGTACAACGACCGCATCGCCAAGATCGACCAGCTCGCGCAGACCAAGAGCATGCCGCCGATGGAAGATATCGAGCAGTTCTGGTTCGAGATGCAGCGCGAGATGACCGAGACCGGCAAGGTCTCGCGCTTCAAGGCCAGCGTTGCCGATGCCGGCGGCGTCAAGAGCGAAAAGACCGTCACCCGCATCGGCCCCTTCGTCGCCGTGGCCGACGGCCAGTATCTGGAGTTCAAGGCCGGTGTGAACTCACTCGCCACGCCGCCCAAGCAGCCTGCCGGCGACTACCCGAAGATGGCGCAGAACTTCAGCGAGGCCACCGAGGGTTATCAGCGCATGGTGGTCGACCCCACGCGCGGCATCCTGCTCGGTCTGCTGTCGCAGCGCCCTGGCCTGAAGGAGCGCATCGCGGTCGGCGGCTGGGAAGCCGTAGTCATTCTCAGCGTCGGCTTCATTGGCGCGGTCGCGGCGGTGTATCAGTTCATCTATCTCAGCATTGTCGGCTTCAAGGTCAACCGCCAGCTCGCCAACATCAAGAAGCTGGTCAGCAACAACCCGCTCGGTCGCGTGCTGCTCGCCTTCAAGGGCGACAAGGCACCGGCTGCCGGTGACGAGGCCGAAGTGGTCGAGCTGCGCATCTCCGAAGCGGTGCTCAAGGAACTGCCACCCATCGAGCGTTACCAGAGCCTGATCAAGCTGGTGGTGGCCGCTGGCCCCCTGCTCGGCCTGGTCGGCACGGTGCTGGGCATGATCGAAACCTTCCAGAGCATCACCGAATCCGGTTCGAGCGATCCCAAGCTGATGGCCGCCGGTATCGGCAAGGCGATGATCGCGACGGTGCTGGGCCTGGGCATCGCCATCCCTCTGCTCTTCATCAACTCCGCACTGGCCTCGCGCTCCAAGCGCATCATCCAGATTCTCGACGAGCAGAGCACGGGCCTTCTGGCCGAAACGCTGGAAGCCCGCGCGGCGGGCCAGGCGCAGATGGCGGCAGGGGCCGCTCGTGGCTGAGCTGCTGCTGGCGCCGTTCGAGGGCTTTTTTGCCCTCATGCACGCAGGCGGCATCTGGGTGCTGTGGATCTTCCTCACCAGCGTGCTGATGTGGGGGCTGATCTTCGAACGGTTCTGGTATTTCAATGTCGTGCTGCCTTCGGAGGCCAAGCGCTCGCTGGCCATCTGGCATGCCCGCGAAGACCACGAGAGCTGGGCGGCGCACCAGATTCGCCGAGCCATGATCTCGCGCCTCAACGCCGGCATGACCGCCAACATGCCCACGCTCAGGGTGATGGTGCCGCTCAGCCCGCTGCTGGGTCTGGTCGGCACCGTCAGCGGCATGCTGGCAGTGTTCGATTCGATGGCAGCACTCGGCTCCGCCGATGCCCGCACCATGTCCAGCGGCGTCTCCGAGGCCATGAACTGCACGCTCACCGGTCTCGTGGTCAGCATCTCCGGCATGTATCCCGCCTACTACTTCCAGGCCCGCGCTCGCCGGCTGACGGAGTGGCTGGGCGATCAATTCACCTACTAAGGGCATCCCATCATGCGCATGAGACGCCACAGTGGCAGCGAGTCAGATGGCGAAGCCGGCATCGACCTCGCCCCGATGCTCGATTTCGTGATGAACCTGCTGATCTTCTTCATCATCACGGCCGTCTTCGTGAAGGAAGTCGGCTTCTCCCTGTCGCGCCCTGCCGCCAGTGCGCAGAGCACGCCGCAGCAGGAGAAAAAGGACAGCAAGACGCTCTACATCGTGCTGCACAACGGCGGTGAGGTCTCCATCGACAAGCGACCCATCGACGTGCGTGCCGTGCGTGCCAACGTCGAGCGCTTCAAGGCCGAATCGCCTGAAGGCCCGGTGATCGTCGTCGCCAACAGCAAATCACCCACCGGCTTGCTGGTGCAGGTGATGGATCAAGTGCGGCTGGGTGGCGTCCTGAACGTCTCCATCGCATCCACCGGGGGTTAAGTCGATGAGCGTCCGCCGCAAACACCACGAAGAAGAGGGGCACGCCGAGATCGATCTCGCGCCCATGCTCGACTTCATCATGAACCTCCTCATCTTCTTCATCATCACCACCAGCTTCGTGAAGCAGACGGGCGTGAAGGTGACGCAGGAAGAGGCCTACACCGCCGAATACAAGGAGAACGGCAACATCCTCATCGCCATCCGCCCCAATGGCGATGTCTGGATGGACCGGCGTCGCGTCACCCTGCCGGAGGTGCGCGCCACCATCGAGCGCATGCACGCCGAGCGTCCTGAAGACACCGTGATCATCACCGCCGACAAGGCTGCCGAGAATGGCGTGCTGGTGAAGGTGATGGATCAGGTGCGGGCCGGCGGCATCGAGTCGGTCTCCCTCGCAACCCTTCCGCAAGGCGGCTGAGCACGACATGCAACAGTCCATGGCCGTGCCTTACCAAAACCCGCCGAGCCGGGTGCCCAAAGCCCGCTTCATTGATGCCGAGTCGCCGCGCTTCATCGTCGGCATGGCCCTGGGCCTGGCTTTCAGCCTGGCTTTCTTCGGGGGCCTGCACAAGCTGATGACCAGCCACGGGCCGGCTGCCGTCAGCGGCGAATCGATTGCCACCATCGACTTCGTGCGCCTCAACAAGCAATTCGAGCTGGAAACCCGGCCGCGCGAAAAGCCGAAGCCTGAAAAACCCGACAAGCCCGATTCCACACCGATGGCCATGAACCTGCCGCAGGCCAAGGTCGAAGGCCCCACCACGGCCCTGAACCTGCCGATGGGTCCGATGGGTGTGGCCACCGACATCCAGGTCGGCACCGGCCTGTCGGTGTCGAAGAACGACCTCGCCAGCGATGGCGACTACCTGCCCATCGTCAAGGTCGAGCCGGTGTATCCGCGCCGGGCGCAGGAGCGTGGCCTCGAAGGTTTCGTGGTGGTGAGCTTCACCGTCACACCGACCGGCGCCGTGGCTGACCCCGTCGTGGTCGAGTCGGAGCCGCAGGGTGTCTTCGACGACGCCGCCACCCGTGCGGTGCTGCGCTTCAAGTACAAGCCGAGAGTCGAGAACGGCAAGCCCATCGCCGTCACCGGCGTGCAGCATGTGCTGACCTTCGCCATCGAGAAAGGCAAGAAGGGGAGAGGCTGATGCGTACGCTCAAACCCATGCTGAAGCCCTTGCTGCTGGCAGCCCTGCTGCTGACCGTGCCCGCCAGCCAGGCCCAGGACAAGACCAAGCCGGCGGCATCCGCCAGCCCTTCCGGCAAGGCGGTGAAGCCGCAGACCAAGAAGACCCAGGCTCTGGGCAAAGAGGCTTACGCTTTCTTCGAAGCCTCGCAGGTGCTCTACGACGCCAAGGACTACAAGGGCGCGATGGCGAAGATCAACGAGCTGCAACCCAAATTCGACAAGCTCAACGACTACGAGAAGGCGACCTACTACAACTTCAAGGCCAGCCTCTACTACGCGATGGACGACAACAAGAATGCGATGGAGTCCTATCGCAATGTCTTGCGTCAGAAAGAGCTGCCGGAACTGCTGCGCAACAACACCCTCTATGCCATCGCCCAGCTCTCGTTTGCCTCCGGCGACTATGGCCAGGCGATCAAGGTGATGCAGAAGTGGATGCAGCTTGCGACCGAGGTGAAGCCGGAGCAGCACATGCTGATCGCCCAGGCGCACTACCAGCTCAAGCAATACGGCAAGGCCGAGCAATCGACCCTGGCGGCGCTGAAGGTGGCGAAGGAAAAGAAGCTGCCGCCGAAGGAGAACTGGCTGTCGCTGCTGCGCGCCAGCTATTACGAGCAGAAGAACTATCTCCAGTCCGCCAAGGTGCTGGAGATCATGGTGCAGCGCTATCCCAAACTGAGCTACTGGATGCAGCTGGGCGGGCTCTATGGCCTGGCCGAGCGCCAGACCCAGCAGCTGAGCGTGCTGCGCGCCAACTACGAGGCGGGAGCCATCAGCAAGGAATCCGACCTGGTCAACCTGGCGCGGCTCTACCTGCTCAATGGCGCACCCTTCCCCGCCGTGCAGGTGCTGAAAAAGGGCTTTGATCGCAAGACCATCGCCGAATCACCCACCACGCTCCAGCTCTATGCCCAGGCGCTGAGCCTGTCGAAAGAGCACAAGGCGGAGATCACAACTCTCGGCAAGCTGGCGGCTGCCAGTGGCGAGGCGAAGCACTACGTCTATCTGGGCCAGGCACACCTGAGGCTGGGCCACTGGGCCGAGGCCGCCGAGGCCTATCGCAGCGCGACCAAGGCGAAGAATGTCGACCGTCCGGGCTACCTGCAAATGCAGATCGGCAATGCGCTCTACAACCAGAAGAAATATCAGGAAGCCAAGTCAGCCTTCCAGAACGCCCTGCAGTATCCGGAGACCGTCAAGGATGGCGCCACCTGGGTGAACTTCATGGACAAGGAAATCAGCCGCATGAACCAGCTCAACCAGCCGGAAGAGCAGGAAAGCTAGAAGCCCGGCAGAACCTTGCAGGCTGTATCAAGGACCGCTCCCGCAGCGGTCCTTTTTTATGGGCGCTGTGCTGCGCCTGAACAGCGAAGCCGCCGTGCCGACGCTGCAAGGAGTATGGTGCGGTAGCCATGGCGTAGTTACTGCCAGTGCGTGGACTCGAAACCCCACCACGCATCCCGCGCTGCGGCCGCAGCGGCGGGCACCGCAGTCCACCCTGGAATCCCATGCCCCTCTCTCCCCCCTTGCGGCTGCCGCTGACGGCGCTGACATGAGCATCCACGAGCCCACCATGGCCGAGGGCCTCACCGAAGTGAGCCGCCAGCAGACGCTGCTGAAAACCGGCGCGCTGCAACGCGCGATCTTCAACAGCGCCAACTTCTCCAGCATCGCCACCGACGAAAAGGGCGTGATCCAGATCTTCAACGTCGGTGCCGAGCGCATGCTGGGCTACACCGCAGCCGAAGTGGTGGACAAGATCACCCCGGCCGATATCTCCGATCCGCAGGAGGTGATTGCCCGCGCGCAGGCGCTGAGCCTGGAGCTGGGCACGGCCATCACGCCCGGCTTCGAGGCGCTGGTGTTCAAGGCCTCGCGCGGCATCGAGGACATCTACGAGCTGAGCTACATCCGCAAGGATGGCAGCCAGTTCCCCGCCGTGGTTTCGGTCACCGCGCTGCGCGATGCGCAGGACAGCATCATCGGCTACCTGCTGATCGGCACCGACAACACCGCGCGCAAGCAGGTGGAGGCCGAGCGCGCACGCCTCGACCGGGTGCTGCTCGCCAAGAACGCCGAGCTGGAAAACGCGAAGTCCGTAGCCGAGACCGCGAGCTTTGCCAAGTCGGATTTTCTCTCCAGCATGAGCCACGAGCTGCGCACGCCGCTCAATGCCATCCTGGGCTTCGCACAGGTGCTGGACTCCGACATCCCGCCCGCCACGCCCTCGCAGAAGGCCAGCATCGACCAGATCCTGCATGCGGGCTGGTACCTGCTCAAGCTCATCAACGAGATCCTCGACCTGGCCGTGATCGAGTCCGGCAAGCTGTCGCTGTCCGAAGAGCCGGTCTCGCTCGAAGAGGTGATGTCCGAGTGCCAGGCGATGATCGCGCCGCAGGCACAGAAGCGCGGTATCCGCCTCACCTTTCCCGTTTTCAGCCAGCCCTGCTTCGTGGTGGCCGACCAGACCCGCCTGAAGCAGGTGCTGATCAACCTGCTCAGCAATGCCATCAAGTACAACCAGCTCGGTGGCACGGTGACGGTCGAGTTCCATTGCGACACGGCGCAGCGCACCCGCATCTCGGTGCGCGATGCCGGCATCGGCCTGCCTGCCGAGAAACTCGCCCAGCTGTTCCAGCCCTTCAACCGGCTGGGGCAGGAATCGAGCACCGTCGAAGGCACCGGCATCGGCCTGGTGATGACCAAGCGCCTGGTGGAACTGATGGGTGGCACGGTGGGGGTGAAGAGCACCGTCGGAGTCGGCAGCACGTTCTGGTTCGACCTGCGCGCCTCGGTCGCGCCGCAATACCTCATCGACAGCATTCATCCGGTGGCTGCCGCCGACCTGCCCACATCGACCGGGGCCAATACGCGCACGCTGCTGTATGTCGAAGACAACCCCGCCAATCTCAAGCTGGTGGAGCAGCTCATCGCCCGGCGGCCGGACATCCGCCTGCTCAGCGCCGTCAACGGCAGCCTGGGCGTGGAGCTGGCCTATGCCTATCGGCCGGATGTGATCCTGATGGACATCAATCTGCCCGGTATCAATGGCTACCAGGCGCTGAAGATCCTGCGCGAGGACCCGGCCACCGCGCACATCCCGGTGCTGGCGATCAGCGCCAATGCCATCCCCACCGACATCCGCAAGGGGCTGGAGGCGGGCTTTCTGCGCTACCTCACCAAGCCGATCAATGTGGTGGAGTTCATGGCCGCGCTCGATGTGGCGCTGGCGGCGGCAGCCAGCCAGTCAACATCCGCACGTCGCTAGCGCAGCGAAGCCCAGCAGCCGAGGTCACCGGACGGATCGACCCGCAGCAGGGCATCGGCCTCGGCCAGATTGCCCAGCATGTGCGAGGCCTGCCCGCCGAGCGTCCGGATGGTCACCCGCCCCTCGTCATCGGCTGTCATCACGCCGCGAAGCCAGAGTGTCTTCTGGGCATCGCGCTTCAGGCCTGAAGGCAGCCGCAAGCGCTGCCAGCGCCGCGCCGCCTCCAGCCCCTGCAGGCTGTCGAGTGCGGCGCGCACATAGACCATGAGGTTGACCAGCACCGAGGCCGGGTTGCCGGGCAGGCCGAACAGCAGCGCACCCCGGTGGCGCGCGACATAGAGCGGCATGCCGGGCTTCTGCGCCACTTTCCAGAACAGGCGCTCGGCACCCAGCGATTCCGCCACCGAGGGGATGTAGTCGTGATCGCCCACCGACACGCCGCCGGTGGTGAGCACCAAATCGGCATCGGCAAAGGCGCGCGCCATCGCGGCACTCACCGCTTCGCGCGTGTCAGCCACCGCCTCGATGCGCAGCGGTGGCAGGCCCCAGCCGCAGAGATGCGCCTGCAGCAGCGGACCATTGGCATCCGGCACCTGGCCGAGCTGCAAGGCACTGCCGTCGCGCACCACTTCGTCGCCACTCACCAGCACCACGATGCGCGGCAACTTGAACACACGCACCTCAGAGACACCCGCCAGCGCCAGCGCGCCGACGAGACCGGGCGTGATGCACGTGCCCGCAGCGGCCACCGGCGCGCCCTGCGGCATTTCCTCGCCTTGCTCGCGAATATCAGTGCCGGTCGCCACCGCTTCGAGCACGATCACCGCTTCGCCATTGCGCGCGGTGCGCTCCTGACGCACCACGGTGTCGGCGCCCAGCGGCAGCAGGCCGCCGGTGAGGATGCGCGCCGCCATGCCAGGCCGCAGCACCGGCTGCGTGGCCTGTGCGCGCGCGGCAATGGGCGCTGCGAGCGGCAGCCGGGCCGGCAGTGCGGCGAGATCGGCCTGTCGCACTGCATAACCATCCACTGCGCTCTGGGTGAACAGCGGCAGCGGGTGCTGCGTGTGGGTATCGGCCGCCAGCACGCGGTTGCGGGCGGCCGCCAGCGACAGGGTTTCAGTGCCTAGCGGCGTGGCTGCTGCCATGACGCGCGCCAGTGCCTCGTCGACACTCAACAGCACCTGGTCGCTGCCGCAGCCACTCACGTATAGCCGCCCTGGTGCAAGGTTTGCTGGGGCTGGCCCCAGCGGCAGGCCTTGATGAGATGCACGAGGCCCGGCAGCACGGCGGCGAGCGATTCCTCCGCGCCCTTGCGCGAGCCGGGGAAGGTCATCACCACCGAATTCTGTCCTGCCAGGCCCGCGATGCCGCGCGAGAGCATGGCGTAGGGCGTGCGCTGCTGGCCGAAGTTGCGCGCGGCTTCCATCAGGCCCGGCAGCTCGGTGACCAGCAGCGGGCGCACGGCCTCGATGGTCTTGTCGCGCGGCCCCACACCGGTGCCGCCGACGGTGACGATGAGCGCCGCTCCAGCGGACAGCCAGTGCGCGACCCGCGCGGCGATCTGCGCGGGCTCATCTGGCATCACCTCGTAGGCGGCGATGGTGAAGCCGGCCTTGGCGAGACCATCCGCCACCGACTTGCCGGCGGTATCGGGCTTGCGGCCCGCCGCCACCGTGTCGGACATCACCAGCACGGCGGCAGTGGCACCGTTGACCGTGCGGGCAAAGTCGCTCTTGCCGCCGGTTTTCTCCTTCAGGTGAATGCCGTCGATGCTCAGCTCGGCCGCCGGCACATGCGGCTTCATCATGTCGTAGACGGTCAGTGCAGCCGCACTCACGGCGGTGAGTGCCTCCATCTCGACGCCGGTCGAGGCGATGGTGCGCACGCGCGCTTCGATCACCAGCGCCTTGTCTTCGAGCGTGAAGACCAAATCGGCATCGAGGATGGGGATGGGATGACAATGCGGCAGCCAGTCGCTGGTGCGCTTCACGGCCATCAGGCCCGCGATGCGGGCGCACTCCTGCACATTGCCTTTCTCGACGCGCCCCTCCGCAATCATGGCCAGACCTGCTGCCGAGAGCTTCACGCGGCCCTCGGCGGTGGCGCTGCGAAGGCTCGGCGGTTTCAGGGTGATGTCGCGCATGGTCTAGCTCTCGATACTTTGGGTCGGCGTGCAATGCAGGCGCGATTCAGCCGGTGGCAGGTCTTCTGCCGCCACCAGCGTGCAGCCGTTGACGAAGGCGCTGCTGCCATCGGCATAGAACTCCTCCTTCCAGATCGGCACGCGGTGCTTCACCGCCTCGACCAGGGCCTGCATGGCGGCGAAGGTTTCGGCACGATGCGCGCCGCGGGCGATGGCGAGGATGGCGGTCTCGCCGATGCCGAGCGCACCCACGCGATGCACGGCGCGGCACACCGGCACGGCAAAGCGCGCAGCGATCTCGGCCTCGATGTCGCGGATGAGTTTCTCGGCCACGCGCGCATACGACGAGTAGGTGAGCGAGCGCACCGCCCGCCCCTCGTGGTGGTCGCGCACGGTGCCGGCAAAGATGGCGAGCGCGCCGCAGTCGGCGCGCTCGGTGTGCGCCAGCAGCACGTCGAGCGAGAGCGGCGTGGACTGGATGCGCGGCGTGTCCTGCTGCTGCATCTCAGCCCCCGGCAACGGGCGGCAGCAAGGCCAGCTCATCGCCATCCGCCAGCTGCGTGCCGCGCGGCACGATGGCATCGCCACGCGCACAAGCGCAGCGGGCGAGCAGTTCGGCCATCTCGGTCGAGCGTTCGGCGAGCACTTCGAACAGATCCAGCACCGTCGCTGCTTCGGGCAGCACCACGGCGAGGTGCTCTGCACCCGCGATGCGGCTGGCGACACCACAGCACTCCACCGTCACTTGCACGCGCTCATCCACCCAGGTGATGCATGGTGATGGGCCGCTCGACATAGCCGGGCTGCTCGGCATAACCCGCGGGCTTGTTCCACACCGCCGTGCGGATCAGCGCCAGCAGCTCCGCATCGCTCGCACCCGCGCGCAGCGGCGTGAGCAGGTCGGTCTCGACGGCGGAGAACAGGCAGGTGTAGAGCCGCCCGCGCGCATCGAGCCGCAGGCGGTCGCAGCTGGCGCAGAAGGGTTTGCTGATGGTGCTGATCACGCCGATGCGGTAGTCGCCATCGACGCGGTAATAGGTCGCGGGGTCGCTGCTGCGCGGCAGTTTTTCGAGCTGATGGTGGGGGGCTAAGCGGGCGATGATTTCGTCCTCGGTCACCACCTTGTCGTTGGCCCAGCTGGCACGACCATCGAGCGGCATGAACTCGATGAAGCGCAGCGGCAGGCCGCGTGCCTTGGCCCACTGCGTCAGCGGCAGCACCTCGCCCTCGTTCGCGCCCTTGATGACGACGCTGTTGAGCTTGAGCGGCAGGCCCGCGGTCATCGCCGCCTCGATGCCCTGCAACACCGGCTCGATCTGGCCGCGCGTCAGCGCCGTGAAGACAGCGGGCGTGATCGAGTCGAGGCTGACGTTGAGATCGTCCAGCCCCGCATCGAGCAAGGCCTGCGCGACGGGTGCGAGCCGCACGCCGTTGCTGGTGAGAGCGATGCGCTGCAAGCCCTCGCTGCGCAATGCGCCCAGCTCGCTGACGAGCGCGGGCACATCGGGCCGCAGCAGCGGCTCGCCGCCGGTGAGGCGCAGCTCGGTGATGCCGAGCGTGCGCACGAACAGGCCCACGAGGCGCAGCAGCTCGGCATTGCTCATCAGCTCGGCGCGCGGCAGCCAGTGCGGATGCTCCGGCATGCAGTAGTGGCAGCGCAGATTGCAACGATCCGTCAGCGAGACGCGCAGCTTGCGTTTGATGCGCCCGCGCGAGTCCACCACCGCCTTGGGCGCGGGGCCGGTCATGGCACAGCGTCCAGGGCAGCGAAGTCTTCGGCGGTGTTGAGATTGAGCGGAGCCATCGCGGCCAAGGGTACTGCATCGCGCGCATTCAGCCATGCACCCAGACCCAGGCTCTGCGCGGCGGCCTCGTGGGCGCTGGCGGTGAGGCTGCGATGCACGAGGCAGAAGGTGGGGTGGGCGCGCTCGCCATCGTGCAGAAAGCTGGCCAGTGCGTGAGCTGAACTGACCTTTTCCAACAGTCGCAGGGCAAGGTCGGCTGGCAGCAGGGGCGCATCACAGGGCACGCACAGCAGCCAGTCGGTCTCGGTGGCGGCGAGCAGTGCGGCCAGGCCTGCGAGCGGCCCGCTGCCATCGCCATCGCGCACCACGGGGGCGCCGAAGCAGGCGTAGACATCCAGGTTGCGGTTGGCGCTGATGCACTGCCTGGTGGTCTGAGCTTTCAGTGCCGCCAGCACATGCTGCACCAGTGCCTGTCCGCGCCAGCGCACCAGACCCTTGTCGGCCCCGGCCAGGCGACGACCCTCACCACCGGCGAGGATGCCGCCGGTGATGGAGGGTGCCGCACGCTGAGTCTGTATTGCCGCCATGCCCGCAGTTTAGTGGGGTCGCCAGACACCGATACTGGTTTTCTCAGGCGGTGGCGAGCGGCGTGGAGAGTGTGGTCCGCGCCAGGGCCGCACGCTCGTTGAGCGCCTCTTCGTAGAGCTTCGCTTCGCGTGCCTTGTGCTCGGCCGTGAAGCGCACGCCAATCGCGGCGACCGCCGAGACGAGCACGCAGATGCCGAGGATGTGCAGGCCGGATTCGATACTGACGGTGCCCTTCATCAGGAAGCCCGCCGCCACCGCGCCGACATTGCCGCCGGCCCCGATGATGCCCGCGACACCGCCGAGTGCATCGCGGTCGATGAAGGGGACGAGGCTGTAGGTGGCACCACAGGCCATGTGGGTGAAGAGGCCGAAAATCAGCATCATCGGGATGGCGAGTGCCAGCGAGTCGCTACCGGCCCACAGCAGCAGGCCCACACCCTCGCCGACGATGAGCGCGAACAGCAGCTTGCTTCGGCCGTCGAGGCCCCTGGTCTTGGCAACGCGATCCGACACGATGCCGCCCAGCGCGCGGGCGAACAGCGCCAGCAGGCCGAAGCTGCCGGCGGCGAGACCCGCTGTTTTCAGATCCAGCTGAAAGCGATCCGTGTAGTAGAGCGCCGCGATGTTGTGGATGGTGATCTCCACGCCGAAGCAGGCCGCATAGGTGACGAACAGCAGCCAGACGCGGTAGTTGCCGGCCGCGCGCTTGAAGTTTTTCCAGCCGCCTTTCTTCTCGATCACCGGCAGCTTGCCCTGAGCGCGCAGGTCTTTCAGATCGCCTTCCGGCGTGTCCTGGGTGTAGCGCCAGTAGGCGACCGACATCAGCAGCATCAGCACGCCCGGCACGATGAGCGCGATGCGCCAGCCGAAGGCGGCATCGGCGCCGAAGTAGAGGATGGCGGCGAGAATCAGCGGCATCAGGGTCTGCGTCGCACCGCCACCGGCATTGCCCCAGCCCGCCGCCGCCGCGTTGGCGGTACCGACCACATTGGGCGCGAACATCACGCTGGTGTGGTACTGGGTGATGACGAAGCTGGCACCAATCGCGCCGATGCAGAGGCGCAGGAACAGGAAGGCCTCATAGGTCTGCGCGAAGGCGATGCCGAGCACCGGCAGCGCACCGAGTGCGAGCAGGCCGGTGTAGGCGCGGCGCGGGCCGAACTTGTCGCACAGCGGGCCGATGAGGAGGCGCACCAGAATGGTCACGGCCACCGCCGCGATGTTCATGTTGGCGATCTGGTCTTTGGTGAACCCGAACTCGCCCTTGATGGCGGGCATCAGTGGGGCGATCGCAAACCAGGCGAAGAAGCAGACGAAGAACGCCGCCCAGGTCATGTGGAAGGCCCGCATCTGCGGCGTGGCGAAACTGAAGAGATCAATCTGGGTGGCTTTGGCGGATTTCATTGGCGGTCTCTTGAACGAGGGGAGTTCATGCGAGCTGCATTGCCCGCGCGGGGTGTGACCGCCGTTGGCCACGTCATCTCACATGCAACAGCTGCGCCAACTCAGGCCGCCTGCGCCACCTTGGGCTGGGCATGGCCCTCGTGCAGAAACCGCAATATCGCCGCGCGGGCCGCGTGGTAGGCGGAGGATTCCGCCAGCGCCAGCCGCTCGCGCGGACGCGGCAGGGTGATGGGCAGCACCTGCCCCACCGTCGCCGCCGGGCCATTGGTCATCATCACCACGCGGTCGGACAGCAGCACCGCCTCGTCGACATCGTGGGTGACCATCACCACCGTCGCCGCGCTCTTGGCATGGATGACCATCAGCGCGTCCTGAAGGGTGGCGCGGGTGAGGGCATCGAGCGCGCCGAAGGGCTCGTCCATCAGCAGCACCTTCGGCTCCATCGCCAGCGCGCGGGCAATGCCGACGCGCTGCTTCATGCCGCCGCTGATCTCGTTGGGGTGCTTCTCTACCGCATGGGAGAGGCCCACCAGTTCGAGTGCGGCCATCGTGCGGGCCTTGAGCTGGGCCTTTGATTCGCAATGCGCGAACACGCGCTCGACCGCAAGATGGACATTGCCGTAGCAGCTGAGCCAGGGCAGCAGCGAATGGTTCTGGAACACCACCGCGCGTTCGGGCGAAGGCCCGTCGATCTCCTTGCCACCCAGCACCACGCCGCCCTGCGCCGCCGGCACCAGGCCGGCGATGGCATTGAGCACGGTGGACTTGCCGCAGCCGGAGTGGCCGATGAGGCTGATGAACTCACCCTTCTGGATGGTGATGTCGACATTGCGCACGGCGGTGAACAGTGCGCCACGGGTCTTGAAGGTGATGCTGAGGTCGTCGATTTCGAGATAGGCAGACATGGGGGCTCCCCTTACTTGGCTTGATAGTCGAAGCGGTTGGCGATGGCGGTCATGCCCTTTTCGATCAGCATGCCGACCAGACCGATGACGCCGATGGCGATGAGGATGTGTTCCATGTTGAGGTTGTTCCACTCATCCCATAACCAGAACCCGATGCCGGTGCCGCCGGTGAGCATCTCGCTCGCGACGATGGCGAGCCAGGCGATGCCGAGCGAGAGCTTGGCGCCGGTCAGCACGTAGGGGATTGAGGCCGGCAGCAGGATGTGGGTGAACACCTTCCACTCCGGCAGCCGCAGCACGCGGGCGACGTTGAGGTAGTCCTGCGGCACGCTGGCCACACCGAGTGCGGTGTTGATGAGCAGCGGCCAGATGGCGCAGATGAAGATGGTGAAGATCGCCGCTGGATTGGCGGACTGGAAGATGGCCAGACCAATCGGCAGCCAGGCCAGCGGGGCCACCGGCTTGAACAGCCCGATGATGGGCCTGAGTGCGGCATTCAAGGGCTTGAAGCGGCCAATGAGAAAGCCCAGCGGCACGCCGACAAGCAGCGCCAGGCCGAAGCCCTTGGCGACACGCTCCAGAGAGGCCAGCAGGTTCCAGGCAATGCCCTGGTCGTTGGGGCCGCGCTGGTAGAAGGGATCGCTGAACAGCTCCACCGCCGAGGTCCAGGTCTTGCCGGGGCCGGGCAGATAGGCCGAGCTGCCGGCGGCGAGCATCCAGACCACGAGCAGGATGCAGATGCCCGCCAGCGGCGGCAGCACCTGCTGCATGAAGGCGGTGCCGCGCTGGGTCCAGATCGAGTCCGGTTTGAAGACGATGGGCGTGGGTGGCGCCGCCGCCGCGACAGGCTGCGGCGTGGGTTGGACGAGTTTCAGTTGGGCTGCCATGTATGTTCTCCGATGCGCGCCAAAAAGGGGCTCGTCATTCCTGCTCCGGCGGGAATGACGCGCTGTAAAAACTCAAGCCTTGATCTTGAAACCCTTGACGTAATCGGCAGCCTTGGCGGGGTCGAACACCACGCCATCGAACAGCGTCTCGGTCTTCATCGCCGAGGTCGGCACGGCCACGCCCAGGTTCTTCGCCACCTCGGTGTAGAGGTCGATCTGATTCACCTGCTTCGCGACTGCGAGATAGTCGATGTCCTGCTTCAACAGGCCCCAGCGGCGATGCTGGGTGAGAAACCAGATGCCGTGCGAAAGGTACGGAAAGTTCACCTGGCCATCGTCGTAGAACTTCATGTAGTCGGCGTCTTTCCACTTGCCGCCGCGACCATCGTCGTAGTCGCCCAGCATGCGGCTCAGGATCACTTCGCTCGGCGCGTTGACGTAGCTCTTGCCGCCGATGATCTCGGCCACCTTCACCCGGTTGCTCAAGGCGTCGATGTGCTGGCTCGCCTCCAGCACGGCGGCCACCATCGCCCGCGCGGTGTTGGGGTATTTCTTCACGAACTCGGCGGTGCAGCCCAGCACCTTTTCGGGATGGTTCTTCCAGATCGCCTGTGAGGTCGTCGCGGTGTAGCCGATCTTGTCGAACACCGCGCGGCCGTTCCAGGGCTCGCCGACGCAGTAGCCATCCATGTTGCCGACCCGCATGTTGCTCACCATCTGCGGCGGCGGGATGGTGATGTTCTTGACGTCCTTGAGCGGGTCGATGCCGTTCGCCGCCAGCCAGTAGTTGAGCCACATCTGGTGCGTGCCGGTTGGGAAGGTGGCAGCGAAGGTGTATTCGCGGTCCTTCTTCGCAATGGCGGTCTTCAGCGTTGCGCCGTCCTTCACGCCCGCTGCCAAGAGCTTGCTGCTGAGCGTGATGGCCTGGCCGTTGTGGTTGAGGCCCATGAGGATGGCCATGTCCTTCTTCTGGCTGCCGATGCCCAGATGCGCGCCATAGACCAGGCCGTAGAGCACATGCGCGGCATCGAGCTGGCCGAGGGTGAGCTTGTCGCGCACGCCGGCCCAGCTGGCCTCTTTCGAGACCGTGACGTTGAGACCGTACTTCTTGAACAGGCCCAGCTCGCTCGCCATCACGATGCTGGCGCAGTCGGTGAGCGGGATGAAGCCGATGGTGAGGTCGGTCTTCTCCGGCTTGCCGAAGTCAGCAGCGAAAGCGGTGGACGAGAGCAGGCCGGGGGCGGCGAACAGTGCCGCCGCGCCGAGCGAGGTCTTGAGGAAATCGCGGCGATTGAAAGCAGTGGCGTCATCAAATGATTTGGTCATGGCGCGTTCTCAGAACTTGTAGTCGAGCGAGACCCAGAGCTTGCGGGTGTTCACCGCGAAGTCCTTGGCGTTGTAGTCGGCGATCTTCACGCCGGCGATGAGGTTTTCGATCAGCGGGCGCGTGAAGTAGGCGTTCCACTCCGAGCCGTAATGCCGGCCGCCGCTGTCTGAGCGGTAGTCGTGCCAGATGAGCTGCGCACTGACTTTTTCGATGGTGGCGCTGGTGGCAATGTAGGAGTCCTGAATGCCAGTGGCCGGCGTGTTGAGGAACATGTCCGCCCAGCCCTGGAAGGCATGCAGCGTGGCCAGCGGCGTCTGAAAGCCGAAGGCCCCATCGCCGCCGAGCACCTCGTATCCCAGCTTCAGCGCGGGCGTTTTCACCGGCCCGAAACTGGGCAGCGTCACTTGTGCTTCGGCCAGCTTGTATTCGGCATCGACGAAAGCAGGTGCATCGGCAAAACCCTGTTGCGTGGCGTACTCCAGCGTGTAGGCCAGCTTGAACTGCTGCACCGGAACAGTGCCGCTCAGGCGCAGGCCGATGGTCTTGGTGTCCTGCCGCGTGGCGATGCTGGTGTCGAAGTCCAGAAAGTAGCCATAGGCACTGGCATTGGCCCAGGCGAACTCGGTGTTGCTCAGGCGCAGCACATCGCCCTGCATGGGAATGTTCATGCCGGTGAAGAAGCTGTTGGCATTGCTGATGTGGGCCAGCTCGATCACCGTCTTCGGCAGAAAGGCATTGCTCAGCAAGGCCGCGTCGTAGGTCTGCTCGTTCATGCGCCAGCCGACGTTGCCGATGAAGCGGGCGTTGTCGAAGATGAGCCGCTGGCGACCGAACTTGGCGGTGGTTTTCAGCGGCAGTCCGGCATAGCGAATCCAGGCCTGGTTGAGCTCTTCGCCGCTCGGATCAGCCACCACCGAATAGCGCGTGCGGCCATTGCGGGTGCTGTTGTATTCCGATGCCAGCAGGCTGCTCACGCCCTCGTATTCCAGCATCGCATCGAGGTCGTTCCACTTGCCGGTGGTGTAGCCCAGACGGCCGCGCACGGTGAAGGCATCGGCGGTGAGCAGTGCATTGCTCTGGTCCACCTGCTCCCAGCGCAGGCGTGCATCGAGGCTCGGCGTGCCGCCCGAAATCGCATAGCGCAGCACATCCACACCTTCGGCCTGTACGCCGAAGGAGAACAGCAGTGCAGCCGCCAGTGCGGTCTGCTTCAACAGACCCGGCGAGACAGAAGACAAGAGTGATTTCATGGGTGCTCCGTAGTCGGACAAGGAATCAGGCACAACAAAAAAGGCATCCACCCGGTTTTGCCGGATAGACGCCTTTGTCTAGTGACCCTCACGAGGGGCCTGTGCGAGGTCTTCGTTAACCCACGCCTGCTTCAGGCGCTGCACGAAAGTGATAAAGCAATGGCTGTGCCATCTCGCGTGAGCGCGCGAAACGGACGCGCAAAAAAGTCAACTCCGCTCGGCCTTCACGAGGGCAATCAGCTGCCGCAACTCCGGCACGCAAGAGCCACAGTTGGTGCCGCACTTGAGCTTGGCACCCAGCGCTTCGGGTGTCGCACAGCCTTCGCGGATGGCGGCGGCAATGGGGTTGCGGCCGATGCCGAAGCAGGAGCAGATGGTTGGCCCCGCATCTACGCCCGGGGTCGCCGCCTGGCCTGCGAGCAGGGACATTCGATCCAGGTCGCTCAATGCGTCTTGCGCGAACAGGCCGCTGAGCCAGCGGCGTGCGGGCAGGTCTTCCGGTCGCGGCGAGAGGAACACGCAGGCGCTCAAGCGTTCGCCTTCGATCAGTGCGCCGCGATACAAGCCCTCGCTGGCGTCGCGGGTGTCGAGCCAGTCGAGATCGTCGCTCGATGCACCCAGCAACTGATGCGCCCAGGTGCCCCAGTCGGCCGGCTCGCCGCGGCCGGCGAACTCGGTGCGGATGAACTGGCTGCCCTGCACGCGCGTCCACCAGGCGAGATGCGGCAGGGTGCGCAGCGTGGTCTCGTTGAGCGGCTGGCGGCTGAGTACGAAGCCGTACCACTGCACGAAGAAGGGCTCGATGCGCGCGGGCGTGTGCTTGAACTCCGGCTCGCCGGAAATGGGGTCGACCACCGGGTTCACCAGGCTGCCCACGCGCGCATCGGAGGCGGTGGTGCCGCTCCAGTGAATCGGCACGAACAGCTGGCGGCGGGCCACGCTGCTGGTCGCGCGCACGCGTACGACGCAGCTGCCCCACTGGGTGACCACACGCGCGAGGCGGTCGTTCTGCACGCCCCAGCCCATCGCATCCTGCGGGTGGATTTCGACGAAGGGTTCGGCGCTGTGGTCGGCGAGCTTTGGTGACTTGCCGGTGCGCGTCATCGTGTGCCAATGGTCGCGCACGCGGCCGGTGTTGAGCACCAGCGGCCAATCGTCGTTGATCTTGTTGGCCGGGTCGCGCGGCAGCAGCGGCAGCAGGCGGGCTTTGCCATCGGCGTGGGCGTAGCGGCCGTCGGTGAAGAGCCTTGAGGCCGTGGCAGCGGGTGCGCTGCCCAGTGCTTGCAGCACCGGCCATTGCAGCGGTTGCAGGGTGTCGTATTGCTCTGCATTGAGGCCGATAAGACCGCGCAGATTGAGCTGGCGCGGTAGTGCCTTGCTCTGGCTGGTGTCGTTGCGCTCGGCCGTCAGTGCCGCATGCTCAACGAAGATTTCATGCGCCGATCTGTAGTCGAATCCCTGCACAAAACCCATGCGCTTGCCGACTTCAGCCAGCGCCCACCAGTCCGCTTTCGCCTCGCCCGGTGCGGGCAGAAAGGCGCGCTGGCGCGAGATGCGGCGGTCGCTGTTGGTGACGCTGCCGTCCTTCTCGCCCCAGGCCAGTGCGGGCAGCAGCACATGGGCGAGATCAGCGGTATCGGTGCGGGCCATCACTTCGCTCACCACCACGAGCGGGCATTTGAGCAGTGCTTCTTTCACGCGATCAGCGTCGGGCAGCGAGACCACCGGGTTGGTCGCCATGATCCACACCGCCTTCACGGTGCCGCTGTGAATGGCCTCGAACAGATCGACCGCCTTCAAGCCCTGCTGGTCGGCGATGACGGGCGACTGCCAGAAGTCTTGCACCAGTGCGCGGTGCTCTGCGTTGCCGATATCGAGATGTGCCGCGAGCATGTTGGCCAGCCCACCCACCTCGCGGCCACCCATCGCATTCGGTTGCCCGGTGATGGAAAACGGCGTGGCCCCCGGCTTGCCGATGCGACCCGTGTAGAGGTGGCAGTTGATGATGGCGTTGACCTTGTCGGTGCCGCTGCTCGATTGGTTCACGCCCTGCGAAAAGGCCGTGACCACCTTTTCAGTGCGCGCCCACAGGGCATAGAACTGCCGCAGCTTTTCTTCCGACAGCTTGCAGGCCTTGGCCACATGCGCGAGCGAGCCCCCGGTTTGCAATGCCACGGCAACCGTCTTGTCGGCACCTTCGGTGTGCGCTTCGACAAACTCGGCATCCATCACGCCGTGTTCGTGCAGCCAGGCGAGCAGACCGTTGAACAGGCGCACGTCGCTGCCGGGTGCGAGCGGCAGGTGCAGATCGGCGAGTTCACAGGTTGCCGTGTGGCGCGGGTCGATCACCACGATCTGCATTTCTGGCCGCGCCTTCTTGGCCGCGACCAGGCGCTGGAACAGCACCGGATGGCACCAGGCGGTGTTGCTGCCGACCAGCACGACGAGGTCGGCCTCTTCAAAATCTTCGTAGCAGCCCGGCACCAGGTCTTCGCCGAAGGCACGCTTGTGGCCAGCCACGGCGGAGGACATGCAGAGCCGCGAATTGGTGTCGATGTTCGCGCTGCCGATGTAGCCCTTCATCAGCTTGTTGGCGACGTAGTAGTCCTCGGTGAGCAGCTGGCCGGAGACATAGAAGGCGACTGAGTCGGGGCCATGTTCGGCGATGGTTTTTTTGAAGCCTTCGGCTATGGTCTGTAGGGCAATGTCCCAAGACGCACGCACTAGCTCCTCTCCCCCTTGTGGGGAGGGCGATTGGCTACTGGGGACTGACATTGAGTCAGTCCCCAGCTCGGCCAATCGCGGGGAGGGGGTTGCTGCATTGGCAGCGGCAAGTTCATCAAGCCTGACTACCCCCTCCCCTAGCCCCTCCCCGCAAGGGGGAGGGGAACTGATTTGCGCCGTGTTGAAAGCACGCACGATTGGATAGAGCAAGCGATCCTCAAGCCCAACGGTCTCGCCCAAGGCAGAACCCTTGACGCACAAACGCCCCAGATTCGCACCATGCGCGGGGTCACCCGCAATCTCGACCGTGCCATCCGGCTTGGGTGTGGCGAGCACACCGCAACCCACGCCGCAGTACGGGCAAGTGGTGCAGGTCGTTTTTAGTGCAAGCGCACCACCATCGCTCATGCGGCTTGCGCCTCTGGCTCACAAAAGCTGCGGCCAAACACGAGCTTGTTGCGCCAATGGCCGACGTGGGCCTTCTGCTGGATCAGCTCGTAGTACCAGCCGCCATCGCGCGTATCGCCGACCAGCACCGCGCCATCGAGCCGGCCCTCGCGCACGACCAGCTTTTTATAGATGCCGCGCTTGGGGTCGCGGAAGACGAGTTCTTCGCTGCCTTCGCCGCCCTGGAAGTTGCCGGCAGAGAAGAGATCAATGCCCGTCACCTTGAGCTTGGTGGAGACCACCGAGCCTTCGTAAATAGCCGTGGAAACAGCAGCCAGATGCTCGGCGCAGACGATGGCCTGATCCCACAGCGGGGCGACGAGGCCATAACAAATCTTGCGATGCTGGGCGCATTCACCGACGGCGTAGATGCTGGGGTCGCTGGTGCGCAGGGCATCATCCACCACGATGCCGCGCTCGCATTCCAAGCCGCTCGCTTTCGCCAGTGCCGCATTGGGGATGATGCCGGCGGCCATCACCACGAGATCGGCAGGCACCTCGCGGCCATCTTTGAAACGCACGGCTTCGACGCGCTCGGTGCCGAGCAGTTCGGCGGTGGCGGCCGGCAGCAAAAAGCGCAGGCCGCGCGATTCCAGGCTGCGCTGCAAGAGTGCGGCAGCGGGCTTGTCGAGCTGGCGCTCCATGAGCGAGTCCATGAGGTGGACCACGCTCACGGTCATGCCGCGCTTCGCCAGACCATTGGCGGCTTCGAGGCCGAGCAGGCCGCCGCCGATCACCACCGCGTGGGTGTAGGTGCGGCTGGCGCTCAGCATGGTGTCCACATCCGCGATGTCGCGGAAGGCGATCACGCCCGGCAGCTCCTTGCCGGGCACGGGCAGCACGAAAGGCTTGCTGCCAGTGGCCAGCAGCAGCACGTCATACGCGGCGGTGACGCCCTTGGCGGAGGTGACGGTTTTCGCTTCGCGGTCGATGCTCACCACTGCATCGCCGATCAAGAGCTTGATGCCGTTGGCGGCGTACCACTCCGGTGCATGCGTGATGATCTGCGCGATGGTCTTCTCGCCGGCGAGCACGGGCGAGAGCTGGATGCGGTTGTAGTTGCCGTGCGGCTCTTCGCCGAACACGGTGATGTCGTACTGGCCGGGTGCGCGCTTCAGCAGCTCTTCCAAAGTACGCACGCCGGCCATGCCGTTGCCGACCAGAATCAGGCGCGGTTTCATAAGGCTGCGCCGATCAGTACCAAGCCCTCGACCACGCGCACCGCATAAACCGGCACGCACAGGTTTTCTTCCTCCAGACAGGCGCCGGTCGTGAGGGCGTAGTGATTTTTATAGACCGGCGAGGCGACCACGGGGACACCGCCCAGGTCGCCCACCAAGCCCCGCGAGAGGACATTGGCTTTCGACTTGGGCTCGAAATTGCCGAGGGCGAACACGCCCTCTTCCACACCTTGCGGCGAGACGAGCCGGAACACCGCCACCTGCGCTTCACCCACCTTGGCGCAGACACCGGCATTGGGGATGATGTCCGCCAACGCGCATACCTCTGTCCATTGAGCTTGCCCGGTCATCACGCCACCTCGGTCGAGAGCAGCGCATTGCGCGGCTTGATCTGCCCGCGCTCGTCGACGAACTGGATGTTGCTGTCCGGCTCTGTAGAGTTGACGAAGTGCTTGAAGCGCTTGAGCGTCTCTTCGTCGTTGATCGCCTTCTTCCACTCGCATTCGTAGGTGTCGACCAGGCCCTGCATCTCGGCTTCGAGTTCGGCGGCTAGCCCAAGCGAGTCTTCACAGACCACCTGCTTCACGTAGTCGATGCCGCCTTCGAGATTGTCCAGCCAGGTGCTGGTGCGTTGCAGGCGGTCGGCGGTGCGTACGTAGAACATCAGGTAGCGGTCGATGAACTGGATCATCGTCGCGTCGTCGAGGTCTGTCGCCAAGAGCGTAGCGTGGCGCGGCTTCATGCCGCCGTTGCCGCTGACGAACAGGTTCCAGCCTTTTTCGGTGGCAATCACGCCCACGTCCTTGCTCTGCGCCTCGGCGCATTCGCGGGTGCAGCCGCTCACGCCGAACTTGATCTTGTGCGGGCTGCGCAGCCCGCGATAGCGGTGCTCCAGCTGGATCGCCATGCCGACCGAATCCTGCACGCCAAAGCGGCACCAGTTGCTGCCCACACAGCTCTTCACCGTGCGCAGCGATTTGCCGTAGGCGTGGCCGCTCTCGAAGCCGGCATCGACCAGCTCCTTCCAGATCAGCGGCAGCTGCTCGACGCGCGCGCCGAACAGGTCGATGCGCTGGCCGCCGGTGATCTTGGTGTAGAGCCCGTACTTCTTGCCGACCTCGCCGATGACGATGAGTTTTTCCGGCGTGATCTCGCCGCCCGGAATGCGCGGCACCACGCTGTAGGTGCCGTCCTTCTGCAGGTTGGCGAGGTAGTAGTCGTTGGTGTCCTGGATGGCCTGGTGCTTCGGCATCAGGATGTGCTCGTTCCACAGCGAGGCGAGGATGCTGGCCACCGCCGGCTTGCAGATGTCGCAGCCGCGACCCTTGCCGTGGGCGATGAGTGCGGCGTCGAAGCTCTTGATGCTGCCCATCTTGATGAGATGGAACAGGCCCTGCCGCGAGTGCGCGAAGTGCTCGCAGAGGTGGTTCTCCACCGTGAAGCCGCGCGCCTTCAGCTCCGCATCGAGCACCTGCTTCACCAGCGGCGAGCAGCCGCCGCAGGTGGTGCCTGCTTTCGTGCATTTCTTCAGTGCGCCGATGCTGGTGTTGCCGGCATCAATCGCGCTGCACAGCGCGCCCTTCGTGACGTTGTTGCAGGAGCAGATGGTGGCGCTCGCGGGCAGCAAATCGACACCCAGACCTTTCTTCGCGCCCCCTTCGCGCACCGGCAGAATCAGGTCTTCGGGGTTCGCCGCGAGCGGGATGGCGTTGAGTGCGAACTGCAAGAGATTGCCGTAGTCCTCTGCCT
>JAZKFO010000088.1:0-11864 GCA_040386395.1 Pseudomonadota bacterium | reverse complement strand
TGGTGATTCTCGTGGTCAACCAGCACGAGGTGCAGAACCGCGTCATCCACACCGCCCGTCCGTACGGTGCCGACGAGCTGGAGCGCTTCGCCAATGCCATCAACGAGCACTTCGCGGGCCGTGATCTGGTCAGCCTGAGGCGCGCGCTGGTCGACGAGGTGAGCGATGCCCAGGGCCGGGTCAATCTCATCCTGCGCGAAGCAGCGGCGATGGCCGATGCCGCCCTCGGCGGCCAGCCGGCGCAGAGCGGCTATGTGATGGCCGGTGGCGCCAACCTGCTCGGCTTTCAGGACATGAGCGACTTAGGACGCCTGCGCGGCCTGTTCGATGCACTCGATCGCAAGCGTGATCTCCTGGGCCTGTTCGACCAGTGTCTGGTCGCCGATGGCGTGCAGATCTACATCGGCGAGGAATCGGGCTACCGCGTGCTCGACGAATGCAGCGTGGTGAGTGCGCCCTACACGGTGAATGGCCAGGTGGCCGGCGTGCTGGGCGTGATCGGCCCCACCCGCATGTCCTACAGCCGCATCATCCCGCTGGTGGCGGAAACCGCGCGCCTGCTCTCGCAGGGCTTGCAGGCCGAGAGCTGAGCCGGTCTCAAGCCGGGATCAACAGACGTCTGTGCAGAGATGAAGCCGGCGGTCCGGCGTCTGTAGGATACTTGTCGGCCCCAGGTGTTATTGCAGGTCGACAATGTCGTTGTTCTCGCGCTTTTTCCGCAAAGCGCCATCGCTTTCGCCAGCTCCGTCCTCAGCGTCTGCACAGGCGCTTTCCGAAAAAGCCGACAAGGCGCTTCCGAAGCAGACGGCAGCGGATCGCGCGCTGGCGGTTGCTGCCGAGGAAAAAGCCCTGCAGTCGGCCATCGAGATCGGGGACACCCCGGCAGTGGCCCGGCTGGTGCTCGCGGGGACATCGACCAAGGTCCGCCAGGCGGCCGCTCAGGCAATCGACGACCCGGAGCTGCTGCGGCAGCTCATCCGCGATGTCCGCGGCGGCAACGACAACAATGTCTACAAGGTTCTGACCTCCAAGCGCGATGCGCAGCTTGAACAGACGCGCAAGGTCGAACAGCTGAGGGTGGAGATCGAGGCGGCTGCGGGTGCCCTTGACCGCCACAGCCAGGGCCCGTACGACACCTCGTATGAGGCTGCACTGATTCAGTACGAGAGTCGCTGGGAACTGGTGGCTGCGCAGGCTGATCCCGCGTTGCGCGACAGCGCCCGGCAATCGAGCGACCGCGCGCGGGAGACCATTGCCGGGCACCTGCGCCAGCTGGCGGCCCAGGCCCTGAGTGAGCAGGCTGCGGCCAACGCGGCGGCAGAGGCAGTGCGCCTGCGTGAACAGCAGGCACAGGCCGCCGCCGCTGCTGCCGCCGAGCAGGCAAAAGCACTGGATGAGCAGCAGCGCGCGCTGAGCGAGAAGCGGGAAGCCGAGCAAAAGGCCGTTCGCCAGATCGCCGAATCGATCCGCAAGGCACGCGCTGCCCTGAGTGACGGCGGCACCTCCCGTGCAGCCGGGATGCGACGGGAGATCGAGGAAAAGCTGGCAGGCGCGCCACCGCTGCCGGCCCAGTTGTCCGGCCAGCTGCAACAGCTCGACAAGCAGCTGGACGAGTTGAAGGACTGGAAGCACTTTTCAGTGACACCGAAGCGCGCTGAACTCATCGAGCAAATGGAGTCGCTCATTGGCGCGGCGCTTGAGCCCTTGGTGCTGGCGGACCAGATCAGGCGCGTGCAGGACGAATGGCGCACCCTGGGCAAGGGTGTCGGCGAGAATCTGGAAGCAGATTTGCAACGCTTTCAGGAGGCCGCCCGCAAGGCGCATCAGCCCTGCACTGAGTATTTCGCGGCCCAGGCGCTGGTCCGCGAAGAGAACCTGCGGCGTCGCGATGTCCTGCTCACCAGGCTGACCGTATTCGAGGCGGAAACCGACTGGGAGCAGGCCGACTGGCAGGCCCTCATCAGGGTATTGCGCGAGACGAAACAGGAGTGGCGCCGCTGCGCGCCGGTGGAGCGCCAGCCTGGCAGGAAGCAGGACGAGCGCTTCGCAACCCTCACCGCCAGCCTGCAGGGCCGGATGGATGCGGAGCATGCCCGCAACGTCGCGCTGAAGGAATCGCTGATCGAGCGCGCCCGGCAGCTGGTCGCGAGCGAAGATGGCCGCAAGGCAATCGACGCCATCAAGGGGCTGCAACAGCAGTGGCGGACTGTGGGGACGGTGCCGCGCGAGGTCGATCAGCGCCTCTGGGGCGAGTTCCGCCAGCACGGCGATGCCGTGTTCCAGAAGCGCGAGCAGGACGCCGCCACCTACACGGCCGCGCTCCAGGGCAACAAGGCGCAGGCCATTGCCCTGTGCGAGCAGCTTGAGCACATCGCCACGCTCGAAGGGGCCGAGCTCACGACGCGTACCGGCACGCTGGGCGAATTGCGAGCTGCCTTCGGGGCACTCGGTGAGTTTCCGCGTGCCGATAGCCCTGAGCTGCGTAGGCGATTTGATCAGGGCCTGGAGCGCTGCGGAGAGTCGCTGGCCCGCCAGCAGACCCGCGACGCCGAGCGCTCCTGGAGCGATCTGTTCGAAGCCGCCAACCTTGTTCGCGCCTGCCGGCTTGCCCTGGCCCGTCGCATGGACGCAGAGCCGCTCGAGGCCTTGCAGGCGGCTGCGGCAAGCCGCATCGCCTCAGCCCAGCGATGGCCCAAGGGCGGTCTCGAAGCCCTGAGGCAGGCACTCGCCGATGAGGACGACACAGATCTTGCGGCGAATGAGCAGGCCCTGAGGATGCTCTGCATCCGCGCTGAAATCCTGGCAGGCCTGCCGACGCCAGCGGAGGATCAGGCCTTGCGTCGCGAATATCAGCTACAACGCCTCGTGCAGGGCATGGGCCAGCGCCTCAAGGCTGGCGAGATCCCCCTGGACGCGATGGCGATGGAGTGGGTGAGTGTCGGCCCTGTGGAGGAGTCGGCATACGCGGCACTACAGGAGCGATTCCGGCGCTGCCGCGAGCAGGGCAGCAGCCGCGTCGATGCGCGTCGCTGAGTGAACTGGAGTCATGGCCGAGGTTTGGGCACGAAGGCGGTGATCAAAACCTGCGGTGGCAGCCCATCGCATGCAATTGGCGAATGAGCCCCCTGTAACCATCGCGTAAGCGATGGAAACAAAAAGCCCCCGGAAGCTTTTCGCTGCCGAGGGCTTGATGATTTGAATTGGTGGACAAAGAGGGTTTCGAACCCCCGACCCCCGCCGTGTGAAGGCGATGCTCTACCACTGAGCTATTTGTCCGGGTGCAGCTTCCTGATCAATCAGCTTTCGGCTGCAAATCAAGGGCGCGAAGGATAGGCGCGGGCCTTGCTGCCGTCAATGCTTTCAGATCGGGGCGCGGCCAATGCTGTAGTAGCTGAAGCCGGCATTCTTCACATGCACCGGGTCGTACTGGTTGCGGCCATCGAAGATCACCGGCTTCTTGAGGAGCTTGGCCAGGCCACTGAAGTTGGGGCTGGAGAACACGCGCCACTCGGTGACCAGCGCCAGGGCATCGGCCCCATCGGCAGCGTCTTCGGGCGACTTGGCGAAGTAGAGGTCTTCCCGCTTGCCGTAGATCTTTTCGGTCTCGTGCATGGCCACCGGGTCGTAGGCGCGCACTTTCGCACCTGCCGCCCAGAGCGCTTCCATCAGCACCCGGCTGGGGGCCTCGCGCATGTCGTCGGTGCGGGGTTTGAAGGCCAGGCCCCAGAGCGCGAAGGTCATGCCGCTCAGGTTGCCGAAGTGCGCCTTGATCTTGTCGAACAGCACCGCCTTCTGGCGGTCGTTCACCTGTTCCACGCCCTGCAGCACGCTGGCCTTGAAGCCGACATCCTCGGCCATGTGGATGAGCGCCTTCACGTCCTTGGGGAAGCAGCTGCCGCCATAGCCGCAGCCGGGGTAGATGAACTGGTAGCCGATGCGCGGATCGCTGCCGATGCCGACGCGCACCTTCTCGATGTCCGCGCCGAGCTTTTCGGCGAGATTCGCCATCTCGTTCATGAAGCTGATCTTGGTCGCCAGCATGGCGTTGGCAGCGTACTTGGTCATCTCGGAGCTGCGCACGTCCATCACCACCACGCGATCGTGGTTGCGGTTGAACGGGGCATAGAGCGCCTGCATGTGGGCGACCGCCGTCTGGCTGTCCGCGCCGACGATGATGCGATCCGGTTTGGTGAAGTCGGCGATGGCCGCACCTTCCTTCAGGAACTCCGGGTTGCTCACCACATCGAAGCTGTGGGTGGCACCGCGGGCGGCCAGCTCGGCCTGGATGGTTTCCCGCACGCGATCCGCCGTGCCGACCGGCACTGTGGATTTGCTCACCACCACGCGGTAGCCATCCATCGACTGACCAATGGATTTGGCCACCGCCAGCACGTACTTCATGTCGGCGGAGCCATCCTCGGCCGGCGGGGTGCCGACGGCGATGAACTGGTAGAGGCTGTGGCGCGCGCCTTCCTCCGCCGAGGTGGTGAAGCGGATGCGGCCCTCGTTGACGTTGGCCTGCAAAAGTTCGGTCAGGCCCGGCTCGTAGATCGGTGATTCGCCGCGTTGCAGCTTGGCGACCTTGCCGGCATCGACATCGACGCAGAGCACGTTGTTGCCCACATCGGCAAAGCACACGGCAGTAACCAGTCCGACGTAACCAGACCCGAAAATAGTGATGTTCACGCGCAAGACCCGGCAACTGAAAGGTCACTAATTGTAGACAACTGGTCAGCAGTTCGGTCGGCTGATCTTGTTCGCATCACCACGCTGCCGCACCATAGTGGCCATCTTTCGAGGAGCACGCCGTGGATCGTTTCGAGCGCGAATGCGTCACCGCCATGCAGCAGGCCACCGATTACGCGAGCTGGCGCGAGGCCGCAGCCGAGCTGGACCGCCGCGAGGGTCTGGATGCCTGGCGCGAGGACGATGCCAGCGAGGACTACGACTGGCGTCTGGTGCGCTCGCGCCTGCGGCAGATCCGCCAGTACCGCAACGAGAACGAGCATCGCAAGCTGATCCATCACCTGCGCCAGGGCCTGCACTGGAACCTCGGCAACACCGGCAATGCCGTGCTCTACGGCGTGGCGCGCATCGGCACCAAGAAGCTCGTCACCGACTATCTGCAAGCCGTGTGCGAGGCGCTGGAACATGTGGCGGACCTGCCGGAAACCGAGTTCACCCACGTCGAAAAGCTGCGCTTTTTCCACGATGTGGCGCTGAGCTATGGCCGCTCGGCGCTGATGCTTTCCGGCGGTGCGACGCTGGGCCTGTTCCATGTCGGCGTGGTGAAGGCCCTGTTCCGCGAAGGCTTGCTGCCGCTGGTGCTGTCGGGTTCTTCGGCGGGTTCCGTGGTGGCCGCTACGGTAGGCAGCCGCACGGTGGAAGAAGCCGAAGAACTGATGAACCCGGAGATGGCCTACTACCATTTCTGGCGCGTGCTGCCGCTCAAGCACATGCTGCAACGGCGTGCGCTGATGGATGCCAACCAGCTCAAGCGTGCCATCGCCAAGAACGTGCGCGACCTCACCTTTGAAGAGGCGCACGCCCGCTCCGGCCGCATCGTCAACATCACCGTCTCGCCTGCCGGCAGCAACCAGGCACCACGCCTGCTCAACTACCTCACCTTTCCCTTCCTCTACCTGCGCGAGGCAGTACTGGCCTCGTGCGCGGTGCCGGTGCTGTTTCCGCCGGTGATGCTGATGACCCGGGGCGAAGACGGCGAGCGCACGCCCTACATGCCGCTGCTGCGCTGGAACGACGGCTCGCTGATGAGCGATCTGCCCATGCTGCGCCTGCGCCGCCTGCACAACGTCAACCACTTCATCGTCAGCCAGACCAATCCGCACGTGCTGCCTTTCATGGGCGGTGGCGAGGCCTCGCGCGGCATCGTCAATGGCACGCGGGACCTGACCTATTCCGCAGCGAAGGGCATCGCCACCGGCGCGCTCAACTTTGCCCGCGCCAGCATCCCGTTTGCGGGGCTGCGCCAGCCGCTCGATACGGCGGCGGGCCTGCTCGACCAGGACTATCGCGGGCATATCAACATCGTGCCGGAGGTGAGCCTGTGGCGCTATGCCAACGTCACCAGCAACCCGACGCTGGAGAGCATCACGCGCTTCATGCTGGAAGGCGAGCGCGCCACTTGGCCGCGCATGGAGATGATCCGCAACCAGACCGTGGTCGCGCAGACACTCGACCGCCTGCTGGCCAGGCTGGAAGGCGAGGCGCCGATCGTTGCAGCAACACGCCCCAAGAATGGCAAGCCAGGCCTGCGCGTGGTGCGCACGCGCGGCTGAGAAAGCGACTTACTTGCGGCGGTATTCGCCGTCGAGGGTCACCGGCTTTTTCAGGTCAGGCCGCGCCTGCGCCACGCTGGCCGAGAGCCGCTCGCCGAGCCGCTTCTTCACGCCTGCGCCGCTGATCAGCAGGCTCACGGCCAGCAGGTCGGTGATGAAGCCGGGCAGGATCAGCAGCAGGCCCGCAAATGCGGTGAGGAGCCCCTGAAAAATTTCTGCCGCCGGCAACTCGCCACGGCCCATCGCGATGCGGATGCGCGCCAGTGCATTCAGGCCGCCGCGCGCAATCATCACGCCGCCCAACAAGCCAGCGCCCAGCAGCCAAAAGCCGACCGCGCCGGTGCCAACCCGCTCGATCATGCGCAGGATGCCCCAGGTTTCGAGGCCAACAAAGACGATGAGAATGATGAAAGGCATGGCTTACAGCGCCTCTATCTTTTTCGACTGCAACTGGAGTGCCGCGAGATCGCGCGCCTGCTGCGCGATGAGGTCATGGGTCTTCTGCTGCACGGCCGGCGGCGCCTTGCCGAAGTTGGGGTTTTCGAGCTTGCCGGTGTTGAGCTTGAGATCGCTCTCCAGCTTGGCGATCTGCTTGGCGAGCCTTGCCAGCTCAGCGTCTTTGTCGATGAGGCCGGCCATCGGCACCAGCAGCTTCATCTCGCCGAGCAGGGCGGTGGATGACTCTGGTGCCTCATCGCCGGCCGCCAGCACCTTCGGTACTTCGACACGGGCGAGGAAGCCGATGCTACCCGCCATCACCGAGATGCGAGCGGCATCCGATGCACTGGCGTTCTGGATCAGCAGCGGCAAGACCTTGCCGGGCGCGATGTCCATCTGCGCGCGAATCTGCCGCACGCCGAGGATGAAGCCCTTGAGCCATTCGATGTCGGCCTCGGCTGCCTCGTCGATGCGCTCTGGCACCGCGATGGGGTAGGGCTGCGTCATCAGCGTGAAGAACTTGCCTTCCGCCGGCTGCTTGCCCGCGAGCGGCGCCACCTTCTGCCAGATTTCTTCGGTGACGAAGGGCATCAGCGGGTGCAGCAGGCGCAGCCAGACTTCGAGCACGCGCACCAGCGTGCGGCGGGTGCCGCGCTGCTCTTCGGGTGTGCCTTGCAGCAGCGCGGGCTTGGTCAGCTCCAGATACCAGTCGCAGTACTCGTTCCAGATGAACTGATAGAGCGCGGTGCTGAGCAGATCGAAGCGGTAGCTGGCGAAATGCTGCGCCGCTTCGGCTTCGAGGCGTTGCAGTTTGCTGATGATCCAGCGGTCGGCACTGCTCAACACCACTTCGCCTTCGAGCGAGGGCGGCGTGAGCGCGGCACCCGTTTCGCCATCAATCGCGCCCAAGTTCATCAGCACGAAGCGCGAGGCATTCCAGATCTTGTTGCAGAAGTTGCGGTAGCCCTCGGCACGGCCGGCGTCGAAGCGCACGTCGCGGCCTTGCGTGGCGAGTGCGGCAAAGGTGAAGCGCAGCGCATCCACGCCCACGGGCGCGATGCCCTTGGGGTAGTCCTTGCGGGTCTTGTTCTCGATCTTCGGCGCGGTCTCCGGCTTCATCAGGCCGGTAGTGCGCTTCTTCACGAGGTCTTCGAGCGCGATGCCATCGACCACGTCGAGCGGGTCGAGCACATTGCCCTTGGACTTCGACATCTTGTTGCCTTCGGGGTCGCGCACGAGGCCGGTGATGTAGACCTCCTTGAAGGGAACATCGCCCATGAAGTGCTGGCCCATCATCACCATCCGGGCGACCCAGAAGAAGATGATGTCGAAGCCCGTCACCAGCACGCTGCTGGGGTAGTACTTCGCCAACTCAGCGGTCTGCTGCGGCCAGCCGAGGGTGGCCATTGGCCAGATGTCGGAGCTAAACCAGGTGTCGAAGACGTCGTTGTCCTGCGTCAGTGCCACATTGGCAGCGATGCCGTATTTGCTACGCGCCTCCGCCTCGTTGCGCGCCACATAGACCTTGCCTTCAGCGTCATACCAGGCCGGAATGCGATGGCCCCACCAGAGCTGGCGCGAGATGCACCAGTCCTGGATGTTGTTGAGCCACTGGTTGTAGGTGTTCTTCCAGTTGTCGGGCACGAAGCCAATGCGGCCGTCGGCCACGGCAGCGAGCGCAGGTTGCGTGATGGCTGCGAGGCCGCCCTGGCCGGGTTGGCCATCACGTCGAGTTTCGCTGGTGAGGTCCACGAACCACTGATCGGTGAGATAGGGCTCCAGCACCGCGCCGCTGCGGTCGCCGCGCGGCACCTTGAGTTTGTGCTCGTCGATTTTTTCGAGCAGACCGGCAGCTTCGAGGTCGATGACGATCTGCTTGCGCGCCGCGAAGCGATCCAGCCCTGCGTAGGGCATGCCATCAATGATGCGTGCCTCTTTGCTCAGCACATTGATCAGCGGCAGTTGGTGCCGCTGGCCCACGCCGTAGTCATTGAAGTCATGCGCCGGCGTGATTTTCACCACGCCCGTGCCGAACTCCCGCTCGACGAAATCATCCGCAATGATGGGGATGCTGCGATTGCACAGCGGCAGCGTCACGGTCTTGCCGATGAGGTGCGTGTAGCGCTCGTCTTCAGGGTGAACCGCCACGGCGCTATCGCCCAGCAGCGTCTCCGGTCGCGTCGTCGCGACGATGAGATGGCCCGAGCCATCGGTGAGTGGATAGCGGATATGCCAGAGCTTGCCGTTCTCCTCCTCGCTGACCACTTCGAGGTCCGAGATCGCGGTTTGCAGCACCGGGTCCCAGTTCACCAGGCGCTTGCCGCGATAGATCAGGCCCTGCTCGTGCAGGCGCACGAAGTGCTCGATCACCGCATCGTTGTAGGCCGGGTCCATCGTGAAGGCCTCGCGGCTCCAGTCCACCGACGAACCCATGCGGCGAATCTGCTCGCTGATGGTGCCGGCGGAGAACTTCTTCCACTCCCAGACCTTCTCCAGAAACTTCTCGCGGCCCAGTTCGGCGCGCGTCGGCTCGCCCGCGAGTTTGAGGTTGCGCTCGACCACCATTTGCGTCGCGATGCCCGCGTGGTCGGTGCCGGGCTGCCAGAGCACGTCGCGGCCGCTCATGCGCGCGTGGCGGGTGAGGGCATCCATCACCGTGTGCTGAAAGGCGTGGCCCATGTGCAGCGTGCCCGTGACATTCGGCGGCGGGATCTGGATGCAATAGGGCTCGCCGCTGCCGGGCGCATGCTGGCCGGCCTTGTAGCAGCCCTCGGCCTCCCAGGTCTTGCGCCAGCGGGCTTCGATGCTGGCGGGTTCGTATGTTTTTTCCATTTTCTTTGCTTGTCATTCCCGCGCAGGCGGGAATCCAGAGGTGAGTTGATGCTGCCGCGTGGAGGAACCCGCACTTGCTACGCAAGCCTGGATTCCCGCCTGCGCGGGAATGACGAAATTAAAGTGAGCGTGCGTTGGCCGCTTCGAGGGTGTTCTGCATCAGCATGGCGACGGTCATCGGCCCCACACCGCCGGGCACTGGGGTGATGAAGGCGGCGAGCTGCTTCGCGGCCTCGAAATCGCAATCGCCGACCAGCCGGCCATCGGCAAGCCGATTGATGCCCACATCGATGACCGTCGCACCCGGCTTGATCCAATCCCCCTTGACGAAGCCTGGCTTGCCAACGGCGATGACGACGATGTCCGCGCGTGCCACTTCGGCAGCGACATCCGCCGTGAAGCGGTGGCAGCAGGTGGCAGTGGCACCCGCCAGCATCAGCTCCAGCATCATCGGCCGCCCGACGTGGTTGCTGGCACCCACCACCACGGCGGTGCGGCGCTTGAAGGTCTCGCCCGCGCTCTTCAGCAGCTCGATCACGCCATAGGGCGTGCAGGGGCGCAGCACCGGCACGCGGCAGGCGAGGCGGCCGATGTTGTACGGGTGAAAGCCATCGACATCCTTGCCGGGCGCAATGCGCTCGATCACCGCATTGGGGTCGATCTGTGCGGGCAGGGGCATCTGCACGAGGATGCCGTCCACAGCCTCATCGGCATTGAGCCGGTCGATCTCGGCCAGCAGCTCTTGCTGGGTGAGCGTGGCGTCAAAGTGCAGGGGGAGCGAGGTGATGCCGACGCGCTCGCAGGCCAGCCGCTTGTTGCGCACGTAAACCTGCGAGGCGGGGTCGCCACCGACCAGCACGGTGACCAGTGCCGGCGCACGCGCGCCGCTTGCGCAGCGCGCGGCCACGCCAGCGGCGACGCGAGTCAGAACTTGCAGGGAGACGGCTTTGCCGTCGATGAGTTGGGCAGACATGGGCGTTCACAGAATCAAGACCGCTATTTTAAGGCGCTGCCCCCGACTAAACTGCGCCGCCCATGCAGTCCGCCCCCACCCTCGTCATCGAAAACCTCGCCCTTGCGCGAGGCGACCGCACGCTGTTTGCGGCTTTCTCACTGCGCATGAACACAGGCGAGGTGGTTCATCTCACCGGCCGCAACGGCGCGGGCAAAACCAGCCTGCTCGAAGCCATTGCGGGCCTGCGCGTGCCGGAGCGCGGCAGCTTGCAAGCGCCTGCGCCCGAACAGCTGCACTGGATTGGCCACAAGAACGGCCTGCATCCGGCGCTGTCGGCGGTCGAGAACCTGGAGTTCTGGTGCGGTTTGTCGGGGGTGGATGCCGCAGCCATTGGCCCCACGCTCGACCGCTTGCAGATCAAGGCCGCGCGGCATCGGCCAGCTCGGACGCTCTCCACCGGGCAGAAGCGCCGCGTCGCACTGGCGCGCCTGCTGCTCGCCCGTCGCCCCTGGTGGCTGCTCGACGAACCGCTGGCCGGGCTGGATGTGCAGGGCGCAGCACTCTTTGCCGAGCTAGTGGCCGAGCACCGCGCGGCAGGTGGCGCGGTGCTGCTCACTTCGCATCAAACCCTGCCTGAAGCCTGCGGCGTGATCCGCGACGTGTCACTGACATGAAAGCCTTGACCGCCACCTTATTGCGCGAACTGCGCCTCGCCGCTCGCGCACCGGCCGAGGCCGCACAACCGCTGCTTTTTTATGCGCTGGTGGCGGCGATCTTTCCGCTCGGTGTGGCCGCCAACGAGCCGAGCCTGTCGAACTACGCGCCCGCCATCGTCTGGATTGCCGCCCTGCTCGCCAGCCTGATGACGCTGGAGCGCGTGTTCCGCAGCGATTTCGACGACGGCACCCTCGAACTGATGGCGCTGGCGAATCCGCCCCTGCCGCTGCTGGTCGCAGCCAAGCTCGGGGCGCACTGGCTGCTGGGGGGATTGCCGCTGGCGGTGCTTGCCTGGCCCTTGGGCAGTGGTCTGGGCTTGTCCAGCGATGCCGCGCCAGTGCTGGCACTCAGCCTGCTGCTCGGCACCCCGACGCTGGTGCTGCTGGGCGGATTCGCGGCTGCGCTGACCGTCGGCCTGCCGCGCGCGGGCCTGCTGCTGCCCATCCTGGTGCTGCCGATGCTTGCACCCGTCGTCATCTTCGGCGCGGGTGCCGTGCGCATGGCGGCGGAGGGCCTCGACCCCGCCGCGCCCTTATACTTCCTCGCTGCCTTGCTGGTGCTCAGCGCCACGCTCGTCCCTTTTGCTGCGGCAGCGGCCCTGCGCAACGCCCTCGAATCCTGAT
>JAZKFO010000087.1:0-55485 GCA_040386395.1 Pseudomonadota bacterium | reverse complement strand
CCAGCGATGCCAACTGGGGCCGTCTCGCCATGGCCATCGGCAAGGCCGGTGTCGAAGGCTTGGATGTGGCGGGCGTGAGCATCACGCTCGATGCCGTGCGCGTGATCGAAGCCGGTCAGCCCCACCCGGAATACAACGAGGCGCTTGGCACTGCGGTGGTGTCGAAGCCGGAGTTCACCATCGGTGTTGGCCTGGGACGCGGCACGGCCAGCACCACGGTGTGGACCTGCGATTTTTCGTATGACTACGTGAAGATCAATGCCGAGTACCGCACTTGATTGCGGCGTTCGGATTGCGGATTGCGGAATGAATGGCGGCGCTGCGGCAACTGATTCCGCAATCCGCAATCCGAACGCCTCAATCATTCATGTCGCCTGCGGCGTGCTCATCAACCCCCAGGGCGAGGTGCTGCTGGCACAAAGGCCTGAAGGCAAGATCGCCGCCGGCTGGTGGGAGTTTCCGGGAGGCAAGATCGAGCAGGGCGAGTCGCCCCTGCAGGCGCTGACACGCGAGCTGCAGGAAGAGCTGGGTGTGCGGGTGCGCGAGGCCCGTCCGCTGATCCGCTTCCGCCACGAGTACAGCAACCGGGTGATCGTGCTCGATACCTGGTGCGTCACGGCCTTCGATGGCGAGCCTCAGGGCTGCGAGGGGCAGGCCTTGCGTTGGCTGCCGGTCGCCCGTTTTGCCGAAGTCTCACCCTTGCTGCCCACGGTCACGCCCATCGAGCGCGCCCTGCTGGCACCCGCGCATTACGTGTTCACGCCGCCTGACCTGGGCCTTGCCGAGCTGCTGGCGGGCCTGCCGCGCCTGCCGCCACAGGCCTGGCTGAGATTGCGGCTGCCCTTGCTGGATGCGCTGGAGTACACGCGGGTCGCCACAGGGGTGCTGCCGCTGGCGCAGGGTCTGGGGATCAAGCTCTTTCTGGATCGCGAGCCGGACCTCGTCGCCGAACTGGGTGCCGATGGCTGGCATTGCAGCAGTGCCGCCTTGATGCAGCGCAAGCAGCGGCCGCCGGTACCGCTTGCCACTGCGGCGGTTCACAACGCGGCGGAGCTGGCGCATGCACAGGCACTCGGCTTCAATGCCGCCGTGCTTGGCCCGGTGTTCGACACGCCGACCCATCCCGGTGCCGAGACGCTGGGCTGGCAGGGCTTCTCGTCCATTCGTGGCGAAGCCGCATTGCCGGTGTTTGCCATCGGCGGCATCAAGCCGGAGCAACTGGACCAGGCCCGCGCTGCCAACGCGCAGGGCGTGGCTGGCATCAGCGCCTACTGGCGCGGCAGCTTGTCCGGCCCGTAGTCGGCCAGCTCATCGAACTCGTCCGAGGGCGCTACGGGGATCACGAAGCGCCCTTCCATCCAATCGCCCAGATCAATCAGCTTGCAGCGCTCGCTGCAGAACGGCCGCCAGGCATTGGCAGGCGCAATCAGCGAGGGCTTGCTGCAATGCGGGCAGCGTCCGATGGGGCCGTCACTCATGCCAGCAGGCAGCACTGCAACTGGAAGGGCACGTTGACGGTGATCTGCTGCGCGCGGCTGTCGACATCGGGCTGGCGCATGAAGCGCAGGCTGTAGCGGTAGCGGCCGGCGCTGATCTCTGGATACAGGCCGCTGTCAGACGACACCTTCACCCGCAGCAGCTGGTGCGCGGCCTGCGGCGTGTGCAGATGCACGCCGCCTTCAGCCACCAGCGGCTGGTCGATGCCGCAGTGGCGCAGCACTTCGAGACAGACCGTCACCGCCACTTCATATGGGGCGAAGTGCGAGAACCAGCGTTCGAGATCGGCACGGATGCGGATGGTCGGCTCGGCCAGCCAGCGATGCAGCGCCGGCAGGTCGAACGGCGCCGCACCGCCGGGGATGGCGCTGCGCTTGGCGATGGCATCGAGAAACTCATGGCTGCGCAGGCTGGAACCGGCGAAGTGCGAGGGCAGGCGCTGCACGTTCTTGAGTGCATCGGCCAGCCGCGCAAACGCCTGTCGCACATCCATTTCGTGCAGCAGGGCGGGCGCGCGCGCGAGCACCGTCTGCTGATCCTGGATCTCCTTGATCACCTCGCTCTTCAGGTCCGAGCGGGCCGTCAGCGAGAGCACGTCCAGCAGCGATTGCAGTGCGGCGCGGGTGCCGGTGGGCGAGTCGTCCAGGGCGTGATGGCGACGCTGGTTGAACAGGAACTCCAGACGCAGCAGGGTGCGTACCCGTTCGCTGAGCGGCTGTTCAAAAATGATGTAGTCGGCGGCGTGGGCCAAGCGCACTCGTAGGGTTAAAACAGGGTGGCATTCTGGACGATGCAGCGCGCCCCGCCAACCCGGCGACGATCAGCCTTGATAGCGCTTATGCAGCGCCAGTACTTGCGGCCTGAGGTCTTGCAGCGGATCGGGGTTGTCGATCACATCGTGTGCGGCGGCCAGGCGCTCGGCGCGGCTGGCCTGCCGTGCCAGCATCTGCTCGGCCAGGGTCTGGTCGATCTGGTCGCGCCGCATGACCCGCGCGATCTGATCGGCTTCCGGTGCATCGACCACCAGCACGCGCTGGGTCAGGCTGGACAGGCCGCGCTCGATGAGGATGGCGGCGGAGAGGATGCAGTACGGCGCCGTCTGCTGCGCCAGCCACTCGCGCAGGCGGCTGCGGATGTGGGGATGGGTGATCGCTTCGAGCTGCTTCAGTGCGGCCGGGTCGTTGAACACCACGCTGCGCAGAGCACGCCGATCCAGGCTGCCGTCGGCTTGCAGGAGGTGGGCACCGAAGTGCGCGGCAATCTCCGCCAAAGCCGGCTCGCCCACGGCCACCACGGCGCGGCCCACATCATCGGCTTCGATGGCAGGCACGCCGAGCGACTGGAACAGGCCGAGCACATGGCTCTTGCCGCTCGCTACCCCGCCGGTGAGACCCACCACGAGGCTCATCAGCCGACCACTTTCGGCACGATCAGCGCCAGCACATCAACGCCCATCAGCGCCAGCCAGCCTGCAGCGGCGAGAAAGGGGCCGAAGGGCATGGCCGCGCCGCGCTGCTGGCGCTTGAACACGACCAGTACGATGCCGCTGATGGCACCGACAATCGAAGACAGCAGGATGATCTGCGGCAGGCTCTGCCAGCCCAGCCAGGCACCGAGCGCGGCCAGGAGCTTGAAGTCGCCGTAGCCCATGCCCTCCTTGCCGGTGGCGAGCTTGAAGCCCCAGTACACCAGCCAGAGTGCGAGATAGCCGGCGATGGCACCGATGACGGCGCTGGCCAGGGGCACCAGGCCGCCAAGCAGAGCGAACAGCAAGCCGCCCCAGAGCAGCGGCAGGGTGATGTCATCCGGCAGCAGCTGGGTGTCGAGGTCGATGAAGGCGAGTGCGACCAGCGCCCAGGTGAGTGCCAGCGCGCCCAGCAGCTCGCTGCCGTAGCCGAAGCGCCAGGCACAGGCCGCGCTCATCAGGCTGACCAGCAGTTCGACCAGTGGATAGCGCGCGCTGATGCGCACGCCGCAGCAGGCCGCACGGCCGCGCAGCAGCAGCCAGGAGACGACCGGGATGTTCTGCCAGGGTTTGATCGCCACGCCGCAGGCCGGACAGCGCGAGGCGGGCTTGCTGATGGTGAGCGGCGGCTGCTCGACGGCGTCGAGGCCGAGAATCTCACGCGCCTCCTGCTGCCAGCGGCGCTCCATCATCTTCGGCAGACGATGGATCACCACATTGAGAAAGCTGCCCACCAGCAGGCCGAGCAGGCCCGCACAGAGGATGAGCAGCGGCGTGGACTGCGCCAGCAACTCCAACAATGACACTAGATCGCCTGACCCAGCTTGAAGATGGGCAGATACATGGCCACCACCAGGCCGCCGACCAGCACGCCGAGCACGGCCATGATCATCGGCTCCATCAGCGCGGAAAGGTTGTCGACCATGTTGTCGACTTCCTCCTCGTAGAAGTCCGCCACCTTCGAGCACATGGCATCGAGCGAGCCGGATTCCTCACCGATGCCGATCATCTGCACCGCCATGGCGGGGAAGAGATTCGACTGCGCCATGGTCAGCTGCAACTGCGTGCCGGTGGAGACCTGATCCTTCATCTTCATGATGCCTTCGGTGTAGACGATGTTGCCGGCGGCCTTGGCCACCGAGTCCATCGCCTCCACCAGCGGCACGCCGGCGGCGAACATGGTGGACAGCGTGCGCGCAAAGCGGGCGACGGCGGACTTGTAGAGGATCTCGCCGAACAAGGGTGCCTTCAACGCCATGCGGTCGAGAAAGCGGCGGAAGTTGGCGGAACGGAAGTGCGCCTCCTTGAAGGCGAAGAACCCGGCGACCGGCACCAGCGCCAGCGCCCACCAGTATTCCTGCACGAACTTGGAGAGGTTCACCACCATCTTGGTGAACGCCGGCAGGTCGGCACCAAAGCCGGTGAACAGACTCTCGAACTGCGGGATCACGAAGTAGAGCAGGATGCCCGTCACCACGAAAGCCACCACCACCACCGCCGCCGGATAGGTGAGTGCTTTCTTGACCTTTTTCTTGATCGACTCGGTCTTTTCCTTGTAGGTGGCGATCTTGTCGAGCAACGCTTCGAGCGCACCGGATTTTTCGCCAGCCTCCACCAGGTTCACGTAGAGATCATCGAACTGGCGCGGGTACTTAGCCAGTGCCTCGGCAAACGGCAGGCCCGCCTCGATATGGCTTTTGACGCCGAGAATCATCTCGGTCATCGACTTGTTCTCGTTGCCGCGGCCCACCAGTTCGAGCGACTGCACCAGCGGCACGCCGGCTTTCATCATGGTCGACATCTGGCGGCTGAAGATGGCGATCTCCTGCCCGGTAATCGGTTTCTTGCCGCTGCCGATGGTGAAGATTTTCTGCACCCGCGTCGGCGTCACGCCCTGCTTGCGCAACTGCAGCTTGATGAAGGCTTCACCCGGCCCGCTCATCTGGCCCTTGATCTTGTTGCCCTTGCGATCAGTGCCTTCCCATTTGAAGTCACTTTCCTTGATCACTTTCGCTGCTACGGCCATGGCCTGAATCCCTTATAGGTTGTGATTCTTATCGTAATGCCAACACTCTATTCCGACACTGTGGTGCGATTGGCTTCGAGCAGATCGATGTGTCCATCCATCACTTTCTTGAGTGCGGATTCGCGCAGGTCCTTGATGCCTTCGCTCCGGGCCTGGTCGCCGATGTCCTGTGCCGAGCCGCCCTCCATGATGATGCGGCCGATGCGGTCGGTGAGCGGCATCACCTGGTAGATGCCGGTGCGGCCCTTGTAGCCTTTGTCGCACTGGTCGCAGCCGACCGCCTCGTACAGCATGAAGCCTGGCGCATCGAGCATGGCCTCGGTAAAGCCATTGCGCAGCAGCTCCACCCTGGGGATGTCGGTGGGTCTCTTGCAGTTCTTGCAGAGCTTGCGCGCCAGACGCTGGGCGATCACCAGCGAGAGGGTGGACGCAATGTTGTAGCCCGGCACGCCCATGTTCATCAGGCGGGTGATGGTCTGCGGCGCGTCGTTGGTGTGCAGGGTGGAGAGCACCAAGTGGCCGGTCTGCGCCGCCTTGATTGCGATCTCGGCGGTTTCGAGATCACGAATCTCACCCACCATGATCACGTCCGGGTCCTGACGCAGGAAGCTCTTCAGCGCGGCCGCGAAAGTGAGGCCGGTCTTGGGATTGACGTTGACCTGGTTGATGCCCGGCAGGTTGATTTCGGCCGGGTCTTCGGCGGTGGAGATGTTCACATCCTCGGTGTTGAGGATGTTGAGGCCGGTATAGAGCGACACCGTCTTGCCGGAGCCGGTGGGACCGGTGACCAGAATCATGCCCTGAGGCTGCTCCAGCGCCCGCATGTAGGCGGCCTTCTGCTCGGCTTCGTAGCCCAGCACGTCGATGCCGAGCATGGCCGAGGAGGCATCGAGAATACGCGCGACGATCTTCTCGCCCCAGAGCGTGGGGCAGGTGTTGACGCGGAAGTCGATGGCCTTGGTCTTCGACAGGTTCAGCTTGATGCGGCCGTCCTGCGGCACCCGGCGTTCGGCCAGATCCATGCGGCTCATCACCTTCATGCGCGCGGCGATGCGGCTACCCTGCGCCACCGGTGGCTGGTTGATGATCTTCAGCTCGCCATCGCGCCGGTAGCGGATGCGGTAGAACTTTTCGTACGGCTCGAAATGGATGTCCGATGCGCCCTGCTGGATCGCATCGACCAGAATCTTGTTGACGTAGCGCACGATGGGCGCGTCATCGGCGTCGGAGCGGCCAATCTCAGGGCCGGTATCGTCCTCACCGCCTTCGACGATTTCGAGGTTGTCGAGATCGGCATCGCCGACATTGAGCGAGGTCGACTCCGCCGAATTGGCGGCCGACTCCACCAGTTTCGCCAGCTTGTCCTGTTCCACCACCACCGCTTCGGTGGCAAGGCCTGTCGCGAACTTGAACTCGTCGAGGGCCGCGATATTGGCCGGGTCGGCGATGCCGACATAGAGCTTTTTGCCGCGCTTGAACAGCGGCAGGGCTGTGTGCTTGCGGATCAGCTTGTCGCCCACGTCACGGAGAATCTGCGGGTCGATGTCCATCACCGAGAGATCAAGCATCGGCGAGCCAAACTCGTTGCTGGCGATCTCGGCCAATCGGGCCGAGGTGGCATGGCCGCCCTCCACCATCAGCGCCACTAGCGTCTTGCCCTGCTTGTTCGACTTGGCCTGCAGGTCGCGGATGATTTCTTCCGCAGCGACTTTTTCGGACACCAGGCGACGGGCAAGCCCACCGAGGTAAACGGCATTGGTGCTGGCAGCAGGCATTACGGTGGACATGGGACATAGCCGTCGGGGCGAAGCTGCACTGTAGCCTTGCGGGCGGTCACACTCAATGCGGAGCAGGCCCTGGCCCGCAAGGCTACCAGCCACAAAAAAGGCCCCGCAGAGCGGGGCCTTTTGCGCAGCAACCGAACTCTTAGGTGTTCGGGCGGCACTGGGCCGGACGATACTTCGAGACGATCGTGCCGCCGGTGCAGCTCCATGCGATGGAAGCGCCGGTCGGAACAACGCTGGCGGAACTGTCGCCAGAAAGTGCAGCGCCGTCAGAAGTCGGGACGAAGGTGATCGTGCCGTTACCTGCCTTGGCGCTGGTATCGACCGTGATGGTGCCCGTCGTTGCGTCGACAGCCGTGGTGTCGACATTTTCAGTCGAGGTGGTCGTGGTGATGGCCGTGAAGCCGCTGGCGAAAGGCTTGCCATTGGCAGCGTTCTCGGCGACGGTGGTCTTGATGGCGCTGGCAAGGCTCATAGCCTCGGTGACGCGTGAGCGAACGATGTAGTCCTGATAGGCCGGCAGCGCGATGGCGGCCAGAATGCCGATGATCGCGACAACGATCATCAGTTCGATCAGCGTAAAACCTTTCTGAATCTTGCTCATGGATAACTCCTTGGAATTGTTTGGGGACAAACGGTTGCAGGAGAAGTAAAGCAGCACGCATGCCAACTTTCAGATTCTTATAACACCATGAATAAAATAAGATTTTATTGAAGTCAAAAGAAGGACTGACTGCAAGGTCACAATTGCCGGCTGCTTTCTGACGAAAAATGTCACTGACTGTCCTGCAGGCAATCGCACTCAATGCAGAGCAGACCCTGGCTCGCGAGGCCACCAGCCACAAAAAAGGCCCCGCAGAGCGGGGCCTTTTGCGCAGCAACCGAACTCTTAGGTGTTCGGGCGGCACTGGGCCGGACGATACTTCGAGACGATCGTGCCGCCGGTGCAGCTCCATGCGATGGAAGCGCCGGTCGGAACAACGCTGGCGGAACTGTCGCCAGAAAGTGCAGCGCCGTCAGAAGTCGGGACGAAGGTGATCGTGCCGTTACCTGCCTTGGCGCTGGTATCGACCGTGATGGTGCCCGTCGTTGCGTCGACAGCCGTGGTGTCGACATTTTCAGTCGAGGTGGTCGTGGTGATGGCCGTGAAGCCGCTGGCGAAAGGCTTGCCATTGGCAGCGTTCTCGGCGACGGTGGTCTTGATGGCGCTGGCAAGGCTCATAGCCTCGGTGACGCGTGAGCGAACGATGTAGTCCTGATAGGCCGGCAGCGCGATGGCGGCCAGAATGCCGATGATCGCGACAACGATCATCAGTTCGATCAGCGTAAAACCTTTCTGAATCTTGCTCATGGGTAACTCCTGAAGAAATTATTTGGATAACAGCGGTTGCACGACATGTAGAGCAGCACGCGTGCCAACTCTGTATGTCCTGCAATTAATTGAAATAATTGAAATTATTTTTTAAAAGCAAGCTTGCCGGCGCCAGCGACCTGCAATTTCCAGCTGATTCTTGACAAAAAATGTCACTGCCTGCCGGTCAAGAGGCCACCCGGATGCTCTCTGGTAGCAACAGGTAGGCGGCTGGGCGTGCCGCAGCGCACGCCGCTAAACTCGCCCGCCCTGTGACCAGCTGGTGTTTGAGCGATGAACGAGCAGTACAGCCCCGCCGAGGTCGAGCGCCAAGCGCAAGCCTATTGGCAGCAGCATGATTCCTTCACGGCGAAGGAAGACGCGCGCGACAAGTTCTACTGCCTGTCGATGTTCCCCTATCCGTCCGGGCGGCTGCACATGGGGCATGTGCGCAACTACACCATCAGCGATGTCATCGCCCGCCATCAGCGCATGCTGGGCAAGAACGTGCTGCACCCGATGGGCTTCGATGCCTTCGGCCTGCCAGCCGAGAACGCGGCCATCAAGAGCGGGGTGCCGCCGGCCGAGTGGACCTACTCCAACATGGCCTACATGCGGCGCCAGCTCAATGCGCTGGGCTTTGCTTTTGACTGGTCGCGCGAACTCGCCACCTGTTCGCCTGCGTATTACCGCTGGGAGCAGTGGCTGTTCGTGCAGCTGCTGAAGAAGGGGCTGGTCTACCGCCGTAATTCCATCGTCAACTGGGACCCGGTTGATCACACCGTGCTCGCCAACGAGCAGGTGATTGATGGTCGCGGCTGGCGCAGTGGTGCCTTGGTGGAGCAGCGCGAAATCCCGCAGTGGTTTCTGAAGATCACCGATTACGCTGACGCCCTGCACGACGACCTCGCAAAGCTCGAACAGTGGCCCGATGCCGTCAAGACCATGCAGGCCAACTGGATCGGCCGCAGCGAGGGTGTGGAGATCGACTTCGCACTGGCAGATGGTGCGGGCGAAAGGCTGACCGTCTACACGACACGCCCGGATACCGTATTTGGCGTCAGCTTCATCAGCGTTGCGGCGCAACATCCGCTGGCACTTGCCGCTGCGGCGCGCGATGCCAAGGTGGCCGCCTTCGTGGAAGAAGCGAAGCAGTCCGGCGTGGCCGAGGCCATGCTGGCGACACAGGAGAAGAAGGGAGTCGCACTGGGCATCGACGCCATCCATCCGCTCACGGGTGAGCGAGTACCAGTGTGGGCGGCCAACTTCGTGCTGATGGGCTACGGCACGGGTGCGGTGATGGCCGTGCCGGCACATGACCAGCGTGACTGGGAGTTTGCGACGGCCTATGGCTTGCCGAAGACGGTGGTGGTCGCGGCGCAGGCCGGGCAGGCACCGGACATCATGACTGCCGCCTATGCCGAACATGGCGTGCTGATGAACTCCGGCACCTTCGATGGCCTCGCCTTCGAGGCCGCCTTCGATGCCATCGCCAGCGCGCTGCAAGCCAAGTCCGCTGGCCGCCGCCGCAAGAACTTCCGCCTGCGCGACTGGGGCGTGTCGCGCCAGCGTTACTGGGGCTGCCCGATCCCGGTCATCTACTGCAAGGACTGCGGCGCGGTGCCGGTGCCGGAAGACCAGCTGCCGGTGGTGCTGCCGGAGCATCTCAAGCCCGATGGCGCCGCCAGCCCGCTGACCCGGGAGACGGCCTTCACCGACGTGCCCTGCCCGAAGTGCAGCAAGCCGGCGCGGCGCGAGACCGACACCTTCGATACGTTCTTCGAGTCCAGCTGGTACTACGCGCGCTTTGCCTGCGCCGACCAGCACGGCGCGATGCTGGACGAGCGTGCGCGCTACTGGTCGCCGGTCGATCAGTACGTGGGCGGCATCGAGCACGCCGTGCTGCACCTGCTCTATGCGCGCTTCTTCCACAAGCTGATGCGCGATGTCGGCCTGCCGGTGGCGGGCGACGAGCCCTTCAAGCGCCTGCTGTGTCAGGGCATGGTGGTGGCGGGCACCTATTACCGCGAGCTGCCGGGCGGCAAGAAGGACTGGATCAATCCGGCCGATGTCGACGTGACCGCCGATGGCGCGGTGCTGCGCGCCGATGGTGAGCCCGTGCTGGTTGGTGGCCGCGAGAAGATGTCGAAGTCGAAGAACAATGGCGTCGATCCCGAAACCATCATCAACAGCCACGGTGCCGATGCGGTGCGCCTGTTCATGATGTTCACCGCGCCGCCGGAGCAGTCACTGGAATGGAGCGAGGCCGGCATTGATGGTGCCGCTCGTTTCCTCAAGCGCCTGTGGCGCATGTGCAGCGAGCACGTCACCGCGGGTGCTGCGCCCGCGCTCGATGTGGCGGCACTCAGCGCCGCGCAGAAGGATCTGCGCCGCAAGACGCACCAGACCATCGCCAAGTTCGGTGATGACGTCGGCCGCCGCTTGCAGTTCAACACGGCCATTGCGGCGGCGATGGAGCTGGTCAATGCCCTGCAAAAGTTTGATGGCATGGCCGAGCAGGATCGCGCCGTGCGCCATGAGGCGCTCACCGCGCTGGTGGCCTGCCTGGCCCCCATCACGCCGCACATCACGCACGAACTCTGGACGGCACTCGGCGGCCGCGGTGCGGTGATCGACGCGGCCTGGCCGCAGGCTGATCAGGCCGCACTCGCCAGCGAGGCGATGAAGCTGGTAGTGCAGGTCAACGGCAAGCTGCGCGGGCAGATCGAAGTGCCACACGGCAGCAGCAACGAGGCGATCCTGCTGGCCGCGAAAACCGACGAGAATGTGGCCCGCTTCCTCGCCGGTGCCGCGATCAAGAAAGAGATCGTGGTCGCCGGCAAGCTCGTCAATCTGGTGATCTAGCCCCATGCGCCTTTCGCTCGTCTTGCTGCTTGCCCTTACGCTGACCGCCTGCGGTTTCAAGCTGCTGGGGTCCGGCGGCTGGCCGCAGCAGCTCGACCGCGTCTACGTCGACATGGCACTGGGTTATCGCGTGTCCGAGCCGGTGGTGGAAACCGCGCTGCGCAGCAAGCTGGTGCGGCGCGGTGCAAAGATCGTCACCAAGCTGGACAAGGCCGAGACCGAGATCCGCCTGAGCAATCTGGAGGAGCGTCGCGAGACGCTGTCGATCGGTGCCGATGGCAAGGTGCTGGAATACCGGCTGGTGATCGGCGTGCGTTACGAGCTGCTGCAGAACGGCAAGGCGCTGCTGCCAGCCAATACCATTTCGGTGTCGCGCGATTACAGCTTCCAGCTCGACCAGATCTTGCAGAAAGAGCTGGAAGAGCAGCAGCTGCGCGATTACATCCAGAACGAGCTCGCCGAGCTGGTGCTGCTGCGCATCACCACCGGCCTGGAGGCACTGCCCAAGGTTGAGGTCGCGCCCGCGCAGGTCGTCCCCGCCAGTAATTAATCGGCCAGGGCCTGCGCGAGAAAACTCACCGGATGCAACACCGGCACCGGCCTGCCGCTGGCGCGCAGGCCCGCCAGAAAATGCAGCGAGCAGCCGATGTTGGCTGAGACGATCACATCCACATCGCGAGCGGCGTCGAGCTTGGGTTGAAGCAGCTTGGCGGCCTGGTCGGGCAGGGTGATGAAGGCGGTGCCGGCCGCGCCGCAGCAGCCACTTCCAGGTGCGAGATCAATCAGCGCGACACCGGGGATGCGCGCCAGCAGCCACCGCACCGCGCCCGGCGCCGCGAACACATGCGCCTGTGTGCAGGCCGTGTGAATGCCGACCCGCAGCGGCTTCGGCTGAAAGCCCGGCGGTCGAGCATCGAGTGCTGCTGCGAGCGTTGTGCAGAGGTCGCGCACCTTGGGTGCCAGGGCATCGGCGCTGCCCAGATCACGCAGCGCCGCACCACAGCCGCTGGCGAGCGGCAGCACGGTGTCGCATTGGGCAAAGGCCTGCGCATTGCGTGCCGCGCGCGCCGCCGCCGCCTGTGGCAGCCCGCCATGCTGGTGCAGCGCGCCGCAGCAGCCCTGCGATGGCGGGATCGCCACCTCGACCCCCGCCGCGCGGAACAGCCGCAGCGCGTCATGCAGCACCTCGCGTTCAACCACGTCGCCGACGCAGCCGGTGAACAGCGCGATGCGGGCCTGCGCGGGCGCGGCAACGGCCTGCTGGCGTCGCACCACCGGCCTTGCATCCATGAAGTGCGGCAGGCGCAGGCTGGTGCTGCGGCGATCCAACACCTGGCTGGCCAGCCACAGCCCCCAGCGGGCGAGGCCGCGCAGCAGGGACGAACCCAGCACAGCGCCCATCACCCGTGTCAGCCGCGTGCGCTGCGGTGTGGCGAGTGCGGCGCGGGCGCTGTCGATGACGCGGCCATACGGCACCTTGGCCGGGCACACCGCCTCGCAGGCGCGGCAGGAGAGGCAGCCATCCAGATGCCCTGCCAGCACCGGGCTGGCGCTGAGCGTGCCGCTGAGCAGTGCCTGGGTCAGGGCGATGCGTCCGCGCGGGCCATCGGCCTCATGCTGGCTCAGGCGGTAAGTGGGGCAGTGCGGCAGGCACAGGCCGCATTTGACGCAGAGATCGGCGTCGGCAAGCGCGGCAGAGAGTGCGGTTGGCATGGGCATAGAGTACTGCCCGGCGTGGCAGTGGATGTGGTCGAATATGCGCCTTGTCCACAACCGCCCTGGAGCGCCCTTTGAACCTCAAGCCACTCGCTGCTGCCGCCCTGCTCATCGCAGCCCATGCCAGCCACGCCGAAGACGGCTGGTCGGGCGAGGCCTCGGTGGGTTTTCTCGACACGGCTGGCAACACCGAGGCGCGCACGCTCAATGCCAAGGGCCTGGCGGCTTATCAGGATGGTCCCTGGAAACATGCCCTGCGCGCCGCCGCACTGACGGCGCAGAAAGACGGCATCACCACCGATGAACGCTACAGCGCCGGCTACAAGCTGAGTTTTGATTTCACCGCCTTCGACTACGCCTTTGCCTCGCTGGACTACGACAACGACCGCTTCGCCGGCATCATCGAGCGCCGCACCGAGGCGGTGGGCTATGGCCGCCGCCTGCTGACTTCGGACAGGCACACGCTCGATGCCGAAATCGGTGCCGGTGCCACCCAGCAGAAGCTGGCCACCACCGAAGAGCGCGAGAGCGCCCTGGTGGGCCTGTTCAACGCCAAGTACCAGTGGCTGATCAGCGACAGCAGCAGCTTCACGCAGACGCTGAAGGTCGAGCAGTCGAAGGACAACACTTTCATCAACCCGGTGTCTGCCCTCAAGCTGGTCATCGTCGGCCAGCTGTTCACCACGCTGGGCTACGAGATCCGCACCAACACCGAAGTGCCGGCCGGCACCAACAAGACCGACACGCTGACGTCGATCAACCTCGGTTATTCCTTCGGCAAGAAACCCTCGTGAGCGAGCCGGCCAAGCCCTACTTCGAGCGGCATGTGTTTTTCTGCTGCAACCAGCGCGACGATGCCGAGCGTGCCAGCTGCGAGAACCACGGTGCGACCGAGCTGCGTGATTACTGCAAGAAGCGCGTGAAGCAACTGGGCCTGGCGGGCAGCGGCAAGGTGCGCGTCAATCAGGCCGGTTGTCTCGACCGCTGCGAAGAAGGACCAGTGGCGGTGGTGTATCCCGAAGGAGTTTGGTACCGCTACCAGAACAAGACCGACATCGACGAGATCGTCGATAGCCACCTGGCCGGTGGCGTGCCGGTGCAGCGGTTGAAAATCTAGTTGGAGGTGCGTGCAGCCCCAGCGGCCTTGTCGCCGCCATCCGGCGCTTCGACCACCGATACCGGTTTCGGCAGGCTGACGTTATCGGCCAGTTGCATGCTCATGCCCTGGCGGGTCGCCGTCGAGAGCTCGGCAGGCACCACCAGCAAGTTGCGCTTTTCAGATGCGACCGGCGGCGGTTGGGGCACCGGCTCATCATCCGGCGAGATCTCGCCTGCCGGCGGCAAGCCACCCGCATCGGGTGCGGCGATTTCGGGCGCAGCCTCCTCGCGCTGGGCGGTGCGCAACTTGGAGTCGAGCTTGAGCGGCGGCGGTGGCAGGGTGCGAATGCCGGAGCTGAGCACGCCGATGAGGTCGATGTAGGCGCGCACGTTGGCGACGAAGTCCACCGCCTCGCGCCCCCGCGCAAAGCCGTATCTGGCCGCCTTGGCCCAGCGCGGGCGCGACAGCAGCGGATAGGTGTCGCGCACATCCACCCAGTGCAGGTTGTTGCCGCCGCGCGCGGTGGTGAGCTGGCGCGCGTCGAGCAGATGGCCGAGGCCCTGGTTGTAGGCCGCCAGGGCCATCCAGGTGCGATCCGGTTCCTGCACTTGCGGCGGGATTTCTTCGAGCAGATCGGCCAGCACGCGGGCCCCTCCCTCGATGCTCTGCGCCGGGTCTTCGCGGTTGCTCACCTTGTAACGCAGAGCGGTGTCGTTGGTGAGCATCATCAGGCCGCGCACGCCGGTGTAGCTCTGCGCGCTGGGGTTCCAGTGCGATTCCTGGTAGCCGATGGCGGCCAGCAGCCGCCAGTCGATGCCATGGCGCTCGCCGGCGGCCTTGAACAAGCCCAGGTAATTCGGCAGCCGCGACTGCATGTGGTTGGCCACCTGCACTGCACTGAAGTAGTCCAGCTCTTCCACATGCCCGTAGTAGCGGTCGTGCAGGCGCGCCAGCTCCTTGCCGCTGATGCTCGACAGATAGCCCTCGGCGGCATCGGCCAGGCCGGTATCGGCATCGAGCTTCACCGCCAGCACCACATCCTCCGCCTCCCCGACATCGAAGGCGGTGCGGATCTGCGGGTAATAACGCTCGTTGATGGCCACCAGCGCCGAACTGGCGATGGTGTAATCCAGCTCGCCGCTCGCCACCTGAAACAGCAGGTCCTCGGCGTCGTAGCTGTTGGTCAGCTCGGCCCGCAGTGCCGGTGCCACGGCGCTGAGTGCCGCCATCTGTGCCGAATGGCCTGCGCCTTCGCTCACCAGCAGCCTGCCATCGAGATCGGCCGGCGTCTTGGGCCGCACATTGCCCATGCGGAACACCAGCTGTGGGGCCGAGCGGTCAATCGCGCGGGTGAAGCGCAGCAGCTCGCGCTGGGGAATCTTGGCGGTGAGTGCGGCGGCGGCAATGTCTGCACGGCCCTCCAGCACCGCCTGCACGGCATCGGCCGGGGTATGCGTGAACAGCACCTCCGCCGTCGCGCCGAGGTTCTTGGCGATGCCCTGCACCAGCGCGCATTCGTAGCCCACCAGTCCTTCAGGGCCGGTGTAGCAAGTGGTGCGGCCATAAATCGAAGCCACCCGCAGCACGCCGGTTTCGCGGATGTGTTCCAGCCGTGTTTTCGGCTTCGGCGGTGGCTTGCAGGCCAGAAGCGTCAGGCAAGCTGCCAGCGCCAGCAGCAGGCTGGCGCGGCGAAGTGGGCTGGCGGGGGCAGCAGGCATGGCGATCAGGCTTTACCCCTCCGGTGGCCTGTTATCGGAACTGAACGCTAGCACACCTTTTTCGCTCACCGGGCCGGCCTGTTGGCTGGTTTTGCCGCATAGACTAGAATCCGCGCCATGGACGGGTGCCAGAGCGGTTGAACGGCGCTGACTCGAAATCAGATGGTGGGTTTATACCTACACGGGGGTTCGAATCCCTCCTCGTCCGCCAAATGCAGCAAAACCAAGGGCCCCAGAGATGGAGCCCTTATTTGTCTCTGCCTCCGCCATGCAGCTTCAGCCGCCTCTCGCATCGCGCAAGGCCCCACGCCGGATCTTGCCCGCCTCGTCGCGCGGCAAGGCGGCGATGAACTCGTAGCTGCGGGGAATCTTGTAGCCCGCGATCAGGCTGCGCACATGCTGATCCAGCACGGCTTCCGCCACCGGGGCGGCTGCGGTGTCCAGTTCGACGATGGCATGCACGCGACGGCCGAGATCGTCGTCCTTGAGGCCGATCACGGCCGCATCGCGCACGCTTGGATGCTGGGTGAGTGCGGCCTCGACCTCCGCAGGCACCACGTTCGCGCCGCCGGAGATGATGAGATCGACCCGGCGATCGGCCAGGAACAGATAGCCATCCGCATCGACATAACCCAGGTCACCGACGCTGGTGAAATGCCCGCCGATGTCTTCCAGGTTCTTCGCGCCGATGTAGATGGCCTGCGGCGGGCCGCCGGCAAAGCGGCTGAACACTTCGCCGACTTCGCCTGCCGCCAGCGGTCGCCGCTCGGCATCGAGAATCCTGATCTCGGTGTTCCAGGGCTTGCCGACGCTGCCGGGTTTTTGCAGCCATTCGTCGCCGCGAATGGTGGTCGCACCATTCACTTCGGTGGATGACCACATCTCCATCACGCGCTCGGCGCCCAGCAGCTCGATCCAGCCTTGCTTGACCCAGGGCGGGCAGGCGGCGGCAAGATGCCAGAGCGTCTTCACGCTGCCGAAGTTCCGCTGCGCGATGCCGCCCAGGCGCAGCATGCGCGACATCATCGTCGGCACCATGTTGAGCGCGGTGGGGCGGTGCTGCTCGATGAGATCGAGCGTCAGCGCCGCATCGAATTTCTCGTTGAGCACTGCCGAGCCGCCCTGGAACAGCGCGATCTGCGTGAAGAAAAACGCCTGGTTGTGATACAGCGGGCCGGGCGAGTAGAGACGGTCTGCTGGACCCAGCCCCAGCAGACCGGCGATGGGATGCCCGCCTGCCGGAAACGCGAAGGCACCTGGCGACACGATGAGCTTTGGCTTGCCCGTGGAGCCACCGGAGGCGATGGCCTTGAAGGGCTGCGGCACCGCGTCTGGCGGCGGCAGATCGGAGCAGGCGTCGAGGGCGCGCATGGCGGCGCGGCTGATGCCGGCCAGCTCAGGTGCGTCGCTGAAGATCGCTGCCGGATGCACCAGAGCCATCAGTCCATCCCGCTCTGCGGCTGGCATGCGATGGCTCACCGGCATCGGGCAGGCACCGAGCTTGAAGATGGCGAGGGTCGCCACGACATGCTCGACGCCATTGGGCAGGTGGATCGCGACGAAGGCACCGGGTGCGATGGTGGGCGTATCGGCGAGCAGGCGATGTGCGACGCGATTCGCCCAGCGCTCCAGCTCCATCCGTGTGAGTTGCTCGGTGATGCCATCGGCGCGATGGACGATCAGCGCGATCTGGTCGGGTGACTCTCCGGCCAGCCTGGTGAGCATTTGCCCCGGTGTGAAGAGCATGGTCTTTTCTGCTTCAGCCATCACGATTCCCCTCTCTAGCCGGCCCTGTAGATGGTGACCACGCAGGCACCACCGATGCCGAGGTTGTGTTGCAGGGCGATGCGCGCATCGGCCACCTGTCTGGCGCCGGCGCTGCCGCGCAGCTGCTGGACCAGCTCGGTGCATTGCGCGAGACCCGTGGCACCCAGCGGATGCCCCTTCGACAGCAGGCCGCCGGAAGGATTGGTGACCACGGCACCGCCATAGGTGTTGTCGCCGGCGTTGACGAAGCGCTCGGCCTCGCCCTCGGCACACAGGCCCAGCGCCTCGTAGCTGAGCAACTCGTTGTGGGCGAAGCAGTCGTGCAGCTCCACCACATCGAGATCACCCGGCCCGATGCCGGCAGCCTCGTAGGCCTTGTGCGCTGCCGCCTTGGCCATGCTGAAGCCGACGATCTCGCGCATGTCGCGCGCGGCAAACGTCTGTGCGGTGTCTGTCGTCATCGACTGCGCCGCAATCCAGACTGCGGTGGAAAGGCCATTCGCCTTGGCGAAGGACTCGCTGCACAGGATTGCTGCCGCCGCGCCGCAGGTGGGCGGGCAGGCCATGAGGCGGGTCATCACGCCCGGCCACATCATCGGCGCGTTCATCACCTCCTCGACGCTGACCGGCTTGCGGAACAGTGCGAGCGGGTTGTTGGCTGCGTGCTGGCTGGCCTTGGCGCGGATCTTCGCGAAGGTTTCGAGCCTGGTGCCGTACTGCCGCATGTGGGCGAGGCCAGCACCGCCGAAGTAGCGCAGTGCCAGTGGCAGATCCTTCACCTCCACCAGCTCGTCGGCCGCCGCGTCAAAGTGCTCGAAAGGCGAAGGCCGGTCGGGGTATTTGACGGTCAGCGCACCGGCTTCCATCTGCTCGAAGCCCACCGCCAGCACGCAGTCGGCAGCGCCCGAGGCAATGGCCTGGCGGGCGAGGAACAGCGCCGTCGAGCCGGTGCTGCAATTGTTGTTGACGTTGACGACCGGGATGCCGCTCATGCCCACCTCGTACAGGGCGCGCTGGCCGGCCGTCGAGTCACCGTAGACATAGCCCGCATAGGCCTGCTCGACTTGTTCGTATGGCAGCCGCGCGTCATCGAGCGCGATGCGGATCGCCGCTGCCGCCATCGCCGGATAGGGCGCACAGGCACCCGGCTTGGTGAAGGGGATCATGCCGACGCCGGAGACGAAGACTTTTCTCATGGGGTGCTTCCTTCGGTTTGCCAGAACTTGCGCAGTGGTGCATCGAGGTCGGATGCCAGCCGCGAGCGACGGTCGAACACCAGCGTCGGCCGCGAGGCGCGCTCGAACGGTGTCCACTCCGGCAGGCCCTTGGCAGCCGGTCGGCCGGAGGTGGCGAAGCTGATCATCGCGCGCCGCAGCTGCTCGGTGAGCTGCGCGGTTTCGGCATCGTCGGCCAGCACGCCGTGGCAGGTGCCGAACAGCAGCGCCACATCAATGCCGTGGATCGCGCCCAGGCCCTTCACGACCGAGACATAGTCGAGCTGGTAGTGCCAGGTCTTGCCGGGATGCGCGCCTGCATGTGCCTCGGCGGCGGCGAGGGTCGGCATGCGGTAGAAGGCGTCGTTGTTGACCTGGTCGAGCACCTCGCGCTCGCTCGCCCCCTGCATCTGCTGGCGGTAGAAATCCCAGGCGGCGGGCAGGTCGCGGCCGGGCACGAACTCGATGAAGTTCTTCGAGAACAGCCGTGCCGACAATGAGGGCAGCATCGGCAGCATGAGCGAGAACAGGCGGCCGTCGTGGGCGCAGGTGCCCAGCATCAGGTCGATGTCGTTGGGCGTGCCCTGCGGGTAGGCATCGAGTGGTGCCTGCGGCAGAAAATCGGTGCCGGTGGCCGCACCGAAGAAGCCGACCTTCTCCCGGCTCAGGCGGCCGTACTGGTCCGCGGGCCTGGCCTTGAACACGCGGCGTGCCATCGCCTTCTGCAAGGTCTGAATCTGCTTGCGGTCGAGTGCGGCCAGCGCCTGCACATCGCCGGCCTTCACGCCGACGTCGGCCAGCGCGTCGCGGCTCAGGCGGTGATAGTCCGCTGCCGGTGCGCAGGTGCCTGCCATGCCGCCCATGGCGATGGCACGCTTGAACAAGCCTTTCGCCTTCGGGCTTGCCGCGAGCTGGTAGATCGCGAACGCGCCCGCCGATTCGCCGAACAGCGTGACGTTGCCGGGATCACCACCAAAGGCCTCGATGTGTTGCTGCACCCAGCGCAGCGCCTCGATCTGGTCGAGAAAGGCGCGGTTGTCGGCGCAGACCTCACCTTCGAACAGGCCGCTGCCGTGCAGGAATCCAGCGGCGCCAAGCCGGTACTGGATGGCGATGCAGACCACGCCGCGCGATGCGAACGGCGCGCCGTCGTAGAACGCGTTCGCGGCACCCTGGGCAAAGCCACCGCCATGGATCCACACCATCACCGGCAGGCGGGCCTTGCGATCCACATCCGGCGACCAGACGTTCAGCAGCAGCGAGTCATCACCATCGCGCGCAGGCCGGCCACCGCCCGTGGCCATGAAGTAGCGCCGGCGCGATTGCGGAAACGGAAACACGAAGCCGCCCCCACTGAACTGCATGCAGGCGGGGCCGTATTCCAGCGCATCGCGCACGCCCTGCCAGGGCTGGCGCGGCTGCGGCGGCAGCCAGCGCGCGAGGCCGGTCAGGGGCTCGGCGTAGGGGATGCCCCGGAACACATGGTTGCCCTGCTCGATGCGGCCGCGAAGGGCACCCACTTCCAATTGAACAGTTGTCATGCCGGATCGCCTTTGGCGCAGTGGTCGTGCAGCGATCCTAGATAGTCGGGTGGCGCTCCACAGTCACCTTGGTGACAGCCCTATACCTGCTTCTTCCCCTGCCAGCCGCCATGCCATCCCTGCAGATAGCTTTCCAGATCGAAGCCCGACTTCTTCGCCTCTGCGCCGAGGCGGGCGACATCCCTGATACGGATGCCGCCAGGGTGCAGTTCGATCAGCCCGCGCGCGACCCAGGTCTTGAGCAGGGCATTGATGCGCTGGCGCGTGCCGCCCACGCGCGCGCCGATCTCGGTCTGGCTGATTTCGCCTGCAATGAATACCTGGCCTGCCGCATCCTTCTCGCCCCGGAGCGATGCCATGCGCAAGAGATACACCGCGAGTCGCACGTTGAGGTTGTGCAGGCTCAGCAGCAGGATGCGGTCCAGCGTCGCGGGGCCACGGGCGGCGAGCTCCGCGTAGAGGCCGCGAAAGTAGCCGGGCCAGCGCGCGGCGAAATCCGCGATGGCCTGCTGCGAGACCTCGACCACCACGGCGTCCTGCTGGCAGACGCAATTGGCGTAGTACTGCGGCTTGTCGGACGGAATGGTGTGCGGAAACCAGCTGCCGCGCACCACCTCCTCACCGGTCACCTCATCGCCTTTCGAGGTGTTCATGTAGATGCGGAACACGCCACTGACCACGCCATAGACCTGGGTCGCCGCATCGCCGGAGCGATACAGGTGATGCCCCTTGCGGAAGCTGCGCAGCTTCGCGCTGTCGGCCAGCCACTCATGGGCTGCGGCCGGCACGTGCTCGAACCACTTCCAGCCACGGATGAGGGACAGGGTCTCTTCGCGGCTCAAAGCCGCCTGCGGACGATTCAAGATCAGCTCCTCGCGATCAGGGCGTGATTCTTCCACAGGATGCAGCCGCTGCCGCAGGGCGGATCAGGCCGGCAGCCGATCCGACAGGAAGCGCCAGTGCTGTTCGATGGTGAGGAGCGGCGGTTCGCTGAAAGGCGGCTCGCGTTCGACGACGAGCTGGTGGATGCCGAGATCGGCCGCCGCATGCAGCAGCGCCGTCCAGTCGATCAGCCCGGTGCCGAGGTCGGCGGGATGCAGCTGGAAGCGCGTGTTGCAGGGTGTGGTGGCGGCGAGATCCTTGAGGTGCAGCCAGCGGAAGCGGCCGGGATGCCGGCGCAGCAGTGCGGCGGGGTCGAGACCGGCGGCACGCGCCCAGCCCACATCCAGCTCGAAATGCACCAGCGCAGGGTCGGTGTGTTCGATCAGGATCTCGTATCCCGTGGTTTCGCCGCAGCGCGCGAACTCGACGTTGTGGTTGTGATAGCCGAAGCCGAGACCATGCAGTGCGAGCGTGCGGGCGTTCTGGTTCAGCAGCGCCGCCAGCGCCTTCCAGTCGTCCGCGCCGATCATGGCGGCGGCACGGGTGAAGTAGCCCTCGACGCTCTCGCCCGCCGCCGGGCCACCCGCGCGCTCCGGCAGCGGGAACATCGGCACGATGATGTCGCGAAGGCCGAGCCGCCCTGCGGCTTCGACCAGCCCCGCCAGGTCTTGCAGGCTTGGATCACCACTTGGCCGGTAGGGCTTCAGCGGCACATGGGCGCTGTGGCATTCAAGGCCGGCAGCGCGCAGTGCGCCGGCCAGCGAGGCGGCGTCACGCCCCAGCAAGCCCGCCAGCTCGACATGGCGAAAGCCGATGGCGGCCACCGCAGCGAGCGTGCCTTCAAGGTCTTGCCGCAGCTCGTTGGCGAGCGAGAACAGCTGCAAGGCAAGTGAAGTGCTCACCTGCCCGGCTCAAGCGCTGACGGTGGCCGTGGCGAGCTGGGATTCGCCCAGTTTCCTCGCCTCCAGATCAGCCAGCATCTGCCGATGCTTCGCGCGGGTGATGGGGTAGAAGCTCAGGGCGATCAGCGAGAACACGCAGAAGCTGGTGATGCCGATCACGAAGATCACCACCAGCTGGTGGACGATGGCCGGGTCCACGGTTTCGGGCGTGGCTTTTTCCGGGAACTTCACGAAGGCCAGCACCAGGCCGGAGAGGAACACGCCCACACCGGAGACCGCCTTCATCACCATCACGAAGGCCGCGAAGATCAGCCCCTCCATGCGCTTGCCGGTCTTGAGCTGGAAGTGTTCCGAGACATCCGCCGCCATCGAAGCCGAGAGGATGATCGCAGCCAGCATGCAGGTCACCAGCAGGATGTTCTTTACCAAGAGCCAGTTCAGCAGCGCCGGGATTTCCTTCGGCATCAGGCCCATGAGCCCCAGGCTGAGCGGAATCACGGAAGACAGCAGCGCGATGAAGACCAGCACGATCACCGTCTCCTTCTTGCCGAAGCGCTTGGACAGCTGCACCACCACCAGCGCCAGAATCACGCCCAGGCCGGTGGCACCCGCGATGCTCGCCAGATGCTCGCTGTTGAGGCGCCAGAAGAAGGTGTTGACGTAGACACCGAGCCCGGTCGCGAGGCCGCCGACGATGGAGAAGAACAGCGCGAACAGCAGCACGCTGGCATAGGTGCTGTCGCTGAGGATGGTCTTCAGCCCGCGCCACAGCTCGGCGTAGCCGGAACCGCTTGGCTTGTCCGGCACCAGCAGGGTGGGGATGCGGCTGTGCGTGCCCCAGGTCGAGATCAGCACGCTGAACAGCATGATGCCGGCGGCGGCCAGTGCGTACTGCGTGTAACCGGCGGCATTGAGCTGGCCCACCGGCTGCTCGGCGGTCGGCACCAGGAACACCTTCAGCGCGATCACGCCCATGCCGACCATGCCGATGGCGAAGAACAGCGAGCGGTAGGTGGCGAGGCTGGTGCGCTCGTCGTAGTCGTTGGTGAACTCTGCCATCAGCGTCGCCGAGGGAATCTCGTACAGCGCGATGGCGATGCGCACCGCAATCGAGGTGGCCAGCAGCCAGGCCATCTGCCCCATCTGGCCCATCCACTCGGCAGCAGGCGGGTTCCACAGCAGGTAGAAGGCAACGGCGATGGGGATGGCCGAGGCATACATGAAGGGATGCCGCCGTCCCCAGCGCGAACGCAGGCGGTCGGAGGAGTGCCCGATCAGCGGATCGACCACGGCATCGAACAGCATCGAGATCATGATGGCGGTACCGACCCAGGCGGCGGGCAGGCCGACGATCTGGTTGTAGTACAGCATCAGGAAGGTGTTGAAGCCGTGGTCCTTGATGCCGAAGGCGATGGAGCCCAGGCCATAGGCGAGCTTGTTGCGGAACGGCAGCTTGGCGACAGCGGTACTCGTGCTCATGCTCATTCCCGGCAGGTGCGGCGTGTGGTGCAGCGTGCGGCGTGTGTCATGCGGGACTGCCGTCGACGTACGGCCGCAGGGCATCGCGCCAGATCACATAGCCTGCGCCCATCAGGTGCAGGCGGTCGTAGGTGAGCTCTTTTTTCAGCTCGCCAGTGCCGTCGTCGAACAGCGGGTAGAGGTCGATGAAGGCGATGCCGCGCTGCGCCGCCATCGCGGCATAGCGTGCATTGAGTGCCCGGATGCGCGCCGCGAACTTGCGCTGGCGCGGCAGGGCGGCTTGCAGGTGCAGGCGGCAATCGGGCAGGCGCGTGGCCAGGGTGTCGAGCAGGGTCGCCACGTTGCGACTGATCGCTTCCACCGAAAGGCCAGAGGCGAGATCGTTGGTGCCGATCAGCAGGAACAGCTTCTGCGGCCGGATGCGGATCACCGGCTCCAGCCGCAGCAGCAGATGGTCGCTGCGCTCGCCGCCGATGCCGAAGTTGCGCACCCCGGCCTGCGGGAACATCAGCTCCCAGCGGCCCATGTGGGTGAGGCTGTCGCCCAGCAGCACCACGCCGCCGCAGCCCTCGACGGCGGTCAGGTCGAGCGCGGTGCGCCACGAGGCCCAGACCTTGCGGCCGAGATACTCGGTGAGGGCGCGCGAGAGCCGGCTCATGCGCTTGAGGCCATTGAGATGTTCATGGTGTTCAGAAATCCAGGCTGAAGCGGGCAGTGAAGGTGCGCGGTGCGTTCAGCAGATAGCTGTCGTTGCGGGTGCCGTTCAGCGCATTGCCCGGTGCCCCGCCCTTGACCCGCGTGATGCCGAAGATGTTGGCGACGTTCAAGGCCAGCAGCGGTTTCACCTTGAAGGCTTTGCTGGTGAAACCGATGCCGCCGTTGAGGATGCCGAAGTTGTTGATCTCGTAGTTGTGGTTGATGTCGCCATAGCCCTTGCCGACATACACGTAGTCCAGACGCGGCGCGACGATGATCTCGCCCAGCGGCAGGAACAGGCCCACCGAGCTCGACACCTGCGTTTTCGCCGCACCCGGCAGCTGCGTGCCGGCCGGCACCTCATCGCCGTTGGAGGCGGTGAAGGGCACGGTGGTACGGGCATCGGTCAGGCCGCCCGCCAGCGACACGGTCATGATCTGGAAAGGCCGCCACAGCAGGCTGGCCTCGAAACCCTGGCTCACGGCCGCACCGATGTTGTCGGTGTAGCCCAGCGGCACACCCTGGGTGGTCTGCGGGATCTGCGGGTTCTTGTAGTCGATGTAGAAGCCGGTGAGGTCGGCTTGCAGGCTGCCATCCAGCCAGCTGGTTCGAACGCCCAGTTCATAGTTCCAGATCGTGTCCGACTTGTAGACCTCCGGCACGCCATTGGTCGGTGAGGAGGGCACGCTCTGGATGCCGCCAAAGCGGAAGCCACGCGTGGCCAGTGCATACAGGGAGTTTTCCTCGCCGAAGCGCCAGGTCGCCGAGATCTTCGGGTTCACACCCTTCTCGGTGAGCTTGGAGTCTTCGTTGTTGATGTTCATGCCGTTGTTCTGCGCCCGCGCCAGCACACCGCTGCCACTGAAGCCGCCGACCACGGTGGTGGAATACAGCCGCGCGCCCAGAGACAGGTCGAAATCCTTCCAGAACGTCTGGGTGGCATCGAAGAACAGCGCCCGCTCGCGCGCCTTCACGTCGGCCACGGCGTAGAGCAGCGAGCTTTCGTTGGCGAGGCTGGCGAGATCAACCCCCAGCCCGACGGCCGCGAGCAGGGCGTCGATATCCTCGCCCGCCGCCACCCCGTCGCGCACCGAGGTGGAGTCGAGCAGCTGCTCGAAAAACACCTTGTAGTTGTAGAGATAGATGCCGGCCAGCCACTGGAACGAACCGTCGCCGCTGGACTGCACCCGGAACTCCTGGGCGATGGCCTCGGAATCATCCAGCACCGAGCCGAAGTAGGTCGCCTCCGGCGGCGTGCCCGCAGGCGGCGAGCCGGCAATCGCCGAGGTGAGGTCGGATGAGAAGAACAGATGCTTGGTTGAAAGCGAGGTGAGCGATACCGCGCGCACCTGGCTGAAGTCGTAGGCCAGCTCCAGGCTGTCGAGCGTGAAATCGTTCTGCACCGGCTGCGGCAGCACGCTGCGGCCCTTCTCGTAGCGTTCCGGGTTGTCGGCATTCGACGAAACGTTGTCGCCGGAGAAATCCTGCTGGATGTGCGTGAGCTTGATGTTGAGCGCCTCCAGCGGCTGCCAGCTCAGGATGCCGCGCAGCTGTTCGCCACCGCCGCTGTCGATGTCTTTCTGCACCGGCTCGCGAGTGTTGTCGTACAGCCCCGGATAGCCGCGTTTGACGTAGACCGCCCGCAGCGCCAGCCGGTCGGAGTAGAGCGGCGCATTGATCGCCACGCCGCTGGTGAAGGCGTTGTCGCCGTGGGCGTAGTCGGTGTACTGGGTGAAGGCGCGCGCCGCCCATTCGCCGAACACCGGCGCCTGCGGCACGAAGCGGATCGCGCCAGAGAGTGCGGTGCCACCGAAGAGCGTGCCCTGCGGACCCTTGAGCACTTCCACACTGGAAAGATCGAAGGCGCTCAGGTCGGGCACGATGCCGTTGACGTAGGGGTCGGCAAACGAGGTGTCGCCGATGAAGATGCCGGTGGGCGGCGGCTGGCCGCTGGCGGGGGCGGTATCAACGCTGATGCCGCGCATCGACACACGGATCACGCCTGGCGCGATGCTGTCGGCGGTGACGCCGGGGGTTTCCTCCAGATAGTCGAGCAGGCCCACCTTGCCCTCGGCCTCCAGCTTCTGGCCATCGAAGGCGGCGATGGAGGCGGGAATGTCGCGGATGCTGCTCTCGCGCTTGGTCGCGGTGACGATGATCTCCTCGATCCGCCGCGAGCGGTCCCTGACGGCTTCCTTGCGCGCCGGTTCTTCGGTCGTCGGCAGTTCCTGCACGGGCAGGGTTTCGGCCACCGTCGGTGCAGCCTCGGCAGTGGCGGGCGGCGGGGAGGCCTCGGCAGTGGTGCTTTCAGGAGCTGTTGATGTCTCTGCGGGCGCGGGCTCCGGCGACTGCTCAGCCAGCAGGGCGTCGAGGTCGCTGTCCGAGTCTGCGGGCGGCTGTGCTGCGGCGGCACCACAGGCGAGCACGGCGCCGCACAGCGCCAGGCGGCAGCCTGCACCTTTCAGGTGTCTGGCAATGATTTGCATGTTGTTCTCTCCTCTCTGCCGGCAATGTAGCCGCAGCTCCCCGCCCCGCATGTCAAAACCGGGACACCCGGCTGTCTCGCTGGTGACAGCCTGCGATGGCAGTCCTGCCTAGACTGAATGCATTGATGGAGACCCCACATGCCGCAAACGTATCGCCTTGTCCTTTTGCTGCTCGCCGGCAGCCTGCTGTTTGCCACCAGCCCGGCGCGCGCCGAGCCGGCTGCCGACCGCATCCTCAAGACCTATGTCGAAGCCGTCGGTGGCAGCGGGGCCCTGGCGCGCATCCAGTCGCGCCAGTTCAAGACCACGCTCTCCTCCGGCCTGCTGCGCATGAAGGTGGACTCCAGACTGGTGCGCCCCAACCTGTTCGAGGAGCAGTCCACTTTCCTCGGCTTCAGCTCCAGCAACGGCCACGACGGCCGCACCGGCTGGAACCGGAAGCGTGGCAAGACCGAGATCGTGCAGGGCGTGGAACTGGCGCGGATGCTGCGCGGCCACAGTCTCGACTGGGATCAGCAGCTGCAGCGCTGGTATCCCACCCGTCAGCGCCTTGCGGATGCGGAAGTGGCCGGCGTCAAGGTGCAGGTGGTCGAGCTGACCGCAGCCACGGGCGAAAAGGAGATCTGGCGTTTCGATGCCGCGACCGGCTTGCTCAAGCAGATCGAGGGCTTCAAGTTCGAAAAGGACAAGCCGCCGGTCAAGATCGTCTCCAGCCTCGACGACTACCGCAAGGTCGACGGCGTGCTGCTGCCGCACCGCATGACGGCCACCGACGGCAAGCGCGAGTTCCTCATCGTGATGAGCGATCTGGTCCACAACCAGGTGAAAGAGCCGATCCGCCTTCCCGCTGGCGATTGAGCGCAGCTGCTGTCACAAGCCGGACAGCGGCGACCGATAGACGCCGCTAGGGTGTGCCCCGCACCCCATCGGAAGAAAGAAAAATGCCAGCAGTGACCGTAGAACGCACAACGCGGCTGGGCCCGCTGCGGGGCATCGAGCGCCTGGGTGTGGAGACCTATCGCGGCCTGCGCTACGCCGAGCCGGTGCAGCGCTTCCGCGCCTCGGTGCTGTCGACATCGGCATGGACTGGCACCTACGACGCCACCACCTGCAAGGCGATGGCACCGCAGTCCCCGATGCTGCCTGCTGTCTACGGGCCGACGCCGGATGCCGCCTATTCGGAGGACTGTCTGCTGCTCAACATCCACACGCCGAAAGCGCCGGCAGCAACCCCGCGCCCGGTGATCGTCTTCATCCACGGCGGCAGCTTCACGGGTGGCAGTGCGCATTGCTACGACGGCACCGCGCTGGCGCTCGGTGCCGATGCCGTGGTGGTCTGCATCAACTACCGCCTGGGTGTTTTCGCGGCCTTCGATCTCGACTGGCTCGGCACCGCCCGCGATGGCGGCGGCCAGCTCTGGCTGGGCGACCAGATCAATGCCCTGCGCTGGATTCGCGAGCACATCGCCGACTTCGGGGGCGACCCGGAGCTGGTCACGATCATCGGTGAATCGGCCGGTGCGGTCTCGGTTGCGGCCCTGTGTGCGGCGCCTGAGGCCGAGGGCCTGGTGCATCGGGCCGTGGCGTGCAGCACCGGCTACCTGGTGCAGGAGCCATCGAACGATGTCGTCGGCACCATGGCGGCGAAGCGCCGCATGTCGCGTGCGGAAGCGATCCGCTATCTGCAAGCCGCCCCCGCCAGCGAGCTGATCGCGATGCAGAAGCGCGGCAGCAATCTCTCGCCGATCCCCGTCACGGCCACGCCGCTGCTGCCCGGCAGCATGGAGGCGCTGATCGGTGCGCGCGGTGCCAGCGCAGTGCCGCTGATTGCCGGCTACGCCACGCACGAGGGCGTGTCGATGGAGCTGATCTTCAAGCAGGCGACGGGCTGGCCCTCGTTCCTGATCAGCCTCGTCGGCACCCTCGTCGCCCGCAAGATCGCCATGCATGCGGCGAGAGGCAGGGCCAACGTCAAGGCCTACCTGCGTCGCCTGACCAGGGCGACAGGCACCCCTGGCGTCGGCTCCGCATTCAACGACCTGGTGTGGACCGATGGCTTCCGGCGCGGCGCGGTCGAATACGCCGAGGCCACGGTGGCCGCCGGCAGCAGGGCCTACATCTACGTGATGGACATCCCCATGTTTTTTGCCGGCAAGCAAATCCCCTCCAGCCACGGCATCGACCTGGCGCTGACCTTCAATGTCGGCGACGACCCGGAGCACACGGTGCCGGCGTTTGCCGATCACCCCGGTGCGGCTGCGCAGGCGCGTCAATGGGTGGCCATGCTGGGACACTTCGCCCGCCACGGCGAGCCCGGCCCGGCCCTTGGGGACTGGCCGGTGTACGAAGCCAAGCGCCGGTCTTCCATGTGGCTTGCCGGCGACCACTGCCGCATCGAGCAGGATGCGGAAAAGCTGTTCCGCGAAAAGGTGTGGCGATGAGCCGCAGAGGCTTCAGGGCTGCTTGAGCGCAGCCGTCGCGAGTGCTGCAAAGTTGGCGGGCTGCTCGGCACCGACGCGATAGGCCCTGGCACCGGCAGGGTCGGAGATCGCACCTGCCCAGTGTTCGGCCACCTCTTCCGGCGTCGGGGCGGTGCCCAGGAACAGGCCGCGCGTCTCGACCATCTGCGCCCTCGCGAAGCAGCCGGCACCGGCGGCGAGAATCTCGCCATCGGGGGCCTGCTCGCTGCACAGGAACAGCAGGCCCGGCGTGACCAGCTGCGGCTCCAGCATGGCGTGCATCGCGATGGGGAACAGCTCTTCCGTCAGGCGGGTGGCGGCGGTGGGGGCGAGGGCGTTGAGCCGCACACCGTATTTCTGCCCTTCCTGCCGCAGCGTGTTCATCAGGCCGATCACGGCCATCTTGGCCGCCCCGTAGTTGGCCTGGCCGAAGTTGCCGTACAGGCCGGAGCTGGAGGTGGTCATCACGATGCGGCCATATTTCTGCGCGCGCATCAGCTCCCACACCGCCTTGGTGCAGTTCACCGAACCCATCAGGTGAACGTCCATCACGAAGTCGAAATCGGACAGTTCCATCTTGCTGAAAGTCTTGTCGCGCAGCACGCCGGCATTGTTGATGAGGATGTCGACGCGGCCCCACAGGGCCACCGCCGCCTGCACCATGGCCTGCACCTGCCCGTAGTCGGTGACGTTCGCGCCATTGGCGATGGCCTCGCCACCGGCGGCGCGGATTTCATCCACCACTTTCAGCGCGGCATCGGAGCTGGCACCGGTGCCATCGCGCGCGCCGCCCAGGTCGTTCACCACCACCTTCGCGCCACGCGCGGCGAGGGCCAGCGCATGGGCGCGGCCCAGTCCATTGCCGGCGCCGGTGACGATGGCGATACGGCCGTCAAAACGAATGCTCATGGGTTTGTCCTTGATCGGGGCTCAGCAGCAGGGCGGCGCATGCTTGCCGGTGACAGTGTGCGGTAGTCCACCGACGAACACCGCGTCGTCCGGCGTCCACCATTCGGCGATGTGGCACTGGCGATGAATGTCTAAAACTCCAAACTCAATCGCAGCGAATAGGTTCGAGGTGGATTGAGCGTGAACTGGGGGAAACTCTGGCCGTTCAGCGCAGTCACCGTGGAGCCGGAAATCGCGGCGGTAGTGTCGAGCACGTTGGACACATTGAAGGCCAGCTGGGGACGCACTTTCCAGGCATCGCTGTTGAAGAAAACCCCTGCGTTCAATGTGCCGTAATCGTTAATGCGCTGGCTATGCTCCAGGTCGCCAAAGCCCTTGCCGACGTAGCTATAGCTCAGGCTGGTGCCGACGTTGCCAATCGCCACTGGCGCTGTGTAGAGCATCGACGCGGTGTACTGGCTCTTGGCCGCGCCCGGCAACTGCGTGCCGGGCTCGATGATGACGCCGCCCGATGCCGTGAACTGCTCGGTGATGTGGGCATCGGTGAGGCCACCTTGCAGTGACAGCGTCAGGCCCTCGATCGGCGGCAGCCACAGCAGGCTTGCCTCCAAGCCCTGGCTCACAGCAGCCGAGACGTTGTCGTAGTAGTTCAGGCGCGTCGTCTGGGTCTGCTGCACCACCTGCGGGTTGCTGTAGTCGATGTAGAAGGCGGTCAGGTCGGCTTGCAGGGTGTTTTCGAGCCAGGCGGTGCGCAGGCCGAGTTCGTAGTTCCACAGCGAGTCGGATTTGTAGACCTCAGGAACACTGCCATCCATTTGCGGCGGCACGCTCTGGATGCCGCCAAAGCGGAAGCCACGGCTGGCCTGTGCATAGACCGAAACATCCTCGCTGAACCGCCAGGTCGCGGCCAGCTTGGGGCTGATGCCGTTCTCTGTAATCTTGTTGCGCAGGTCGGCATTCATGCCGTTGTTGGCCGCAAGCACCAGCACGCCCGTGCCGACGAAGCCGCCACCGACGGTGGTCGAGTACAGGCGCGCGCCGGCAGACAGTTCGAGACGATCCCAGAGCTTCTGGCTGAGGTCGAAGAACAAGGCACGTTCCCGCGATTTCGCATTGGTGACGGCGTAGGTGAGCGAAGTGGTCTGACTGGGCGTGAACCCGGTGCCGGTGCCGTTCCCGGCCCCGACGAGTCCGCCGATGCCACCGATCACGCTGCCGGGGCCAACGGCCGTCTGGTTCGCAATGGTATCGACCAGAATCTCGAAGAAGACCTTCTGACGGTAGTAGTAGGCGCCGGCGATCCATTGAAAATTGCCGCTGCCCGTGGACTGCAAGCGAAACTCCTGCGCGATCGCCCGGGCGTCGTCGGCAAACGCGATGAACGCACCACCACTTTCGGGGAAGCCATCTGGTGGCGGCCCCGCGATGATGGCCGTGGCATCGCTGAAGGCGAACAGATTCTTCTCGTTATACGAGGTCAGCGATACCGCCCTGACCGTATCGAAATCGTAATTGACCTCGAAGCTGTCCAGGCCGAAGTCGTGATTCGTCGGTGACTCCAGGTAGAAGCTTCTGGTCGCCCTTGGGCCATTGCGGTCGTCGGCGGTGGTGATTGCATTGTCGGCGGCGTAATCCTGGCTGAGATGCGTCAGCCTCAGTTTCCACCGCTCCCCCGGCTGCCAGAGCAGGATGCCGCGAAGCTGGTCGCCGCCGCCGCCATCCACATCTTTCTCGCCCGGGTCGCGGTTGACGTCGTACACGCCGGGGTAGCGACGCCGCACGTAGGCACCGCGAAAAGCGAGCCGGTTGCCCTCGTCATCGAGAATTGGTGCATTGATGGACAGGCCTTCGGTGAAGGCATCGCCTCCCTCCTTGGCCTTGACGTATTGCGTGAAGCCATTGGCCTGCCATTCACCCATCACCGGATCGTTGAGCACGTACCGCACCGCACCGGACAGGGCGGCGCCGCCGAACAGGGTGCCCTGCGGGCCTTTCAACACCTGCACGCTGGCGATGTCGAAGGCGCTCAGATCCGGCGTGATGTTGGAGATATAGGGGTCGGTGAATGCGGTATCGCCGATCAGGATGCCGACGGTCGCCGGTGCTGGTGAGGCCGGATTGGTGTCGGTGCTGATGCCCCGCATCGAGATGCGGATGAAGCCCGGACTCGCCGAGTTGGCGGTGACGCCAGGCGACTCCTGAATGAAATCGTTGAGGTTCTGCTTGCCCTGGTTTTCCAGGTTCTTGCCGTCGAAGGCGGAGATAGACGCGGGGATGTCGCGCAGCGATTCCTCCCGCTTGGTGGCCGTGACCACAATCTCTTCAATGCCTCTCGCCCTGGGCACTGATTTCTCGGGCGCGTCAGCAACTGCATCCGGCGTCAGCTCTGCGACCGGGATGGTTTGCAGCGGCGCTACGGCTGCGGCATCCGTGCTCCCTGCTTCAGCACTGTTGGCTGCAGGCGCTGGCTCAGCACCTGCGGCGGGTTCTGGGGCTGTATCGGCTAACAGATCATCGAGTGAGGTCGGGTCGCTGGCTTGCTGCTCAACTGGGGCACTGCCGGTTTGCGGCTCCGCTTGGCTCCATGCCGATGGCACGCGCAAGGCGACCACCACACAAAATACCCAGAACATCCGAGCTGTTACTGATGCTGCACTTGGCATGCTCTTGCGCATGGTTTTTTTCTCCTCGCACCATTGACGGCGAGGCAGTGTGCTCGGCAAAAATGGATTCCGCTGTCACAGCAGTGACACCACTCAGGCGGTCACTTGTGGTCCTGCAAATCGATGTGCCACCCGGCGAGATAGGTGTTTACATCGAAACCAGATTTCTTTGCCTCTGCCTTGAGACGCTTCAGGTCCAGTATCCGGGTGCCGTCCTTGTGCGTTTCGATGAGCTCACGTTTCTGCCAGCCCTTGAGCAGGCTATTTACCCGCTGCCGGGTGCCACCCACGCGCGCGCCCACTTCTGATTGGCTTTCCTCTGCAGGTATCCAGATGTTGCCACCGGCCTCCCTCACGCCGCGCAGCCTCGCCATGCGCAGCAGGTAGACCGCCATCCGCACGTTGAGGTTGTGCAGGCTGAGCAGCTCGATACGTCCAATGATCAAGACGGCGCGCTCGCCCAATTCGGTGTACAGCCCCTTGAAGTAGCCGGGCCAGCACTGCCCAAATTCGGCCATCACCGCGAGCGACCAACTGGCCACCACTGCCTCTTGCTGGCAGGTGCAGTGGGCAGCATAGGTGGGTGATTCACTGGGGACGATGTGCGGAAACCATCCGCCTTTCACCACTTCTTCCAGGGTGATTTCGTCGCCGGTGGTTGCCGCATGAAAAATGCGGAACACGCCGCTGATCACCGCATAGATGGCCGTTGCCGGATCACCCAGGACACACAGTGTCTTGCCCTTCGCTATCTGCTTCAGCTGGACCCGTTCCACCAGCCATTGCTGCGCCTCCAGCGGCACGAAATCGAACCATCGCCAGCCCTGGATCAGCTTGAGTACCAAAGCCCGGTTGGAGTCAGTGAGCGAGGTTTTTTTGTACTCACCGTGAGAGGTGGAGCTTTGCATCGCAATCTCCTGCGCTGAATGTGCGTCCTTCAGACGGAGCGCTTTGGGAACTCTAGTCATGCACTCCCAGCATGTCACTTTGTCGAATGGCCGCAGGCAGCTGATCGGGCCTGTCCCAGATGTGACATGCAAAAAACGGCGTGATGCCTACGATCACTTCAGCGGTAGCAGCGACAACGTGATCTGTCGCTGCAGCACCGTCCACGGCAGCACGGAACGGAGAGCGCGATGGCATCGACAATCAAAGCGTGCAGGCTGCTTTTGCGCAGCAGCCTGCATGCCCGCCGTCATCACACCGAGTCTCCACACCCATCACCCGTGCCGCCCACGTCGAAAAGGCTTCAGACGCTCGCCAAGAGCTAATCCATGACTACCATCACCATCAGCACTGGCAGCCTCAAAGGCTGCTTCGACAACGGCATCCATGCCTTCAAGGGCATCCCTTATGCCGAGCCGGTGAGCGGCCCCGCGCGCTGGCTGCCGCCGGTGCCGCGCAAGCCCTGGCAGGGCGTGCGCGATGCGCAGCACTACGGCGAGATCTGCCTGCAATTCGGCAGCAAGGCACTGCGCGAGCCTGTGCCCACGGCACGACGCCGCTACTTCGATGCCATCGGCTCTTTTGCGTCATGCACCGAGGGCGATGATTCGCTGCTGCTCAACGTCTGGTCACCCACGCTAGACGCCAATGCGCGGCTGCCGGTGATGCTCTACATCCACGGCGGCGGCCTCAACTCCGGCGCCGCCAATACGCTCTATGACGGCACCAGCTTTGCCAGAAAGGGCGTGGTCTGTGTTGCCATCCAGTACCGTCTTGGCCCACTGGGGTTCCTGCACGGCGCCGGGCTTTTTGGCAACGATCTCTGCGCCGACAACCGTGGCTTTCTCGACCAGCTCTGCGCCCTGCAATGGGTGCAGCAGAACATCGCGCAGTTCGGTGGCGATCCCGCCTGCGTCACGGTGTTCGGCGAGTCTGCCGGGGCTTTCAGCGTCTACCAGCTTTCTGCCAGCCCGCTGGCCAGGGGCCTTTTCAAGCGTGGCATTGCCATGGGCGGCATGCCGTATACCTGCGCGCCCGCGAATGAGCACCATGCGCTCGCCGTCGATGCCCTCGGCGATGTCGGCGTCAAGCCTGGCGACGAACAGGCGCTGATCGCGCTCGATCACGCTGCGCTCAAGCGCTTGCAAAAGGCCATCAGCAAGCGGGCCTTCGGCAAGGACGCCGCCGCGCGCTATGGCCTGCTGGGCCGTGAAAGAGTGGCCTACATGGGTGCTGCGACAGGTACCGCCTTTCTGCCCCAGGCGCCGATGCCTGGTTATGGCCAGGGCACGCCCAACGACATCGACCTGATGCTGGGCACCTGCGCCGACGATGGCCGGCTGTTCTCGCTCACCCTGCCGTTTGCGCGCAGTCTGTCGGTGAAGCTGTGGCTGAAGCTATTGCAGGGGCTGATGCCCAATGCCGATGTCGCCGCGCTGCAAACCCGTTACCGGCAGCAGATGCGGGGTGCCAGCACCGGCCGCATCAACGAGCAGATCAACAATGATGTCTTCTTCCGCATGCCCACCATCGCGGCGGCAGAGGCACACGCCGCAGGGCATGCAGGGCGCACCTATTTGTATCAGGTGGACTATCAATCGGCGATCAAGAGCCTGGGTGCGATTCACGGTATCGAGGTGGCGCTCCTGTTCACCCACAACTCGTCCGCGCGCACCTTGATTGCTGATGACACGGCCACGGCCGCGCTCAGCGAGATGATGCTGCAGGCCTGGACCAGCTTCGCGAAAACCGGGCGGCCCGTGGCCGCCGGCATGGATCCGTGGCCCGCTTTCGAAACCAGTATCCGTGCCACGATGGTGTTCGACCGCAAGCCGCGCCTCGAACCGGACTGGGGCGGCGCGCTGCGGCAGTGCTGGTCGCAATGAGATGAGCCTGCGATCCAAAAAAATGGCCAGCGGCAGTGCCGACGCCATGCTGGGACTGAATCCTGTCGTGGGCTTCAAGGCAGCCCAGCTGAGTGCATACCTGCAGCAGTTCGTGGCCGTCAGTCCGTTCAGCAGCAGGCCCTGGCTGCACCGGCTGCGCCGCCCGGCACTGGTGGTGCTGCGGGCCGGGCAGGCAGGGCATCTGCTCACTCGTTTCTTGCAGGCGCCGGGGGCCAGCGATGCTTGAGGCACAGGCAGCGACTAACAGCCCGCCATTTCGCTCGCGCCAGTTTCTGCTGGCGCATATCCAGCAGACGATGGCCTTCTACCACCCGCGCTGCATCGACCCGGCCGGTGGCTTCTTCCATCACTTCCGCGACGATGGCAGCGTCTACGACGCCAGCCTGCGGCACCTGGTCAGCAGCACCCGCTTCGTCTTTACCTATGCGATGGCGTATCGGCAGTTCGGCAACGTCGAATACCGCGATGCCGCCCGGCACGGGGTGGCCTACCTGCGCGAGGTGCATCGTGATCCGGCAAGCGGTGGCTACGCCTGGACCATTCGCGACGGCCAGCCGCTGGACCGGACCAATCATTGCTACGGCCTGGCGTTTGTGATGCTCGCCTACGCCAAGGCGATCGAGGCCGGCATCGACGAGGCGGGCGCGTATCTGGACGAAACCTGGGCGCTGATGGAGCAGCGCTTCTGGGAGCCGCAGCACGGCCTCTATGCCGACGAGGCCACACCAGATTGGCAGCTCAGCGGCTATCGCGGCCAGAACGCCAACATGCATGCCTGCGAGGCGCTGCTGGCCTGCTACGAGGCGACGCGCGAAGTGCGCTATCTCGACCGCGCCGCACTGCTTGCACAGAACATGGTCAACCGTCAGGCCGCACTCACCGACGGTGCGGTGTGGGAGCACTACCACGCCGACTGGACGCCGGACTGGGACTACAACCGGGACGATCCCGGCAATCTGTTCCGACCCTGGGGCTACCAGCCGGGGCACCAGACCGAGTGGGCCAAGCTGCTGCTGATACTCGACCGCCACCGCCCCGCAGCCTGGCTGCTGCCGCGTGCGCGCGAGCTGTTCGACCGGGCACTCGCACTCTCCTGGGACGCGCAGCACGGCGGCATGGTCTACGGCTACGACCGCGAAGGGCGCTGGTGCGACGAGGACAAGTATTTCTGGGTGCAGGCGGAATCACTCGCCACCGCCGCACTGCTTGCCGAGCGCAGCGGCGAGGCACAGTACTGGGGCTGGTACCAGCGGCTCTGGCGCTACAGCTGGCAGCACTTCGTCGATCACCACCACGGTGCCTGGTTTCGTATCCTGCGGCGCGACAACAGCAGGATCAGCGACGAGAAAAGTCCGGCCGGCAAGGTGGACTACCACACCATGGGTGCCTGCTACGAGGTGCTCAGAGTCATCCCTTGAGCACTGAGCAGGCCTTCTACCTCGGCCTGCTGAGGTGCATGCGCGCCGGCCTGGGCGCAGGCGGCAGCGGCGGTGGCAGCGGCAAAGCGCAGGTGCGCGGACAGGCTCTGCTGCGGCTCTCGCACGAGACTGGCGATGAAGCCGCCGATGCAGGCATCGCCGGCGCCGACGGTATCGGCGACGCACACCGCGTAAGCGGCCTGCTCGATGTATCCCTGCGGCATGTGCAGGGTGATGCCGAGTGCGCCGCGGGTGTAGAGGATCAGTGACGTCGGCGCGAGGTTTCGCACTCGCGCCATCGCTGCCTCGGCGTCGAGAGCGGGGTAGATCTGCGCGAGGTCTTCATCCGACACCTTGATGATGTCGGCGAGTGCCGCAGTGCGCTCGAACAGCGCCGCAAAGTCCGCGCCCATGAGATTGCGCACATTGGGGTCGTAGCTGATCTTCACGCCGCGCTGCTTCAGTGCGGCGGCGATCTGCAAGAGCTGCTCGCCCAGCGGCTGCCGCACCAGGCTGATGCAGCCGAAATGGGCGATCTCGCAGGCGTCTTGCCAGCCGACCGGCAGGCGCGCGGCATCGAAGGCGAGATCGGCGCTGTCGCTGCCGAGAAAGAAATAGCGCGGCGGCGTGGTCTCATGCACCACCGCGATCAGCGGCGGCTTGGCGGCCACCTGCAGGAAGCGTGGATCGAGACCGGCGACCTGCGATTTGGCGATGATCTCCTCGCCGAAGAAATCATCGCTCACCGCACCGGCCCAGGCGCTGTCGACACCGAGCGTGGCAGCGACGCGGGCGACGTTCCAGCAGGCACCGCCGGCGGCGCTGCGCCACTGCTGCGCACCGGTGCGGACGAAATCCGTCAGTGCCTCGCCGAACACCACGAGGCGCGGCAGCGAGGCTTCGGGACTGGGCGTGGTCAGGGTGGTCATGGCGATGCGAAAGTCTACTGGAGCGCGGCAGCACAAGGTCGCACGCCAGCGGGCCGGTAACTGTCCCCGCTTTGACAGCAGGACCCGCCGCCGCCGCCCACACTGCGAGCACAAAACGGGTTCTGCCGATGACGCCGCAGGGCCGCATGCGCAACTGGAGAGAGCAATGTTCGAGCCGTGGAAACTGAAGGACTTCGATGTTGGTGGCGGCCTGGCCGCAGGCGCTGCACAGGGCGGCGATGACGGCGGCTGGATCGACACCACCGTGCCTGGCGATACTCATCTGGCGCTGCAAAGGGCAGGCCGCATCGGCGATCCCTTCCTGGGCCGCAACGAGGCTGCGGCGGCCTGGATCGAGGGCCGCGAATGGTGGTGGCGCACGCGCTTCGAGGCGGCATTGCCGGCGGCCGGCGAGCGGGTCGAGCTGCTGTTCGAGGGCCTCGACACCTTTGCCAGCATCTATCTCAACGGCAGGCTGCTGGGCGCGACCGACAACATGTTCCGCGCCTGGCGTTTCGAGGTGGGCGCGCTGCTGCGTGCGGCGGGTGGCAACGAGCTGGCCATCTGCTTCGCGCCCGCCACGGCCAGCGTGGCGCATCAGCCGCAGCTGCTGTGGCCGATGGCGGCGGAAAAGATCGCGGCCTCGCGCCGCAACCTGATGCGCAAGGCGCAGTTCGGCTGGGGCTGGGACTGGGGCCCGAACCTGCCGACGGTGGGCGTGTGGCAGCCGGTGCGCATCGAGCGCCACCAGCAGGCGCGCATCGCCGCGCTGCGCTTTGCAACCGTCGCGCTGGGCACAGGCCACGCCGAGCTGCGCATTGATCTGGCGCTGGAACATCTGGCCGACGCGAAGGACTTGCAGGCCACCATCCGCCTGTTCGACCCGAACCGCGTGCTGCTGGTCGAGCAGACGGTTGCCATCGAACGCGAGGCCAGCCTCACGCTGAAAATTGCAGACCCGCAGCTGTGGTGGACGGCCGACCTCGGCGCGCAGCCGCTTTATCAGCTCGAAGCAGAGCTGCATCAGGGGCCGCAGCCGCTCGACAGCGCGCAGCGCACGGTCGGCATCCGCACGCTGACGCTCGACACCTCCGATGATCCGGCCGAGCCGGGCAGCCAGTTCTTCCGCTTCGTGCTCAATGGCGTGCCGCTGTTCGCGCGCGGGGCCTGCTGGATTCCGGCCAGCTCCTTCGTCGCGGAAGTGGCCGAGTCACGCTACCGCGCGCTGCTCGAAGACGCGGTGCGCGCCAACATGAACATGATGCGGGTCTGGGGCGGCGGCATCTACGAGGCCGATGCCTTCTACGCGCATTGCGACCGCCTGGGCCTCTTGGTCTGGCAGGACTTCATGTTTGCCTGCGCGCCCTATCCGCAGAGCGATACGGCCTTCGTCGACAACGTGCGGCAGGAGGTGACCCAGCAGGTGCGCCGCCTGCGCCACCACGCCTGCCTGGCGCTCTGGTGCGGCAACAACGAGAGCCAGGTGATCCAGCACCTGATCAACAGCATGGGCGGCGGCCAGACCGCGCTCGAAGGGCGGTTGTATTACGACGAGATCATCCCTGCCGTGCTCGCGAACGAGGATGCCGTCACCCCGTACTGGCCCGGCAGCCCCTGGGGTGGCAGCAATCCCAACAGCATGAAGTCGGGCGATGTGCATGACTGGATGGTCTGGCATGGCTTCCCCCCCGTGCCGGACCAGACCTTCGTCGGCGAGCTCGACCGCAGCCCCGAAGGCGTGGCCTACACGCGCTACGCCGAGGACTCAGGCCGCTTCATCAGCGAGTTCGGCATCCACGGCGCACCGGCGATGCAGACGCTGCGGCGCTGGATGGATGCGGATGATCTGAAGCTCGGCAGCGAGGGTTTTCTCGACCGCATCAAGGACCACCCCAAGGACAAGGTCAACGGCATGCTGATCCCGGTGACGGGTCTGCCGCAGACGCTGGAGCAGTACATCGACTACACCATGCTGGTGCAGGCCGAGGGGCTGAAGTTCGGCATCGAGCATTTCCGTCGTCGCAAGCCGCATTGCGCTGGCGCGCTGATCTGGCAGTTCAACGACTGCTGGCCCTGCATCAGCTGGAGCCTGGTGGACTACGACGGCGTGGCCAAGGCCAGCTACCACGCCACCGCGCGGGCCTTTTCACCGCTGCTCGCCTCGTTCAAGGTGGTGGGCGAGCAGGCCGAGCTGTGGATCACCAATGACCGGCTGCGGGTGGTATCCGGCACGGCGGAGATCGCCGTGCTGCGTTTCGCAGGCGGGCAGGACTGGCAGGTCTTGCTGCCGTATTCGCTGCCCGCCAACAGCAGTCAGCGGGTATGGCGCGGCAGGGTGCCGCAGGGCGCGCTCGACCGCGTGCTGTGCGTGCGCGATCTGGGCTCGGCCTTCCCCGAAAACCGTCACCTGCTGGCGCCGGTGAAGGACTTGCAGCTCGCGCCCGGTGCGGCACCGCAGATGACGGTGACGCAGCAGGGCCCCCATGAGTTGGAGGTGGTCTTGCAGGCGTCGAGCTATCTGTTGATGGTGCAGCTCGAAAGCCCGGTGCCGGGCAGCCAGTTCAGCGACAACCATTTCGACCTGCGGCCCGGTGTGGCGCGCCACGTCACCATCCGCAACAGCGCATCGCCCCTGTCTCCGCAGCACCTGAGCGTGCGCTGCTGGAACCAGCAGCTGCCTTGATTCGCCGCGTTCAGATCACCTTGCCGGGATTGAGCAGGCCCTTCGGGTCGAGGCTCTGCTTGACGAGGTGCATCAGCGCAATCTCTTCTGCGGAGCGCGAGATCGGCAGCTGGTGCCGCTTCTCGCTGCCGATGCCGTGCTCGGCGGAGATCGAGCCGCCGATGGGCTTCAGCGGTGCGTAGACGTCTTCATCCGACTGCGCGTGCTGGTGCTCGCCCTCGCAGCCCGGATTGACGAACAGGTGCAGGTTGCCGTCGCCGATGTGGCCGATCACGTCGCAGCGGCTGGTCGGCCAGCGCGCCTTGAGGCGGGCCTGCACTTCGGTGATGTAGGCCTCCATCTCGCGGATTGGCAGGCTGACGTCGTAGAGGAAGATCGGCTTGCGCTGGTAGATGGCCTGGAAGTTCTCGCGGATCTCCCACAGCGCGGTGCGCTCGGTGTCGGACTGCGGCAGCACCGCATCGGCCACCAGGCCCTCTTCCATCGCCTGCATCATCACGTTGGTGAACTGCTCGCCGTCCACTTCGGGGTTGGCACCTTCGGTTTCCAGCATCACGTAATAGGGGTGGCTGCGGTCCATCGGCGCGCGGTGCCAGCCCGGCATGGTCACCTCGCGGAAGTACTCGCCCCACATCACCTCAAAGGCGCACAGCTGCCCGCCCAGGGCCTGTTGCAGACGCTTGAGCAGTGCGGTGACCTGGCTGAAGCTCTCCAGCCCGACCAGCGCGCTGTTGCGGCTGACCGGGGCTTCTTCCAGCCGCAGCACCACGCGGCTGACGATGCCCAGCGTGCCCTCGCTGCCGATGAAGAGCTGTTTCAGGTCGTAGCCGGCGTTGTTCTTGAGCATGTGGTTCATCGAGGAGATCACCGTGCCATCGGCCAGCACCGCCTCCAGGCCCAGCACACGGCTGCGCATCATCCCGTAGCGGATGACGTTGATGCCGCCGGCATTGGTGGCGACGTTGCCGCCGATGGTGCAGGAGCCGCGCGCGCCGAGATCGACCGGGAACATCAGGCCCTGCTCGCGGGCGGCCTCCTGCATGCGTTGCAGCACCACGCCGGCCTGCACGGTGGCAGTGCGGCCGATGGGGTCGATCTCCTCGATCTGGTTCATGCGTTCGAGCGAGACCACCACGCTCTGCGCGTTGGTGTTAGCACCTTCGACGCAGCCGGTGAGGCCGCCGTGGGTGACCACGATCTGGTTCTCTGCATGGCAAATCTTCAGCGCCGTGGAAAGTTCCGCCGTGCTGCGCGGCCGCACCAGGGCGGCGGCCTGCATGGGGGATTGATCCCAGTAGCTGCTGGCGCGATCGGCCACGCGGGCGGGCGGCAGAACAGTGTCGGTGCCGAGTGCGGCACTCAGGAGTTCGTGGATGGTGCTCATGTCAGTGCTCAGGTCAGGCGGCGGCGGAAAGTTTCAGTGCGGCAGTCGCAGGTGCGCGGGCATAGCTTGCCCGCAAGGCCTGTGCGACGGCACCGGGATAGGTGCTGCTGTGCGTCTCGCCCGCGAAGCAGTCGAAATGCAGTACGATGGGTGCGGCCTGCGCGCGCAGGCGCTGCCCATAGGTTTCGGTCTCGTGGATGCCGGCGATGCGATTGAAGAGATTGGTTTTCTCTTCCCCGCCCAGGCTCAGCACCAGCGTTCTGGCGGCGGCGGCCAGCGGTGCGGAGACCGGCTGGCGCAGCAGCCAGGAATCGCTGATGCCGATACCGGGACTGACCGCGAAGTAGTGCGCGAAGGGTGACTCCGGCTGGTGCAGCGCGTAGCCGACGAACGTGCCGCCAGCCGAGTGGCCGAGCAGGCCGAGCCGGCTGTTGTCGATGGGCAGGCGCTGCATCAGGAGTGGTAGCAGCTGCTCGCCAATAAACCGCAGCAAGGCCGGTGCCATGCCCATCTGCGCACGCGCATCCTGCCCGCGCACGGCGAACAGCGCGCGGAAGATGCGGCCCAGGTCGTCGTTCCAGTCATAGCCGGTGACCGGCGGCGAGAACTCCTCGAAACGGCGGAAGGCGAACTCCAGATGGCCCTCGCTGCGCGGCACGCCGATGCCGATCACGATCAGCTCTTCGATGTCGCCCGATGCCGCCAGCCGCGCGGCGGTCTCGGCGGCGGTGGAGAACTCGATGTTGGCATCCAGCACCACCAGCGCCGGATAGCGGCGCGTGCTGCGGGCATCGAAGCCCTTCGGCAGGGTGATGAACACCTCGAAGTCGCGCGCCATCGCCGCGCAATGCAGGCGAAAGCGATTGCCCGCATCAGCGGCCGGCACTTTGCGCAGCCGCTTGAACAGCGGGGCCAGCGAGACCATCAGCCCTTGCAGCATCGGGTGCCGCAGCGCCGTGACATTGCTGCCGTAGACGCGGCCCGTGGCCCAGTGCTGACGCAGGCCCTGGAGCAGCGCAGGCAGTTGCGCGTCGGGCGCTGCCGGCAGGGGCAGACTCGTCATGCCTTTGGCGGCAGCGTCGAACAGCAGCACCGCATCGGGGTCGATGCGCAGCTCGGTGCGGCACCAGGGCAGCAGGGTCTGTTCGAGCTGCGCTGCATCCAGCCGGCCCGGCACGGCGACGACGATGCACTCGCGCACCTCGCCGGTCTCGGCCATCAGCCGGCTCATCTCGATCACCGAACCCAGACGCCCTTCGGCCTCGCCGACGATCAGCAGCGGATAGCGGCGATTCTTCTTCTTGGCATGGCTTGCCGGCAGCGCCACCACGGCCGCCAGCGCACCGCCATCGGCCAGCGGGATGACCTGGCGGGACACGCCGGACAGGCGCCCGCAGGCAGCCTCGTCGAGGCTCAACACGAAATCGCAGGGGGCGTTAAAAGTCATAGCTGGCTCTGATGCCGAGCACTCTCGGCGTAAGGACGGTGTATTGGGGCGTGGGGGCGGAAATCGCCACCACGGCGCGGTTGTCGAGCAGGTTGTCGCCATACATCTGCAAGCGCCAGCGTTCGCCGCTGACGCCGACGCTGGCCTTGAGCTGGTCGTAGGCGGGGATGGTGAAATCGAAACCCTCGGTCTCGAAGATCACCGACTGGCTCTCGATGTAAGAGTAGGTGCTGGAGAGTTCGAGATTGGTGCGGCCGAAGAAGGGGCGCGTGTAGACCAGTGTGCTGCTGCCGGTGAAGCGCGGGCAGTTGGGCAGCGCCGAGCCTTTCACCACCATGCTGTTCTCATCCGGCTTGGTCACCTTGCCATCGTTGTAGCCGAGGTTGAGGGTGGCGAGCAGGCCATCGACCGGCGTGGCCCAGTTCACCGCCATCTCGGCGCCCAGCAGCTCGGAGTCGCCGGCGTTGGCGAGGTAGGCGAAGTCGACGGGTGCTGCACCGAGATTGGCGCGGCCGATCACCGTGCCCTGCATGGCCTGCCAGTCGATGTGATAGCCGGCGAGGTTGGTGACCAGTTGGCCATCGAACCAGCTGGCTTTCAGGCCAATCTCCTTGTTCCAGACATAGTCCGGCTGCACCACCGGCGGGCCGGCATCGAGTGCGGAATAGACGTTGGCGGTGCCGGAGCGAAAGCCGCGCGCGATGGTGGCGTAGACCATGCGCTCGTCGTGAAAGCGCCAGGCCAGCGAGGCCTTGGGCAGAATGCCCTGGGTCTTCACCTTGGTCTTCAGGTACTTGCCCACCGCGCCGGTTTCCGGGTCGATGTTCTCCGGGTCGGTGCCGATCAGGAAGGCCTCGACGCCATAGAACTGGGTGTCGATGAGAAAGCCGATCTTCTCGGTGAACAGGCGCAGGCCGCCGGTGAGCTCGACGTTGTCGGTGATCGCGAAGTTGAGTTCGCCATAGGCGGCAAACTGCTTGAAGGTTTCGTCGCCGAAGCCATCCTCCTGCTTGCCCTGCACCGGGTTGAAGCCCAGCAGCGCGCCGCTCACCAGCCCCGGCAGCAGCGGGTTGGTCGCCGCCGTGTCGAACAGGCCGGTGGGATCGTTGGGCACGCTGTCTTCGTATTTCTGCTGGTCGAAGGACTGCGAACGGTCTCGGTAGAACAGGCCGCCGATCCAGTCGAAGCGCTCGTCGCCCGCCGACACCAGGCGCAGCTCCTGCGAGACGGAGTTGAGCTTGGTGACGACCGTGGTGTAGGCGACTCTGAAGGTATCGGGGGCCATCGCCCCGGTACCGCGGTACTGGGTTTCGATGATCGACTGCAACACCGGCGTACGTCGCAGGCTGTCGCGGTCGGTCTTGTAGAGCGCGGTCACCGAGGTGAGCTGTGCCTGGGGCAGATCCCAGCGGCCGGTGAGCGAATGGATGCCGAATTGGGTGTCGGCAAACTGCTTCTCCTCACGCTCGTTGGTCAGCTCCTGCTGCTTGCCGACATCGACGACGGGGAACTGGTTGCGGAAGGACTTCTGACCGAAATACTGGTAGTCGAAATCGAGCGTCTCGGAGGCTGTGAAGGCCACCACGCCGCGCAGCGACTCGGCATCTTCGCTGTCGGCATCCGGGCGTTGCAGCGTGGTGTAGTCCACGTAGCCGCCGTTGCGCTGACGGGTGGCGACGATGCGCGCCGCCATGCGCTCCTTGACGATCGGTGCGTTCACCGCCAGCCGGAGATCACGGCTGAAGCCGCCATCCTCGGTCTGCGAGAAACCCAGCGCGCTGCGAAAGATCCACTCGTCCCAGGTCGGCGCATTGGTCACCATCTTGATCGCGCCGCCCATCGAGCCCTCGCCATACAGCGTGCCCTGCGGCCCCTTGAGCACCTCGACGCGGTTGAGGTCGAACAGGTTGAGGTCGGGGAACACGCCGGAGCCCTGGATGCCGACGTCGTTGAGATACACGCCGGTGGTGGGCGAACCCGCACCGTAGCCGAGGTCGGAGGCATTGACGTTGGAGATGCCGCGAATGCTGATCTTGGCCGAGCCGTTGCCGGATTTTTGCAGCGAGACACTCGGCACTTCCAGCAGATAGTCCTCCATGCCGGCGGCACCGGCCTTGTCCAGCCCTTCGCCGCCGAACACCTGCGCGCCGCCCACCACGTCCTGCACGCTCTGCTCGCGAAAGCCGGCGGTGACGGTGATCTCCTCGATGCGGCGGCTGCGCACTTCGCGCACTTTTTCGGCCACATCCTCGTTCGACTCTGCCACCAGCGGGGTGACTTCGAGTGTCTTGAGGGTTTCAGGCTCGGTGGTGGCCGGTGCAGTGGCCTGCTCGGCTGGGGGCGGTGCGCTCTCTGTGGTGTTGGGCTCTGCCTGCGGCGCTTCATCGGATGTGGCCAGCAGCGCGTCGAGCGAGTCCGGGTCGTCCGATGGCGGCTGGGCATGGGCAAATGCGGTGAGTAAAAGCAGGCTGGCGGCAACAGCGATACGCAGTGAAGCAGATGCGTTCATGAAACTCTCTCCTACAGCACAATCGGCGCGTTGCATTGATATGCAACGTCTAGTAATACTTAACGATTAAAAATATATGATGTATTTTATTTGGACGCAACAGGGAGAGTTCGCCCCATGACCAGCCTCAAAGTGAAAGTGCCACCGGCCAAGCTCAGACTCAGCAGAGCCGAGCAGAAAGAGCAGCGCAGCAAGGACCTGCTCGACGCTGCCGAGGTGAAGTTCCGCGAAAAAGGCTACGAGGCCGTCACCATCGACGATGTCGCGGAATACGCCGGCGTGTCGCGCATGCCGGTGTACTCGCTGTTCGGCGACAAGCAGACGCTGTTCTTCGAGCTGTGGCAGCGCACGGTGGGTGATCTCTCCGAGGCGCTGACGCACTCCGCCCCGGCGGGCCAGCCGCTGCGCCGCAAGCTCAAGGCACTGGCCGAAACCATTGCCGCCAGCAACCGCGCCGTCGGTGCGGATGACCCCGGCATGCAGCTGTTCTTCGTGGTGCAGACCATTGCTCTCAGCCAGCCGGAAATTGCCCGCAAGCTCAGGCTCATCTCGCGCAAGATCGTGGCCGATTTCACCGAATACATCCGCCAGGCGACCCTCGCCGAAGGCGAGGTGCTGCGCGGCGATGCCGAGATGATTGCGGCCCACCTCATCGCCCACATCAACGGGCTGTCGACGGTGCAGTTCCAGACCGGCAAGCACTATATGAAGGCGCGCGACCTGCACGAGATCTTCGTCAGCATCGCCCTGCGCAGCGCATGACCGCGCGCACCCCGCTGTGTGCCGCGCAGGCTGAGGCGCTGGCGGTGCGGCGTGTCGATGGCGAGGCCGTGGACTGGCCGCGCTACCCAAGGCGCATCGAGAAACGCATCTGCCACCTCGGCGTCGGCGGCTTTCACCGCGCGCATCAGGCTTTCGTGCTGCACCAGCTTTTGCAGCAGGGCGTGGCGGCGGGCTGGGGCCTTTGCGGCATTGGCCTGCGTGCGGCGGATCGCGCCATCCATGCCGCACTGCATGCGCAGGATCATCTCTACTCGCTCTGGCAGGTCGAGGGCTCGCAGCGTCGGGTGACGGTGGTCGGCTCGATCATGGCGCACCTCGATGCCAGCGAAGACGCTGGCCCCGCCATCGCCACGCTGGCCGATGCCGCGACCCGCATCGTCTCGCTCACCATCACCGAGGCGGGCTACTGCCTGGACGGCACCGGCGGCCTCGATGCCAGCCATGCGGACATCATCCATGACCTCGCGCATCCGCAGCAGCCGCGCAGCGCCGCCGGCCTGCTGGTGGCGGGCCTCGCAGCCAGACGCGCGGCGGATGGTGCTGGCATCACGCTGCTCTCCTGCGACAACCTGCTCGCCAACGGTGAGCGGCTGCGGAGTGCGGTGCTGGGCTTCGCCGAGTGTGCGGACCCTGCGCTGGCGCTATGGATCGCCACGCAATGCAGCTTCCCCTGCTCGATGGTTGATCGCATCACACCCGCCACCGACCCCGTGCGCCGCGCGGCCTACTGCGCCGACTGGGGCGTGCAGGACGAAGCACTGGTGATGTGCGAACCCTGGCTGCAATGGGTGATGGAAGATCACTTCGTCGCCGGTCGCCCGCCCTACGAGCAGGCCGGCGTGCAGTTCAGCCACGAGGTCGCGCGCTGGGAAGAAGCCAAGGTGGGCCTGCTCAATGGCGGCCACAGCGCACTCGCACAACTCGGCCTGCTGCGCGGCCATGTCGGCGTGCATGAGGCGCTGGCCGACCCGCTGGTGCGGCAGTGGCATGCGGGCTACATGACCGAGGTCGCCGACACGCTGGAGCCGCTGGATGGACTCGACTACGGCGACTACCAGGCCGCTCTCACCCGCCGCTTTGGCAATGCCGCGCTCGACGATCGTCTGCTGCGGCTGGCGATGGACAGCAGTGGCAAGTTCCCGCAGGTGCTCACCGCGCCGCTGTGCAAGCGGCTGGATGTGGGCCTTGCGGTGCCGCATCTGGCAATGACCATCGCGCTGTGGATGCACTACCTCGCCAGCGCTGAAAGCTCTCTCGCAGCCTATGTCGATCACGACCGCGAGGGCCTGATCGCCCGCGCCGTCGAGGGCTGCGCGCGGGGCGATGCCAGTGCCTTTCTCGCCCGCCAGCTGCCCCTGCCCACCGCACTGGCCACGCACTTCGCGCTGGCCGTCAACCAGCAACTTCACGCGCTGAAACACGATGGCCTGGAAGCCGCCATCCACGCACTCGCAAGCCACTGAACGCAGCACCGAGATCGGCAGCAAAAGCCGATCCGTCAAACCAAGTAGAGAGGAGAAGCCATGCAAGAGAACCCCGTCACCCATCGCCCGCCGCCCGTATTGCTGAGCCTGCTGCTGATTTCCGGCACGGTGATGGTGGGCCGCATCGCGCAGGGCGTGTTCGGCCCGCTGCAAGAGTTGGCAAAGCAGGACATGCAGCTCAGCGATTTCCAGATCAGCCTGGTGCAGGGTCTTGCCGCTTCGATCCCGGTGGCGGTGCTGTCGATCCCGCTGGGCCGGCTGGTCGATCAGGTCAACCGCATGCGGCTGCTGCTGGCGATGTTGCTGGTGTGGACGCTCGGCACGCTGCTGACCGCGGTGGCCAAGGACTTCACGATGCTGTTCGTGGCGCGCACCCTGGCCGGCATCGGCATGATGTGCTCGCTGCCGGTCGCCATTTCGATGCTGGCGGACCTCAGCAGCGCCGAGCGGCGCGGGCGCGCGCTGGTGTTGCTGTCGCTGGGTTCGCTGTTTGGCGCGGCGGGTGCCTTCGTGCTCGGCGGCGGCCTGCTGGGTTGGGTGAAGGCCGATGGTGCCAGCCACTTCGGCGATCTCGCACCCTGGCGGAGCGTGCATCTGCTTATCGGCTTCGGCAGCGCGCTGTGGCTGCTGCCGCTGCTGCTGCTGAAGGAGCCGGCGCGGCAGGAATGCAGCGGTGCCGCCGTCCCGACGCTGTCTGCCGCACTCGCCGCCATCTGGCAGCGCCGCAGCCTGCTGGCGCCCCTGTTCATCGGCCAGACCTCGGCGGTGATGGCCGATGCCTCGGCCGGCATCTGGGCCTCGCCGGTGCTGATCCGCGACTACGGCCTGACGCCGGAGCAGTTCGGCGGCTGGATGGGCGCGGTGGTGGTGGTGTCGGGGCTGATCGGCTCGGTCATCGGCGGTGTCGCTGCCGATCTCGGCCAGAAGGGTCGCGTCCCCGGCGGCATGCTGGGTATCGCCGTCGCCGCCGCCCTGCTGTCGATCCCCGCCGCCTTCTTCGCGGTGATGCCGACGTCCACCGGATTTGCACTGATGCTGTTCGTGCTGCTGCTCTGCGGCGCGATCATGGGCCTGATCACCAGCACGGCCATTGCGGTGCAGCTGCCCAACGAGCTGCGCGGCATCTGCCTGTCGGCCTTCATCGTCACTGCGGCGCTGTTCGGCATCGGCATGGCCCCCACGCTGGTGTCGCTGGTCAGCAGCCTGCTGGGTGGCGAGAGCCATGTGCGCGAGGGGCTGACCATCCTGGTGGTGGCCAGCAGCATGCTGTCGGCTTACGGCTTCATCCGCGCGCTGCGGGGCAGCAGGAGTCAGCCGGTCACTGCTGTCGCCTGATCAGGCCAGTGCCGCCTTCAGCGCCGCCGTCGCATCGGCCTGCGCGCGTTCGCTGATGGCGGCCTGCGGCAGGAACACCGCGCTGCCGTGGCAGGCACCGGGATACACATGCAGCTCGGTGCGCACCCCGGCCTGCATCAGCCGCAGGCCGTACTCGATGGCCTCGTCGCGCAGGTTGTCGATCTCGGCCACTTCGATGTAGCAGGGCGGCAGGCCGCGCAGGTCCTGCGCCTGCGCGGGGGCCAGATAGGGCGAGGTCTGCTGGAGAAAATCCGCGCCCGCATACATCGTCCAGGCGGCGAACGAGGAGGTCCGGTTCCAGCAGCGCGGGTCGGCGATCTCGTGGCTCGATGGCGTCTGGTGGCGGTTATCGAGCACCGGGATCAGCAGCATCTGCCAGCACAGTGCCGGGTCGCCACGGTCGCGTGCCATCAGGGCCGTCGCGGCCGCCAGGCAGCCACCCGCGCTCATGCCACCGATGGCGAGCTTGCTGGGCTTGAAGCCGAGTGGTGCAGTCTCGCCGGCCACCCAGCAGAGTGCTGCGTAGCAGTCGTTGACGGCGGCGGGATGTCGATGCTCCGGTGCCAGGCGATAGCCCACCGACACCACCGTGCAGCCGGTCTCGCGCACCCAGCGCAGCGCCAGCAGGTCCTCATAGCGGTGGTCGCCGGCGATGAAGCCGCCGCCGTGCATCCACAGCAGTACGCCCTGGGTCGCGTTTTCCGTGGGGCGATACACCCGCAGCGGCACGGCGGGCTGCTCGCCCTGGGCCGGCACTTCAAGGTCCTGCTGCAACACCGCAGCGCCTGGGGGCAGGGCCTGACGCAGTGCGGTGACCAGCTGCTCGAAGCGCGTGCGGACATCGACGATCTCCGCGCGCGCATCCGGCGGCGGCCGGGGCATGGTGGCGAAGACGGCAGCGAGTTCGGGGTCGAGACGCGGCGCGAGATCGTCGAGCAGGATGTGCTTCATCGTGTCGGTCTGGGGGTTCATTGCTTGCCCTGCCAGCCGCCGTGCCAGCCGGCCAGATAGCCCGCCACGTCGAAGCCGGATTTCTGCGCCTCGGCGCGCAGGCGCTGGATGTCGAGAATGCGGGTGCCGTCCTTGTGCAGCTCGATCAACCCGCGCTGCTGCCAGGCCTTGAGCACGCTGTTGACGCGCTGGCGGGTGCCGCCGACGCGGGAGCCGATTTCGGACTGACTGTCTTCGGCGGCCACCCAGATCGCGCCGCCTTCTTCCTTCACGCCGCGCAGGCGCTCCATGCGCAGCAGGTACACCGCCAGACGCACGTTGAGGTTGTGCAGGCTCAGCAGCTCGATGCGGCCGTGGATGACCGGCGCGCGTTCTGTCAGCTCCTGGTAGAGCCCGTGGTAGTAGGCGGGCCAGTGCCGGGCGAACTCGGCGATCACCGGCTGCGCGATGGTGAGCACGACCGCCTCCTGCTGGCAGATGCAGTTGGCGAGGTAGTGCGGCTGTTCGCCGGGAATCATGTGCGGGAACCAGCCGCCGCGCACCACTTCTTCCAGCGTGATCTCGTCGCCATTGGGCGAGGCGAGAAAGATGCGGAACACGCCGCTGATGACGGCGTAGATGGTGGTCGCCGGGTCGCCGGAGAAATACATCGACTTGCCCTTGGCAACCTGGCGGGTGCTGGCATGCTCGGCCAGCCATTGCTGGGCTTCGGACGGCACAAAGGCGAACCAGCGCCAGCCGCGGATCATGCGCAGGGCGACATCAACTTGATCGGCCGGCGTGGACATGAGGCGCTGCGTGCCCAAGGTGCGCGCGTCGGTTCTGGCCTCCAGATTCTGCATGGGCATGCTGCTCTCCTCGGCTGAATCTTCATGTTCAGCATTCTGGAGTTGATCCTACCCCTCGACTGTCCGCCTGTCCCGCAGCGCCACCCAGTTTTTGACTTGCGCGGCCACCCAGGCGGCGTCATCCAGCGGCAGATCGTGACCGGCGCTGGGATGCACCGCGATCTCGCAGCCCCAGGCGCTGGCGAGCGCCTGCGAGCAGCGCGTGTCCACCAGCCGGTCGTGCGCGCCGGTGAGCAGCAGCAGCGGGGTCTGCGGCGGGCGTGAAGGCGCGTGGAAGCGCATCGCCGCCAGCAGCTGCCGCAGTGCATTGGCACGCGAGACCGGGTGCGAGAGCCGCCAGGCAATCCAGTCATCGAGCACGGCGCGAGTCTGCTCGCGGTGGTTGCTGGTGAGCTGCAAGATGGCCTCCTCCGCCTCGCGCGCCGAGGGCTTGCCGAGGGCCATGCGCAGCAGCAGCGGCCAGGCGGCCGGTTGCAGGCGGCGGTAGAAGGGGCTGATGGGCTTGAGGCTGGTGTTGGCGAGCACGGCCCGTTCGATCTCCTGCGGGTGTGCGTCGGCCCAGGCCACCGTCACCATCGCGCCGAGCGACATGGCGAATACGCGATAGGGCGGTTTGATGCCCTGACGCAGCAGCTCCGCCCGCACCCACTCGGCCATGGCGGTGACGCTGGCCGGGCTTTGCTCGCGGTGGCGCAGGCCATTGCCGGGCAGGTCGAGCAGGCAGAGGCCTGCGCCGGGCAGCGCTGCGCGCAGCGTCTCCGGGAATGCACCCCAGTGCCGTGCATCGCGCATCAGGCCGCGCAGCAGCACCCAGGTGGGCGCACTGCTCAACGGGATTTCTGCCGGTACCAGCGCGCCATCGCATCGGCGTAATGCTGGTCGCGCGCGGCAGCACTGGGCAGCCAGCGTTGATGGCTGGAGGCGGCTCGGGTGAAGAAATCCAGCAGCGCCAGATGCCGGCGCATGACGCGCTGCTGGCGATGGCCGATCAGCGGATTGAAGATGCCGAAGCGCGAAAAGAGCTGGCGCGGGTTCTTCTTGATCCACAGCCAGCTGCCCATCTCCAATGTCAGCGGCAGGAAGGTACGGCGGGGATCGGCGGCGGCGCGCAGGTACAGGTGATCCCAGAGATCGCCATGCGTGAGGTACTGCAGGCTCTGCGGCTCGAACACGTACTGGTGATGCACATTGGTCTGCGCAAAGATGCTTTGCAGGGCGTGCAGCTCCGGCAGGTGGGCGATGGGCGTGGCGCTGTGCGCGAGCGGAAACCAGATGCGGTCGAGCGTGCCGAAGCCGCTGTGGCAGTCGACGGCGAGACTGAACTTTCGGCTTAACAGTTCCTCCTCGACCAGCGCGCACAGGGCAGCGCTTTCGCATTCCATCGCCGCACCCTCGATGCCGCGGAACCAGGGCAGGCCCGCCGACAGGCGCTGGCCGCCGATCAGGAAGGGCACCGGCTCCAGCGCCTCGACGGGGGCGTTGCGCATCAGGTCCACCCCGCGCGGGTTGGCGCGGGTGCCGAGCAGCAGGCCACCCGGATTGACCAGCGGCATGAACACCAGTCGCACGCTCTTCAGCTGCTGGTGCAGCACCTTGTCCCAGGCCAGGCGCTTCACCAGCGTGCGCAGGTAGGCGATGACCACTTCGGCCCCGATGCGCTCCAGCCCATGCACGCCGCCGAAGAAACCCACCGCAGGCACCTTGGGCGAGGGATTGCCGAGCGTGATGGCATGCACCGGCAGGCTGCGGTTGCCCACACGGGCCTCGCAGAGGATGCGCGCCTGCAAGTGCGCGCCGCCCTCGTTGATCAGTTGCTCCAGCTCGGCCAGTTCCGGCAGGGCGTGTGGGCGTGGGGAGAGATCAAACATGCTCAAAGTGTAGCGATGGCCGTCACGCCAAAAGGCCGGCAGGGCGCCGGTCTGTGTGATTTCACGAAACTGACATCTTCGAGTCACACAGCGCCGCTAACTTGCCGCTCGTAAACCCGCCAAGGAGTGCGCCATGCGTGACATCGTCAAGAGCTTCAAAGCCTATCCGGCCATGAGCCTCGCCAGTGCCGTGGTCTGGGGCATGGTCGAGTTCGTCGCCCTGCAACGCGCCGTCGTGACGCGCGGCAAGTCAGCCGCCTGAGCCCGCATCGCGGTGCCAGACGCCCTGCCTTCGTGCAGGGCGTTTTCGTTTATGCCGTCGCGCCCTGGGCGTGCGCAGTGATGAGCGCGGCGATGCGCGGCAGCAGCGGCTTGGGCAGGTCGTGGCCCATGTGCTTGAGCACCTCGATGGCCGCACCGGGGATCAGCTTGGCCTGTTCGTAGCCGGCCGCCACCGGCACCAGCGGATCGTCCTCGCCGTGGATGATCAGGGTCGGCAAGGTGATGGATGGCAGGCGTTTGTGGCGACTGCCGGAGGCGAGGATGGCGAGCAGCTGGTGGATGTAGCCGCGCGGGTAGATCGAGCGGTCGACACTGAGGGTGGCCAGCAGGCGGCGCTCTTCCTCCGACGGGATGGCATGCGGGCTGGCGAGCACCATCCAGGTTTCCGCGCCGTGGTCGATCAGGGCGTCGCGCTCGCGGCTCTTGGGACGACGCACCAGGCGCTTCTGCACCTTGAAGCTCGCCTGCGGCAGGCGCGGGTTGTTGCTGCTGGACATGATCGAGGTGAGGCTCAAGACCCGCTCGGCGTGGTCGAGCGCCAGCGTCTGCGCAATCATGCCGCCCATCGAGAGACCGACGATGTGCGCGCGCTGGATGCCCAGTGCGCCCATCAATCCCACCGTGTCTTTCGCCATGTCGGCCAGCTTGTAGGGTGCCTGCACCTTGAGGCCCAGGCGGCTGCGCAGAATGTTGGTGAAAAACTTCGGGTCGCGCGCGCCCTTGATCTTCTCCGACAGTCCGATGTCGCGGTTGTCGAAGCGCACCACGTAGAAGCCGGCGGCGGCCAGCGCCTCGCACAGCGCCACCGGCCACACCACCAGCTGGCAGCCGAGGCCCATGATGAGCACGATCGCCGGGTGCTGCGGGTCGCCGAAAGTCTCGGCTTCGAGCGTGATGCCGTTGGTCTGGTATTGGGGCATGGGCTTATTCGAGTGAAAGGATGGTCTGCCAGTGCTCGGCGCGGATCGGCATCACCGACAGCCGGTTGCCGCGCGCAATCACCGCACAGCCCTGCAGCGCGGCGTCTTGCGCCTTGAGCGCATCGAGCGTGATCGATTTTTTGAGATGACGCACGTAGCGCATCTCGACCAGGAACCAGCGCGGTTCTTCCTGCTTGGCGGTCGGGTCGTAGTGGTGGTGCTTGGCGTTGAATTGCGTCGGATCGGGGTAGGCAGCAGAGGCCACTTCCATCACCCCGTAGATGCCCGGCACCTCGCAGTTGGAGTGATAGAAGAACGCCTGGTCGCCCAGCTGCATCTGGTCGCGCATGAAGTTGCGCGCCTGGTAGTTGCGCACGCCATCCCAGGCTTCGATTTTCTTTGGGCGCTTCTTCAGATCATCGATCGAGAAGGCATCGGGTTCCGACTTCATCAGCCAGTAGCGCATCGGCATCATCCAAAAAGAGTTCGAGCGAATTGTTGCAGGCCCCGCTCGGTGAGTGCGGCATGGAGCTGCATATCCCAAGTCTCGCGCGGCAGCCTGTCGACCTGCTGCTGCGCATAGGCGAGGCCCAGGCGATAGGGCCTGAATCGGGCGCGCGACAAGGCGCGGTCGTAATAGCCGCCGCCCTGGCCAAGCCGCGTGCCACCGTCATCGAAGCCGAGCAGCGGCAGCATCACCACATCCATGGCCGAAGCGCGCAGCGCCAGGCCACTGCGGACCTGCCGCATGCCCAGCGCATGCGCCTGCAAGCCGGTCTTCTTCAGCGCGCGAAAGTGCATGCCGCCGCGCAGCAGGGCCGGGGCGAACACGGCGATGCCGCGAGCCTTCAGCGCAGCAATCAAGGGTGCGGTATCGAGTTCGCTGCCCATCGACAGATACACCGCCACGCGCCGCGCGCGTCGCAGGGGCACGCAGCGCAAGGCCTTGCGCGCCAGGGCGCGTGCCGCCTTGCGGCGTAGGGATGGAGAGATGCTTTTGCGCTGCGTTCTGAGCGCCTGGCGCAGTGCGCGCTTCGCATCCTGCGCTGCCGGTGGCCTGATGCCGCCGGCGTGAATAAGTGTGTCTCCCGCCTGTGCCGTGACGTTCATCGCTGACCTTGAGACGGATGTCTCAAGTGGGCGCCGCGTCGGCCATCGGGCTTCCCATTACGAGATGGGCTTGCACGCCAGAACCAAGTAAAGCTCCCGGGGGTTTGCAATTAGGCTCAAGGGTTTTGGATGAGGCCCTCGA
>JAZKFO010000086.1:0-3299 GCA_040386395.1 Pseudomonadota bacterium | reverse complement strand
GACGAAGATATAGCGGGTGTGTCCGGTCTGCGTGCGGTCGGTCATGGCGGTCGCTGGATTTTGTAAGGCGGTAGTTTAACGCAGGGCCATGATGCAGATGGCTTCGACAGAACGGAATTGCAGCGCGATTGGCGTTGTCATACGCTGCATACAAATGTCACGAGTCCCGCCATGCACACCGCCCAAGACAGCCGAATCAACGCCCGCCTGACCGGCGAAGATGCCCGTCGCTTCAAGCAGTTGCGTGCCGTCACCAAGCAATCGGCGTCGGAGGTGATCCGTGAGGCGGTGAAGCTCTACCACGAGAAAATGGTGAAGCCGAAGAAAACGCCTTATGAAATCCTGTTGGAATCGGGCTTGATCGGCTCGTTTGAAGGGCCGGAAGACCTCTCGGTCAACTACAAGAAATACATGGCTGAAGACCTTGCCAAGAAGTGGAAGCTGGATGAGCCGGGCAGCAGCAAGAAGTGATCCTCGCCGACACCGGCTTCTGGGTGGCGCTGCTCAACATCCGCGATGTGCATCACCAGCCTGCGCTGGCCGCCTTCGAGCGCGTGAAGAGCGAACCCCTGGTTGCCACCTGGCCGGTGCTGACCGAATCGGTCTATCTGCTCAGCGTGCGCGCCAGCCCCGACACTGCCCGCAAGTTTCTGCAATCGGTCGCACAGGGCTTGTGCCAGTTGCGCAATTTGGATGAACCCGCCCTGCTCAGAATGCACACCCTCATGGGCAAGTACCGCGACCTGCCCATGGACCTCGCCGATGCCTCGCTGGTGGTGCTGGCCGAGCAACTGGGCGAAGGCCGCATTCTTTCCACCGACACGCGCGATTTCGGCGCCTATCGATGGAAGAACACCAAGCCCTTCAGCAACCTGATGGCGGTTTAGGCGGTCGGCAATTTGTGGGTCTTGAACTGCTGCCGAAGCTGCAATTTGCTGATCTTGCCGGTGGCGGTATGGGGGATTTCCGACACGAACACCACGTCGTCCGGCGTCCACCACTTGGCAATCTTGCCCGTGAAGTGCGCCAGCATGGCCTCGCTCGTCAGCTCCTGCCCCGGCTTTTTGACGACCACCAGCAGCGGTCGCTCGTCCCACTTAGGGTGGGCGACACCAATCACAGCAGCCTCCTGCACGGCGGGGTGCGCCATCGCGACGTTTTCGAGATCAATTGAGCTGATCCACTCGCCGCCGCTCTTGATCACATCCTTGCTGCGATCAGTGATTTGCAGGTAGCCGTCCATGTCGAGCGTGCCGACGTCGCCAGTGGGGAACCAGCCATCGACGGTGGGATCGTTGTCGAGCTTGTAGTAGCCGCTCACCACCCACGGCCCCTTGACCAGAATATCGCCAAAGGCCTTGCCGTCACGCGGCAGCTCCTGGCCCGCCTCGTCGACGATCTTCAGATCGACGCCGAAGATCGGCCGACCCTGCTTCGCAAGCACGCCCAACTGCTCGTCCTGTGGCAGCAGCAGATGGCGATTCTTGAGCGAGCCATAGGTGCCGAGCGGGCTCATCTCGCTCATGCCCCAGGCATGGCCGACGCGCACGCCGTAGTCCACCAGCAAGGTCTTCATCAGCGCCGGCGGGCAGGCCGAGCCACCCACCACCGAGCGCCAGGTGGTGGTGAACTTGAGGTTGTGCTTTTGCAGGTGTTGCAGCAGGCCCAGCCAGACGGTGGGCACACCGGCCGAGAAGGTGACTTTCTCGCTCTCGAATAGCTCGTAGAGGCTCGCGCCATCCAGCCCCGCACCCGGCAGCACCAGCTTGGCACCCATCATCGCGCAGGTGTAGGGCGTGCCCCAGGCGTTGACGTGGAACATCGGCACCACGGGCAACACCACGTCGCGGGCGCTGAGCGCCATCACGTCCGGCAGGCAGGCGGCCATCGCGTGCAGGATGGTGCTGCGGTGCGAATACAGCACGCCCTTGGGGTTGCCGGTGGTGCCTGAGGTGTAGCAGAGCGAGGCGGCTTCGCGCTCGTCGAACACCGGCCATTCGTATTGATCGCTCGCGGCGGCCACCAGCGTTTCGTAGGCCAATGGCTTCACGTTCTGCATCGCCGGCAGCTTGTCTTCGCTGGTCAACGCAATCCAGTGCTTCACCGTCTTGCACAAGGGCGCCACGCCATCGACGAGGGCCGCAAACGTCACGTCGAAGAACATCACCTGATCTTCGGCGTGGTTGATGATCCAGCTGATCTGCTCCGGGAACAGGCGCGGGTTGACGGTGTGCAGCACGCGGCGCGCACTCGACACGCCGTAATAAAGCTCCAGATGCCGGTGCGTGTTCCAGGCCAGGGTGCCGACGTTGGTAGTTTGTGCGACACCCAGCGTGTCGAGCACATTGGCGACCCGGCGCGCACGCGCTGCCACTTCGGCATAGGTGCTGCGGTGAATCGCGCCGCCGGCATCCGGCAGGCGTGAGATGACCTCGGTATCGCCGTGGAAACGTTCGACGTGTTTGACGATATCCGTGACCACCAGTTGGTGGTCCATGATGAGTCCATGCATAGCGGGTCTCCTCCGCAAAGTTTTTACTGCATCCAGGACGCGGGTAGACCCCACGATTCTTGTACGCGCCAGCTCAAGGCCGGTGCGCCCTGAGTATTCCAGTGACCGGCAATCGAAACCACTGTGCGATCCACAAAAATGATTGGCAGTCTGCTGCGCCACCAGGGTGGCACCGCATTTTCTTGACTGAGTTGCTTCAGCGAGCGGCTGTGTGGCGCGCCGTCCAGGCGGATGCGCAAGCCCGGCACCGCGAAGCGCACCTGCATGTTCTGCGGTGTGGACGTGCTCAACTCACCCAGACCCGCAGGCAGCACGAGTGGCTCGCGGCCATCCCAAATGAGGCAGAGATCATCCGGCAGCGCGGCCAGCGTCGGGCCTGCAAACAGGGTGTCGCGGTAGCGGCGTAACTCCGCACCCGGCCAACGCAGCAGCGGCATGGCGGTGGCACCCGCCGGCAGCACGTCGGTGTCGAGCTGCTGCAAGGTCTGCGCGAAGGGCGGCGGCAGGCCTAAGCCTTGCAGCCAATGGCGCAGCACCAGGCGGCGCTCGGCGGCATGCAGTTGCAGCAGGCCGGACACCGACAGCCCGCCATGCTGCCCTTGCAGTTTGTGCAGCAGGCCAGCTGCGAGCCGGGTCAGCAGCAGCGTCGCATCGGCGGCGTGGTCGGCAGCGCGCGCCAGTTGTGTATCGGCATCGGGCCAGCGCGTGCGTAGCGCGGGCATCACCTCGGCGCGCAGCCAGCTGCGGGCATAGCGCGGGTCGCGGTTGTGCGGGTCTTCAATCCATT
>JAZKFO010000085.1:0-13234 GCA_040386395.1 Pseudomonadota bacterium | reverse complement strand
CCGGTGAAGGGCTACTTCGTCAACGGCAAGTTCACGCTCGGCGAGAACATCGGCGACCTGGGCGGCCTCACCGTCGCCCACAAGGCCTATGCGTTGTCACTCGGCGGCAAGGAGGCCCCGGTGCTCGACGGCCTCACCGGCGATCAGCGTTTCTTCTACGGCTGGAGCCAGGTCTGGGCGCGCAAGTACCGCGAAGAGAACCTGCTCACGCGCCTCAAGACCGATCCGCACTCGCCCAGCGAGCAGCGCGCCAACGGCACGCCGGTCAACATCCCGGCGTTCTACAGCGCCTTCGGCGTGAAGGAAGGCGACAAGCTGTTCAAGCCGGAAGCCGAGCGCATCACCATCTGGTGAGGCCAGAGGGCAGTGAACAAGCGGCGCTTCAGGCGCCGCTTTTTTTATGCGCCGAGCACCACGCCGAATTTTTCCATGCGCCGGTACAGCGCCTGGCGCGACAGTCCCAGCTCGCGGGCGGCGATGGCCACCACGCCTTGGGCTGAGTCCAGCGCCTGCTGCACTGCCTCGCGATCAGGCTCGTTCGCTGCCGACTCGGCCAGTGCCGCACCACGTTGCAGCCCGAGGTCGGCGGGCTGGATCAGCTCGCCTGCCGACAACAGGCAGGCGCGCCGCACCGAGTTCTGCAACTCCCGCACATTGCCCGGCCAGGCATGCGCCAGCAGCGCCCGCTCGGCTTCGGGACTGAAGCGGTGCGTGCCATCCAGAAACGCCCGCGCCGTGGGCAGCACATCGTCGCGGCGCGAGGCCAGCGGCGGCACATTCAACTCGATCACATTCAGGCGGTAGTACAGATCCTCGCGGAAGGTCCCGGCGCGGATGGCCGCGCGCAGGTCGGCATTGGTGGCGCTGATCACCCGCACCTGCACCTGTCTGGTTTTCGTGCTTCCCAAGCGCTCGAACTGGCCGGTCTGCAACACCCGCAACAGCTTCACCTGGCCTTCCAGCGAGAGCGTGCCCAGTTCATCGAGAAACAGCGTGCCGCCATCGGCTGCCTCGAAGCGCCCTTCGCGCGCCTTGTTGCTCGCACCCGTATAGGCGCCCGGCTCGGCACCGAACAATTCCGCACTCATCAATTCAGCAGGCAGCGCGCCCACGTTGACGCGAATGAAGGGCCCCTCCGCGAGCGGCGAATTGGCCTGGATGATCTCGGCGATCTTCTCCTTGCCCGCACCGTTGGGCCCCGTGATGAGCACCGGCACGTCGGCGCGGGCCACACGGGTGGCGAGTGTCACCGTCTCGTGCATGGCATCGCTCTCGTAGACCAGGCCGCAGAGGTCGAAAGCCCCCGCCACCTTCTGCCGCACCACGCGGCGGGCGGATTTGAGCTGCTGGTTTTCGCGCGTCGCCTTGCCCAGCTTCAGCAGGTTGTGGATGGTGGTCAGCAGCTTGCGGTCGTCCCAGGGCTTGCCGAGGTAATCGGCCGCGCCCTGCTTCATCAGGTCGACCGCCGTCTCCACGTTCGTCCACGCCGTGAGCAGGATGATGGGCATGTCCGGCTCCTGCACGCGGATGGCGCGGAACAGCTCCATCCCCTCTTCGCCGCTGGTGGTGTCGCGGTGAAAATTCATGTCCTGCACGACGAGGTCGATGCTGTGCTCGTCGAGCAGCTTCAGCGCCTCGGCGGGCGACTCGGCCACCAGCACCTTGAGGCCTTGCAGCGAGAGGGCAAGGTCGAGCGCGGTGCAGACGGCGCTATTGTCATCGACGACGAGAACGGTGGACATGGCGCGAGATTAAACCGAGCGGGTGGCAAGGGCGGGGGCCAGCTGCGAGGCACGCCGCGCCGGCACCAGCACCGCGACCAGGCCGAGCACCCACAGGAAACCCACGCCGACCGGGATGTAGCGCCAGTCCAGCGGCGGCAGATCGAAGGTGTTGACCATCCAGTAGCTCAGGCCGAACGACAGGCCCGCGCCGATCACTGCGCCCACCGTGGTGATGAGCCAGCTCTCGACCAGGAAGTAGCGGACGATGTCGCTCTTCTGCGCACCCAGCGCGCGCCGTGTGCCGATCTGCTTCTTGCGCGCATTCACGTTGAAGCTCGCGAGGCCGACGATGCCCAAGCCCGTGATGATGACGATGAGCACGATGACGCTGACCAGGATGATCGCCATTGCACGGTATTCGCCGTAGGTCCTGGCCTCGATCTCGGTCTGCGATCTCATCGAGTTGATGATGCGGCCGCTGTTGCTGTCGGTGAGCATTTTCTCAACCTGTGGCATCAGACGATCGCGCTCGCCCGGTGCTGCACGCACGATGTAGCGCGTAAACGAAAAGCGGTAGTTGGAGAAAAACGCCGAGTACTCCAACTGGCCCCAGCCGATCCACGGCGCCTGGGCGCGCTCGACGATGCCGACGATGGGGATCGGTAACTGGTTGCCGTCGTAGAGCGTCTTGCCGACCGCATTGCCGTCTGGCGGGAACATTTTTTCGGCAAAGGCCTTGCTCAGGATCACCACCGGGTTCTCGTACTGGCTGTTGATCTCCCGGCCGCGGATCTCGTCCTCACGGAAATCACGCCCGGCAATCAGCTTGAGCCCCAGCGTATTCAACGCGTGCGCATCCACCTCATAGCGTGCCGCGCCGATGAACTCCTCGGCCTTGGCCCCCGGCCTGGCGGCATACATGCTGGAACCGCCGCTCTCCAGCAGCGGGAAGGAATTGACGACGGCCGCATCGACCACCCCCGGCATCGTGCGCAAAGCCCTGAGATCGGCCTCGATCGAGGCCTTGCTGTCGAAGTTGGGCGCGAACGGGATGACGTTCATGCTGAACACGTTTTCCACATCCACGCCGCTGGGCCTTGCCATTTTTTTCAGGCGGTCCTGAATGATGAAAATGGCGTTGGTGATGATGGCGAGCGTGATGGCGCATTGCAGCGCGATCAGCACCGCACCGGCGCGGCTGCGCGTGAGCGCGCGCAGGATGGGGCCGGCGTCGAGTGCAAGTTTCTGGATGAGATTCATGGGGTTCTCGAATGGGAATTTCGGAATGCGGAATGCGGATTGAAAAGAGGAGAAGCGGCGCCTTTTGATTCACCAATCCGCATTCCCAAATCCAAAATCCGCAATCCACTCATTGGGTCTTAAGCAGTCCGGCGGGGGCCAGCCTTGCTGCGCGCCAGGCGGGATACAGCCCGGCGACGAGACTGCTGGCAAGTGCGATGCCGAGAGCCACCAGCAGCAGCTCGCCATTCAGCTGCACCAGCCGCTCATAGCCGCGATAGAGCTGCTTCACGCCCTGCAGGCCTGCAAAGGCGAGCAGCAGGCCGAGCAGGCCGCCGATGAGGCCGATGAGGCCGACCTCGACCAGGTTCTTCTGCATGATCTGCCAGCGTGTCGCACCCAGCGCGCGGCGCAGCGCGGTCTCGCCGGACTTGCCGAGAAACTTCGAGAGCAGCAGGCCCACGATGTTGAGCAGGCAGACGGCGAGGAAGAGAAACGACAGGCCCAGCAGTACCTTCGAGTCTTCGGTGACCACGTCATTGACCCGCATCCAGTCCACGACATTGGTGAGCCGGTTGTTGAGCGGGCGCGGGTAACGGCCGAGCTTTTTCTGTTCGCTCACGTACTGGTCGATGAAGGCCTGGTAGGCCTCGCGGGTTTTCGCATCCGGCAGCTCGGCCCAGTATTGAAGCCAGACTTCTTCGGCATTCAGGAAGTCCTGATAGGAGTTGATCTGCTCAGGCTTCCAGCCATTGGTATTGCCGAAGCTCTTCAGCTCCAGCGGCTCGACGAGACCGAACGGCACATACAGTTCTTCTGGCTTGGCGAAGCTGCCGTTGTTGAGATCGTAGAACTTGGGTGTCGGGTTCCAGTCTTCGGTCACGCCGACCACGCGATATTCGCGGTCATCGAGCTTCAGCATCTTGCCCACGCTGTTGGTGCCGCCAAACACCTTGTCGTTGGTCTTCTTGGTCAGCACCACCAGCTGTTGTTGATCGCGGTCGGCGCTGGCGTCCCAGCCGCCGCCGTGGATGAAGGGTACCTGGAACATCTCGAAGAAATCGCGCGTCGTCACCCGCGCTTCGGCGAGAAAGGCCGGCAGCTTGTTGCTGGGCTCCTGCACGGCAAAGCCGGAGCGGAACATGGCGACCTGACGTTTGGGGATGTCGGACTTCAGCAGCGCCTGCGCATCGCGCCAGTTCAATTGTGAAGGCGGCAGATTCGGCTCGCCACAGGCTTCATTCGGGTCCCAGCTGTCGAGCTGCACCGCATGCAGCACGCCGCTCTTCTCCGGGATGGGGTTGTTGCTCATCAGCGTGTAGACCGTCAGCGTGGTCATGCACACGCCGATGCCGAGGCCGATCGCGCCGATCATCAGCAGCGACAGCACCGGATTCTTGCGCAGGCTTTTCCAGGCCAGGAAGAGGTTGTGGGCGAGCATGGGCTTCTCCTAGGCGGCGAGTGCGTCGCGTGCGGCTGCGGCCTGGGAGAAATCGGTGAAATCGCTCACCTGGCCGTCCATCACATGGATGTTGCGATGGGCACGGCGCGCGAGTTCGGGATCGTGCGTGACCATCACGATGGTGGTGCCCCTGGTGTTGATCTCTTCGAGCATCTCCAGCACCTGCCGCGCCATCAGCGAGTCGAGATTGCCGGTGGGTTCGTCCGCGAACAGCACGCGCGGCGTGCCGGCCAGTGCGCGGGCAATGGCCACGCGCTGCTGCTGGCCGCCGCTGAGCTGGCTGGGCAGATGCTTGGCGCGGCTCGCCAGGCCCACTTGTTCGAGCGCGCCCTCGATGCGGCGGCGACGCTCCTTGCCGTCGAAGCCGCGGTAGCGCAGCGGCACATCGACGTTGTCGAACACGCTCAAGTCCGGGATGAGATTGAAGCCCTGGAAGATGAAGCCGATCTTCTCGTTGCGCAGCCGCGAGCGGGCGTCGTCACTCAGATGGCTCACGTCCTTGCCATCCAGGAGATAGCTGCCGGTGTCGAAGGTTTCAAGCAGTCCCGCGATGTTGAGGAAGGTGGTCTTGCCCGAACCGGAAGGCCCGGTGACGGCAACGAACTCGCCCTCTTTTACATTGAGGCTGAAGTCGCGCAGCGCATGGGTCTGCACGAGATCGGTGCGAAAGACTTTGCTGATGTGGGTCATTTGCAGCATGGGAGACACTCCGGTTTAGTCACGCAGATACAGGGTTTCGGCATCTTCGAACTGATCGCTGCCACTCAGGATGATTTCGTCGCCAGCCTTCAGGCCTTCGAGCACCTCGACGGCCGCGAGGCTGGTGGCGCCGGTGCGGATGGCGGTGCGCTGGGCATTGCCGTCAACCACGACATAGGCGCTGCGACCGCTGCCCGCTTCGAGAAAAGGCCCGCGCTGCACCATCAGCACATCAGCACGTTCGTCGAGCACGATGCGTACGCTGACGCGCTGGTTCTGGCGCAGCTCTTTCGGCGTATCGCCGTCGAAGCGCACCCGCGCGACGACCTGGCCGTTGAGCACTTCCGGCGAGAGCGCGGTGAGCTTGCCGGCATGGCGCTGCTCGCCCCAGACGATCTCGGCGGCCATCCCTAAGCCCATGCTCTGCGCATAGGTCTCCGGCACCAGAATCTCCACTTCGAGTGCGGAGAGATCGACCACGGTCAGCAGCGGCTGGTTGGCGGCGACGGCGGATTTCTGCTGCACGGCAAGGTTGCCGACGATGCCATCGACCGGGGCCTTCACGGTCAGCTCTTCGGCACGTCGTGCGAGATTGGCCACCAGCAGGGCCTGGCGCTCGGCCTCCTGCTGGCGGGTGCGCAACTCGAAGTTGAGACCTTCGGTGAGCAGCCCGGCTTCTTCCTCCATCTGCTTGGCGCGCACGCGCGCGACGGTGAGTTCATCGGCGCGACGGGCGACTTCGATGTCCGGCATCACGCCGCGACGCTTGGCGTCTTCGGCACGGGCCAGCTCGCGCTCGCTCGCACCCTCGGTGACGCGCGCCAGTTCGATGGCGAGGCGGCCCTGGGACTGGCGCGTGCGCGCATCCACCTTCTGGCGGGCGACAGCCGAGCGCAGGGCATCGAGATTCACCTGCTCGCGCGCCAGCTCGTTGGTGATGTCGGGGCTGTCGACCGTCGCCAGCACCTGGCCTTTCTTCACGTTCTCGCCGGCGGCGACGAGCAGCGTCACCACGCCAGCGCCAGTGGCATACAGGGTGGGGCTGACGGCGGCGACGGCCTTGCCCTGCGCCGAGACATCCGACACGAAGTGACCGCGCGTGACGGTGGCAAAGCGCAGGCGCTCGCGTGAGACCGAGCGCTCTGCCGACGAATAGCGCGACAGCGCCGGCCAGGCGGCGGCGGCAATCAGCAGCATGGCCAGCGGCAGGGCCAGCCAGCGCCAGCGGCGCGGCCTGGCGGCGGCCAGGGCAGTGTCCTGCCCGGCCGTGCCCTGGATGATTGCCATTCCTTACGCCTCGACCTGTGAGCGCGCGAACTGGAAGTGTTTCCACACCATCTTCAGCCAGCCGCGCAGCGGGCCATGGCGGGCATCGCGCTTGGCATAGCGCAGGCCGGCCTGATGCTGCTGCCATTCGGTGAGCGTATAGCGGGCAGCGGGGGTGACCACGACGCGCTCCAGCACCACGGCATTGCGGCTGGCCTGGCGGGCCTGCCAGTCGCTGAGGCTGTAGCGGGCGGTGGGCGTGACGATGACGGCATCGAGCATCGTCGCCTCGGTGACGGGTGCGGCCTGCGCGGTGCCGGTGATGGCAGTCAGGGCGAGGGTGGCAGCGAGGGCGAGTGAGGGTGAGGTCTTCATGGCGGACTCCGTGGGGCGGTTGCAACAGGAGTAATGCCAGGCCTGTGCCAAGCCATGCCATCGCTTCAAGCGACTGATTATTCGATGCTTTATGCGATCGACCGTGACCCGTACGGCGTCCGAAGGCGGACAGCGGACACTCCCGCGGACACTTAGCGCATCCGCTCCACGGTCAGCGGCTGCGCGATGATCCACAGCCCCGCCACCGTCAGCAGCACCATGAAAGCCAGCATCGGCAACTGGCTCAGGAGTGCGGCGCGGCGGGTGGGAAACACCCGCAGCGCAATGCGATGCGCGACCACCACGCCGGCGATGTGGCCCAGCAGGATCAGCCCCACCTGCGTGTGCCAGACCAGGCCCATGCCCGGCAGGATCGGCGCGCGCCAGAGCATGGCAGTGCCGAACAGATTCCAGCCCCAGCCGAAGGGGTCGGAGGCGAGGCTGATGATCTTCAGGCCCTGAGTGAGCATCAGCGTGGCGTAGTGGGTGGCGTGATAGACGAGCGCAATGGGCAGCAGGCTGTGGCCGAAGTCGAGCGCGAGTTCGCTGAGCGAGCGGCGGCTGTGCGTCAGCCGTTTTGCCAGTGCGATGCAGGCGAGATAGACCGCGAAATAGAGAAAGGGCGAGGCCAGCAGCCAGAACGTTTCCCAGCCCACATACCAGCTGCGCAGGGTGGCGATGGCGGATATCGGGCGCACGCCAGCGAGTGTGGTGACGAGGCCGGTGGGGTCGCTCCAGAACAGATGCACCCACCACTGCGTGGCGCGCAGGCCGTCGAAGGCGGTGGTGGAGAGCATGGCGAGCGCGAACACCACGGTGGCCAGCCGGGCGGGCCGCGCCTGGATCAGGCCCGCGAAGGGCTTGCGCAGATGCAGGCTGCCGCGCTCGCCGTCGCCACCACGCTGGTAGTCGAACGGCGCGTGCAGCGCGACGAGTCGCAGAAACACCGAGAAGAACTCGCAGTGCTGAAACCAGTCGCGGCTGCCGACCAGCCAGGCCCCGAATAGATTGAGCGCGGTGTAGGCCAGCAGCATCTCGCCGAGCGGCCGGGGCCTGCCGAGGCCGAACAGCTCGAACCAGATGAAGCCGAGATAGAGCGCGAGCGCGGGCCAGTCCCCCAACGCTTGCGGGTAGTGCAGGCGGCCCTGCGTGAGGCGGGTGCCGAGCGCATCGGCCATCACCCGCCAGGGGTTGAGCACGGCGAAGACATTGCCGATGAAGGCGCTGAGGTAGGTGAAGCCGAGCAGGAACACGACCCAGAAAAAGGTCATGCTGAAGTTGCGGTAGGGGTCGCGGTTGCCGAGCAGTGCGGTGGCGATGCAGAGCAGTAGCAGGCCGAGGCTCAGTGCCTTCAGCACTGGCATCGCACGACGCAGGGCGCGCACCCGGCGGGTCTGCGTGATGTCACGCGCAGCGGACGCAGTGGCCTGTTCCGGCGACGCCGCAAACAGGCCCACGAGCAGGAAGGACAGCACCAGTGCCGCCGCCGCACCCCAGCCATAAAGCCAGAAGGGGACGGGCAGGTTGTAGAGCCGGCCGAAGCCATGCGCGCCCGCGCTGAGCGGGCTGAGTAGTGCCGCCAGTGCGGCAGCCGGTGCGGCTCTTTCAAACCTTATATTCATGGGCGACAACCCCCGCCCCTAACCCCTCCCCGCAAGGGGAAGGGGGACTGGTTAGGGATGATTTTCAAAGCCTGTTCTCCAAAGGCCCGGTGCAAATCCCCTCCCCCTTGCGGGGAGGGGCTGGGGGAGGGGGTAACGCGGCGGGCTCTTACGGCAGCGGCTTCGTCCTCGCATCCGCCGAGGCTTTCTCGGTCTGCTCCCACATTTGCAGGAAGGCCTCGGCGGAGTTGTAGAGCGCCGTGGTCGCCGGCTCGCCACCCTCGATGCGGATTTCTTCAACGATGTCGGGCACCAGCCCGTAGTGCGACATGCCCTGCTCGTCCATGTTCCATTGCTTGCCGTCGGCGACGGGGATCGCCAGCATGTCCACCTTCATCGGCGCGATGCCAGCCGCGGCGTACTGCGGTCCCCAGCCGGGGCCCTTGAACAGGGTGAAGGGATATTGGATGGCCTCGCTGTCCATGCCGCGCGGGCCGGGCAGCGTGCGCAGGCCGTTGCTGTCCGCGCCATAGCCCAGCGCCAGCGGGCGGTTGGTGGAGCGCTCCCACACCGGCTTCATCTGCTCGAAGTAGCGGGTCATCTCCTTGCCGTTGCCCAGCGCCTGGTAGATCAAGCCACCCTGCCGGAAAATCTGTTCGGCCTGCGCGGTGGTGATGCCGCCATGCCCGCCATGCCCCGACACCGCCGGGTAGTTGGGCGTGAGCTTGGCACCCTCGTCGAGCATGTACTGCTTGATCGACAATTCCGCGTGGTCGATGTCGAGGATGAAGCCCTTCTTCAGAATCTTGTCGATGGCGTACTTGCCGAGCGGCGTCACGCCACGCGCATTGCACTGGCGGCCCGGCGGATAGATCGGCGCAGTGCCAGCGCCCGACGAGATCAGGGCCTGGCTCAAGGGATCGCCGCCCAGCATCAGCGGCGCGGTTTCGAGTTCCGCGCCCGCGACGAACACGCCCTCACCGGTGAAGTACTCGACATCGGGACAGTCGTAGGTCTTCCAGAAACCCTTCGTATCGGTTGCGCCCACGTAGTTGAGAATCGAGCTGAAAATACCGGTGCCGCCGAGCGAGCTGTCCACATCGTGGTAGGGGAAGATCTGCCGCACGCCGAGCTCCCAGGCGCGATCAATTTCGCTGTCGATCTCGGCTTCGTCGCAGTCGCTCACCTCGGTGCCGCCGGGCAGGAACTGCACGCGGCAATGAAACACGTTGGAGAACTCCAGCCCCAGAATCACCGCCAGCTTGCCCTCGGCAATCACCGCGCGCGCCTCGGCCGGGCTCTTGATGATGCGGAACCAGCCCTTGCCCGGCCCGCCCTCCTGCGCATCGACGTAGTCTTGCACGTCATACATGTATTGCACCTGCTGCACGCCCACTTCCATGTCGACGCATTCCGACATCTTGTCGCCATAGCTCGCGCGGGCGATGTTGCACAGCGCCTCGATGGTGGTGCCGTGGATGGTCATGGTGCGCAGCCCCGCCTTCCAGGCGCGCTCGATCCACTTGTAATACATCTGCTGGTGCAGGAAGGAATCGTTCTGCGGCCAGTTGATGAAGGTCGGCCAGCCGATCACGTCATGCGTGCTGGTTGGGTTCTGGTCGAGGATGATGTTCTCCGCACTCAAGGTGCCATTGGGACCATGCAGCGCCTCGCAGCTGTTGAGGGCCTCGACCACGCCGAAGCGGTTGATCGCCTGCCCGTACAGCACGCCGCCCGCAGACGGGCCGACATCGCCGCTGCCATCCGACATCTCGCTGCCCATGCCCATGTGCGAATGCACTTCGGCAAAGCCGATGACTGGCTTGTTGATGCTGTTCTTGAAAGTCGGCGCGTCGATGCCCACCGGCATTTCGGGGTAGACGCTGCAACCCGTCGCAGGCTCGAACACCAGCGGTGCCGCCGTACCGCCCAGCAGCAGGCGGCCGCTGCCATCCACCGACAGCGGCAGGTCGAGCGACTGTGCGGTGTAGAGGCCCCGGTCGCCATCGAGCGTGATGTCCGCGCCATCGGCAGGCACCGTCTCGGCCGTCACCGCCGTGCCCGTGCCGGTCAGCAGCGCCTCGCCCTTGGTGTAGAACAGATAGCGGCCGAGGCCCGCAGGCTTCATGTAGAAGCGTTCGGCACCCGCTGCCGTGCTGGCGTTGGCGATAAAGCCCGTCGCATCGCTCACCACATACTGGCCGCCGGTCTTCAGCGTGAAGCAGCGGTTGGCGAGGTCGAACTTGGAGACCGGTGCGGCGGTGTTGCCGTTGCCGGGGTTGACCAGGCCTGCGCCCGGCCCCTGCGAGTTGCCGCAGCCCGCCAGTACGGCTGCCAGGGCCAGTGTCGAAAACGAGATTGAACGTGAAGTGGTGCTGCCCATGAAACTCTCCTGCCGCAAGCATTGATTCCGCTCTGATGGCGGTGTTGCAATCTATGCCCAGCGGGCAGTGAGGCGAAGTGGTAAAGATCACTTTTGAGCCGACCCGCCTCTCATGCAGGGCCCCTGAGCCTCAATGGCGCACAGCGGTGGCACCTGTTTTGCCTTCGCAACCTTGGCCTTAAACCGACAGTGCCCCGATGCGCGTGATGCTTGTAGATGACGATGCCCAGCGACTCGACATGCTTGAGTCTGCCCTGCATGGCGTCGGTCACACCGTGGTGGCCCGGCGCAAGACCTGCGACGACCTCTTGGCCGCCACCCGCGAGTGCAAGCCGGAGATCGTGCTGATCGACGTCGACTCGCCCGGCCGCGACATGCTCGAATCCCTCGCCCAGATCAGCCTCAACGACCCCATGCCGGTGGCGCTGTTCGCCGCCAAGAGCGATGTCGAGAGCATCCGCCGCGCCATGCGGGCCGGCGTCTGCGCCTATGTGGTGGATGGGCTCACCCCCACGCGCCTGCAACCGGTGATGGAAGTCGCCATCGCCCGCTTCGCCGAGCACCAGGCGCTCAAGCGCGAGCTGGACGATGCCAAGGGCCGCCTGAGCGATCGCAAGGACATCGACCGCGCCAAGGGCTTGCTGATGGCGCGCAGACAACTGACCGAGGAGCAGGCCTATGAGCAACTGCGCAAGGCGGCGATGAACCGCAATCTCAAGATCGGCGATGCCGCCCGCGCGGTGATTGCCGCGGCGGATCTGCTATGAGCAGGCCTGCGCCGGAAACCACCCAGCTGACCCTGGGCATCATCCCGCTCACCGACTCGGCACCGCTGGTGGTGGCCGAAGCCGCGGGCTTCTTCGCACGCGAAGGGCTGGATGTGGCGCTCTCCACCGTGCGCTCCTGGGCGGCGATGCGCGACAAGCTCGCTTCCGGCCGCTTCGAGGGTGCGACCCTGCTCGCCCCCATGCCGCTCGCCGCCGCCTTCGGGCTGGACCCGGCGACCACGCCCATCCTCACCGTGAAAAGCCTGAGCCAGGGTGGCAGCGGCTTCTGCGTCACGCCCGACCTGCACGCCCGCCTGCTCGAACACGGTGCGACGCCCAAGGCGACGCCGCTCGAATGGGCGCAGGCGCTGCGCCGTCTGGTCGAGGCCGAACGCGGCAGCCGAACAGCCCCGACGCTGGCCCACGTCTACCCCTACAGCACCCACCACTACGAGCTGCGCTACTGGCTGGCGAGCGTGGGCCTGCACCCGGAACTCGATCTCAACCTCGTCACCGTGCCGCCGCCCTTGATGGTGCAGCAGCTCGAAGCCGGGCGCATCGACGGTGCCTGGGTCGGCTCGCCCTGGCCCGCACTTGCTGCCTCGCGCGGCGTGGCGAAGGTGCTGTTCGACAAGCGCCAGTTCTGGAACGGCGGGCCGGAGAAGGTCTTCGCCGTCGCCCAGCCCTGGGCCGAGGCCAATCCCGCCACGCTGGCCGCCCTGCTGCGCGCGCTCATCGCCGCCGGCCGCTGGCTGGATGACCCTGGCAACCACCCGCAGGCCGCTGCCTGGCTGCAAGCCACGCTGATGCCGGACGTCGCCACCGCGCTGCTCGAAGACGAGCTGAAGACCCTGCGTTTTCACGAGGGGCTGGCGGGCTTCCCCTGGCGCTCGCACAGCCGCTGGCTCTTGGAACAGATGCGCCGCTGGCAGCACCTGCCGCCGGCCGCCGATCTGGAACGCGCTGCCGCCAGCTGCCGCCCCGACCTCTACCGCAGCGTCGCCCGCGCGCTCGGCGAGCCGCTGCCGCTGGCCAGCGAGAAGCTCGAAGGCGCGCACGCTGCGCCCTATGTCATCGCAGGCGAAGCCGGCAGCCTGGAGCTACCGGCCGACCGGATCATGGACGGTGTCGTGTTCGATCCGAACCGCATGGCATGAGCATTGCTTGATGTGAGCTAGCGCCAACGACGGCGCTACCGCGTGCCCTAAGTGGGTGCGCACGAGACAAAGGCGTCTCGTCCTTGCTGGCTTTGAAAAAAGCCGTGTTGGGGCGAACGCCTTTTTTGTTGCCCGTCGTTTTTGTTGCTGCCGGAGTTGATTCGATGTTCGATGCCCACCGCCCCAAAATAGTGCTTGTTGGCCACGGCATGGTTGGCCAGAAGTTTCTGGAACAGCTGCATGCCGTCTCGCCCGACACCTTCGACGTGACGGTGCTCTGCGAAGAGCCGCGCCCTGCCTACGACCGCGTGCATCTGTCGAGCTACTTCACCGGCACCACGGCGCAGCAGCTCTCGCTCACGCCCGATGATTTCTTTGCCAGCAGTGGCTACGCGCTGAACCTTGGCGAAGGTGCAGCCAGCATCGATACGGCTGCGAAGACCCTCGTCACCACCCAGGGCCGCACGCTCTCGTATGACGCGCTGGTGCTCGCCACCGGCAGCTATCCCTTCGTGCCGCCGCTGCCCGGCAAGGACCGCGCGCACTGCCTGGTCTACCGCA
>JAZKFO010000084.1:0-5712 GCA_040386395.1 Pseudomonadota bacterium | reverse complement strand
TCGAGCTGCTGGTGCGCAAGTACCAGCACAAGATCATCCAGCTGGTCAGCCGCCTCGTGGGCGATGGTGACGCGCCCGATGTCGCGCAGGAGACCTTCATCCGTGCCTGGCGTGCGATGAAGGGGTTTCAGGGCAACAGTGCGTTCTATACCTGGCTCTATCGCATCGGCATCAACACCGCGAAAAATCACCTCGTCTCGCGCAACCGTCGTTCGTCGAGCCACGATGTCGATATCGCCGATGCCGAGCTGTACGGCCACACCGAGCAGCTCAGCGACAACGCCACGCCAGAGGCGCAGGCGCTGACCGAGGAGATCAAGCAGAAGGTCGGCGAGGCCATCAACAAGCTGCCGCCCGACCTGCGCCAGGCCATCACCCTGCGCGAGCTGGAAGGCCTGAGCTACGAGGAGATCGCCGAGGCCATGGACTGCCCGATCGGCACCGTGCGCTCGCGCATCTTTCGCGCGCGCGAGGCCATCGACGAGGTCTTGCAGCCGCTGTTGAGCTGATTTTCTGCTGGGCAGGCTTGGTTTTATTTCAAGGATGACGTTGAACTTTTTGATGTAGAGATGGTTTAGTGGTTCAGTGCCGAGTCAGCCAGTCCACGGGTGCGAGCCAACACGCCACGGTTGTTTCTTTTGTCAGTAGATTCATGTCGAGAACATTCATGCCCAAACAAGTCCTGTCCGCTGCTGTCGATGCCGCCGCCACCGAGGCCGAGTGGGATGCGCTCATGGAAGCGGTCGAGAACGACCCTGCGATCAAGGCCGAGTGGAGCCGCATCTGGGAGATGCGCGATGCCCGTGACGGCGTGGCACTGGCTGGCAGCAGCGACTTCTGCAGCGGCGTGATGGCCGCCATCGCCAGCGAGAAACCCCTGCCCAGCACGGTGGTGCAGATGCCAGCCCGTGCCGCGACAAGGCCGGCTGCCGTGGCGCGCTCCTGGCGTACGCTGGTGCCGCTGTCTGCCGCCGCCGGCGTAGTGGCCGCCGTGCTGGTGGTGGGTGGCTACCGTGGACTTTCCACCGAAAACGCCCTGCCGCAGCAGACTGCCAGCAACCCGGCGCCGCTGGTGACCACGCCGATGGTGCTCGCCGACGAGGGCAGGGCCGCCATCCTCAACGACTACATCGTCGAACACAGCAACCTGCTGACCGAGCGCAACATGGGCGGCACCTTTGCCAGCGCCCGTCTCGTGGTGCGGACCAACTATTCCTCGGACGCGCGGTAATGGGCGTCCCGCGTTTCACGGCCTGCCTGCTCGGCTGGGTCACGGTCTCGGCTTTTGCCGCCACACCGACCGAGGTGTTGCTCAAGGCCGCCGACACCGCCCGCACCGCCACCTATCACGGCACGGTGATCTACAGCGCCGGCGGCAACATGGAGTCGATGCGGCTCATCCACGGCTTTGCCGGCGGCATCGAGCAGGAGCGGGTGGTGGCCCTCACCGGCGAACCGCGCGAAATCATCCGCCGCGACAACGAGGTGACCTGCCTGCTGGCCAAGGATCGCAAGCTCGACCTCAAGCGCCCGGCGCTGAAGGGCCTGCTCACCAATGTCTCGGTTGAATCACTGAAGCAGCTCGCCGCCTGGTATGAGCTGAAGGATGTCGGCACCACCCGCATCGCCGGCCGCAGCTGCCGTGGCGTGGCACTGAACCCGCGCGATGGCTATCGCTATGGTTTCGAGATCTGGGCGGATGAAATCACCGGCGTGCCGCTCAAGGTCACGCTCATCGGCCCTGGCCGTCGGCCGCTGGAAGAGGTGATGTTCACCGAAGTGGCATTCCCTGCCAGCCTGCCGGCCGATGCCTTCAAGCCCAGCCTAGATACCTCGCGCTTCAAGGCGGTGACCCGCGTCGAGCCTGAGATGAAGGAGCTTTCCGGCGGGCCGGCGGACATCAGCGATTTCCCGCTACGCTTCGACATGCTGCCGCCGGGCTTCAAGGTGACGATGCGCGAGCACCGCGCCGGCAACCAGCTGCGCGGCCGGGTGGAGCACCTGATGCTCTCCGATGGCCTCTCGGCCGTCTCGGTGTTTGCGGCCCTTGGGGTGGCACCCGACCAAGCTTTCAACGGCCTGACCCAGATGGGCGCGGTGCAGGCCTACGGCCGCAGCATCGGGCGCTATCACGTCACCGTGGTGGGCGAAACCCCGGTGGCGACGGTGGAGACCATTGCGGGCGGCCTGCGTCTGAGCGAGACCGCCGAAGCCGCGCCCAAAAAGCCTTGAGTGTTGCAGGCAGCCTAAAATGGCGGCATCCCCTCTGGAGCGTTCCATGATTGCTGTTGCCACGTCCTGCCGCCGGGCGCTGCCCCTGTTGCTGCTGACCCTGCTGCTGGGCGCCTGCGGCAAGACCGCGCCGCAAGGTGCGCTGCCTGATTTCGCCGACCTGGTCGACACCGTCAGCGGCTCGGTGGTGAACATCAGCACCGTGCCGGCCGACGAGGCCGAGCTGGGTGCTGCCGCGCCGCAGTCCCTGCCGGACGAGCGCGCCGCACCCTCGCGCGAGAACATGCCGGACTGGATGAAGAAGTTTCTGGAGCAGCACGCGCCAGACGGTCTCGGCGGCGATTCTGCCGAAGACCCCGAAGCCCCTCAGGGCGAGCCGGGCGATGAAGAGCCGTTTGGTGCCGAGCAGTCACTCGGCTCCGGCTTCGTGCTGTGGCAGGACGGCTATGTCATCACCAACGCCCATGTCGTGAAGGACGCGAAGGAGATCCTGGTGCGCCTCCAGGATCGCCGCGAGCTGCCCGCCACCGTGGTTGGCCTCGACGAGGCCAGCGACATCGCCCTGCTCAAGGTCGATGCCAAGGACCTGCCCGCCGTCACCACCGCTGACAGCAAGAAACTGCGCGTCGGCCAGTGGGTGATGGCGATTGGCTCGCCGTTCGGCTTCGATTACTCGGTGACCGCCGGCATCGTCTCGGCCAAGGGCCGCAGCCTGTTCACCGAGCAATATGTGCCCTTCATCCAGACCGATGCGGCGATCAACCCCGGCAATTCAGGTGGCCCGCTGTTCAACCTCGAAGGCGAGGTGGTGGGGGTCAACTCGCAGATCTACTCGCAGACCGGCGGCAACAGCGGCATCGCCTTCGCCATCCCCATCGACGTGGTGCTGACCGTTGCCGAGCAGCTGAAGGACAAGGGCAAGGTCACCCGTGGCTGGCTCGGCGTGGTGGTGCAGGAAGTCACCCGCGATCTCGCCAAGAGCTTCGGCCTGCCCAAGGCCGAGGGTGCGCTGGTGGCGCGCGTGGTGCCGGGCAGTCCCTCCGAGGCCGCAGGCCTGAAAACCGGCGATGTGATTCTGGAGTTCAACGACCAGCCGCTGACCGTGAGCAATGCGCTGCCGCCGATGGTGGGCGCAGTGAAGCCGGGCGAAACCGTGCCCCTGAAGCTGCTGCGAGACGGCAAGCAGATGGTGCTGAAAGTGAAAGTGGGCGAGCTGCCGGCCGACGTGGCTGGCATCGAGCCTGCCGCACCCAGGCCGCCGCTGGGGCTGGGGCTGGAACGCCTCAGCGAAGAGGATCGCGCCGCCGCCAGAGTCACCGAAGGCGGCGTCGGCATCGTCCGAGTCGAGCCGGGCGCAGCTCAGAAGGCGGGCGTGCAGCCCGGCGACATCCTGCTTTCGCTCGGCGGCCAGAAAATCGACAGCCCGGAGCGATTCCTGGAAGTGCTGGAAGACCTCACCCCCGGTGCCAGCGTGCCGCTGCTGATCCAGCGCGAGGGCGGGCCGCTGTTTCTCGCACTGGATGTGCCGCCGGCCGAAGTCCAGAAATAATGCCGACGCGCTTCACGCTGCTGACGCGCCCCGGCTGCCACCTGTGTGAGGATCTGGAGACCGAGGCACTTGCCGCCTTTGGCGATCGCATCGCCATCGACACGGTGCTGGTCGATCACCACCCCGCATGGCAGAGCCAATACGGCCTGCGCATCCCGGTGCTGCTGGATGCACAAGGGCAGTTCGTCTGCGAGGTGCAGTTGGATGAGGCGGCGCTGGCGCGCGCGCTGGGCTGAGACCGCTAGCGGTCTTTGGCGATGGCTTCCTGCATGACGGTTGAAAGCAGGCCGTAGGTTTCTACCCAGGCGGTTTCCACCTCCGGGGTGAAAGCCGGGCCCAGGCCCTGACCCAGGGTCCACAGCAAGGCGGCACCGACCGTGCTGTAGTGCTGCGGCAGCACGCCGTAACCGGCATGACGGCGGCCCAGTGCCTGCACGGCCGGGACGAGATCATCGAGCTGGTTCAGCCCCTTCACCGCCACGGCGATCATCTGCATCAATCGTCGACCCTGCTGCTCCATGTTGCCGCCCCGGAACAGCGGCAGCGCGCTGGGGTCGATCTCGAACAGGCGCTGGTAAAAAAGACTGGCGGCGGTGTCGGCGATGGGCTCCACTTTCGCGAAGGACTGCTGGACGAGGACGATTTGTTGCGGCGTCATGGCGCTCTCTGGAGTGTTTGCTGCCCTGCTATCGGCTGGCCCGCCACTTCCTTGAGCGTTTCGAGAGGCCGCTGTAAGGCCTTTGACCAAGCCGGAAGCCCGGCGAGAGCAGCTATACTGCGCGACCATTTTTTGACCGCTTTGGCCCTCGCGGCTTGCGGTGACCGATCTCCTATGTCGTCCGTTCCGCAGTCACACATCCGCAACTTCTGCATCATCGCCCACATCGACCACGGCAAATCGACGCTGGCGGATCGCTTCATCCAGCTCACGGGCGGTCTCGAAGCACGCGAGATGCAGGCGCAGGTGCTCGACAACAATCCCATCGAGCGCGAGCGCGGCATCACCATCAAGGCGCAGGCGGTGCAGCTGCACTACAAGGCGCGCAATGGCGAGCTGTATCAGTTCAATCTCATCGACACGCCGGGGCATGTGGACTTCAGCTATGAAGTGAGCCGTTCGCTCGCCGCCTGCGAGGGTGCGCTGCTGGTGGTCGATGCCTCGCAGGGTGTCGAGGCGCAGAGTGTGGCCAACTGCTACACCGCCATCGAACTCAATCTCGAAGTGCTGACGGTGCTGAACAAGATCGACCTTCAAAACGCCGAGCCAGAGCGCGTGGTGAAGGAGATCGAGGAAATCATCGGCGTGCCGGCCGAAGACGCTGTGCGCATCTCCGCCAAGACCGGCCTCAATGTGCTGGACGTGCTGGAGGAAGTCACCACCCGCCTGCCGGCGCCCAAGGGCGACCCCAATGGCAGATTGCAGGCGCTGATCGCAGATAGCTGGTTCGACAACTACCTCGGCGTGGTCTCGCTGGTGCGCATCATGCACGGCACGGTGAAGAAGGGTCAGAAGATCCGGGTGATGAGCACCGGCCGCGACTACGAGATCACCATGATCGCGGTCAATACGCCGAAACGCATCTTCAAGGACCAGCTCGAATGCGGCGAAGTCGGCATGATCGTCGCCAACATCAAGGACATCTTCGGCGCGCCGGTGGGTGACACCATCACCCTCGCCGGCAACCCCTGTGAGAACGCCCTTCAAGGCTTCAAGGAAGTGCAGCCGCGCGTGTTCGCCGGCATGTTCCCCATCGACGCCGACGACTTCGAGGACTTCCGCGAGAGCCTGCAAAAGCTGCGCTTGAATGACTCAGCACTCAGATTCGAGCCAGAAAACTCCTCCGCTCTTGGCTTCGGTTTCCGCATCGGCTTTTTAGGCCTGCTGCACATGGAAATCGTGCAGGAGCGCCTGGAGCGCGAATACAACATGA
>JAZKFO010000083.1:0-8237 GCA_040386395.1 Pseudomonadota bacterium | reverse complement strand
TCAAGGGCGGTGCGCCGGGCATCCACTTCTACACGCTGAACCAGGCCGAGCCGACACTGAAGCTCTGGCGCAATCTGGGATTGCCGACCTAAAGCACCTGCTCGCTCGCATACCCCGCTGCCAGCCAGCGGGCGATGTCACTGGCATGGATCTGCTGCGTCCACTCGCTGTGGGGCACGCGATCCAGATCCAGCGTCACGCAGCAGTTGCGGCCCTTGGCCTTGGCGGCGTACAGGGCATGGTCGGCGGCCTCGATGGCAATCTGCCAGCTGTAGCCAGTAGGCGCATGCAGCATGGGGTAGACGGCAAAACCGAGTGAGCCGGTGACCGTGCCGAGCCGCTGGCCGGGGGCCACTTCGAGGCTCTCGCAGCTCTCGGTGATGGCACGGTGCAAGCGTCGCACCACCGCACCCACCTGGCTGCGCTCGGCACCACTCAAGATCGCCAGAAACTCCTCGCCGCCCCAGCGCAGCACGAACTCGCTTTCGCGCACGGCCGCACTCAGCGCCGCGGCCACCCTTTGCAGCACCACGTCGCCCATGGCATGGCCGTAGCGGTCGTTGATGGCCTTGAAGTGATCGAGGTCGATCAGCACGACACTCAGCACCAGGTCGCGCGCAGTCTCGCTGCGTCGGCGCGCCAGCTGGGCGCGCAGCGGCGGCATGTATTGTTCGAGATAGCGACGGTTGCGCAGGCCGGTGAGGGCATCGGTGAGACTGGCGATGCGCAGCTCCTCGTTGGCGGAAGCGAGCCGGAAATTGCTCTCCGCCAGGGCACGGGTGCGCTCTTCGACCACCGCTTCGAGGGCCTGCTTCTGTGCCTCCAGCCTTTGCAGCCGCCAGCGCATGAACAAGGCCAGCAGCAGCAGCAGGATGGCCGCGCAGAGCCCGCGAAAAGTCCAGGTTTCGACGAATCGCTTGGGCACATGCAGCATCAGCTCGGCGGAGGGACCCCAGAGCCCGAAGGGATGGCGTGCCTGAACCTCCAGCGTGAAGGACTTTGGCGGCAGGTTGGTGTAGATCGCCGTGCGGCGCTCGCCCGCATCGACCCAGCCCTTGTCGAAACCATTCAGCCGGTAGCGGAATTGCAGGCGATCCGGATTGCGGAACTCGGTGGCGGTGTAGCGGATGTGGACGTCTCGCGGCTGGCCTTGCAGCTGCGCGCCGGGCTGGTGCGGCAAGCGCTTGCCCTGATGCTCCACCGCGCTGATGGCGGTGATGGGCGGGGCCAGCACGGGGCCATCCAGCTGCACGCGCAGGGCGCCGTCGAGCGTCGGCAGCCAGGCGACATTGCCCACGATCACGCCCTTGCCATTGCCCGCACCGTTGCAGCAGCGGATGCGTGCGCGGCCCTGCTGCTCGCCGGGGTTGTCCACCAGCACCTCCACCGGCAGCGGTGCGCTCTGGCCCTTGGCCAAGGCGGCAATCGGGATGCGGTACGCGCCCTCGGAGCCTGCCGCCACCAGCCAGGCATCCGAGACGGCGACGAAGAACAGCGACTGCGATGGCAGCCCTTCGGCCTGACCCCAGTGCTGCCAGCCTTCGGGCCCCATCAGGAACAGGCCGCGCTCATAGCTGCCGACCACCAGCCGCCCATCCGCCAGCTGCGCCATGCTGGTGACGAAGGTCTCGGCCTGACCATCGAGCACCACGTTCTCGAAGCGGCCTTGGGACTGTTGGCGGAACAGGCCGCTTTCGGTGCCGACCCACAGCATGCCGTCCTGGGCTTCGAGCAGATAGCGGATGCGCCGGGCCTTGAGCCCTTCGGCCTCGCCGAATTGCCGCACCTGATCGCCCTCGACACGGAACAGGCCGGCGGCGGTCGCCACCCAGACCGCGCCCTGGCGATCCTGCTTCAGGCCATTGATCTGCAAGCCTGCGAAGGCGGGCAAGGGACTCAGTGGCTGGCCATCCGGGCGGAAGCGCGCCAGCCCCGCGCGGGTGCCCACCCACAGCTGGCCTGCGCTGTCGCGCAGCAGCGAATACGCCACCGGATTGGGCAGCGCGCTGGCGGGGATGAGCGGCTTGATCTGCCCCTGCTCGTAGGCCGCCACCCCGGAGTTGGTGCCGATCAGCAGGCGCTGCGGGTCAGCCCAGTAGCTCCACACCAGAGGGTCCGCCAGGCCATCCTCGGTGCTGAAGCGCCGCGCGCGGCCGATCCAGGAATGCTGGAAGCCTTCGATCTTGCTGCCCAGCCACAGCTCGTCCGGCGTGGCCTTGATGGCCATCAGCAGCGGCGGCAAGCCGGGGGTGGGCAGGTCCAGTCGCTCGATCACGCGGCCCTGCTGCAAGCGGTAGAGCACATTGTCGCCACCCGCCCACAGGCCATCGGCACCATCGGCGGCCAGGCTTTGCAGGCTGGGCTGCGGGTCGGTGGCTTCCAGCGGCCAAAGCTCGAAGCGGCCTTGCGCAAACCGCAGCAGCCCGCGCGTGGTGGCGAGCCAGACGGCGTCCGAGGCCCAGGCCAGCTGCGTCACCACTGCATCCGCGAGGGCGGCGGGAAATGCGAAAGCCCGATGCTGCCCCGCCGCGATGCGAACCAGACGGCCGGGGGCGGCGACCCACACCGCGTCAGGGCCGCCCAGTGCGGCCGAGGTCGGGCCCGTCCAGGCGGTCACCGCCTGCAGCTGGCCCTGGTGAAACCGGAACAGGCCATCGGCCGCGACATACAGCGCGCCCGTGCCCGGCTCCACCGCGAAGCCGCTGACGCGGCCCACCTCGCGGCCGCCGGCCGTGATGGCGCTGAACTGCTTGCCGTCGAAGCGCGCCAGATTCTTGATGGTGCCAATCCAGAGCTGGCCGGCATCGTCCAGGTGCAGACGCGAGACCCAGCCTGCCTTGAGCGCGGGGGTATCCGCCGGGCGAAAGGTTTCAAAGCGCTTGCCGTCGAAGCGGGTCAGGCCGTTCTCGGTGGCCACCCACCAGTGGCCGGAGGCATCGCGGGCCATGTCCGGCACCGAGACCTGCGGCAGGCCGGCGTCCTGCCCCCAGCGCTGGAACGACAGCGTGCGCAACGGCACTTCAGGCGGGATGGCCCAAGCAGATGCCGTCCCGAAGAGCAGGGCCCAGCACAGCAACCGCGCGACAGTCGAGCAGGCTTTAAGCAAGAGGCGGTCATCTGGCAGGTAGGCTCGCTGCACCCGATGCATGAGCGTGGGATTGTTATCTTGATGCCACTTGAATCAGGCTTGGAATAGTAAGAAGTATTCCCGGACAATTCTGCCCGATGTTAGCGCTCAGCCAATCAGCAGGTTCCAGAGCGGCACGGTGGCCAGCGACAGCACGATGCCGACACCGACCACGGTGTTGGCGAGCTTGGGGCTCAAACCCGACTGCTGGGCGAGGATGCCCGCCGAGATCATCGGCGCGGTGGCCGCCTGCAATACGCCAACCTCGAAGGGAATGCCGCTCACCCCCAGCACGCGACCGGTGCTGAATACCAGCAAGGGTGCTGCCAGCATCTTCCAGCCCAGTCCGGCGGCCATCGGCGCGAGGTTGGCCCGGATGTCCGAGGGCCTGAACTGCAAGCCCACCGCGAACAGCGCCAGCGGCGACAGCGTGGTGCCGATGCGGTGCAGCAGCTCGTCCACCAGTGGCGGCCAGCCGCCGGCAGCACCCACGGCAAAACCGATCAGCATGGCGATGAAGGGCGGAAAGCGCCCCACCTTGAGCAGCACGGCGGCAGCACTCGTCGCCGTGCCGGAATACCAGGCGGCAACGAAGACGCCGATGGTGGAGAGTGCGAGGAAGGACCCGGCCTGATCGGCCAGCACCGCAGCGCCCAGGTGATCCTTGCCCTGCAGGGCCTCGATGAGCGGAATGCCGGTGAAGGAGGTGTTGCCGAAGCCCGCCACCAGCGCCAGCGCGCCGACCACGCCGCGCGACCAGCCGAAGGCGCGGCCCAGCAGCACCATCACCGCCACCGCGCCGAGTGCGGTGCCCCACATCGCCATGACGGGAAACCACAGTCCCGGCTCCAGATGCAGCTTGGGGATCAGCTCCAGCACCAGCGCCGGAAAGGCGATGTTGAGCACCCAGCCATTGAGGCCCGGCACCCAGTCGCTGGCCTCAGGCTTGACGCGCACGGTGAGCGCGCCCAGCAGCATGCAGACGCCGAGCAGAATCAACGCGCTCATGCGCGCCTTACCAACTGATCGAGGCCGAAGCTGCGTGGATTGAGGATGTGCGCCGGGTCGCGGTAGCGCTTGGCGGCGATGAGTTCAGCCACCACTTGGGGATGCGCACGTTCTGCAAACGCCGCGCCCCACTTGCTGCCCACGCCATGCTCGGCGCTGAAGGTGCCGCGATGCCGGGCGGTGACGTCGAACACCAGTTTCACCAGCGCCTCGGCCCGCGTCTTCACCGGCTGTGCGGCCGTGCCGAGCAGGTGCAGATGCGCGCCGCCCACACCGGCATGGCCGAAGGCAACCAGCTGCACCTGCGGATGCTGAGTCTTCAGTGTCGCTTCGAGTGCGGCGAGGTAGTCACCGAACACCTCGACCGGGGTCGCGGTATCAAAGGCCAGGCGCCCGCCACCGAGCGACTTCATGGCGTGATTGCTGGCCTCGGTGATCGAGTGGCGGATGCGCTTCAGGACCTTCAGCGGCGCATAGCCGAGAGCATCGTCGGGCTGTTGCAGGGTCTCGGTGAGAAATTGATAGAGGTGCGCGGCCAGCTCCTCGCCCGCGTCATCGCTCTTCACCTGCAGCAGCAGATGGAAGGCTGCACCGGGATCACGCAGGTAAGGCCATCTGAAACTCTCACCCTGCATCGCGCGCACCAGCGCCATGGCACTGGCGCTGATGAACTCGAACTCCTCGACATCGCTGCCGAACACATCGCGCGCCAGGGCCAGCACGCGCATGGCGGCGGGCATGTCCGCCACCGGGATGAGCGCGGCTTCGCGCTGCGCAGGCAGCTTGTGCAGGCGCAGCCGCAGCCGGGTGATGACACCGAGCACGCCCTGCGTGCCGATCAGGCCCTGCTGTATATCCGGGGCCGCACTATCAATCGCCAGCACCTGCGGTGCGGGTGCAAGCCAGTGCGGGCCAGCCTGCGCGCCCGTCTCGCTGCCATCCGCCCAAAGGCCGTACGCGGTTTCGCAGAGATGGGCGGCCGTGCCGTAGCAGACGGCATTGGCACCCGCAGAGCCATTGGCGACACAGGCACCGACGGTGGCCGCACTGGTCGATCCCATCTCCATCGGCCAGACGAGACCGTGTTCGGCAAGCGCGACATTGAGGGTATCGACCGGCACGGCGGCCTCGACCTCGGCGCATTGCCCAGCCGGGTCTATCGACAGGATGCGCTTGAGTTTTTCCAGCGAGAGCACCGTCTCGCCCTCAGGCCGCTGTGCTTCGACCAGCCCGGTTCGGCCTGCGCTCAGCACCAGTGCGCGGCCGCTGGCCTGCGCCTCGCGCAGCACACTGGCCACTTCGTCGGCACTCGCCGGCAGCAGCACGCAGCGGGTGTGTCCCGGTGCGCCGCGTTCCGGCACGGCATAGGGCAGCAGGGCTTCCGGCTGGTGGCGCTGTTGCGCTGGCGGCAGGCTCTGCCAGTCAGGGGCATCGGGGATCATGCCGCGCAGTTTGGCGGCGGGCCCTGCAAGCGTCCAGCGTTAACTACTGGGCAGCGTGCGCCGGTCACGCCGGCCTTCATAACCCTGCGATTTCAGCCAGTCGAGCTTGGCGCTGTAGAGCGCGCGCGTGCTGTAGGTGGTGCTGTTGTCGATGGCCTTGGCGAGATGCTTCTGCGCCTGCCGCTGCTGGCCCAGATGCAGATAGGCGATGCCGATCCAGAAATGGGCATCCGGCTGGTAGGCGGCGCGGTTGAGCTCACGTTGCAGCAGGGCGCGGGCAGTCTCGTACTGGCCCGCCTTGAGCGCCGCCAGGCCCTGATCGTAGAAATGGAATGGCGGGAACGGCTCCAGCCTGGCGAGCGTGGTGGCCAGTTGCGTCGCCTCGGCGTCTTGTCCCGCCGCCTTCAGCACGCCGACGAGATTCGACATCGCCATGGTGTTTTCCGGCTCCAGCAGCAGGGCATGGCGCAGGATCTGTTCGGCTTCGCCGAGATCGCCGTGCTGGCGATAGATCACGCCCAGCGTGTTGTAGCTGTCAGTGAAGCGGGGCATGAGCTTGATCGCCGCACGCACCCACCAGTACGCATCGTCGAGCTGCCCCTTGGCGAGCAGTTCCGCCGCGCGGTTGTTCATGAACATCGCCGTGACGGTGGCCTCGCTGATCACCCGCACGCGCTGGCGGGTGCCGCGCGGCGGGGGCATGAAGTCGACCGTCAGCTCATGGTCCTGCCCCGCCTCCGTGCTCAGCAGCGCCGTGCCGGACGGCCGCAGCAGCGAGAGATTGACGTGGCGATTGGCCAGCATCAGGTCACCATCGCGGCTCCAGGTATCGGTGATCAGCACCTCCTGATAGCGCAGCGGCACATCGAAATAGCGGGCAAACGCGCCCGTCATGATCACCAGCGACAGGCAGTTGCCGGCACGCGCCTCGAAGGCACCTGCGGCGGTGCGGGTCAGCTCGGCGTCGTACTCCAGCTTGAGCTGGCCCTGCTGGTAGAGCGCGTCGACCAGTGCCTGTTCGGCGCTGTCATGGCGCATGGCCGGCGCCAGCACCGTGTTGGCGTAGTGCTGCATCGCGGGCGTCAGCGCGAAAACCTGGCTCGCGTCCACCGGCGTGGTCGGTGGCTGGAACAGCGCATCGGCCAGAGTGGGTGCATCGCGCAGCACCGGAGCGGTGGTGCAAGCGCTCAGCAAAAGCGCCATCGACAGCAAGACAGCACATCTGGGCGTGCGGAGGGTCATCGCGAATCTCCTCGAATCTGGTGGCGGATGCTGCGGCACCCTGCCCCGATACCTGGAGAGTCTACGCCTGGCGGCGGGTTCAATCTCCGAGGGCTGCCAGCTCCATGAAAGAGCGCTCGACCAGCGACATTTCGGCGATCGGATCGACCAGATAGGTTTCGCACAGCGCATTCATGGTGATCTCGCGGCGGCTGTCGTTGATGGCCTTCAAGGCCATCAGCTCCTCCCAGAAGCTGCGCGCCTGTACGCCCCTGAGCACGGACTTGCCGTGCGCGCTCTTCTCGTAGATCACCGCTTCATCCTGATCCGACTTGAACACGGTGAAGCGATCCGTGCGCGCAATCATTTCAATCTTCGCCAGCCGTCTTGACGCGCCAAGCCTGATATCACCGTCCACTGCCAGTCCTCTGGATCTCGCCGCATGCCGCCAGCCATCCTGGCTGCGGGCATTCGATCAGGTGTTGAAGACACATCCCTGTGCCGACATTTTCAATCACCAACTTTACAAATGTCGTGCCATTGGGCTTATTCGACCGTCACGCTCTTCGCGAGGTTGCGAGGCTGATCGACATCCGTGCCCTTGAGACAGGCGACGTGATACGCCAGCAGCTGCAAGGGGATGGTGTAGAGCATCGGGTCGGTCAGCTCGTCGCCATGCGGCATGTGGATGATGGTGACGCCGGGCTCGTTCCTGAGGCCCGCATCGCGGTCGGCAAACACGAACAGCTCGCCGCCACGGGCCTTCACCTCCTGCAGATTGCTCTTCACTTTTTCGAGCAGGTGACCATCGGGCGCAACCGCAATCACCGGCATGTGCTCGTCGACCAGCGCCAGCGGGCCGTGCTTGAGTTCACCGGCGGCATAGGCCTCGGCGTGGATGTAGCTGATCTCCTTGAGCTTGAGCGCACCTTCGGCCGCCACCGCACTCATCGCACCACGGCCGAGGAACAGCGCGTGCTGCTTGTGGATGAATCTTTCGGCCAGCAGCTTGAGCTTGCCGTCCTCGGCCAGCGCCGCATTCACCTGCCCGGCTGCGGCCTGGAGGCTCTTCACATAGGCACGTTCCCTCGCCTCGCTCAGCCCATTGCGGCGCGCGAGCAGCAGCATGACCAGCGCCAGCGCCATGAGCTGGGTGGTGAAGGCCTTGGTGGAGGCCACGCTGCGCTCCGGCCCGGCGTGGGTCATCAGCGCGATGTCGCTCTCGCGCACCAGGCTCGACTCCGGCGAGTTGCAGATCACCAGGCTGGCGGCAATGCCACGGGTCTTGGCGTGGCGCAGGGCTTCGAGCGTGTCGGCGGTCTCGCCGCTCTGGCTGATGGTGATGAAAAGGGTATCGGGCTCGATGATCGGGTCGCGGTAGCGGAACTCGCTGGCGAGTTCGTTACGCGCCGGCACGCGGGCGATCTGCTCGATCCAGT
>JAZKFO010000082.1:0-49785 GCA_040386395.1 Pseudomonadota bacterium | reverse complement strand
ACCGAACTCGAAGCCCTGCTGCTGAAGCTGGCCGACCGCAAGCTGGTGCTGATCGACACCGCCGGCATGGCCCCGCAGGACCGTCAGCTGGCGGCCCAGCTCTCACTCTTCCGCCCGCTCGCCGGCAAGCTGCGCACCTATCTCGCCATGACCGCCAGCGGCCAGGCGAGCGACTACGAACAGACCATCGCGCAGTTCCGCGCGGTGCCGCTGGCGGGTTGCATCCTCACCAAGTTCGACGAGGCGACGCGCATCGGCGCGGCACTCTCGGCCTGCATCCAGCACCAGCTCGGCATCGCCTATCTCACCGATGGCCAGCGGGTACCGGAAGACCTGCAACTGCCGCGCGGCGACAACCTGGTTCGGCGCGCCATCGCGCTCGGCCAGCAATGGCCGGACCGGCCCGAAGACGATGAACTGGCGCGGCGCTATGCCGATGCCACTGCGGCCGCGACGCGGCCAGCACAGGGGAGTGCAAATCATGCTGTCGTCTAATCACCACCACGAGGATCAGGCCGCCGGCCTGCGCCGGATGGACACCGCACCCGAAGGCCTGCCGCGCCCGCCGCCCAAGGTGATTGCCATCACCAGCGGCAAGGGTGGCGTCGGCAAGACCACGGTCACGGTCAACCTCGGCATCGCGCTCGCGCAGAGCGGCAAGCAGACCCTGCTGCTCGATGGCGACATGAGCCTCGCCAACGTCGACGTGCTGCTGGGCCTGACCCCGCGCTACAACCTGAGCCATGTGCTGGAAGGCCGCTGCACGCTGGAAGACACCCTGCTCGAAGGCCCGGCCGGCCTGATGGTGATCCCCGCCAGCTCCGGCAAGAAGAGCATGGCCGAACTCACCCGCAGCGAGAACGCCGGCATCGTCAACGCCTTCAGCGATTTCAAGCGCCCGGTGGATGTGCTGCTGGTCGACACCGGTGCCGGCATCGCCGACTCGGTGCTCACGCTTTCTGCCGCCTCGCAGGAGATCATCCTGGTCGTCACCAACGATCCGGCCTCGATCACCGATGCGTATGCGCTGATCAAGGTGCTGAGCCGCGAACACGGCGTGAACCGCGTGCAGGTGCTGGCCAACCAGGTCGCCAATCTCGGCGAGGCGCGCGAGATGTATGCGGGCCTTGAGCGGGTGGCGGAAAAGTTTCTCAACGTCAACCTCGGTTTTCTCGGTGCGATCCCGCAGGACGAGTGGCTGCGTGCCGCCATCCGCAAGCAGCGCGCCGTGGTTGATCTCTATCCGAGTGCGCCTTCGTCGCTGGCCTTCCAGGCCCTGGCGAAGCGCACCGAAGCCTGGCAGCCCGGCCTTCCGCGCGGGCATGTCGAGTTCTTCGTTGAACGTCTACTGCAACCTCAGGGGCTTGCCGCATGAACGCCGCCGTCCGTTTTGCCTCGCCCCAGATCGACGAGCGCGCCGTGGTGATGCAGCACAGCGAGCTGGTCAAGCGCATCGCCTATCACCTGGCGGCGCGCCTGCCCTCGTCGGTGGAGGTCGATGACCTGATCCAGTCCGGCATGATCGGCCTGCTCGATGCCGCCCGCCATTTCGATGGCAGCGCGGGTGCGAGCTTCGAGACCTATGCCGGCATCCGCATCCGTGGCGCGATGGTTGACGAGCTGCGCGCCGGCGACTGGGCGCCGCGCAGCGTTCACAAGAAAGTGCGTGCCGCCAGCGAGATGGTGCGCAAGCTGGAGCAGGAGAAGGGCCGTGCCGTGCGCGAGGTGGACGTGGCCGAAAAGCTCGGCATCAGCATCGACGACTACCGCGACATCCAGAGCGATGCCGTGCAGTGCCAGATGCTCTCGCTCGACGTGCCCAACGGCGACGACGAGTCCGAAGCCTGGCAGGTGGCTGATCTGGCCGCCCTCACGCCGGCCGAACATTTGCAGAACCGCGAGTTCCAGAAGGCACTCGCCGATGCCATCCGCCTGCTGCCCGAAAAGGAGCAGCTGGTGCTCTCGCTCTACTACCGCGACGAACTCAACCTGCGCGAGATCGGCGAGGTGATGAGTGTCAGCGAGTCGCGCGTGTGCCAGGTGCATGGGCAGGCGCTGATCCACCTGCGTGCGCGCCTCAGCGAGTGGATCGCACCGCCGAAGAAGAAGGCGCGCAGCCGCAGCGAGGCTGCTGCCAAGCCGGCTGTGGAGGAGGCTGAAACATGGACCTGATGACGATTGCGGGCCTCGTACTCGCCTTCGGCGCGCTGATTGGCGGGTCCATCCTGAAGGGTGCCGGTGCCAAGTCGCTGGTGGGTGGTGCGGCGTTCGTGATCGTCATTCTCGGCACCATGGCCGCCATCATGGTGCAGACACCGGGGCCGGTGCTGAAGCACGCGCTGAAGATGTCGAAGTGGCTTTTCAAACCGCCGGTGCAGGATGGCCACAAGCTGATCGAGAAGATCGTGGAATGGAGCAATGTCTCGCGCAAGCAGGGCCTGCTGGCACTGGAGGGCATCGTCCAGAACGAGCCTGATCCCTTCCTCAAGAAAGGCCTGCAACTGCTGGTGGATGGCACCGAGCCGGAGACCATCCGCAATGTGCTGGAACTGGCGGTGGAAACCCAGGAGCACTTCGACACCCAGGGTGCGAAGGTCTTCGAGGGCATGGGCATCTACGCGCCCACGCTGGGCATCATCGGCGCGGTGCTGGGCCTGATCGCGGTGATGAAGAATCTCGCCGACCCCAGCAAGCTCGGTGCCGGCATTGCGGCGGCTTTCACGGCGACCATCTATGGCATCGCGGCAGCCAATCTGTTCTTCCTGCCGTTTGCGGCCAAGCTCAAGTCGGTGATTGGTCGGCAGACGGCAATGCGCAATCTGGTGATCGAGGGCCTGATCTCCATCGCGCAGGGCGAGAATCCGCGCAACATCGAGGCGAAGCTCAGCGGCTATCTGCACTGAACTGACGATTCACCACCGCTGGCCCGGACGGTCGCCGCAGCGAGGGGAACATCTGCGTATACTCCGCGCCCTTTTGTCGCCCACCGCCGTGTGGGCACAACCCGCGCGGAGAGGTTCTACTCCGCATCCTTCGGAGTATGTATCCGTGACGTTTACCGACTTGGGCCTTCATCCGGCCCTGCTTGCTGCTGTTGCCAAAGAGGGCTACAGCATTCCCACCCCGATTCAGGAGCGCGCCATTCCGGCCGTGCTCACCGGCACCGACCTGCTCGCTGCCGCGCAGACCGGCACGGGTAAAACCGCTGCCTTCGTGCTGCCGATTCTGCATCGCCTCGCCACCGTACCCTCGCACCCCAAGCGCCAGCCGCGCGTGCTGGTGCTGACCCCCACGCGCGAACTCGCCGCACAGGTCGCCGAGAGCGTGGCCACCTACGGCCACGGCCTGCACCTGCGCCATGCGGTGATCTTTGGTGGCGTCGGCCACCAGCCGCAGGTCGATGCCTTCAAGCGCGGCCTCGACATCGTCATTGCGACACCGGGCCGCCTGCTCGAACACGCCAACGACCGCACCGCGGACCTCTCGCACGTCGAGACCTTCATCCTCGATGAAGCCGACCGCATGCTCGACATGGGCTTCATCCACGACATCAAGAAAGTGCTGAAGATGCTGCCGCCCAAGCGCCAGAATCTGTTGTTCTCGGCCACCTTCTCGGACGAAATCCGCAGCCTCGCCAAGCAGTTCCTCACCAATCCGCAGGAAATCGACATCGCGCCGCGCAACACGACGGTGGAGTCGGTGGCGCAGAAGATCACCCTGGTCGAGCAGCGCCACAAGCGCGAGCTCCTGGTGCATCTCATCAAGCAGGGCAACTGGCAGCAGGTGCTGGTTTTCGCGCGCATGAAGCACGGTGCCAACCGCATCTGCGATCACTTGAACGCCAACGGCATCGGTGCCGCCGCACTGCACGGCAACAAGTCGCAGAGCGCGCGCACGAAAGCACTGGCCGACTTCAAGGCCAACCGCATCCAGGTGCTGGTCGCCACCGACATCGCCGCGCGCGGCATCGACATCGACAACCTGCCGCACGTCATCAACTTCGAGCTGCCGAACGTGCCGGAGGACTACGTGCATCGCATCGGCCGCACCGGTCGTGCCGGCATGAAGGGCGAGGCGCTGAGCTTTGTCGCCAGCGACGAGCGCCAGGAGCTGAAGGACATCCAGCGCGTCATCAAGCGCGAGATTCCGGTGCTGGTGGTCGAGGGCTTCGTGCCGCGCACGGACGCGATTGCCATCAACAGCGAGCCGCGTCCGGCACGTCCGCCGCAGGGTGGTCGTGGGCGTTCAGGTGGTGGTGGCAATGGCGCGGCAAAAGCCGGTGCCCCGCGCGGCAATGGCGGCGGTCAGCCGGGCCGTGGCCCGCGTCCGGGTGGTGGTGGTGCGCCCGGTCGCAGCGGTGCGCCGCAGCCGCGCAGCAACAGCGGCAATCGCTCCGGCAATCGCTGAAGCGGGACAAAAAAAGCCCGCACCCTCGATGGGGTGCGGGCTTTTTTGTGGGCGCTGACCTACTTCTTGGGGGCGGGCGCGCTGCTGGTGCAGGTGCAGCTCGGCTCACGCTGGCAGGTGCCGTCACCCATGGCGGTGGAAACCTTGCCGGGCTTGCAGGTGGCGGCGGAACCGACCGGGCAGCTGACATTGCAGCTTGAGCAATCGCCCACGCTCGGCGCGCCGCAGCTGGCGTTGAACTCCTGCCGGTAGCTGAAGCTGCTGTCGCCGCGCGACTGCGGGTTTTGCAGCACCACCACCGGGTCGGCGGCGAGCACGGTGAGCGGAAAGGCGAGGGCGAACAGCAGGGTCTTGAGGCGGGTCATGGGCGTTCTCTGTCGGCGTTTGGGCGTGGCCGCAATCTTACGTCGCGGGTGGCTGAACGCGGTCTGAACCGTCGCTTCAATCGTCATGGCCGAGCGACTGCTTGAACTGGATGACGGCCCGGCGAAACTTCTTGCTCGGCTTGCCTTCACTCACAGCCCCATCGGCAGCCTGCCGCGCGAGCTGCTCCTGCTCGCGTTTGGCCAGGCTCTCCGGCGTCTCGGCATAGAGCTGCTGCGCCTCCGGTGCGCCGCGCCGCACATCGCTCAAACCCAGCACGCTCACTTCGCGCAGCGTGGTGCCCTGCTTGATGCGCACCCGCATGCCGATGGCGACCGATTTGGCGGGTTTGACCGTCTCGCCATCCACCCGCACCTGGCCGTTTTCGATGGCGGCCTTGCAGAGCGTGCGGGTCTTGTAGAAGCGCGCGGCCCAGAGCCAGACGTCGAGGCGTACGTCGCTCATTCGACGCGGCAGACCGGGCCGGGGGTGAGCGGCAGTTGCAGCGCGGTGCGCAGCGCCAGCCGCGCGCGACGCAGGCGGGCGGGGTCGCCATGCTGCGATGAAAACGCCTCAAGCCCGGCCAGCAGCACATCAATCTTCACCGGCTGGTTGGCGGCCATCGCACAGGCTTCATCCAGCGCATCGGGTTCGTCGTCGATCACGTAATCGGCAAGCCAGTCGAGCACGGCTTCGGTGTGATCGGGGACGGTGGCGGCGGGGCGGAGCATGTCGAAATCTGCGGCGTGAGGAGAGCGCCGATAGCCTGCCACAACAGGCGCAGCGATTATGCTGCGAACATGGAAATCCTCACCCCTGCTGCCGCTGCCTTCCACGTCGTGGGCCTGTTCACCGCAGGGCTCGGCCTGATCTTCTTCGCCACCGATCGCCACAGCCGCGCCAGCCGCGCGCTGGCCCTGAGCTTTGTCGTGCTGGGCGTGCGACTGCTGTTCGCGCCGCTGGAGATCGCACAGCCCAGCGTGGCGCTCAGTGCCATCGCCCGCGTGCTGGAGGCGCTGTGCATCCTCTCGGCGATGGAGTGGGCGCGGCGCATCGTCGACAGCGTGCGGCGCGGCTTGCGGCGTGCCGCCAATGGCCTGTTTCTGGCGGCGCAGATTCTGGTGGTGATCTATTCCGGGCTCTCGCTCGGCTACCTCGCACTCGACCCTGCCGATGCCACCACGGGGGCGGCGGGATTCTTCCGCGTGCGGGCCATCGAATGGGCGGTGTTCGCACCCGTGCTGGGCACGGCGATTCTGCTCAGCACCATCGCCATCCTGCTGCTGCTGTTCGGTCGCGGCGACCCAGCCGAGGCGATCCGCTTGCGGGCCTTGATGCTCTCATCGCCCTTTCTGTTCGCGGCCTTGCTCGTGCAGCCCGCCGCCGTGCCGGTGTGCATCACGCTGGGTCTGCTGATCTTCCTGTTCGGTGCCATGCGCTACCTGATGGTGATGAGCCGGCGCGGGCAGTTGATGAGCCAGTTTCTGGCGCCCGAAGTGACCAAGCTCATGCGCACGCAGGGTGCCGAACAGGTGTTGAGGCGGGAGCGTCTCGCCTTGAGCGCGGTGTTCTGCGACCTGCGCGGCTTCACCGCCTTTACGCAGGCGCGCGAGACGCAGGCTGTGGTGAGCCTGCTGGAGCAGTACTACGCCGCCGTGGGGGCCGCTGCCGCCGAAGTGGGTGCGACCGTCAAAGACCATGCCGGCGATGGCGTGCTGCTGCTGCTGGGCGCGCCGGTGGCGCAGAAAGACCACGCAGATCGTGCTGTGCGCCTGGCCCTGCTGCTGCGCGAGCGGCTGCCGCCCCTGTTGGCACCGCAGGGGCTTGGACTCGGCCTGGGCATTGCCAGCGGCGAGGCCACCGTCGGTGCCATCCAGGCCGCAGGGCGGCTCGAATACGTGGCGGTGGGGCCGGTGATCAACCTCGCCTCCAGGCTGTGCCAGTGCGCGGCCGATGGCGAGCTGCTGATGGATGCGGAAACGCGCAGGGCGCTGCCCGATGCGCAGTCCGCACGCTTTGCGCAGCGGCCGGATGAAACCCTCAAGGGCATTGAGGGGGCCGTTGCGCTCTACGGACTAACTGCTCAGTGAGTCGCGAGGATGGCCTCAATGTCCTTGCGGATCGCTTCCATGCTCTTGTAGAGCGGCACATGCCGGTAGCCGGTGCCGCCGTTGACGATGATGGCGAAGCTCATCCAGCCGCCGTCCTTCTTGCGCAGGTAGCCTGCCACGCCGCACACCGACACCGGCTCGTTCATGGTGCCGGTCTTCAGGGCCACGCGCTCCATCCAGTCCTTGTTGCCCTGGCGCAGGAAGGCATACGGCGCCTGACGCGGCACCACCATGCCGCCATAGAGCGCGGGGAAGCGCACCGGGTCGCGGTAGACCGAAGCCAGCATGGTGCTGAGTTCGCCCGCTGACAGGCGATTCTCCGGTGTCAGCCCGCTGCCACTGAACAGCGGCGCGGGCAGCACCTGGGGGGCAACGCGCTGCATGTAGGCGCTGAGCGCGCGCGAGCCATCGGCCAGCGGCCCGGCCCGGCCGGTGGCAGCGGCACCGATGTTGAGGGTGATGAGGTCGGCGACGTAGTTGTTGCTGAAGCGCAGCATGCGGCCGAGTTGTTCTTTCAGCATCAGGCTGTCGACGCGGGCGATCTCGATGGCATTGGCCGGGGCCGCTGTGGCAATCACGCGGGTGATGCCAGCCACTTCGACGCCCACCACTTTCAGCGTCTCGCCCAGCAGCTGGCCGAGGCCCAGCGGCGGGTTGGACATGGCGCGGTAGAGCGACTGCGGCGCGCCCTGCGGCAGGTCGCCACCGACGCGCAGCACATCACCCTGGCCGGCGACGGTGAAGCGATCCGCCCAGTAGGTGGTGCGGCCATTGCTGGCTACGGTGTTGACGCTGCCCTCGATGGCAATCGGCAGCGCCATGCCGCCACAGCCGGTGATGGTGGCAGGCACGCCGACGGTGACCGGCTTGATGTCGATGCACCAGTTGCCGTAGTCGGCACCGATGGCGGCGAGCGGCGCGTTGTAGGCGGTGGAGGATTTCTCCAGCGCATCGCAGCGGTCCTTGGTCTCGCATCCCAAGGGGCCGAAGGGCGCGGTGCTCACCTTGATGTCGCCGGTGACGCGGCGCACGCCGACGGCGCGGATCTGTGCTGCGAGCGACCAGAGCGCGGAGTGGTCGAAAGTGGAATCGCCCTCGGTGTGGATGATCAGATCACCATTGAGCACGCCGTTGCCGGCAACGCCGCTGGTGGCCGAGACGCGGGTGAGAAACATGCGGTCGGCCGGCCAGGTTTCGAGTGCGGCGGCGGCCGTCACCAGCTTGGTGACCGAGGCCGGCGAGAGCCGCAGGTCGGCATTGCGACGCTCGATGGGCTTGCCGGTATCGAGGTCGATGACCGAGGCGGTGACGCGCGCACCGGCGCTTTCGAGCGCACCGAGGGCAGGGAAGTCAGCGTGGGCGAGGGGGATGGCAGCACACAGCAGTGCGGCAGACAGCAGACGGGTCAGAAGCAAAACGAGCAATCCAGGTTGATAGTGCAAACGGCGTTCTGGTCTCTCTCTCCCGCTTGCGGGAGAGAGTTGGAGAGAGGGGGGTGAGCGCAGCGAATGGGTCGAGCGATGCCAACATCTTAAAGGCACTCGCTGCACTCGCCCCCTCTCCCGGCCCTTTGGGCCACCCTCTCCCGCAAGCGGGAGAGGGGTTCAAGCGGCTACTTCGCCACCATGCGGATCGGCAGCGGCACATTGCAGACCTCGATATGGCCGGTCGGTTCGATGAACCAGTCTTCGCGGCGGTGGCGGCGGGCATCGACATAGGCAGCCCAGGTGACGGTGTCGGTGCGCAGCGCTTCGAGTGCGGGGCGCTGCGCCAGCGGCAGGTCGGCGGCGATGCGCACGCGGCTGACCGGCACGCGCTGCTGCCTGCTCTTGTAGAAACCCAGCGCCTCGGTGCCGCGCGGCAGCGATGAGAGCAGATCAATGCCCTGCACCACGCGGCCCAGCAGGGTGACATTGCGGTCGAGGTGGCGCGGTGCATGGCCGATCACCGCATACAGTTCAGTGCCGCCGCCGGAGTCGGGCGCATTGTCGCGGCCGGCACCCACCATGGCGTAGCAGTGCGCCAGCCAGGCCTCGCCGCGCGCCACATCCCGCACGGCGGGCAGGCCATTGCTGAAGCCCACCTCCGGGCCGTAGGTATCCGCATCACCCAGCGGGGTGAAGGCCAGCATGTCGTCGAGCTTTCGGAAGAACTCGGCCGGCAGGGTTTTCTGCGCGGACTTGATCGGCTTCTTCGCCTCCGCATCGCCCCACTGCGCCACGTAGTTGTCCTGCACGCGCATCACGGCGAGACCATCAAAGTATTTCTCGCGCACCAGGGCCTTCACATTGGCAACATGCCGGGGTGCGAACGCGGGCGCGAGTTCGATCAGCACCTGGCCTTTGGGCAGGCTCATCAGCATCAGGTTTTCATCGTCGATGCGCCGCCAGTCGCTGGCGCTGGAGGCGGCCAGAATCTGGGCACTGCTCAGCAGCTTTGGGGCCGGCGCATCGGCCTTTGCAAGGCCGGCGAGGCAGGCAAACCAGCAGGCAAGCAGGCGGGCAGGGCGCATGAGGGTTTCGCAATTGGCGGGCTTGCCCGAAGATTGCCGCAATTCAACCCGGAGTAGTGCAGCAATGTCTTCAGAAAATCCCTGGCGCGGCAAAACCATCGTCATCACCGGCGCATCGAGCGGCATCGGTGAAGAGGCTGCAAAGCAGCTGGCTGCCAAGGGGGCCATCGTCTGCATCGTCGCGCGTCGAGAAGATGAACTGGCGCGTGTCGCTGGCGAGATCGAGGCCGCTGGCGGTATTGCGCACGCCTACTCGGCCAACCTCGCCGAGAGCGAGTCCATCGACGCGCTCATCGCCCTGCTGCTGAAGGATCACGCGCGCATCGACGTGCTGGTGAACAACGCCGGCCGCTCCATCCGTCGGCCGCTGCTGGAGAGCTTCGACCGCCCGCATGATTTCGAGCGGACGATGCAGCTCAACTACCTCGCCGTGGTACGCCTCACCCTGGGCTTGCTGCCGCGCATGATCGAGCAGGGCGGCGCGCATCTCGTCAACGTTTCCAGCGTGGCCGCCTTGATGACCACGCCGCGTTTCGCCGCCTACCTCGCCAGCAAGACGGCGGTCGACGCCTTCAGCCGCTCGCTGCGCATGGAACTGGCCGAGAAAAACATCAGCGTCACCAGCATCAACTATCCGCTGGTGAAGACTGCGATGACGGCACCGACGGCCGTCTACAAGTATCTGCCGCAGATGGATGTGAGCGATGCAGCGGGCTGGATTGTGGATGCCATTCGCACGCGGCCGGCGCGCCGCACCATCCCTTTCGCGCTCGGCTTTCACATCGCCACGGCGGTGATGCCCGGCCCGGCCATCCGCCTCATGGGCCGCTTCTTCAACAACCGCGCTGCCAAGTTGAAAGCAAAGCTCGAAGCCGAGGCGCGGGCGACGCAGTGAGCCGTCGCAGGCGATTTGGCTTTGGTCGCATCGCGCTCTGGCTGCTGCTGACACTGCTCGCGGTGTTTGTGCTGCCAGTGCTGGCCCTGCGCTGGCTGCCGGTGCCCACCAGCGCCTTCATGCTGGCCAGCGACACCAGCCCGGTGCGCCACCAGTGGGTGAGTGCCGCGAAAATCCCCGCTTCGGCACGGCGCGCGGTGGTGGCCAGCGAAGACCAGAAGTTCTTCGACCATCAGGGCTTCGATGTCGAGGCCATGCAAAAGGCCTACGCCAGCAACCAGAAAAAAGGCCGCCGCGTGCGCGGTGCCAGCACCATCAGCCAGCAGACCGCGAAGAACCTGTTTCTGTGGCAGGGCGGCGGTTACTTCCGCAAGGGCATCGAGGCCGTCTACACCGTGCTGATCGAGGCCCTGTGGGACAAGCAGCGCATCCTCACCGTCTACCTCAACATTGCCGAGTTCGGGCCGGGTCTGTATGGCGTTGAGGCGGCATCGCAAGCCTATTTCAAGAAGCCCGCCGCGCAGCTGAGCAATGCCGAAGCCGCCCGCCTCGCCGCCGTGCTGCCCAGCCCCCGCAAGTGGAGCGCCGCCAGACCCGGCCCCTATGTGCAGAAGCGCACCGGCTGGATTCTTCGCCAGATGGGTGCAGGCCCGCGCGCGGTGCCCATCGAAGAGCCCGATCCGCCACCAGAAGCCGACGCCGATATCCCCGAAGCGCCAGCGCCCGCCGCGCCAGTTGGCCCCACGCCAGAGCAGTTGATGCAGCAGCAACTGGAGCAGGAGGCAGCGCAGCGCATATTGGATGGCGAGGCCACGCCGCCGCAGTAGCCTGGTTCGCCGCGTCTTTATCGCGGCGAGCCGGGGTGCGCCTTCACCGCGAAGCCCCCGGCTCCGCGTGCGCGGAACCAGCCTACCTTCCTGCGGTATCGCTCAGAGCGCCAACACCAGCCTCACGCCCTCATCAATTCTTTGCACAGAAGATGCAGTGAGCGTTTTGACTCGTTCGACCAACAAGCTCCGGTCAATCGTCAGCAGCTGCGAAACATTGACCACCGAGGGCTTGGGCAGGCCAGACTCCGCCTTGGCCAGGCGGACATTGCCCGGCAAATCCGCCAGACCCAGATTGGACGTGATGATGGCCACGATGACAGTGGCCATGCGGCTTTCGTTGAACGGGTTGGCTTGTATCACCAGCACTGGACGCCGCATGCCTGGCCCTGAGCCAATGGGGTCTGGTAGGTCAGCCCACCAGACCTCACCACGTCTCACGGCTCAACACCTTCAATTGCGCCGCCGCAAAAGCGGGATCAAGCGCGGTGGCCTCACGGGCGCAAACCGCATTGATGCGCTGCGTGATGTTGTGCGCGCCATGTGAGCGCACGAAGCCTGTCAAAGCCTCTGCATACAACTGGCTGCGCGACTTGTTGAGCGCCGAGGCAAGAACCTCTGCCTCGTGAAAGATGGCGTCTGGTACCGAGATGGCTATTTTCATGCCGTCAAGGTATCACCGTGGTATGACTTTCTTCAAGCGTATGAGAGGGGTGGGCGGACAGCTGTAGGGTGGGCGAAACCCACCATCTGCGAGCGATGTGGCAGAGCCTAAACGGCGAGTTTCACCCACCCTACCGCGCTGGACCGCGAAGCATCAGAGCAACCGTAGAGCGGCAGCCGCAGTAGCCTGGTTCGCCGCGTCTTTTCGCGGCGAGCCGGGGAGTGCATCAACCGCAAAGATCCCGGCTACCTTGCTGGTTTTTCCGGTGCGTTGTTAGCCTTTTTTTGCACGACGATACCAATAGTCTTTACTTTTTGGATTTATTTCTTTTTCAATAATGTGGTTAATAGTTTTTTCAATCTTTTCTTGTGTAATAGCATGAGCGTGCGCAATTAATGTAGGAAACGATATTTCTTCTTCATGCCATAGCCACATATCGGGTTGTGACAACTCTGTGAATATTTTTACTTTTTTATGTTGCGCTTTTCTTGCCGGTAGGACTAGTGCGATTCGAGCATACTCATATTTCTTGGCACCACTGTGTGCTGTGTAGTTATTTCGTTGACTCATTACATCTTCGTGTGCTTCTCTGAACTTAAGATCTATTTGATTTTTCTTGAGTTGAGCATTTCGCCCGTCGCATTGAGTGAAGCATTTTGCATAGGAAGTAACACACGCAATGTAAAGACCTTTTATTAGATTGAATCGCTCTCTGTCTGGGCTTTTTGTATTTCCTGTTGGCCGTTCTGATATTGGATATATTCTATCTATTTCTTTAATCCAGCTGCTGATGTTTCTTAAATCTTTCTCAATTAATGCATACCCTGCCAATTGCTTGCTGGCTTTGCTTTCCAGCGCAATTCTGTGCGCGCTCTGACCCTTATAAAAATAGAAAGTAGTTCTTTCAAATAATTCTTGATGGGGAATCTCTCGGACCACCCAACCATCACCACGGTCTACATCAATCATGATTAAAGGCTAACGCTTATTAGGCGTCAAAACCGCCGCCTGTCACGACGGCAATTTGGCGAGATGAGTTGAAAATCGTCTGCATGTCGATGATTCCCCTAGCTTATTCTTGCGAATCTCAGAATTAAGTCGGCCGACAAAAGCGTCAAAGACAAAACTATCTCAACGCGGCTTGAGCACGCCATCATCCAGCATCTGCTGAAAGTGATCCCCCAGCGTCTCGGCCACAGGCCGCATCTTCAAGCCCAGGTCCTTCCGGATGTAGCTGCAATCAAACCGCAGCGGCCAACCGGCGTTGCGGGCGACGAACTTGCGGCTGTAGCCCTGTAGCGGGGCCATGAGCCAGACGATGGGCTTGGGCGCCACCATCATCGGCCAGCGATAGCCGCTGCCAAAGCGAGCTTTCAGCACTTGCACCATCTGCCACATGGTCACCGACTCCGACACCGCCAGATGCCGGCCGCTGGCGCTGGCGGTGAAGCCGGCGAGGATGTGCGCGCGGGCGGCGTCACGCACATCGACGATGGCGATTTCCATGTTGGGTACGCCGGTGGCGAGTGCGCCGCTGGCGAGTGACTTGATGGTGGAGAGGCTGGTGCTGTCGCTGGCGGTGGTGAGCGAGGGGCCGAGCACCAGGCCGGGATTGATGGTGAGCAGATCCCAGCGGCTCTGCTTTTTCACGATGTCCCAGCCCACTTTTTCGGCGGCGACCTTGCTGTAGTTGTAGGGCTGGTGGTCGACGGTGCTGGTGGTGTTCCAGTGCGATTCGTCGAAGGCTTTCAGACCCTGGGTGTGCATGTCCTGGCTGTCGCCGTAGACCGACACCACGCTGGCGGTGAGCACCACGCGCTTCACGCTGGGCACGCGGTTGGCGGCTTCCAGCACGTTGCCGGTGCCCTTGACGGCGGGGTCGACGAGTTCCTTCTGCGCGTCCTTCAGGCCCTTGATGACGAAGGGGCTGGCGGTGTGGATGACCAGCTCGCAGCCCTGCATGGCAGTGTCGAAGGCGCCGTCCTTGAGCAGGTCGGCCTTGAACAGGGTCAATTTTCCCTTGCTGCCCTCGGCGGCCTTCAGCAGGTGGCCGGTCTTGGCGGTGTTGGCCGGGTCGCGCACGGTAGCGTGTACATCGATGCCGTCGGCGAGCAGGTATTTGACGATCCAGCTGGCGATATAGCCGTTGCCGCCGGTGACGAGTACGGGCTTGGTCTTGTCGATCTGCATGGGTCAACCCTTGGGGTGTTATGGCGTTGGTGGGTGGGTATCCGCTTTCGAGCGGCTGGCGCACTCTGTGCTTGCTGCAACGGTAGCCGATGCCGGGCGCAAATGCCCGTCACGATGCACCCAAATATTGGAGAGAGGGAAGATGACCATTCGCCACACTGCCGCAGCACTCGTTGCTGCCATTTCGCTGCTGGCTGTGCCGCTGGCGGCTTCCGCCGGTGTGATCGAGCCGGAGCTGCTTACCGCCGCGCAGGCCAAGCCGGAAGTCGATTTCGTGCTGCTGCTCAGCGAGAAAGCCGACCTCACCGCCGCCACGGCAAATGCCAAAACCAAGAAGGAAAAGGGGGCTGCCACCGTTGCCGCCCTCAAGGCCACCGCGGCCAGCTCGCAGGGCCCGGTGCTGGCTGCCTTGCAGTCGCGCGGCTTGCCGCACCGTGCGTTCTGGCTCGCCAATGCCATCACGGCCAAGGGCAGTCTGGCGGACATTCAGGCACTCGCAGGCCGCCTGGATGTGCGCGGTGCCTATCTCATCAGCACCGAACTCAACCTGCTCTCGCCCTATATCGCCCGTCGCGCTGCGGCGGTGCAGGCAGCGAGTGGCAAGACGGACTACGTCGCGAAGGCCTTGGGCGACACCGCCGAATACGGCCTGCGCCAGCTGCGCGCGCCGGCCGTCTGGAAACTCGGCTTCACCGGCCAGGGCGTGGTCGTCGGCGACCATGACGTGGGCGTGATGTGGGATCACCCCGCGCTCAAGAACCAGTATCGCGGCTGGGACGCCGCCACCAGCACCGCCAGCCACGCCTACAACTGGCGCAATGCCTTTGGCGCGGCGGATGCCTTCTGCACCGACCCCGTGGTGCCCTGCGACAGCAACGGCCATGGCACGCACACCACCGGCACCATCGTCGGCTTCGACGGTGCGGACAACCAGGTGGGCATGGCCCCCGATGCCAAGTGGATGGCCTGCCGCTCGCTGCTCGACCCGGTGCTGGGCGTGGGCACGGTGCCGACCTACATGGACTGCATGGAGTGGCAGGTTGCGCCGTATCCTGAAGGCGATGCCGCATCGGCCGACCCGGCCATGGCGCCGGACGTGGTGAGCAACAGCTGGGGCTGCCTCGAAGCCTGCGCACCGCCGCTGCTCAAGGATGCCAACGACGCCATCTACGCAGCGGGCATCGTGCAGGTGGTATCTGGCGGTAACGATGGCGATACCTGCTCGACGGTGGCCTTCCCGATTGCGGTCTACGAGTCCTCGTTCACCGTCGGTGCCAATGACGAGGGCGAGGCCATGGCCGACTTCAGCAGCCGTGGCCCGGTGCTCAGCGATGCCTCGATGCGACTCAAGCCCAATGTCACCGCACCGGGTGTCGATACCCGTTCGGCCTGGAACGATGGCGACTACAACACCATCAGCGGCACCAGCATGGCCGGCCCGCATGTGGTGGGCCTAGTGGCGCTGCTGATGTCCGCCGAGCCGCGCCTGATCGGCCGCGTGGCCGATGTGCGCAAGCTGGTGGAGCTGAGCGCGGTGCAGACCATCACCACCGTGCAGACCTGCGGCGGCACGGCGGTGAGCGACATCCCCAACAACATCAGCGGCTGGGGACGTGTGGATGCGCTCAACGCCGTCACCATGCGGCCGCAGCTGAATGTCGCCATCACCGCGCCGGCCACGGCCAAGGTGGGTGAGGACTACATCGCCATGGTCACCATCTCGCAGCCGGCGACGGGAAAGCTCGACGCGACGGAAGTGCTGCTTGATTTGCAGAGTTCGAGCAATGCCACTTTCACCTACTCCGACAGCATTGACGCGATTGCGCCGGGCGAGAGCAAGACCGTGCCCGTCACCGTGCGCGGCATCAGCGCGGGCGAGGTCACCCTGACGGCGGTGGCTGAAGCGGCACAGGTCAGCCCCGGTACGGCCGTGAATGCGAAAACCCTCGTGGGCAGTGCGGCCGCAGGCCCGACCACCCCGATGGTGACGCCCCCGGCCTCTGGCGTGAGTGATGGCAGTGACGCTGGCCGCTTTGGTGGCGGTGCCCTGGGTGGTCTGCTGCTGGCGATGCTGGGCCTGGGCGCGGCGCTGCGCCGCCAGCGCAGCTAGCTTTCGAGCGCCCTGATCCGCAGCAGTAAATTGGGATCAGGGCAGTTCGCCAGCCAGCCTGCCGCCTCGCTGGGGCGGCAGGAGCCGGGGTAGTCGCCGCTGCGGCCGCCGAGGTCGCGGATCACCTGGAAATGCAGGTGCGGCGGCCAGCCCACGTTCTCGTGTGAAGCGCCCAGCCAGCCCAGCAGCGCACCGGTTTCGATGCGCTGGCCGGGCTTGGTCTGTTGCAGCGTCGGCTGTGCCAGATGGCCATAGAGCGTGAAGAAGCGCTCGCCCTCAATGTGGTGTTCGAGGATCAAGGTCGGGCCGTAATCGCCGAAGGCGGTATTGTCCTGCGTGCTGTGTACGGTGCCGCCCAGCACGGCATGGATGGCGGTGCCTGCACCCAGCCAGAGATCAATGCCCAGGTGCAGGGTGCGCGGCTCGGCATCGGCGGATTTGAACAGCGGGCTCATCTGGTAAAGCAGGCGGTTTTCGGCATAGCCACCCGCCGCATACCGCGCAACGTGGCGGCGGATCTCGGCTTCGACAAAGGCGCTGAAGGCTGGTGTATCGCCGGGGTCGAAACCACTTCCTTGAAGATGCTCGTTGCTGAGCCGGAGCACGGTCACGGCTTCGGCATTGAGGTCGAAAGGCAGCGGGCTGGCGACCGGCTGGGCAGCGAGCAGGGCATGGAAGTCGTTCATGCGCCCACCATATCGCGCTACAGCGGCAAGGTGAACCGGAAGGTCGTGCCGCTGCCGCCTGCGGGTGTCGGTTCCACCCAGATGCGGCCGCCATGCAGCTCGACGATCTTCTTGCAGATGGTGAGCCCGATGCCATTGCCCTCGTAGTCATCGCGCGAGTGCAGGCGGTGGAACAGCACGAACACTTTCTCGGCCGCCTCGGCATCGATGCCGATGCCGTTGTCGCGCACGCTGAACAGCCAGTGCGCATCCTGCTGCTGCGCACTGATCTGGATGAGCGGTGCGGCCTCGCCCCGGAACTTGATGGCATTGCCGACCAGGTTCTGGAACAGCTGGGTGAACTGCCGCGCATCGACGGGGAGCGTGGGCAGCGCATCGTGGGTGATGGTGGCACCGGCGCTGGCAATGGCGGCTTGCAGATTGGCGAGGGCGGCGGCGAGCACCTCGTCGAGCCGCACCGCCGGTGGCAGGGCATCGGCGCGCTGCACGCGCGAGTAGGCGAGCAGATCCTCGATCAGGCTCTTCATGCGGCCCACACCATTGGTGATGTAGGCGATGAACTCGTCGGCATCGGCATCCAGCTTGCCCTGGTAGCGGCGGCTCAACAGCTGTGCAAAGCCGCTGACGGTGCGCAGCGGCTCCTGCAGGTCGTGGCTGGCAACGTAGGCAAACTGCTCCAGCTCCTGGTTGGAACGCACCAGCTCGTCGGCCTTGTCCTTGAGTGCGGCCTCGGCCTGCTTGCGCTCGGTGATGTCCTCGGCCGCACCGACGACGCCGAAGATCACGCCATCGCGACTGAGCGGCGCGATGCTGAAGACAATCACCACCCATTCGCCGCTCTGGCGCCGCAGCGCGATCTCGCGGTTGGTCATGGGGGTCAGTCCCCACAAGGTGCTGACGAAGCCCTCCTGCAGCGCGGGCAGGTCCTGCTCGTGAACCATGCTCGCCCAGGTCTTGCCCAGCAGCTGATCGAGCGCGTAGCCGGTGATCTCGCAGGTGCGGCGGTTGGCGGTGACGAAACGGCCTTCGAGGTCGATGGTGTAGATGGCGTTGGTGGCGCTCTCCATCACCCGCTCGCGAAACTCGTTGGCGCTGACCAGTGCGGTTTCGGTGCGCCGGCGCGAGGCCGTCATCTGGTTGAAGGCATCGGCCAGCTCGCCCAGCTCGTCACTGCTGCGCACCGGGATGGGCTGCGTCATCACGCCCATCGCCACCCGCTGCACGCCCTCGCGCAGGCCGCTGATGCTCTCGCGCAGGTCGCGCGAGATGCTCCAGGCCAGCACCACGCCGATGCCGAGCAGCGCCACCGCCGTCGCCAGCGTGGCCCAGAGCAGCAGCGCCTGCACCTCGCGCGCGCCAACCCCCAGCACCTGCGAAAACAGCTGCGCCAGTGGCGTGACGCGGGCATTGATGGCCTGGATGCGGTCGAGAAAATCGGTCTGCTGCGCCGGTGTCAGGCTCTTTTGCGCGATGCCCTTCTGGATCTCTGCGGCCAGCGGCGGCAGTTGCAGCAGCTCCTGCTCGGCCTGACGCCAGACCGTGATGGCCTCTTCGAAATAGGGCATGTCGCCGTAGCGCCGAAACAGCAGGATCATCTTCGGCACATCTTCGGCGGTGATACCGCCCTCGACGAAACCCTGCTGCACGATGGCCTCGTCGAAGCGGGGCTTTTCCATTTCCAGCCGCGCCTTGCGGTCGCCCAGCGGCAGGGCGATGGCGGCCTCGTAAGCCCGGTAATCGGCCTCGTCGGCCGAGTGGATGTAACGGCTCAGGTAATAGACCGCATCTTTCTGGCCCTTCGACCACAGGCCCTCGCCGCCGACATAGGCGCGCACCCCGGCGGTGACGGTATAGGCCAGCGTGAACAGGCCCATCACCGCGCTGATGATGATCACGAAGACAGCGACGATCGCCACCAGCTTGGTGGTGATGCTGGTGCGGCCCAGCCAGCTGCTGCCTGCGGCGGTGTCGTTCATGGCCTGAAGCTTAGCCAGTGGCAGCAGGGCCATGCAGGCCCGCCGCCAGAGGGCGGGCCATGCCCGATGACATGCCCCTACTTCATGCAGAAGAAGTTGAGCTTGTTGCCATCGAGATCGCGGAAGTAGCCGATGTAGAAGATGTCGGCGCGCACACCGGGTGCGCCCTCGTCGGTGCCGCCGAGCGCAAGTGCCTTCTTGTAGAGGGCATCGACCTGCGCCGGGGTCTGCACGGCCAGGGCCACCATGGTGCCGTTGCCGGCGCTGGCGGGCTTTTCATCGTAGGGCGTGCAGATCGAGAACATCGGCTGGGCCGGGTTGACGCCCCAGGCCACGATGCGGCCGAAATCCATCAGGCGCTTGGCGCCGATCTCGCCGAACAGGGCGTCGTAGAAGGCACCGGCGCGGGCCATGTCGTTGGTGCCAAGGGTGGTGTAGCCAATCATTTCTCTCTCCTTTGGTTTTATGCAGCGTAGGTGTGGTCAAGGTAAGCGAGGATGGCCTGCGACTCGTACATCGCGGTGCCGGTATTGGGGTCGATCAGATAGGGCACCTGCACCTTGCCGGTGTGGGTTTCCAGCCACTGGCGGTTGGGGGTGGTGCCCTTCGGGGTCTTGAACAGCTTGTCGCGGAAAGATGGCGGCCCCATGTCACCCCAGGCGCCCTTGCCGGTGTTGTGGAGGATGTACGGCAGCTCCAGCTCGCACAGCCGCGCCCTCACCGGCTTGGAGTAGGGACTGGCCTCGAAGCTGTACAGCTCCAGTGGCTTGTCAGCTTCCCTGCTGGGTCTTGCCCTCAGGCCGGCAAGGCCACCCGGCCGCCACTGAAGGGCAGAAGCGACGAAGGAACTGCCCAGCGTCAGGCCGCGACCGAGGCCGCGCGTGCCACGCACCTTGCGGCGGTAATGCTGGCTCAGGTGTTCGATGATGTCCGCGCTCTCGTACAGCACCGTGCCGATGTTTTCGTCGACCAGCAGCGGAAACTGCTGCTTGCCGCCGATCTTCTCGGCATCGGGCCTGAACCGGGTGCCGCCAGCCGGGCAGGGCAGGATCATCACGTCGAGATCGAGTTCGGTCAGCACCTCGCGCACCAGGCGGCAATAGGGGCTCGCCTCGATGTCGTAGAGCTTGAGCAGCTTCTTCGGCTTCACCCGCGCCGGGGCCATCGCCTGCGTGCCGCGCCCGCCGCGCACGGTGAGTGCCAGCAGGTTGATGAGTGCTTCGCCGTGCTTGCTCATGATTGATTTCCTTTAAGCCGCGCGGTCGAGCCAGACGGCCATGCCCTGGGCATTGAGTTCGAGGTCCATCTCCAGCAGGGCGCGCACCTGTGCTTCCGGCAGCGGATTGTGGCGTGCCCTGAGTTCGGCGAGCGCGTCGTCGGCCATCGCGGTCTTGAGTTTCTGGTGGCGGTCTTCTGCCTTGGCAAACGACTGCCCCAGCGCCACGTAGCGGTCGATGCCCGCGCGCAGCTTCGCCGCCAGAGCCGGCACATCCTCCACCACGCTGTAGTGGGTGAGATACATGCGCTGCGGCTTGAAGCTCAGATAACGGTCGAGCGTGGCATGCCAGGCGTCCGGCTCGAACTGCACCGGCGTGGTGGTGGGCATGATCCAGGGGCCGTGGGCATCGTCGAAATCGCGGTACGAGAGGCCGAAGGTATCGCCGGTGAAGAAGCCCTGGCTGAGCGGGTCCCACACCGAGAAGTGGTGGCGGGCATGGCCGGGCGAATCGACGAACAGCAGCTCGCCATCACCGAAGGGCAGGGCCGCGCCATCGGCGGGCGAGACCACGCACGATTCCGGCACACCGATGATCTCGCCATACATGGCGGCCACCGCCGCGGGGCCATAGACGGCCGTGGCACCGGCGATGAGCTTGGCGGGGTCAATGAGATGGCGCGCACCGCGTGCATGCACCACCAGCGTGGCGTTCGGCAGTGCCGCCATCAGCACGCCTGCGCCGCCGGCATGGTCGAGATGCACATGGGTGGGGATCACGTAACGCACCCGCTCGCGCGCGATGCCGCGCGCCGCCAGCAGCGCCAGCAGGCGCGGCACGCCCAGCGAGGTGCCGGCCTCGACGAAGGCGACATCCGCACCGCGCTCGATCAGATAGCAGCAGGCCATGCCGGGCCGCTCCTGCAGGGTATCGATGCAGGTGATGCCGTGGCCCAGATCCTGTTCGGGGAGTGCTTGCATGTCAGTCATCCTTTTCCGGCTGCCAGGTCTGGCCCAGGCGTTCGCACAGGGGCTTGGAGAGCCGCTGCGCATGCTTCGGCCCCGCATGCTGGGCATAAAAATCGAGCAGGATTTTCAGGTCATCGGCGTAGTTGCCGCTGGGCATCATCGGCGGGCCGAAGGTGACGATCTTGGTGCCGTAATGCACGCAGGCCGGCAGCACCGGCACGCCGGCACCGAGGGCGATGTGCCAGTAGCCGCGCTTCCATTCCTTCGCGCTGTGGCGGGTGCCTTCGGGGGCGATCAGCATCACCATCTGCGCATTGCCGGTGAAGGCATCGACAGTCTGCTCGACCACGCCCTTGGGGCTTTTGCGGTTGATGGGGATGGCACCGAAGCCGCGCAGGATCGGCCCCATCACGCCCTTGAAAGCACTGTCCTTGATCATGGTGCTGGCCTTGATGCCGAGCGCGATGAGGGTGGCGATGCTGACCACACCATCCATGTTGGTGGTGTGCGGTGCGCCGATCATCACCATCTTGGGCAGGTCGGGGATGCTGCCCTCGATCCGCCAGCCAATCAGGCGCAGAAAAACGCGGCCGATCCAGCGTGAAATGGCATTGCCGCGACGCGGGACCTGGGGGCCGATAGTGAGGCTCATGTTTTGGTTCTCATCCGCATAGCGTAACGACTTATGGCAGCGGATAAATTGGCATCACGCCATTGACTCGACTGCTGGCGCATGGCTTGCTTGCCTCACAGAAAAGCCACGAAGGCACGAGGGATTGATGAAGAAGCTGCTGCATACCGTGTGCTGGGCCCTGCTGCTGCCGTTGAGCCTCGCGGCACAGCAGCCCGATGCAGGCAGCGCGGCCGAGGCTGACCCGCTCGATGCCCTGCTGGCTGATATTCCGGCCGAAGAAAGCCCGGCCGTCGCAGAGCCTGCGCAGACCCCGCCCGCAGAGCCGGCACCGGCCGAAGCCGCCGCTGCCGAACCGCCTGCCCCTGAACCCGTCGAGACTCTGCCCGTGCAGACGCTGCCGGAGCAGGCTGCCGAACCGCCCCGGCCAAAGAACCCGCGTGCGCTCGAAGAGATCGTGGTGACGGCGCAGAAAACCGAGCAGTCGGTGGCCGAGGTGCCGGTGTCGGTCACCGCGCTCAGCGGCGATTTCATTCGCGAGACCGGTGCTGCCGATCTCGCCGACGTCTCGCTCTATGTTCCCAATGTGCGCGTCGATGCCGACGACCCTGGCTCGCCGCAGGTGTTCATCCGCGGTTTCGGCACCAATGCCTTCAACCCCAGTTTCGAGAGTTCGGTGGGCTTCGTGCAGGACGAAATCTTCTTCGGCCGCCCCGGCTATTTCACCGAGTCGCTGTTCGACGTCGCCGGGCTTGAAGTGCTGCGCGGCCCGCAGAACACCCTGTTCGGCAAGAACACCATCGCGGGCGTGTTCAACGTCACCAGCAGGCGGCCGGGGCAGGCGTTCGAGGCCGATGGCCGTTACTTCTACGGCGAGCATGGCGAGCGGCGTTTCGAGGCTGGCTTTGGCGGCATGTTTGCCGACTGGGGTGGCGCGAGATTTTCCACCCTCAAGCGCCAGCAGCAGGGCGAGCTGTTCAACACTTTTCTGCAACGCAATGAAGAGGCCATCAAGCAGGACGCCTACCGACTGAAGCTGCTGCTGCTGCCAAGCGATGTGGTGGATATCGAAATGACTGCGGTGGTGTCGGATACCAACGCGCCGTTCTGGCCCTACCAGCTCTCGCAGCTCGACGCCGATACCCGCAGCTACCTGCAAGGCTTCGACCCGGAGGTGGAGGATGACCCCTACGATTTCCGTACCGAATCCGATGCCCGTGGCTTCATCAACAAGGGTTCCGAGACGCTGGGCGTGAAGACCCAGTGGGACATCGGTGACGTGGGCGGCTTGCAGGGCGTGAATGCGGTGCTGGTGCTGGGCGGCAGCAAGTTCCACATCGACCAGTTGAACGAGCTGGACGTCTCGCCTGCCGACATCGCCACACTCGACAACCACGAAAAGCACCAGCAGTTCACCAGCGAGCTGCGCTTTACCGGTAAGGCCGATTCGCTGTTCGGTGCGGGCACTGGCGTGCAGTTCGTCGGCGGCCTGTATCAGTTCCAGTCGCGCTACGACCTGTTCGTGCGCATCCTCGCCGGGCGCGACATCGTCTCGTATCTCAGCACCCCGGACGCCGTGCAGCTGGCGACGCGTCAGCGCTTTGCCACCGGCACCGGCGCGATCTCGCTACCCGGACTGGCGGGCATCACGGCGGCCGCGAGCAACGGCGATTTCTACCAGTTCGACTACGGGCAGGACATCCGCTCGCTGGCACTGTTCGGCCAGTTCACCTGGAACCTCACCGAGAAGTTTTCAGTCACCCCCGGCCTGCGCCTCAACCGCGAGGTGAAGGACATCGACAGCAAGGGGGCCAGCCACTGCGTTGCCAAAGACACCGTGCCGCTGCCGGATCTCGACCAGCCCTCGCCCTGCATCCTGGCGCAGTTCCTGATGAGCAACGACTACGACCTGCACGATCTGGTGCGCAAGGAGTTCGACCTCTCGCCCAAGCTGGCGCTGCAATACTTTGCCGACCACGGCATCAACTACTACACCAGCTACACCAAGGGCGCGAAGAGCGGCGGCTTCAACTCCATCTCGTTCACCGGCACCGATCTGGAATACCAGTCCGAGAAGGCGCGCACGGTCGAGGTGGGCGGCAAGGGCCAGTTTCTCGATGGCACGCTCAACGCCAGCCTCACCTTCTACGACACCCAGTTCGACAACCTGCAGGTACTGGCCTTCAACGGCGTGTTCTTCGATGTCAGCAATGCCGGCAGTGCGATCTCGCGCGGGCTCGAAGCCGATTTTCTCTGGAACACGCCCTACGAACCGCTGCGCCTGATCGGCTCGCTCGGCGTGCTCAGCGCCAAGTACAAGAGCTACAAGAACGCACCCGCGCCCATCTCGCAGGGCATCGGCGCGGTGCAGGATCTCGATGGCCGCCGCATTGCCTTTGCACCCGACCGCACCGCCACGCTCACGCCGACGCTGAGCTATCCGCTCGGCGCGGTGGTGCTGACGGCCGCCACCGACATCATCTATCAGGGCAGCCAGTTCACCGACACCGATCTCGACCCCGCCACCCGTGTCGGCGGGTATTTTCAATACGCCGCGCGGCTGATCGTGTCGCACCCGGATGACCGCTGGTCACTGACGCTGGGGGGCAGCAACCTCGCCGACAAGCGCGTGCTCAACCAGGTGATCGACGCCACTTTCTTCCCCGGCAGCTACTTCGCCCAGCAGGCCAGTGGCCGGCAGCTGTTTGCCACGCTCACGGCGCGGTTCTGACAATCCGATTCCGAACGGGCCGGCCGCGAACCATTCGGGCGCTTGCAGACTCGAACAAGCCACCACCTTCATGGAGAGTCAACGATGTGCGAGCACGATGATTTCAGCGAGTTTGCAGGCCCGGCCCGTCAGCTCACGCGCCGTGAGTTCGGGCGCATGACGCTCACCGCCGGGCTGCTTGCCAGCCTGCCCAGAGCCGCGTTTGCAGGCCACACCAAGGGCCGGGAGGTGGAGATCAAGACTGCGGACGGCATGGCAGATGCCTACTTCGTGCATCCCAACAAGGGCAGGCATCCGGGCGTGCTGATCTGGCCGGATATCTTCGGCCTGCGCCCGGCCTTCAAGGAGATGGCCACGCGCCTCGCCGAAGCAGGCTATGCGGTGCTGGTGGTCAATCCCTTCTACCGCCAGCAGCGCGCGCCCACTGCGCCTGCCAACCCCAGCTTCGACGACCCTGCCGTGCGCAAGTCGCTGATGGCCCTGAAGGACTCGCTCAACGAGGCGACTGCACAGGTCGATGCCAGTGCCTTCGTCGGTTTTCTCGATGCACAGAAAGCCGTGGATGGAGAGCGCAAGATCGGCACCGCCGGTTATTGCATGGGCGGCCCACTGGTGTTCCGCACCGCCGCGCACCAAGCCGGTCGCGTTGGTGCCGCCGCCAGCTTCCACGCCGGCGGCTTGGTCACCGACAAGTCCGACAGCCCGCACCGCTTGATCCCCTATATGAAGGCGCAACATCTCATCGCCATCGCCGAAAACGACGATGCCAAGGAGCCGCAGACCAAAGAGACACTGCGCGCGGCCTTCGCGACCGCCAAGCTGCCCGCCGAGATCGAGGTCTACGCCGGCACCAAGCACGGCTGGTGCCCGACCGATGGCAAGGTCTACGACCACGACCAGGCCGAGAAGGCCTGGGGGCGGATGGTGGCTTTGTTTGGGCGGGCTTTAGGCGCTTGATCCAGGGGCCGCTGCCCGCACTGGTGTCATGCGGCCGCCCACCGGTAGCCCGGTTCCGCGCAGCGGAGCCGGGGATGTGAGGTCAGAGCAAACCCCGGCTCGCCTGTGGCGAACCGGGCTATTGGCTAGGCCTTCGCAGCCAGCTGCGCCACGATGGCCGGGTTCTCCAGCGTCGAAATATCCTGGGTGATGTCCTCGCCCTTGGCGATCGAGCGCAACAGCCGCCGCATGATCTTGCCGCTGCGGGTCTTGGGCAGGCCGTCGGCGAGGCGGATGTCGTCGGGCTTGGCGATGCTGCCGATCTCCTTGGCGACGTGCTCGCGCAGTTCCTTGATGAGTGCAGCGGCTTCTTCACCTTCCGGCCTGGTGCCCTTGCAGATGACGAAGGCGCAGATGGCTTCGCCCTTCACCTCGTGCGGGCGGCCCACCACGGCGGCTTCGGCCACGCGCGGGTGGCTCACGAGGGCGCTCTCGACTTCCATGGTGCCGAGGCGGTGGCCGCTGACATTCAGCACGTCATCGACGCGGCCCATGATCCAGTAATAGCCATCGGCATCGCGGTGCGCGCCGTCGCCTGCCACATACAGATAACTGCCATCGGAGCGCTTCGGGAACTGCCCGAAGTAGGCCTTCTTGTAACGCTCGTTGTCGCCCCAGATGGTGCGCAGCATGTGTGGCCAGGGTTTGGTGATGACGAGATAGCCGCCGGCCTCCTTGCCCTTCTCCGGCTCGCCCGCCTCGTTGACGATCTCGCAGAAGATGCCGGGCAGGGGTCTGGTGCAGCTGCCGGGTTTGGTGGGCACCGCACCGGGGATGGGCGAGATCATCGCGGCACCGGTTTCGGTCTGCCACCAGGTGTCGACGATGGGCAGGCGCTCGTTGCCGATGGTGCGGTGGTACCACATCCAGGCTTCTGGGTTGATCGGCTCGCCGACACTGCCCAGCATGCGCAGCTTGCTGAGGTCATATTTTTTCGGCCAGTCGTCACCGAGCTTCATCAGGGCGCGGATGGCGGTGGGCGCGGTGTAGAAAATCGTCACGCCATGGTCCTGGCAGATTTTCCAGAACCGGCCGGCGTCGGGGTAGGTGGGCACGCCCTCGAACATCATCACCGTCGCGCCATTGCTGAGCGGCCCGTAGGTGACATAGCTGTGGCCGGTGATCCAGCCCACATCCGCCGTACACCAGAACACATCGTCTTCCCTGAGATCGAAAATCCACTGGCAGGTGAGGTGCGCGCCCAGCAGATAGCCGCCGGTGGAATGCTGGATGCCCTTGGGCTTGCCGGTTGAGCCGCTGGTGTAGAGCAGGAACAGCGGGTGTTCGGCCTCGACCCACTCCGGTTCGCAGCGCTCGCTGTGGGTGGCGACCAGTTCGTGCCACCACACGTCGCGTCCCGCACTCATCTGCACCGCGTTGCCGCCGTGTTGCAGCACCACGACCTTCTCGACCGTCTTGCCGCCGCTGGCCAGGCATTCATCGACTGTTTTCTTGAGGTCGATGAGATTGCCGCCGCGCGAGTTGCCATCGGCGGTGATGACCCACTTCGCCGCCGTGTCTTCGATGCGGTCCCTGAGCGAACTGGCCGAGAAGCCACCGAACACCACCGAGTGCGTGGCCCCGATGCGCGCGCAGGCGAGCAGGGCCATCACCGCCTCTGGCGTGTGCGGCAGGTAGACGATGACGCGATCACCCTTCACCACACCGAGTGATTTCAGGCCGTTGGCGAGCTTGCAGACTTCCGCATGCAGCTGCCGGTAGGTGAAGCTGCGTAAAGCCCCAGAGTCAGCCTCGAAGCGGATGGCGATCTTGTCGCCTCGCGAGCCGAGGTGGCGGTCGAGGCAGTTCACCGAGGCATTGGTCTTGCCGTCCACGAACCAGCGGTAGTTGGGTGCCTGCGAATCATCGAGCACGGTGCGAAAGGGCGTCTGCCAGGCGAGTTCCTGCTTCGCCATGTCACCCCAGAAGCCGACGTAATCCTTCGCGGCCGCAGCATGCAGCGCATCGAGCTTGCCGGCATCGAGCCGGGCCCTGGCCACGAAATCCGGCGAGGGCGGGAACATGCGGGTTTCGGCAAGCACGGATGAAATACCGTTATCGGCAGGGCTCATGAGTTCTCCTCTCATTGGGGACGGGATTGGTCTGGGATTGTGGGGCAAGCAATCACAAGTCGGAATCAGACGATGGTCCAAGCGGTCTGCGCTTGACCTGTCCATCTGCTGGTCCTGCTGCCAGTCGTGGCTCAGCCGCGATGGGGGTTCATATAATGACCACACATCTCGTGAACGGAGCACCGCCAATGCCGATTGTTTCGATGTTCTACGGCATCATCGTGCGCATGTATTTCTTTGATAACCAGCAGCATGCCTTGCCGCATGTGCATGTGGAGTACGCCGAGCATTCGGCGGTGTTCTCGCTGGCGGATGGAGCCTTGCTGGGCGGTAGTTTGCCGACGCGGCAAACCAAGCTGGTTCAAGCCTGGCTGGAGCTGCGGAATGAGGAGCTGATGGCAGATTGGCAGCTGGCGATCAATGGAGAGTCGATCTTCAAGATTGACCCGCTGCGTTGAATGGATTGCCGTGAACCCTAAAGTACTTCGTCTCAAAATACGCCCCGACTACTGCCTTGAAGTGCAGTTCAGTGACGGCCAGACGCGCCTGTTCGACACGCGCCCCTACCTCACCCGTGGCGTATTCAAGGCCTTGCAGGACGAGGCGGTATTCCGCACCGCGCATGTGGTGGCGGGGGCGGTGGAGTGGCAGGGCGAGATTGATTTGAGCCACGACACGATCTATCTCAACAGCACGCCCTTGCCTCAACCTTGAGCTGCTTGGCAGTCCGTCAATACCCGGCTGCCATCCCGTCCTTGCGCGACTCCGAAGCCCCATAGAGCACGCCGGTTTTGGGGTCGCGCAGGATCGCCTGGTAGCCACCGTAATCGCCCACTGAAGTTCCGACCCGGTGGCCGTGCTGCACCAGCGTGCGGATGCTCTCGTAGGGGATGCCGGTCTCCAGCGACAGCTCGCCGCCATCGGTCATCACCTCGTCGGTCGGCTCTGATGAACCGGTGTGATACCAGCGCGGTGCATCGCCCGCCTCTTGCAGGTTCATGCCGAAGTCGATCAGGTTCATCACGATCTGCACATGGCCCTGCGGCTGCATGTCGCCGCCCATCACGCCAAAGCTCACCCAGGGCTTTCCGGCCTTGGTGATGAAGGCGGGGATGATGGTCTGGAACGGCCGCTTGCCCGGCGCATAGACGTTCATGTGCCCAGGTTGGAGCGAGAACATCTCGCCACGGTCCTGAAGGATGAAGCCCAAGCCCGGCGGCGTCATGCCGCTGCCCATGCCGCGATAGTTGCTCTGGATCAGCGACACCATGTTGCCCGCCGCATCCGCCGTGGTGAGGTAGATCGTGTCGCCTTGGCGCAGCGCAGGGTTGCCGGCTTCGATGCGCTTGGCCGCCCTGGCCGGGTCGAGCAGCTTGCCGCGTTCGGCGGCGTAGCCCTTGCTGATAAGCGTTGCCACGGGCAGGGCATTGAAGGCCGGGTCGGCATAGAACTTGGCGCGATCCTCATAGGCGATCTTCTTCGCCTCCGTCACCAGATGCAGGTGCTCGGCGCTGCCGAAGGCGATCTTGGAGAAGTCATATGGCTCCAGCAGGTTGAGGATTTGCAGTGCGGCAATGCCCTGCGAGTTGGGCGGCAGCTCCCACACGTCGTAGCCGCGATAGCTGGTCGAAACCGGCTGCACCCAGGTGCTGGTATGCGCCGCGAAATCAGCTGCCGACAGATACCCGCCCTGCGCCTTGATGTAGTCGCCGACGGTGGCGGCGATGCGCCCCTTGTAGAAGGCATCGCGCCCGCCCCTGGCGATGGCATCGAGCGTGTTGGCGAGGTTGGCGTTCTTCCACACCTCGCCTTTCTTCGGTGCCGCACCAGCGAGCGTGAACTGCTCGTTGAAGCCTGCAAACTTCGACAGGCGCGGCACGCTGCGGCCCCAGTAATACGCCACCAGCTCGCTGACCGGATGGCCCTCGCGTGCGGTGCGGATGGCGGGCGCCAGCACGGTCTTCATCGGCAGCTTGCCGAACCGGGCGTGCAGCTCGAACCAGCCATCCACCGCACCCGGCACGCTCACCGGCAAGGGGCCATGCGGTGGCAGGCGCTGGAGCTTTTGTTCGGCCAGCACCGCTTTGAGTTTTTCCAGCGTCAGCGAAGCGGGCGAGCGACCGCTGGCGTTGAGGCCGTGCAGTTTCTGCGTCTTGGCATCCCAGACGATGGCGAACAGATCACCGCCGATGCCGTTGCCGGTGGGCTCCACCAGGCCGAGCATGGCATTGGCGGCGATGGCCGCATCCACCGCCGAGCCGCCGGCTTTCAGGATGTCCAGCGCGGCATTGGTCGCCAGGGGATGGCTGGTTGCGGCCATGCCGTTGAGCGCGATGACTTCGCTGCGGGTTGCAAAGGGATGGCCGGTGATGCGGTCGGCCGCGGACGCGGGCCAGACTGACATGGCGAGCAGCAGGGGCAGCAGGTGGCGCATGGCAGCACTCATCAATGGGGGGAGCAGCCAGCATCGCGATTGACGACTCAAGGCGCAACCACCGGCGCACCGCGCGGGCAATGATCGTCAGCCACAAAAAAGCCCCGGCTTTTTGGCCGGGGCTTTCTGTCGCGTGTTGCGCCTATTCGTCGTGCAGCGACTTGCCCCTGGTCTCCGGCAGAAACAGGGTGCCGATCACCAGCGTCATCAGCGCGATGACGATGGGGTACCACAGGCCGTAGTAGATGTCGCCCTGCAAGCTCACCAGGGCAAAGGCAATGGTTGGCACAAAGCCGCCGAACCAGCCGTTGCCGATGTGGTAGGGCAGGCTCATCGAGGTGTAGCGGATCCTGGTCGGGAACAGCTCCACCAACCAGGCGGCAATCGGGCCGTAGACCATGGTCACGTAGATGACGAGGATCGACAGCAGCACGATCAGCATGGGCTTGTTGACCTGTGCCGGGTCGGCGTTCTTGGGATAACCCGCTGCGGTCAGCGCATCGCCTGTGGTCCTGGCAAAGGCACCCTGCTGATCCTTGAATGCCGCCTTGTCGAGTGCTGCACCGTTGAAGCTGGTGTAGCTCGTCTCGCCGATCTTCACCGACGCCACCGTGCCGGCTGGCGCTTCCACGTTGCGGTAGGGGACGCCGGCCTTGGCGAGGAAGCTCTTCGCCACGTCGCAGCTGGAGTTGAACACCTTCTTGCCGACCGGATCGAACTGGAAGCTGCACTCGTCCGGGTCTGCCACCACAGTCACGGGTGAGGTAGCCGCCGCGGTTTCCAGCGCCGGGTTGGCGTAGTGGGTGATGGCCTTGAAGATCGGGAAGTAGGTGAGTGCCGCGATCAGGCAGCCGGCCATGATGATGGGCTTGCGACCGATTTTGTCCGACAGCCAGCCGAAGAAGATGAAGAACGGCGTGCCGATCAACAGGCCGGCGGCAATCAGCAGGTTGGCGGTGGTCGAGTCCACCTTCACGCTCTGGGTCAGGAAGTAGAGCGCGTAGAACTGCCCCGTGTACCAGACCACTGCCTGGCCGGCGGTGGCACCGAACAGGGCGAGGATGACGATCTTGAGGTTCTTCCACTTGCCAAAGGCATCAGTCAGAGGCGCCTTGCTGCCTTTGCCGTGTTCTTTCATCTCCTTGAACATCGGTGACTCGTCGAGTTGCAGGCGGATGTAGACCGAGACGCCAAGCAGCACCGACGAGAGCAGGAAGGGAATGCGCCAGCCCCAGGCCTCGAAGGCCTCGGTGCCAAGCACCAGTCGGCAGGAGAGGATCACCAGCAGCGACAGGAACAAGCCCATCGTCGCAGTAGTCTGGATCCAGCTCGTCGCCAGGCCGCGTTTCTTGGGGTCGGCGTATTCGGCGACGTAGGTGGCCGCACCGCCGTACTCACCGCCGAGTGCCAGGCCCTGCAACAGGCGCAGGCCGATCAGGATGATGGGCGCGGCCACGCCAATCGAGGCATAGCTGGGCAGGATGCCGACCAGAAAGGTCGACAGGCCCATGATCAGGATGGTGACGAGGAAGGTTTTCTTGCGCCCCAGCAGATCGCCCATGCGGCCGAAGAACAGCGCGCCGAAGGGCCGCACCGCAAAGCCCGCTGCGAAGGCGAGCAGCGCGAAGATGAAGGCGCTGGTGTCGTTGAGGCCGGAGAAGAATTGCTTGGCGATGATCGCCGCCAGCGAGCCGTAGAGATAGAAGTCGTACCACTCGAATACCGTACCCAAGGACGAGGCGAAAATCACCTTGCGGCGTTTGGAATCGCTGTGAACCTGGGGTGCGCCGAAAACGGCGGTTGGACTGCTCATGTCTGCTCCTCGAAATAATGGACTGCTGGTGAACTGCTGCGGTGATGCACTGTAGGAGCGGAGTTGTTGGCAGGAAACGCGACTTTGGTCGCAAGCGGTGCTTGCGGCGCTGCGACTTTGGTCTAATCGCGCAGCGCTGAGGCGAGATCAGTCGAGGAGAAGGCAAGTGCTGTCAGGCTGGGCGCTGTTCCTGATTTCTGCAGGCTATGTGGCGCTGCTGTTCGGCATCGCCCACCACGGTGATCGCGCCCGCGCCAAAGACTTGCAGGCGGGTCGCAAGCCGCCCTCGCGGGCCTGGGTCTACAGCCTGGCGCTCGGCGTGTATTGCACCTCATGGACCTTCTACGGCGCGGTGGGCCGTGCGGCGGGCAGCGGCTGGGATTTTCTGCCCATCTATCTCGGCCCGCTGCTGGTATTCATGTTCGGCGCACCGCTGTTGGCTCGCATCATCGCGGTCAGCAAGCGCCACAACATCACCTCCATTGCCGATTTCATCGGCGCCCGCTATGGCCGCCACCAACGTCTCGCCATGCTGGCGACGCTGGTGGCGGTGATCGGCGTGGTGCCCTACATCGCCTTGCAGCTCAAGGCCGTGGCGTTTGGCTTCGAGGTGCTCGCGAGTCCGATCGGCATCACCGATGCCGCAGGCACACATCGCTTTGCCGACAGTGCGCTGGTGATCGCCATCCTGCTCGCCGGTTTCGCCATCCTGTTCGGTACCCGGCAGGTGTTGGCGAGCGAGAGCCACCACGGCATCGTGCTGGCGATTGCCTTCGAGTCGCTGATCAAGCTGGCCGCCTTTCTCGCGGTGGGCCTGTATGCCTGCTACAGCGTGTTCAACGGCATCGGCGATGCCTATGCGCAGGCGCTGAAATTGCCGCAGCTCACCGAGCCGCTCAGCAGCGCCAGCTGGCAGGCCGGCTTCTGGACACAGACCTTGCTCGCGGCCATCGCCATCGTCTGCCTGCCCCGGCAGTTTCATGTGACGGTGGTCGAGTCCACCTCGCCGCGTGATCTGAAGCGCGCGCGCTGGGTGTTTCCGCTCTACATCGTGCTCATCAGCCTGTTCGTGGTGCCCATCGCGGCGGCGGGGCTGCTGCACCTGCCCGCCGGCACACCCGCCGATACCTTCGTGCTCGCGCTGCCCTTGGCGCAGGGGCATGGCTGGCTGTCGCTGGCGGCCTATCTCGGCGGATTTTCGGCGGCAACCAGCATGGTCATCGTCGAGACCATCGCGCTCAGCACCATGCTCAGCAACGAGGTGCTGATGCCGCTGCTGCTGCGCTCGCAGCGGCTGGGCTTGCCAGCGCGCGGCGACCTGAGCGGCCTGCTGAAGCGCATTCGCCGGGTGGCGATCGTTGCGATCATTGCGGTGGCCTGGCTCTACTACCGGCTATTCACCGGCCCCGGCACACTGTCGGCCATCGGACTGCTCTCGTTCGTCGCCGTCGCGCAGTTTGCACCCGCCGTGTTGGGCGGCATGGCGTGGCGTGGCGGCAGCTATCACGGCGCGATCTGGGGTCTGGCGAGCGGTTTTGCGGTGTGGGGCTACACCCTGCTGCTGCCGGCGCTGTTCGGCAGCAGCGAGGCCGGCCGCGACTGGCTGGCGCAGGGTCTGTTCGGCATCGAGGCGCTGCGCCCTTACGCCCTGTTCGGCAGCACCGGGCTCGATCCGCTCACCCATGGCGCGCTGTGGAGCCTCGCCACCAACACGCTTGCCTATGGCGCGGTGTCGTGGCTGGCGCAGCCGCGGTTGGCCGAGCGCCTGCAGGCCGTGCAGTTCCTGGGGCTGGATGCCCTGCCAGCCAGCGCGCTGCCATCACCCGCCGCCGTCATGCCCGCCACCGCAGGCGATCTGCTGGCGCTGCTCGAACGCTTTCTCGGTCCAGCGCGTGCGCAGGTACAGGTGCGCGATTTCAATGCCCTGCGCGGCAAGCCGGCCCCGACAGGACACGAGCGGGCGGACCGCGAGCTGCTTCGCTTCACCGAGCACATGCTGGCCGGTGCGCTGGGTGCTTCCAGTGCGCGCTTGCTGCTGTCGAGCACGCTCAGAGGCCGCGACATGCAGCCGGAGGACGTGATCCGCCTGCTGGACGAAACCAGCCATGCCATCGTCTTCAGCCAGGAGCGGCTGCGCGCTACGCTGGAGCACCTCTCGCAGGGCGTGAGCGTGATCGACAAGGATCTGCGGCTGGTGGCCTGGAACCGCCGCTATCTCGAACTATTCTCGTATCCACCCGACCTCATCCACATCGGCCAGCCCATCGAGACACTGTTCCGCTTCAATGCCCAGCGCGGCTTGCTGGGTGCGGGCGATGTCGAAACACTCGTCGCACGCCGCATGGAGCATGTGCAGCGCGGCACGCCCCACGTACACGAGCGGCAGATGCCCGATGGCAGTGTGATCGAGATTCGCGGCACGCCCACGCCCGGCGGCGGCTTCGTCACCAGCTACTCCGACGTGACCGCCTACACCCGCGCGCAGGCCGCACTCAAGACCGCCAACGACACCCTGGAGCGGCGCGTCGCCGAGCGCACCGCCGCGCTCGACATCGCCAGCCGCAGCGCCGAGCGCGCCAACGACGCCAAGACCCGCTTCCTCGCCGCTGCCTCGCATGATCTGGTGCAGCCGCTGCATGCGGCGCGGCTGTTCCTGGCCTCGGCCGATCCGCGTACGGTGCCGGCGGAGACCAGCGTGCTGCTGTCCCGCATCGGCGATTCGCTCGCCGCTGCCGAGCAGCTGCTGAGCGGCCTGCTCGACATCAGCAAGCTCGATGCGGGCGCGCTGCCGGTCCATCGCGAAACCTTTGTCGCAGACACCGTATTGCTGCCGCTGGCGCGCGAGTTCGAGGCGCTGGCGGCGTCGCGCGGCTTGAGCTTTCGCTACCGGCCCACGCACGCACTGCTGCACAGCGACCCGGCCCTGCTGCGCCGTGTGTTGCAGAACTTTCTGGGTAATGCCGTGCGCTACACATCCAGCGGCGGCGTGCTGCTGGGCGTGCGGCGGGCAGGGCAGGCGCTGCGCATCGAGGTCTGGGATACCGGCCCCGGCATCGCGAGGGAGCAGCAGCGCACCATCTTCGAGGAGTTCCGCCGCCTGCATCCGCACGATGCAGCGGGCGAGCGCGGCCTGGGGCTGGGGCTGGCCATCAGCGAGCGCATTGCCAAGCTGCTGGATCATGCGATCAGCCTGCATTCGGTGCCGGGGCGGGGCTCGGTGTTTGCCGTCACGGTGCCCCTGGGTGCTGCGCGCGATCTGCCGCTGCCCCGTGCCGCCGGCGACACCGAGCGCGCCAACGACCAGAGCGCACAGGTGCTCATCATCGACAACGAGCCGCTGGCACTCGCCGCATTGTCAGCGCTGCTGCAACGCTGGGGCCATCACGTCATGGCCGCCGCCGATCTCGATGCGGCGCTGGCACTCACCGCCGGAAAAGCACCGCCGGATTTATTGCTGGTGGATTACCACCTTGACGACAACCAGAGCGGCATCGACGCTGCCGCCCGCCTTTGCGCGCATTGGCGGGTGGCGGTGCCCTGCGCTGTCATCACCGCCGACCCGACCCGCGCCGCGCGCGATGCCGCGATGGCGGCCGGCCATGCGCTGCTGCAAAAGCCGGTGAAGCCAGCGGCGCTCAGGGCACTGGTGCAGCGCCTGCTGGCAGTGGAATAGAGCGAGTCAGCTGCCGTCGTCTTCGCCAGCGGCCACTGCGCTGACATCCAGCGCCACCGCATCGGTCAGCAGCAGCCGCTGCGCGAGCACTGCGGCCTGGGTGCGGCCGTAGAGGCCAAGCTTGCGCAGCACGGCGGTGACGTGCGCCTTGATGGTGGCTTCGGTCACTTCAAGGTCGTAGGCGATCTGCTTGTTGAGGCGGCCTTCGGCGAGGTGCATGAGCACCTTGAGCTGCTGGGGAGAGAGGCTGGCGACGCGGCGGGCGAGCTGGGCATCGCTGCTGTCGGGGCGGGTGGCGGCCTGAGGCGGTGTCCACAGCTGGCCGTCGAGCACGGCGGTGAGGGCTTCGGTGAGCACATCCAGCCCGGCCGACTTGGGGATGAAGCCGGCAGCACCGAAGTCCAGCGACCGGTGGATGGTGCTGGCGTCCTCGTCGGCAGAGACCATCACCACCGGCACGCTGGCATGTTCGGCGCGCAGCCACACCAGCGAGGAATAGCCGCGCACGCCCGGCATCCTGAGGTCGAGCAACACCAGATCGGCGTCGGGTTCGCGCCGGATGGCAGCCTGCAAGGCGCTGAAGCTGTCGGCCTCGCACACCTGCACGCCGGGCAGCACCCGTTCCACCGCCATGCGCAGCGCCGCCCGGAACAGCGGGTGGTCGTCGGCGATGAGGACGACGCGCGGGGTCTGCGGGCTGGGGTTGGTCATGGATTCGAGTGTAGGAGCCAATCTCGGCGATGGCGTACGACTTTGGTCGTAGCCGGGCCGCAGTTAGACCTATGACGAATGGGCGGCGGCGGGGTGGGCGCGCAGTCTTCTGGGCGCAAGTCGAAGCCGTCCAGAAAAATCACATGAGAGGAGTCCCCATGTCATCCGTCACCTTCCGTCCTTCCCCCGTTGTGGCCGCTGCCCGCGCGCTCTGCGTTGCCGCCCTGCTGACGCCGCTGACCTCCCTTGCACAGACGCCGGGCGACACCGCCGCCGCCGTGCGCGATCTGCGCCAGCGCCTCGAAGTGCTGGAGGCACAGCTGGCCGCCGAGCGTGCAGCCCGGGTGACGCCGCCGCCGGTGGCAGCCGCAGACAGCAAGCCGAACGAGCTGAAGCTGGGCGATACCAAGGTCACCGTCGGTGGCTATGTGAAGGCCGATGCGCTGGTGTCCCGCTTCAGCGAGGGCGAGGTGGCGCAGGGCAGTGGCCGCGATTTCTATCTGCCCAACTCGATCCCGGTCAGCAATGGCAGCGGCAAGAGCCGGGAGTTTCTGGATGCCCACGCCAAGGAAACCCGGCTGTTCGTGAAAAGCGAAACCAATCTGGACGGCCACAAGCTCGGCACCCATGTGGAAATGGATTTCATCGTCAACCAGAGCGCATCAGCGAACGAGATCGTCACCAACGCCTACACGCCGGGCTTCCGCCGCGCCTTCGTCACCTACGACAACTGGCTGGTGGGGCAGGAGTGGACAACCTTCATGAACCTGGCGGCGCTGCCGGAGACGCTCGATTTCGTCGCCTTCCCCAGCGACGGCACGATCTTCGTGCGGCAGCCGCAGCTGCGCTACACGGCGGGTGCCTTCCAGTTCGCGCTGGAGAATCCCGAAACCTCGGTGCTGCCGGACGGTGGTGGCGCGGTGGCCGGTTCCGGCGACGGCCTGCTGCCGGACGCAGTGTTGCGCTACAACCTGAAAGTGGGCATGGCGGAGCTTTCGGTCTCCGGCCTGCTGCGGCAGCTCAAGGTGGAAAACCCGGCGGCGGGCACCGTGGCGGCGGTCAGCGACAAGACCACCGGCGCCGGTATCGGGCTGGGGGGAAAGATTGCCTTCGGCGCGGACGATCTGAAGTTCATGCTCATCACCGGCGAGGGCGTTGGCCGCTATATGGCGCTGGGTACTTCCGCCGATGCCGTGCTGGCAGCGGGCGAGCTGGATGCGATTGGCATTACCGGCGGCTATCTCGCCTACAAGCACGCCTGGACACCGCAATGGCGCAGCACCGCCACCGTCTCGGCCCTTGCCATCGACAATCCCACCGCCAGGACTGGCACGGCGCTGACCAGGCAGGTGCAGAGTGCATCCATCAATCTGCTGTACTCGCCGGTCGCGCGGCTCACTTTTGGTGCGGAACTGCGGCACGCCAGACGCGAGCTGGAGAATGGGCAGGATGGCAATCTGGATCGCCTGCAACTCTCGGCCAAATACAGTTACTGAACCGGCCGCCGCCGAGAGTTTGAATGCGGCGACGGTCTGCGCCAGCCGCAGGCTTCGTTGCTACCCCTCCAGGTCCGGTGTCAGCGCCGCCACATCGGCCAGGGAGGTCTTGCCTTGCAGGGCGCTGCGAGCTGCTGCGAGCCGCAGCGGGGTCATGCCGCCCGCCCGGCCGATCTGGTGCAGCCTGGCGCGATCGGACTGGCCATCCATCGCGGCCCGCAGGGCTTCGTCGCTGGTGAGAATCTCGTAGGCACCGACGCGGCCCAGGTAACCGGTTTCGCGGCATTCCAGGCAGCCCACCGGCTCGTAGACTTCACCCGGCCTGGGCTGCGGCAGCTGCCCGGCGGTGAGGCGAGTCCACTGCCCGGCATCGACCACCGCCGGCCGCTTGCAGTGCGGGCACAGCTGCCGCACCAGGCGCTGCGCCATCACGCCCAGCACACTGGCCTTGATGAGATAGGAGGGCACGCCCAGGTCCAGCAGGCGGATGATCGCGCTCGGCGCATCGTTGGTGTGCAGGGTGCTCAGCACCAGGTGGCCGGTGAGTGCAGCCTGCACGGCGTTCTCCGCGGTTTCCAGATCGCGGATCTCGCCGATCATGATGATGTCGGGGTCTTGCCGCAGCAGCGCCCTCACGCCATCGGCGAAACCGAGATTGATGTTGGTCTGCACCTGCATCTGGTTGAAGCTCGGTTCCATCAGTTCAATCGGGTCTTCGATGGTGCAGACATTGACCTCGCTGGTGGCGAGCAGCTTGAGTGTCGAATACAGCGTGGTGGTCTTGCCGCTGCCGGTGGGGCCGGTGACCAGGATGATGCCGTGCGGCTGGTCGATCAGCGCACGCCAGCGGGCTTCGTCCTCATCGCCGAAACCGAGGGCGGCGAAGTCCTTCACCAGCACATCGGGGTCGAAGATGCGCATCACCAGCTTTTCGCCGAAGGCGGTGGGCAGGCTCGACACGCGCAGCTCCACCTCGCGGCCTTCGGGGCTGCGGGTCTTCACGCGGCCGTCCTGCGGACGGCGTTTTTCGGCGAGATCCATGCGCGCCAGCATCTTGATGCGGCTGGTGACCGGCGCGATGAGCGACACCGGCAGCTGATAGACCTCGTGCAGCGTGCCGTCGATGCGGAAGCGCACCGTGCCCTGCTCGCGGCGCGGCTCGATGTGGATGTCGCTGGCGCGCTGGTCGAAGGCGAATTGCAGCAGCCAGTCGACGATGCCGATCACATGGCTGTCGTCGGCAGTGAGGCTGCCAGCCTTGCCGAGTTGGGTGAGCTGTTCAAAATTGTGCAGCGCGCTCGGTGCGCGACCCTGGCCCTGCGGCGTCTGGCTGGCTTTCACCGAGCGGGCGAGGGCGTAGAACTCCACCGAGTAGCGCTCGATGTCCTTCGGATTGGCAAGCACCAGCTTCAAAGGCTGCTTGATGCGCGGCGCCAACTCTTTTTCCCAGGCCAGGTCATAAGGGTCGGAAACCGCGATCACCACCTCGGTCGTGCTCACCTTCACCGGCAGTATCTTCAGCCGCGCGGCATAGGCGTAGGGGATCACCGCCGTCACCTTGCCGACCTCGATGCTGAGCGGGTCGATGCGCAGATAGGGCAGGCCGCTGCGGGCTGCGAGCCAGGTGGTGAGCGCTTCCAGTGTCAGCTTGCGGTTGGGCTGTGTGGCATGCGGGAAGTCCATGTCCGCCACTGCCACCAGGGGATGCACCGTGGTGTCCTCGCGCACCCGCATCAGCAGTGCCGCGATCTGGTCCGCCGTCAGCAGGCCATCGGCCTTGAGGGCGTCGAGCACATGACGCAGCGTCAGGCGGGGCGGGGGAGTGACTGGGGCATTCATGATCGAAACCTTAGCACCCTGCCGCTCAAGTCGATAAGCTCTGGTCATTCAAAAGAAGCAGCAAATCGCTCAATTGGAGGAGACCCGATGGAAGCGGATTTCGTGATCGTGGGTGGCGGTTCGGCCGGTTGCGTGCTGGCCAACCGGCTGAGTGCCGATGGCCGTCACAGCGTGGTGCTGGTCGAAGCCGGGCCGCCCGACAAGAGCCCGTTCATCCACATGCCTGCCGGCATCATCCCGGTGATCCGCAGCGACACCTACAACTGGAAATACTGGACCGCGCCAGAGCCGGAGATGGGCAACCGCCCCATGCACTGGCCGCGCGGCCGCACGCTGGGTGGCAGTAGCTCCATCAACGCCATGTGCTACGTGCGCGGGCATGCCTGGGACTACGACCACTGGGCGCAGCTGGGCTGCACCGGCTGGAGCTATGCCGACGTGCTGCCAGTGTTCCGCCGCATGGAAAACTTCGAGCCGGCCGATGGCGCACCCGATGCCTGGCACGGTGTGGGCGGGCCGCTGAACGTGGCCGCGCATCGCTACATCAACCCACTGATGAAGGCCTTCGTGGAGGCGGCCCAGCAGGCCGGCCACACGCTCAACCCGGATTTCAACGGGGCCCAGCAGGAGGGCATCGGCTACTACAACGTGATGCAGAAGGGCGGCGAGCGTTGCAGCAATGCCAGGGCCTATCTCGATGACGCGGTGAAGGCGCGCGAGAACCTCACCATCCTCACCGATGCGCATGTGCAGGGCGTGCGTTTCGAGGGCCGGCGCGCGGTGGGCATCACGCTCAAGAGCGCGCCGGGCGAGATCACGGCGCGGCGCGAGGTGATTCTGGCCGCCGGTGCCATCGGCTCGCCGCAGCTCCTGATGCTGAGCGGCATCGGCCCGGGCAGTCATCTGCGCGAGCTGGGCGTGCCGGTGCTGCACAACCACAATGGCGTTGGCGAGAACCTGCAGGACCATCTCGACGTCACGCTGTCGGTGAAGGAGCGCACCCGCCACGCGGTGTCGCTCAACCCGCTGGGCCTGCCGCGTTCCATCAAGGCGGTATGGCAGTACTACAGCCAGAAGCAGGGCGAGATGACCAGCAACTTCGCGCAGGCGGGTGGCTTCATCAAGAGTAATCCGCGCGAGCCGATCCCCGACATCCAGCTGCATTTCGTGCCTTTCGTGTACACCAACCATGGGCAGGACTTGAGCCCCATCCTCAAGCACTGGGGCTACACGCTGATGGCCTGCGACTTGAGGCCGAAATCGCGCGGTCGCATTACGCTCGCCTCCACCGACGCGCTGGTGCATCCCAGGATCGAGGCGCGCTATTTGCAGCACGAGAGCGAAATGCAGCGCCTGCTCACGGCGGTGATGAAGGCGCGCGAAATCCTGGCGCAACCGGCTTTCAAGGCGCACCGCGGCGAAGAAATGCTGCCGGGTGCCGAGATCAAGAGCGACGAAGAACTGCGCGAGTGGATCCGCCAGAAGGCCGAGACCATCTACCACCCCGTCGGCACCGCTAAGATGGGCGTCGATGAAGCCTCGGTGGTGGATTTGCAGCTCAAGGTGCGCGGTGTGCAGGGCTTGCGGGTGGTGGATGCCTCGGTGATGCCGACCCTCATCGGCGGTAACACCAACGCACCGACGACGATGATTGCGGAGAAGGGTGCTGCGATGATCCTCGCCGATCACCAGTAACGACAGGAGCAGCGATGAAGGGTTTTGCAGTGCGGATTTCGATGCTGGCGGCGGTGGCGCTCACCAGCGCCTGCGCGCAGGTGACGACCAGTGCAGAGACAGTGGCGCAGCTGCCGCGCAAGGCGGTGGAGGGCACGGTAGATTTCTTCGAGTTCGTGTTCACGCGGCCGGAACTCAAGGTGGAGGCCATCGAGATCGGCCGCTTGCCCAGCTGTAATTCCTCCGGCCGCGAATCCTCGCTGGAGCTGTTCACCGACCCTGCGGCCGTCAAGGCCTGGGAAGAGTCGCGCGGGGTCAAGCTCAGCCCGAGCGGCGGCGAGCTGCCACCCGGCACCTATGTGATTGCCGAGGTCGGCGAGCGCGCCACCGGCGGCTATAGTCTGGCGGTGAGTCGGCAGGCGGCGGTGAAGGATGACGTGCTCTACATCAAGGCCAGCTTCCTCGTGCCCGGCAACGCCAACATGGTGACGCAGGTGGTGACCAGCCCCTGCTCGCTAGCGCTGGTGCCAACACGCCTCTACGGCCGCGTGCTGCTGCTCGATCAGTCCAACAAGGTGCGCGCGAGCTGGGTCGCCCCCGGCATCAAGGGTTAGCCATGCGCGGTCCGATCCTCGGTGTGTTGGTGGGTGTGCTGTTTGCGCTCAACACGGTGTTCTGGTTCATCCCCATCATCATCCTGGCGCTGATCAAACGGCTGATGCCGTTCAAGCGCGCCGTGCGCCTGTTTGCTCGTTGTGCCGATGCCGCCGCGCAAACTTGGGTGGGCTGCAACAAGCTGCTCGCCGGGACGCTGCTGCCGACACGCTATGACATCCGCGGGGTCGAGAAGCTGGACAAGACAGCGCAGTACTTCATTTGCAGCAACCATCAGACCTGGAACGACATCCATGTGCTGCAACAAACCTTCTACGGCAAGGCCCCGTTCTTCAAGTTCTTCCTGAAGCAGGAGCTGATCTGGGTGCCGGTGCTGGGCCTGGCCTGGTGGGGGCTGGACTTCCCCTTCATGCGCCGCAGCACGCCCGCGCAGATCGCCAGGAACCCGGCCCTGCGCGGCAAGGACATCGAGACCACGCGCAAGACCTGCGAGAAGTACGAGGGCGTGCCGGTGGCCATCTTCAACTTTCTCGAAGGCACCCGCTTCACGCCGGCCAAGCACGCGAGGCAAGGCTCCCCGTACCGGCATCTGCTCAAGCCGAAAGCGGGCGGTTTCGCCTTCACACTCTCTGCCATGGGTGGACGGCTGCACTCGCTGCTCGACGTCACCATCGTCTACCCGGAGGGTGCGAAAACCTTCGGGCAGTTTCTCTGCGGCGAGGTGAAGAACGTGATCGTCGATGTCCGCCAGCTGCAAATCCCGGCGGCGTTTTCAAAGGGTGATTACGAGGCCGATGCCGCCTTCCGCAAGACCGTGCAGGACTACGTGGCGACACTCTGGGCCGAGAAGGATGCCCGCATCGGGCAGCTGCTGGCCGAGGTGAAGGCAGGCTCTTGAAGTGATTCGCGTCGTCACTAAATTGCCTGCCAGTTCAATCTAGAGAGACCTCGTCATGGCCATCTCGCGCAGCCTGTTGATCCTCAAGCTCAAGGCCCTCAGCGTCCATCTCACCATCAGCCTGGTGCTGGTCGGCATCGCACTGGCCCTGATGCTGCTGCAATGGTTTCCGCCGCCGCTGTTCACCACGGATGGTGGCGGCCTGGGCCTGAAACTGCTGATACTGGTCGATCTGGTGCTTGGCCCGGTGTTGACCTTCATCGTCTTCAATCCGGCGAAGGGCAAGCGCCAGCTGACGTTCGATCTCGGCGTGATCGCCGTGTTCCAGCTCGCTGCCTTTGGCTACGGCCTCTGGAACATCCACGGCGTGCGGGTGCAGACGCTGGCTTTCCACGAGGGGCAGTTCCACAGCGTTACCGCCAGCCGCTATGCCGAGCAGGAAATCGCCGCCGATGGCTGGCAGCGTCTGGGCAGCGACGCACCCTACATGGTGAACACCCGCGAGCCTGAGACCGGCGAAGAGGGTGCCGGCGTGGCGGCCTACGGCTTCATGTCGGCGATCGAACCCTACGAGCTGCATTTTCTCTACGAGCCCTTTGCCCAGACCACGGCGGGCTACACCCTGGCCGAGCTGGAGGCTGCCCAGCCCAGGCTCGCCGCCACGGCGCGCCAATGGCTGGTGCGCAAGGGGCTGGATGGCAAGTCAGCGCGCTTCTACCGGCTCACCGGTTTCTACGACAACGCCGTGCTGGCGCTCGACGAGCAGGGTCGCCGGCTGGGCGGCTTTGCCGGCGAGCTGCCGCCCAAGCCGGGCATCAAGCCTTCTTCGCCGTGACCCAGATGGTGATGACGGCGTCGAACACCTTCTGGCCGCGCGTGTCGAACACGTCGACGTTCACCGGCAGGTCGAAACCCTCAGCGCCATAGACCGTCGCCGGGTCGATGGTCGCCACCGCGCGAAGATCGGTTTCGGCCTTCTTGAGATAGCGCACGCTCATGTTCTTGGGCAGCCAGCGGTGGCTGGCGGGCAGGGTGGCCTCGGCCGCAATGCCCATCGCCGCCTCCGCCATGTTGCAGATGGCGATGGCGTGAAAAGTGCCGATGTGGTTGTGGACGGCGCGGCGCTTCTGCGCCGTCAGCTCCGCGCGACCCGACTCCACCAGCTCGAAACGCGGCCGCACCGTGCCGAAGTACGGCGCCTTGCGGCTGATGGCTTGCGAGAACAGCCACTTGCCGCCGGGCTGGCGGCTGAGGGTGTTCCAGAGTTTGAGCACGGTGCTGGGTTTGGACATGGATGATCTCGATGGCAAGTTGGGTAGGAAGATCATCCCCGTGATGCCATGCGGCCCGCAAGCGCGGCTACAGTGGCGGCACTACAACCGTCGCCATCACGAGCGCACGGAGGAGATCCCCCATGCCATACCGTCATTCGCGCCAGCTGCTGCGCGCCGCCCTGCTCATTGCCCTCGCACAGGGCCTGGCAGCCTGCGGCAATTCAGCGCCGCCTGCGGGTGCGCTGAGCGGTGGTGTCACGGCGGCTGACCCGGCAACGCTGGTGCTGAAGGCCGAAACCGTGCTGCCGCCAGGGCAGAGCGGTTTCATCAGTGCCGCCGGCCAGGCGCAGGGGCAGGCGAGTGGCGCACCGGGTGACTACGGCGCGCATGTCGACGACCAGCGTGATCTCTACTGGCGCTTCAAGGCCAAGCCTGCGGTGCTGGGCAGCAAGCCCGGCACGCCGTTCGCGCCCAAGGCCGGCGTAGAGGTCTACCGCGACAGCTATGGTGTGCCCATCGTCTATGCCGAACAGCTCGCCGACCTCTGGTTCGGCGTGGGCTATTCCATCGCGCAGGACCGGCTGTTCCTGATGGATGCCGTGCGCCGCACCGCGCAGGGCACGCTGGCCGAACTCACCGGCTGCGGCGCGGTGCCAGCCGACTTGCAGCAGCGCGTCAGTGGCTACACCGCCGCCGAGTACCAGGCCTTCTTCGAGGCGCTCACGCCGGATGCGAAAGATGCCGTCACCGGCTATGTCGCCGGCGCCAATGCCTATGTCGCCACGCTGGCCACCAACCCCGACCTGCTGCCGGCCGAATACGGCCTGCTCACCAGCCAGCCGCAGCCCTTCACGGTGCAGGACGTGCTGGCCTCTGGGGTCTACATCACCCGCTTCGTGGCGGCCGAGGGCGGCAACGAGTTCTCCAACGTCGCCCTGCTGAAGACACTCAGCAGCCGCTACGGCTCGCCCCGCGCCGGCAAGGATGCCTTTCTGGACCTCACCTGGCTCGACGACAGCAAGGCCGCTGTCAGCGTGCCGGCGGGCGAGGGCACATTCAGCAACCAGCCGATGCCTGCGAGCGGCCGCGATGCGGTGTTCGAGCGCATGGCCGACTGGGCCATGACCCTGCCGGAGAGCATCCGCCGAGGCGATGGCACTGGCCACTCCACCGCACCGGTGCCCTGCTCGCAGCCCGCGCTGGCAGCGGCCGGCAACTCGTCGTCTGGATTGATTGGATCAGCCCGGCGCGAGATTGCCTTGATGGATGGCAGCAGCAAGTCGCCTGAGCGCCCGCGCAGCTCGAAAAAACACAAGGCCAGGCAGCGCGAGGCGCAGCAGAAAATCGTGCTCGCACTCGCCGAGCTGCGCGCCTACTTCCACGGCGGCAGCTACGCCTTTGCCATGGCACCGGAGCGCACCCGCGACCAGGGCACGCTGATGGTGAGCGGGCCGCAGCTGGGCTACAGCTATCCGCTGCTGCTGGTCGAGTACGAAATCCATGGCGCGGGCTACCACGCCCGTGGCAGCTCGGTGCCGATCCTGCCCGTGGTCGGCATCGGCTACACCGAGAACGCCGCCTGGGGCCTGACCACCGGCTACTCGAAGACCATCGACAGCTTCATCGAGACCCTCTGTTCGACCGCGCAGATTGTGGCGGGCACCTGCGAGGCTGATCAGTACTTCCACAACGGCCAGTGGAAGCACATGAGCTGCCGCATGGAGACCTTCAACTACCGCGCCGCACAGATGGGCGTGCCGATCGGCCCGCCTGAGCTGAGCCAGAGCAACAAGCTCTGCCGCACCGTGCATGGCCCGCTGGTGGCCCGCGACGATACCGCTGGCATGGGCCGCAGCCTGGCCTATGCCATGTGGATGCGCGAGATCGAGACCATCGAGGGCATCCGCGAATGGAACAAGGCGAAGAACTTCGCCGAGTTCGATGCCGCCATGCGCAAGGTGACCTGGAACGAGAACACCACGGTGGCAACCCGCGATGGTCATATCGCCTTCTATCACCCCGGCCTGCATTTCCGTCGCAGTGCCGAGGCCGACATCCGCCTGCCCATCCCTGGCACGGGGGCCTTCGATCACAGCGGCCTGCTGCCGTTCGAGGCCACGCCGCAGGTGCGCGACCCGGCGCAGGGCTATCTCGCCAACTGGAACAACAAGCCCGCGCTGGGCTGGCTCGATGGCGAGGGCCTGGGCAACACCAGCCGTCCCGGCGGGCCGGGGCAGCGGGTGACGGCGATCTTCGACCAGCTGGCGACGCGCACAGACTGGAGCTTTGCCGACCTGGCCCTGCTCGATGAAAACACCGGCACCACCGACCCGCGTGCGCGCGAGTACCGGCCGCTGATTGCCGCCTTCCGCCAGAGTGCTGCCTCGACGCTGAGCGAGACCCAGAAAGTCGCGCTCGACCTGATGCTCACCTGGGACACGAAGCACTACGGCCCCAACATCGACCTCGCCGACGAAATGGCGACAGACGGCGCGGCAGCGACCATCTTCGGTGTCTATGTCACTGCCCTGCGTGACGAGCTGTTCGCGGACCTGAAAGGCGATGTGCTCGACAGCGGCGTGCCGGACTCCGACCCCAACAATCCCACCCCCACGGCCGGCCTCACCAGCTATGGCCGGGTGAGCGGCGTCGGCAGCCATGTGTTCGACCAGAGCGTGATGGACAACGTCACCGTGCGGGTGCTCTCACCCGCAGCCAGCGGCATCGTCAACCGCCGCGACTGGGCCGAGGGCCGCACGCGCGATGCGGTGATGCAGGCCGCGCTCGACACCGCGCTGGCGCAACTCGCCACCACCTACAACGGCGGCACCGCGATGACGGTGGCGGACTTGAGCAAGGCCACCCGCGTGCATCCGCGCAGCCGCCTCTGCTCGCTGACCGGCGTGATTGGGCCTGGCTCGGATACTGTGCCCGGCACCAGCTGCGTCACCATGCCGTACCAGGATCGCGGCAGCTGGGTGCATCGTGTGGGATATGAAAAACCCTAAGCTCGGCGCATGAACCTGCCAGTCCTCGCCCAGACCGCCAGCCTGCTGCTGCTGAGCAATGTCTTCATGACCTTTGCCTGGTATGCGCATCTGAAGGATGCGGGCCAGAAGCCGCTGTGGATTGCCATCCTGCTGAGCTGGGGCATCGCGTTCTTCGAGTATCTGATCCTGGTGCCGGCCAACCGCATCGGCTTCACTGGCGGGCTGTCGCTGGCCCAGCTCAAGATATTGCAGGAGGTCATCACCCTGCTGGTGTTCGTGCCTTTCGCGGTGCTCTACATGAAGCAGCCGATGAAGCTGGATTTTCTCTGGGCGGGCCTGTGCATGTGCGGCGCGGTGTACTTCATGTTCCGCAGCTGAAGAAAGCTCAGGGCAGCGTGTAGTCGAAGCTGTAGAAGTGCTTGCCGTCGGTGATCTGGATGTCGAGCCTGCCGCTCAGTCCCAGCAGCTCGTCGGTGCCGGAATCCGGCACCACCGTCACCGAGAGCTGCGGCGCACCGCGCGTCATCGTGCCGCTGTGCTGCAACACGAAGTTGCCGCGCTTGCCGAGCAGGGTGCCGCTGACGAACTCGATGGCGACATAGCCCGCCGAACCTTCCACCGTGCCGAAGGCGCTCAGCATCTCGCCCCGCCCGGTGGCTTTCAGATCGCCGCGATAAGTCTTGTCGAGGCTGCGGCGGCCCAGATGCGGCGGGGTGTCGGCCTGCACTTCGAGCGGCTGCATCTTGACCTCGAAGGGGCCTTTGGCTTGCTGGGTCATTTCGATTCTTCTCGCGGTCTCAAGTGCTCGGCCGCTAATCTAGCTTCATTCATCACGATTCAGACAGGCAGGAGCTTTTACAGATGAAGGATTACGCCCAGTACGATGCGACAGGCCTGGCCGAACTGGTGACCAGCCGCAAGACCAGCGCGGCCGAGCTGCTGGAGGCGGCCATCGCCCGCGCCGATGTGGTGGAGCCCAAGCTCAACGCCATCGTGCAGCGGCTGGATGCACGCGGCCGTGCCACCGCAGGCCAGGCGCTCAGCGGCCCTTTCGCGGGTGTGCCCTTCCTGCTCAAGGACTATGGGCAGGAGCTGGATGGCGTGCCCAACATCTGCGGCTCGGCCGCCCTCAAGAACAACATTGCTCAGGGCGACAGCAGCTACACCGCGCGCTGCAAGGCGGCGGGGCTGGTGATCTTCGGCCGCACGGCCAGCCCGGAGTTCGCGCTGAAGGGCATCACCGAGCCGGAGGCCTTCGGTGCCACCCGCAACCCGGTCAACCCGGCACACACGCCCGGTGGTTCTTCGGGCGGTGCGGCAGCGGTGGTGGCGGCCGGCATCGTGCCGATGGCTGGGGCCAGTGATGGCGGCGGCAGCATCCGCATCCCGGCCGCGTATTGCGGCCTGTTCGGCCTGCGCCCCTCGCGCGGCCGTGTGCCATACGGCCCGCACCATGCCGAGGGCTGGGAGGGGGCATCGAGCGAGCATGTTCTCACCCGCAGCGTGCGCGACTCGGCGGCGATGCTGGATGCGCTGGCAGGCCCCTCGCCGGGTGATCCCTTCCACATCGCTGCATCGGCACTGCCGTTTGCCGAACACGCCCGGCGCGCACCCGGCAAGCTGCGCATCGGGTTTTCCACCCGCTCGCCGATCGGCACCGCGGTCGATCCCGAAATCGTCGAGGCCACGCGCCAGACGGCGCGCCAGCTCGAAGCCCTGGGGCATCACGTCGAAGAGGCGGAGCCCGCCATTGACGGCATCGCACTCGCCAAGAGTTTTTTCACCATGTATCTCGGCCAGGTGGCCGCCAACATGCGCGCCTGCCGGGCGCTGGGGGCGACCGAGAACGAGTTCGAGCTCGATACCCGTGCGCTGGGCCTGCTGGGCGAGGCGCTGTCGGCGGGCGAGTACGTGAGTGAGCGTCGCAAGTGGAACGGTTATGCGCGTGCGCTGGGGGAATACTTCACGCGCTTCGATCTGTATCTGCTTCCCAGCACGGCCTGCACCGCGCCGCGCATCGGCCAGCTCGCCACACCCGCGCTGCAACGCGCGGCCATCAAGCCGATTCTGGCGCTGGGTCTGGGCAAGGCCCTGCTCAAGAGCGGCCAGGTCGACAAGATGGTGCGCGACAACCTCAGGATCACGCCCTTCACCCAACTCAGCAATCTCACCGGCACGCCGTCGATGAGCTGCCCACTCGCCACCAGCAGCAAGGGGCTGCCGATTGGCATGCAGTTCGTCGCACCCTTTGGCGAAGAGGGCCGGCTGCTGGCGCTCGCTGCGCAACTGGAGCCGCAATTCAAGCCGGGCTTGGCGGTTTTGTGAGACGGCAGGAGTCAATCAGCGGCGTGCTGCTTTACACTGCACGACGAAATCATCGGAGCGCCACATGGCCAAGCCCAACTACCAATTCGAGAAGCGTCAGCGCGAGCTGAAAAAGATCAAGCAGCAGGAAGAAAAGCGCCTGAAGAAACTGGCGGGTGGCAGCAGCAGCGACGTTGCCGAAACGCCTGATGCAGACGATGCAAACGCAGCACCCACCACCCAACCGGAGCAAATCTGATGAGCAAGGGCATGGATAGCAAGAAGGAAACCAAGAAGAAACCGTCGAAGACCCCGGCTGAGAAAAAACTCGCCAAGGCCGAGAAGAAGAAATAGTGCTTGCGCTGACATTGCGCACCAAAAGGGCGGATCACTCCGCCTTTTTTGTTGCTGCCGCAGACAAGCCATGAGGCCGCCAAGCGGCCTGCAACCGCTGGTGGACAACGGCATGGTCGATGCCGTGCTGCGCCAGCTGAAAAGCGGCAAGGAGGCCTCGGTGTTCGTGGTGGCCTGCGGCGACGAGGTGCGCTGTGCGAAGGTCTACAAGGATGCCGAGCATCGCGGCTTTCACAAGCTCGCCCAGTACCAGGAGGGCCGCAAGGCACGCGGCAGTCGCGATGCCCGCGCCATGGGCAAGGGCGGCAGCCGCCATGGCCGCAAGCAGGCCGAAGAAGAGTGGAAGAACGCCGA
>JAZKFO010000081.1:0-9650 GCA_040386395.1 Pseudomonadota bacterium | reverse complement strand
AACCTGCTCGACCCGGTGTGGCCGATGAAGGGGCCGTTCCAGGCCATCTTCTGCCGCAACGTGATGATCTATTTCGACAAGCCGACGCAGCTCGCGATCATCCAGCAGATGACGCCGCGCATGGCCCACGATGGCCTGTTCTATGCCGGTCACTCCGAGAGCTTTTCGCAGGCCCAGCACCTGATCAAGCCGCTGGGTCGCACCATCTACGCCGCCACCAGCAGTGCCAGCGCCCAGGCGGCGCGGCCCAAGCAGAGGGCGGCCGCGTGAGTGCCGCTGCCGCCCGCGCACCGGCACGCCTGCCGGCACGCGCCCCCGATGCCTGGGCGCACTCCGGTGCGGCGGGCGACGGCTGGGCCACGCACAGCTACCGCGACCGCCACTTCGAGCAGCCCGCCATGCAGTTGCTGCCGGGCGAGTTCTACGTCACCGACCAGCCGCTATTGCTCACCACCGTGCTGGGCTCCTGCGTCAGCGCTTTCATCCGCGACCCGCGCCTCGGCATCGGCGGCATGAACCACTTCATGCTGCCGGAGGGCGATCAGGGCAGCAGCAGCTCCGCCCGCTACGGCAGCTTCGCGATGGAAATCCTCATCAACGAGCTGCTCAAGGCCGGCGCGCGGCGCTCCGGCCTCGAAGCCAAGGTGTTCGGTGGCGGCGCGGTGCTGAAGGGTTTCACCGATACCAATGTCGGCAAGCGCAATGCGGAGTTCGTGCTGGGTTATCTCAAGGCCGAGCGCATCCCGGTGCTGGCGCAGGATCTCGGCGACATCTGTCCGCGCAAGATCTACTGCTTTCCGCACGAGGGCCGGGTGATGGTGAAACGCCTCACCGCTGGCCTGGCGCAGAACGACCTCGCCGTGGAATCGGCCTATCGCTCGCGGCTGGTGCAGGCACCGGTCAGCGGCAGCGTTGAACTCTTCGACTAGATCCCTCCCCATGGCCATCAAAGTACTCATCGTCGACGACTCCGCGCTGGTGCGGCAGGTGCTCTCCGAGATCATCGGCGGCGACCCGGCCTTCGAGGTCGTGGGCACCGCGGCGGATCCCTTTGTCGCGCGCGACAAGATCAAGCAGTTGAAGCCCGATGTGCTGACACTCGATGTCGAGATGCCGCGCATGGATGGCCTGACCTTTCTCGAAAACCTGATGCGCCTGCACCCGCTGCCGGTGCTGATGGTGAGCAGCCTCACCGAGCGCGGTGCCGAGGTGACGCTGCAGGCGCTGGAACTCGGCGCGGTCGATTTCGTCACCAAGCCCAAGCTCGACGTGAAGGCCGGCCTCAACACCTACGCCGAGGAGCTGCGCAACAAGCTGCGCATGACCGCGCGCGCCAGGGTGGTGTCGCGCGGCAATCTCAACAGCGGTGCCGCCAAGGCCAAGCCCGTCGCGCGCGCGCACAAGCTCTACGGCACCACTGAAAAAATCATCGCCATCGGCTCGTCGACCGGCGGCACCGAGGCGGTGAAGGACGTGATCCGCATGATGCCGGCCGACGCCCCTGCCATCGTCGTCACCCAGCACATTCCGGCGGCGTTCTCCGGCCCCTTCGCGCAGCGGCTCAACACCGTGGGGGCGATGCGCGCCTGCGAGGCGCAGGACGGCCAGCAGATCGTGCCGGGTCATGTCTACGTCGCCCCCGGCGGCCTGCACCTGCGCGTGGTGCGCAGCGGCGCCCGCTACATGTGCCAACTCTCCGACGCCGCGCCGGAGTGCTTCCAGCGCCCTGCGGTGGATGTGCTGTTCCGCAGCGTGGCCGAATACGCCGGCCAGAACGCCGTGGGTGCCGTGCTCACCGGCATGGGCGAAGACGGCGCGCGCGGCTTGCTGGCCATGCGTCAGGCCGGTGCCCACACCCTGGTGCAGGACGAGGCCAGCAGCGTGGTCTGGGGCATGCCGGGTGCTGCACACAAAATTGGCGCGGCGGAGCTGGTACTGCCCTTGCACCGCATAGCCGACCAGCTGCTGAAGTTTGCCGCTGGCGCCGCGACACAACGCGCGGCCTAAAGACTGCGGCCAACCAGCCGATAGCGTTTTGAACCGAATACACCCACACGAGGGCAACCCCATGCTGAGCCCCACACAGAAGACCCTGCTGATCCCCCTCGTGCTGACCGCCGCGCACACGGCCGCACAACTGGCCGCCGCACCGCAGGCGCTGACCTGGGCCGTGCTCGCGGCGATGGTGATGGCCTGGGCGCATGCCGCCTGGCTGTTGCAGAAACAGGAGCGCGAGAAGGAAGCCGCCGCCCGCAGCCGCGATGTCGGCGTGTTCACCGAGCCGCACCGCGTGCTCGCCACGCTGTGCAACAACGCGCGCCATGAGGCCGCCGGGGTGCAGGGCGAGGTCGAGCGCGTGCGGGTGCTGATCCGCGATGCGGTGGGCCAGTTGCAGAAAAGTTTCGAGGCCATGAACCAGCAGTCGCAGGTCCAGGCCACGACCGTCGCCCGCATCGTGCAGCGCGAGGCCGGTGCCGATGGCGTCGACGTGCGCCGCTTCGCACAGCTCGCCGGCAACCTCATGGAGGGCCTGGTCGACACGCTCTCGCAGGTGAGCAAGCAAAGCTCCGCCAGCGTCGGCCACATCGACAGCATGGTGCAGCACCTCGATGCGATCTTTGAACTGCTGGGTGATGTGAAGAGCATTGCCGACCAGACCAATCTGCTCGCACTCAATGCCGCCATCGAAGCCGCCAGGGCAGGCGAGGCCGGCCGTGGCTTTGCGGTGGTGGCCGAAGAGGTGCGCAACCTGAGCCAGCGCAGCAACAACTTCAACGAACAGATCCGCAAGCTCGTTGGCAGCTCGAAAGATGCCGTCGCCAAGGTGCGCGACACCGTCGGCGGCATGGCCTCGCGCGACATGAGCATGAGCGTGCGCGCCAAGGACGAAGTGGGCAGCCTGCTGCGCCAGGTCGAGCAGCTCAACGCCAGCATGGAGTCGGGTCTGCGCGAGGTCTCCAGTGCCAACCAGCAGATCGGCAACTCGGTGGCCGAGGCGGTGCGCTGCCTCCAGTTCGAGGACATTTCCACCCAGGCCCTGGGCAGCGCGCAAGTGCATGTGCAGCGCCTCAACGCCATGACCGGCGAGGCCGAGGGCCTGCACAAGGTCGTCACCGAGCAGGATGGCGACGAGCGCCGCGCGGCGGTGGAAAGCTGGCGCAAGCGTGCCGAAGCGCACCTGCAGGAATGGCAGGTGCAGGTTCACAAGCCGGTGCTGCAAGGCAGCATGCAGTCGGGCTCGGTTGATCTTTTCTAGTCCCTCATCACACCACCGAGCACCCGCATGAGCGCCAGCACGGGACTGCTGCAAAGCATCGACCAGAGCACGCAGCTGGCAGGCCACAACCGCCTGGCCCTGCTGCTGTTCCGGGTCGACTCGCGACAGCTGTTCGGCATCAATGTCTTCAAGGTGCAGGAGGTGATTCCGCGTCCCGCGCTCACCTGGCTGCCGTCGGCGCACCCGGTGGTCTCCGGGGTGGCCGACATCCGGGGCCGGGTGGTCACCATCATCGACCTCGCCGCCGCCGTGGGCGGGCCGCCAACGCCGCAGGACCGCGCCGCGCATGTGATCGTCGCCGAGTTCAACCGCTCGGTGCAGGGCTTTCTGGTGCAGGCGGTGGAACGCATCATCCACGTCGACGTGCAGGACGTGAAACCACCGAGCGGGCAGGGTGGTGCCAAGGGCTATCTCACGGCAGTGACCCGCTACGGCGACGACCTGATCGAGATCGTCGATGTCGAGAAGGTCTTGTCGGACGTCATCGGCGAACCGCCGCTGGTGTCGGAGGAGCTGTTCGGTGCGGCCCGCCATCTCGCCAATGGCCGCCGCATCCTGGTGGCCGACGACTCCCGCGTGGCGCGCGCGCAGGTGGAAAAAATCCTCGGCCAGATCGGCATCGAATGCACCCTGGTCAACGATGGCCGCGAGGCGCTGCGGCACCTGCAAGGCCTGGCGGATCAGGGCATCAACATCGCCGAGCGCATCGCCATGGTGATCTCCGATGTGGAGATGCCTGATCTGGATGGCTACACGCTGGCGACCGAGATTCGCCGCGACGCGCGGCTGAAGGATCTGTTCGTGATCCTGCACACCTCGCTCTCCGGCGTGTTCAACAACTCCATGGTGCAGCGCGTGGGGGCCAACCGCTTCATCGCCAAGTTCAGCCCCGATGAACTCGCGCGTGCGGTGCTGGAACGGCTGCAAAGTGTTCACTAGGTAAACAAGCGTAAAGCCCAGCTGAACAGGGCCGCTGGCTCATCTGGCATTCAGCGATATTTATGATCTTGCATGGGCGTTTCCCACCGGAGTTGCCCATGAACAAGACCCTCGTTTTCGCATCCCTTCTCGGCCTGGGCCTGGCGGCTTCGCCCGGCGTGATGGCCAAGCCCGACAACCACTACGACCGTGGCGCCGAGCGCGGCCATGACCGCCGTGATGACCGTCGCGACGATCGTCGTGACAACCGCCGCGATGAGCGCCGTGACGACCGCCACGACAATCGCCACGACAACCGCTGGAGTGAGCGCCGCGACGACCACCGCAATGACCATCACGGCGACCGCCGCGACGACTATCGCCACAGCCGCTGGCAGCGCGAGCGCGAACACTACTGGCATGGCGACCGCTACCACGTCAGCCGCTACCAGCCGCCGCGCGGCTACCAGCGCCAGCACTGGCGCTACGGTGACCGGGTGCCGGTGGTCTACCGCAGCAGCCGTTACGTGGTGAACGACTACCACGCCTACCACCTCTACGCGCCGCCGCGTCACCACCACTGGGTGCGGGTGGACAACGATGTGGTGCTCACCGCCATCACCACCGGCGTGGTGGCAGCGGTGGTCTACGGCATCTTCCAGTAGCACCGTCGCGCATCAAAAAAAACCGGCCGCTGATTTCAGCGGCCGGTTTTTTATTGGCGTGTTGTGGTGCGCGGCTACAGCCAGCCTTGCCGCCACCGGCTCTCGTCTTTCAGCAGCTGCCAGTCGATCTCTTCAGCGCGCTGGGTGAGTGCGGCTTCCAGCACGCAGCCGGTGATGTTTTCCAGCTCGTCGCGCAGCAGCTTGGTCACCAGGAAATGCTTCTCCCGGTGCTGCGGCTGCACCGCTGTCCACTTGCTGAGCAGCAGCTTGGCCGGGTTGATCTGGTGTGGCATCGGCAAGCCAGTGCTAAACCGCCAGCAGCTCCACCTCGAACAGCAGCGTGGCGTTGGGCGGAATCACGCCGCCCGCACCGCGCGCGCCGTAGCCGAGATCGGACGGGATGACGAGGCGGCGTGTGCCGCCCACCTTCATGCCCTGCACGCCTTCATCCCAGCCGCGGATGACCTGGCCGGCGCCGAGGCCGAACTGGAAGGGCTGGCCGCGATCCTTGCTGCTGTCGAACTTGCCGCCCTGCTGGCCGTCGTTGAACAGCCAGCCGGTGTAGTGGACGCTGACGCGCTGGCCGGCGGTGGCCGTCGCACCGGTGCCGGGGATGGTGTCTTCGTATTGCAGGCCAGAGGCGGTGGTTTGCATGGGTGGTTGCCGTGTGGATTTGTGGGGCACGCACTGTAAGGGCCGTTGCTGCGGGCTGCCAGTGCCGCCCTGCAAGGGCGGACGCTACCTATACTCAGCGCCCCATCACCGAGAGCCCCCATGCCGCGCCTGATCCTCGACGAAGCCCGCATCCACCCCGCCATCCGCGACAGCATTGCGAGCAGCCACCGCGACATCGTCGAAGAAGTGAGTCAGGCCATCGCCGCGCACAACCTCGTGGTGGTCGGCATGGCGCAGAACCCCATGCCCAAGAAGGCTCGCAAGCTGCTCAGCGAGGCGGGCCTTGCGCACCACTATCTCGAATACGGGAGCTACCTCAACAGCTGGCGCCGCCGCAACGCGCTGAAGCTGTGGACGGGCTGGCCGACCTTCCCCATGGTGTTCGTCAAGGGCACTCTGGTGGGTGGTGCGGATGATCTGGCCAAGCTCATGCAGTCCGGCGAATTGAAGAAGCTGCTGGGTTAGGCCATGAGCAAGCCCTCGGTTTTCTTCGCCGCCCTGCTGCGGGGCCCGGCCGCCAAAAAGCTCGATCAGATGCTGGCCGCCAGCACCCTGCTCAAAAAGCCCGGCAGCCTCGGCTGGCCCGCCAACAACCGCCACCAGTCATTGTCTGACCTGCAAGCGCATCCGCTCGACCTGCCGCGCCTGCTCAAGGTGGGCTCCACCGTGCGCTGCGCGCCCGTCGTGCTGCGGTTCGACCGCATCGAAGGCCGCGGCCGCGATGGCGTCACGCACTGGGAGCTGAAACCGGAGAAGAGCACTGAGCTGGAGCGCCTGCTCGACGCCATCCGCCTCTCGCTCGTGCAGCAGGGCCTCAGCGAGGGCGGACGCATCACGCCCTATCTCACCCTGAGTTACCGCGCGCCCTACCGGCTCGAACAGCCCGTGCTGCTTCAGAAGCCCATCGAATGGCGCATCGACCAGTTTCAGCTGGTGCGCAGCACCGGGCATGGGCCCACCTATCACTATGAAGAGCTGGGCCGCTGGACGCTCGACGGCAAGCCAGAGCAAGACCAGCCACCGGTGTTGATCTAAAACCAAGGGAGCCGCCAGATGGAAAGCACAAGATTTTCGCCGCACCGCCGACTCGGCCTGATGGCCCAGGGCGGCCTGCTGTTTGGATTGGGCCTGGTGGTGGGCCTGTTCTTCACCTTTGTCATCGTTGGCCGTGTCGAAATCTGGCCGGTGCTGCCCGCCATCGACTGGACCGTGCCCGGCACCGAAGCCGCCTGGCGCCGCGCGCATCTGGGCCTGATGTTCAACGCCGTCACCCTGCTGGTGTTCGCTGTCATTGCCAGTGCGCTCAGCTTCTCAGTGGGCCAGCAGCGCGTGTATGGCTGGAGTGTGGCCATCACCGCCTGGGGCAACAGCGCGGGCTTTCTGCTGGCCGCACTCACGGGCACGCGCGGCCTGGCGATGGGCAGCGGCGTGGGCAACAGCCTGACCTATCTCTGCTTCCTGGCGGCCGCACTCACTGCCTTCGTGCAGGTGTGGCTGCTGGTGGCTGGCGCTTTACGGGCCAGGCGCGAGCTGTCGTAGCCAGCCGCAGGGCGGGCTGCATCGCCGCCGCTAGCGTTTCAGCGCGTATCGAACCTGCATGAAGCAGGCGAGCGCGGTCATCAGCTCCGTGATGGCGAACAGGGCGGCGGTGGGGTGAAAGCCGTGCAGTAAAAGGTCGAGCGTGCGCGCGCTGCTGATGCAGGCCATTGCGATGCCGACGGCGGCAATGAGGCCGGGTGCCAGACGCGAAGGCCATAGGCCCCAGGCCAGCACCACACCAAACGCTAGCAAGGTCCCGCCATTCAAGGCTCTCAGTTCCGTCTCGCCCAGTCGCGTGGCGGCATGCAGGCCGAGCAGCGGATCGGAGAAATGCGGGTCGTGGATGATGGCGACGCCCAGCCAGAGCAGTAGCGGGACGTTGAGGATTAGGATCGCGCGAGAAAGCAATATCACGGCATCTTTCCGATCGAGCTCTGTAGCGTGCGCTGTGCGTACGAAACAGTGGTTGAAGAGAGGAATACGTGCATGGGATGCACGCTACAGGACCATCGATGGTCATGTGCCGGGCAAGCAGCGGACTTCACATACATCCCATCTACGTTACGGCCCCCGAGACTTATTTGAGGTCTTTCGGAGTGCCTAAGGTTCTACACGTAGCCCAGTCGACGACCTCGGATACGCACAGGCCATCATCAGCGTCGATGAACTGACGAAAGTGATCACGGAGACCTTCGCAGCTGGTGTTGATCCTGCTGAAGCACCACGTCGATTCAAGAACGCGAACGGCGTTGAACTTCGCTACCTCGTCATAAAGCGTTTGGTAGTTGCGTTGCTTCCGAAGATCATAGTCAAGAAAGAAAAGAGCCATTTCATCTCCTTTTTGTAATGTCCAATGCGCTTAACGTTGTTACTGCCGAAAAGGAAAGGGCCACCATAAGGTGGCCCCGCCTTCACCGCGCTACGTACTACGAGATGAGATGTAGCCAAGCCAGTAACAGGCAAAGCACAGGCTGTATTGGCACCTGAAATCGCACCACTAAAGTGCGATAGCAGTCATCTCGTAGCAACCTGGCTTCAAAGCAAAAGGCCATAAAGACCTCCTAACTTCTAGCGTGATGACCCTTGGAGGGGCGGCGTCACGCGACAGGTCACGTAGTTGCTCCGTTTCTCCGTATTTGATGGCTAGGAGGGTCGGAGCAACACCACGTTGCCGCCATTTCGATTCGATTAATCCCAGCTCAAAGCTCCACCGGTTTGATACTCCGTCACCCGCGTCTCGAAGAAGTTCTTCTCTTTCTTGAGGTCCATGACCTCGCTCATCCAGGGGAAGGGGTTTTCGGCGCCGGGGTAGAGCTGTTTGAGGCCGATCTGCGAGCAGCGGCGGTTGGCGATGAACTTCATGTATTCGTTGAACATGCTGGCGTTGAGGCCCAGCACGCCGCGCGGCATGGTGTCGTGGGCGTAGCGGATTTCCAGCTCCGTCGCCTCCTTGATCATGTCCAGCGCTTCCTGCTGGAACTCCGCACTCCACAGGTGCGGGTTTTCGAGCTTGATCTGGTTGATCACGTCGATGCCGAAGTTCATGTGCATGGCTTCGTCGCGCATGATGTATTGGATCTGCTCGCTCACACCGATCATCTTGTTGCGGCGGCCAAAGCTGAGCAGCTGCACGAAGCCGACGTAGAAGAAGATGCCTTCGAACACGACGTAGAAGGCGATCATGTCGCGCAGAAAGCGACGGTCCATCTCCGGCGTGCCGGTGTGAAAGTCGGGGTCGGCGAGCGACTGGGTGAAGGGCAGGCTCCACGCAGCCTTGTCGTGGATCGACGGCACCTCGCGGTACATGTTGAACACTTCGGCCTCGTCCAGGCCCAGGCTCTCGATGCAGTACTGGTAGGCGTGGGTGTGGATGGCCTCTTCGAAGGCCTGGCGCAGCAGGTACTGGCGGCACTCGGGGTTGGTCAGGTGCTTGTAGACGGCGAGGACCAAGTTATTGGCGACCAAGCTGTCAGCGGTGCTGAAGAAGCCGAGGCTGCGCTTGATGATCATGCGCTCGTCGTCGGTCAGGCCCTTCGGGTCCTGCCACAAGGCGATGTCGGCACCCATCTGGATTTCCTGCGGCATCCAGTGGTTGTTGCAGGCGGCCAGGTATTTCTCCCAAGCCCATTTGTACTTGAAGGGCACCAACTGATTGAGGTCGGCGCGGCAGTTGATGATCTTCTTGTCGTCAACGCGAATGCGCGAGCCGCCCATCTTGATGTCTTCAAGGCCGGTCGCACCGCCTTCGGCGAACAGTGGGTCCTGCTTGGGGGCAGAGGTATTCATGACGACCGCAGCGTGCGGGGCGTAGCTGCTTGCGGCCTGAACGACGGCAGGGGCAGGGGCCTTGGGGGCAGCGGGTTCATCGTCCCAGTTGAGCATGTGAGCGTTCCTTGTTGCTTGAATGACTTGGACTGCGGCGGCGGCACGCAGTTGCTGCTGAAAATGTGGAGGCCCTGAGCTGCCACGACCCGCTGTGGGCGGGTCGTGGCGGTATTCATGGCGTGCTGCGCTTGCGGGGCCTGCCTACTGGCAGGCCTCGCAAGTGGGGTCGGTGATGAGGCAGAGCTTGGGCC
>JAZKFO010000080.1:0-9856 GCA_040386395.1 Pseudomonadota bacterium | reverse complement strand
TTAAGCGATGCAGCAATACCTCGACCTCATGCAGCTGGTGCTCGACAAGGGCACTACCAAGACCGACCGCACCGGCACGGGCACGAAGAGCATCTTCGGCCATCAGATGCGCTTCGATCTCTCGCAAGGCTTCCCGGTGCTCACCACCAAGAAGCTGCACCTGCGCTCGATCATTCACGAGCTTTTGTGGTTCATCCAAGGCGACACCAACATCCGGTACCTGAAGGAAAACGGGGTGTCGATCTGGGATGACTGGGCGGACGAGAATGGCGAGCTGGGGCCGGTGTATGGCTCGCAGTGGCGCGCCTGGCCTGCGGCTGATGGCCGCAAGATCGACCAGCTGTCGCAGGTGATCGAGCAGATCAAGAAGACCCCCGACTCGCGCCGACTCATCGTCTCGGCCTGGAACGTCGGCGAGGTGGACAAGATGAAGCTGCCGCCCTGCCATGCCTTCTTCCAGTTCTATGTGGCGGACGGCCGCTTAAGCTGCCAGCTCTACCAGCGCAGCTGCGACATCTTCTTGGGCGTGCCCTTCAACATCGCCAGCTATGCCCTGCTGACAATGATGGTGGCGCAGGTCTGCGGCCTGAAGCTGGGCGATTTCGTCTGGACCGGCGGCGACTGCCATCTCTATTCCAACCACTTCGAGCAGGCGCAAACACAGTTGGCGCGCACGCCCGGCAAGCTGCCGACGATGCAGATCAACTCATCGGTGGCAAGCATCTTCGATTTCAAGTTCGAGGATTTCGAGCTGGTCGGCTACGAGCCACAGGCGCATATCAAGGCGCCGGTCGCGGTATGACCCGCGCATCATCCATCCAGAGGTGACGGTTTTTTGTCGGGGTTCGCCCGACTTTTTGACCGGCCATCCCTCGCCTGCTGCCGCCCATCGCTAGCGTGGCAACCCGCTCGGCGGAAAATTGACACTCGCCTGCGTTGCCAGACGGCAGCCGGGTTGAGCCGCCGGGTGAACAAACCCCCTGCCAGCTCTCCCGAATGGGACACTCAAGGAGAGAGCAATGGATTCCAGAAAAACAGCGGCGCGCACCCTCACCGTCGCCGCCTCGGCGGCCTTGGCCCTGGCTCTTTCAGCCTGCGGTGGCGGCTCGGATGCCGCCGGCAGCGCGGTGATGCCGACGCTGGCAGCGCCCAAGTCCTGCGCCAACATCATCGGTAGTCTCGATGTGCTGCAAACCACCCTGCTCAGCCAGTTGCGGCCGGCGGTGCAGGGCATCCCCACAGTGGGAGCCTCGGCGGCGGCGGCCACTACGGCGCTGTCGCAAACGCTGGATACGGTGGATGCGCTCAGCAATGCGCTCACCGGTCTCGCGACCACCCAGAATCCGCAGCAGTTCACCAGCCAGCTCTCCGGTGCCGGGGACTCGATCCTCTGCTCCAGTTCAAGCCTGAGCAATTCGCTGGCGCTGCTATCCAGCTCGCAGAGCCTGCCCATCCCCGGCGTCGCGGAAGCGCAGCAGGCGCTCGCACTCGCCACCCAGCGCGTGGCCGACGGTCTGGTCGGCAGCACGCCGGGTGCTGACCTGACGCTGCTCACCAACCAGCTGGTCACGCTTTCAATCCAGCTGCGTTCGGTCTCCAACAGCCTGCCGGCCGGGCTCAATCAGCCCTATCTGAAGGAAATCCTCGCGCTCAATGCCACCGCTTTCAACTCGCTGGCGCTGATCCTGGGCGATGTCGGCACGCTCAACGGCAGCAAGCTGGCCACGGATGTGACCGCCCTGCTCACCGCAGGTGCCAACAGCCTGCAAATACCGTTTGCCACGCAGTTCGGTGTGCCCGCCTCGGCGCTGAGCCCGGTGACGGCGCAGTTCATCAATGCCTCCGGCGCCATCAGCTCCGGCCTGGGTTCAGTTGCAGGGCCTACCTTGCAAGCGGTGTCAGCCGTGCTGGGTGCGGCCAATGCGGCGGGATCGTTCTCGGACCTGCTGGATGGTGGCCTCGCCGGCGGCGGCAGCGCCGCCTCGCTGAACCGGGTGACGCAGCTCACCCAGCAGCTGGGTGGTGTGGGCGGTCTGAGTCTGCTGACCGCACTGCTGCAATTCTTTGGTGGTGTGTTGCCGCGCTAGATCTGGAGCAGGGTGATGCCACAGGGATGTGGCCGCCGCCGCCAGTGCAAGCTGGCGGCGGTTTTTTTATGCTGCGGGCATGACCCTTGCAAAGTTGCATCTCATCGTCGCCCATGACGAACGTTTTCTGATTGGCCGTGACGGAGATTTACCGTGGCGCCTGCCCAACGACCTCAAGCACTTCAAGGCTCTGACCCTCGGCCAGACGGTGCTGATGGGGCGCAAGACCTGGGAGTCGCTGCCACGCCGCCCGCTGCCGGGCCGAGACAACCGTGTGCTCAGCCGAGACCCGCACTATGCGGCACCGGGTGCAACGGTGTTCCATGAACTCGCCGATGCACTGTCCGCACCCGCCCAGGGTGAGCTGTTCGTGATCGGCGGTGCGGCACTATATGGCCTCTGCCTGCCGCTGGCGACGCGGCTGTATGTGACCCTGGTGCATGCCAGCGGCGAGGGCGATACCTTTTTTCCGGCCTATGCGCCTGCCAACTACCGCGAACTCGCGCGCGAAGACCATCCAGCCGATGCCAGCCACGCCCAGGCCTACAGCTTCGTGACGCTGGAGCGCCTTGATGCGCCACCTTAGCCTCGCCGTCGGGCTGCTGCTGATCAGCCCCTGGTGCGGGGCGGTGCGACTCATCGACATCATTGCCAACAGCGCGCCCCTGCCCGAAACCGTGGTGGTCACACCCGCCGTGGTGGTGCCCACAACGCCGGTGCCAGCGCCGGATGCCAGTCGCCGGCTCGGCAAGATCAGCTTCGTCGGCAACAAGACCACCCGCGAGCGCACCCTGCTGCGCGAGCTGCCGTTCAAGCCCGGTGATGCCGTCACCCGCGAGCAGCTCGAAGCCGGCCGGCAGGCGATACAGAACCTCAACCTCTACAAGAAGGTCACGCTGCAAGAGCGCCCGGATGACCGGGGTGGGGTCGAGGCCGTCTACGAGATGAGCGAGAAGTGGTACGTGCTCGGCTATCCACGGGTCGACGCCAATTCCAACGGCGAGTACGCCTATGGCGTGCAGCTGGACTGGAACAATCTCTGGGGCCTCAACCACACGCTGCGGGTCTCGGCGCTGCGCAAGGAAACCAAGCGCGTCGGCATTGGCAAGGAGCAGAATCTCAGCGTCGGCTATTCCGCCCCGCAGATCTTCGACTCGCTGTGGAGCCTCGGTCTGAGCGGTTCGTACACCGAGCGGCCGGTGAACGATGCCTTTGGCCAGTACAACGAGCGGCTGGAGGCTTACCAGGCGCTCGGCGCACGTTCTTTCGATTCCGATCGCCCCAACCAGGGCTGGTCGATGGGCGCTGGCGCGCTGTGGACTGGCCAGCGCACCAGCACCGGCGTGGCGCAGTACGGCGAAGCCTTCGGTCCGGTGGGCCTGCTGAGCTACCGCGACTACAACTTCAACGTCTACAGCGAAGAGGGGCTGGTGGTCAGCTCCCGGCTTGATGCGGCCAAGAAGAACCTCGGTGCCGATTACGACTTCGCCCGCCTCACGCTCGCCGCCACCCGCTACTGGCGTGTGGGTGCCACGCCGCACCAGACCGTGCATGCCTTTGCCGACAGCGGCATGAATTGGGATGGCCCGCGCAGCGTGCGCAACTTCACCCTCGGCGGCGTGGGTGGCCTGCGCGGCTACGAGCGTGGCTATCGCGAAGGCAATGCCTATTTCCGCGCGGGCACCGAGTGGGCGAGGCCGATCTTCAAACCCTGGTTGCGCACGGTGGTGATTGCCGAAGTCGGCAACGTCTATGCCCAGCCGAACGAGTTCGAGCCGGGCGATGTGAAGGCCTCCATCGGCCTGGGCCTGCGGCTCAGGCTGCCGATGTTCGTCAACGTGCAGATCGAGGCCGGTGTGGCTTTCCCGGTGGCGGGTGGGGCGCCGCGATTCTTCGCCGGGCAGGTCAATTAGCGCACACGGATTGCCGCGTGGCGGTCACCGACCGCATAGTGCGCATCCCTTTCAAAATCAAAACGGAGAACCCCCATGGCTGATCTCAAAAAAGCCTTCGCGCAGGCGCAGGAAGACGTCAAGACCCTGACCAAGAAACCCGGCATGGATGACTTCGCCTTTCTCTATTCGCACTTCAAGCAGGCCGAAAAGGGTGATGTCAGCGGCGCGCGTCCGGGCATGCTCGACATGATGGGGCGTGGCAAGTACGACAGCTGGGCCAAGCTCAAGGGCATGAGCGCCGACAAGGCCATGCAGGCCTACATCGACAAGGTGGCGGGCCTGCTCAAGACCCACAAGTAAGCAAGCCGGCAGCACCGCGCATGGACGCGCTCTCCAGCACGCCACTCAAGTGGCTGTTCTCCACCTGCGTGTTCGAGGAGTCCACCCTCGAACTGACGGTGGCGGGCCGACTGGTGGAGCTGGAACGCAAGCCGCTGGAAGTGCTGCGGCATCTGCTGCGGCACGCGGGCGAGGTGGTCACCAAGGAAGAAATCCACGCCGGCGTCTGGCCCGGCAGGCTGCTTTCGGAAACCGTGCTGACCAAGGCGGTGAGCCGCATCCGCGAGGTGCTTGGCGACGATTCGCAGGCCGTCATCAAGACCGTCCATGGCTATGGCTACCGGCTCATCGCGCCGGTCACCATCGAGGCGGCCGTCAGCAAGGCCGCGCCGGTGCTGGGGCTCAAGGCCGGTGACAGCCCGCCGCTGCGCGCGCAGTGGAAGCTCGCAGCGCACCTGGGCAGTGGCGGCAGCGGCGAGGTCTGGAAGGTGGTTCACGCCAAGACCGGCGATGAGCGGGTCTACAAGTTCGCGCTCGATGCGGAAGCGCTCAACACCCTCAAGCGCGAGATCACCCTGTTCCGCCTGCTGCGCCAGCAACTGGGGCCAGAGGCGCCGGTGGCCGAAATCCTGGACTGGAACCTGGAGGAAGCGCCGTACTTCCTGGAGTTGAGCTACTACAGTGCGGGCAATCTGGCGCTCTGGTCGGCGGCGCAGGGCGGCCTGAAGGCGATTCCGCTCGCCACGCGCCTCGCCGTGTTTGCCGACATCGCCGCCGCCGTTGCACAGGTTCACGGCGTCGGCGTGCTGCACAAGGATCTGAAGGCCAGCAACATCCTCATGGATGGGCGCGGCCTGGTCGCCAGGCCGCTGCTGGCCGATTTCGGTGGCGGCGGCGTGCTGGCCGACGATGTGATTTCCAATGCCGGCATCACCCACATGGGCTTCAGCCAGCTGCTCGACCAGGCCGGGCAGGTGACCACGCTCTATCTGGCGCCGGAAGTGCTCGAAGGCCAGCCGCAGACCATCCGTGGCGATGTCTATGCGCTGGGCGTGCTGCTGTACCAGCTGTGCGTCGGTGATTTCCGCAAGCCGGTCTCCACCGGCTGGGAGTACGGCATCGAGGACGAGCTGCTGCAAAAGGACATTGCCGAGGCCGTGCAAGGTAACCCGGAGCGGCGCTTGTCCAGTGCGCAGGAACTGGCAGATCGCATCCGCGAGCTGGAGACCCGCCGCGAGACGCTGCTGGCACAGCGGCGCGCCGAGGCCGAGCAGAAAGCCGCCGCCGACGAGGCTCAGCTGACACGCCGGAAAATCGAACAGCTGCGTGTGCGCCGCAAGGGCCTGATCGTGGCACTCGTGCTGCTGCTGGCGGGCCTCGGTGCCAGCCTGCTGCTCTACCGCGAGGCCCGCATTGCCCAGGCCGAGGCCGAGCGCGCCCGCGCGGTGGCCGATGCGGTGGGCAATTTCCTCAACTACGACGTGCTCTCCGCCACCGAGGTGGAAGGCCGTGATGCCCGCCAGCTCACCGCACAGCAGCTGCTCGACCAGGCCGCGCAGAAGGTTGACGAGCGCTTCAAGGATGAGCCGGAGGCTGGTGCGCGCATCCACAGCGCGCTGTCGTCTTCCTTCATGCAGATCGGCGACACCGCCGCCGCCGTGCGCGAGCGAGGCCGGGGCTGGGATCTGGCGCGGGCGGCTTTTGAAAAAGACCCGCAGGCCGCACTGAAGCTGGCGGTGGATCTCTCGCCGGTGGACTTCACCCGCGACCAGGACGCCGCGTTCTGGCTGGCGGCGCGCGAGGCGGCGATTGCCGAATGGGGGCCGAAGGACGAGCGCACCCTGCTGCTGCGCAACGCCGTGGCGCTGTCCGAAGCCCGCGAGCGTCTCCCCGTCCAGGCCGCCGCCGATTTCGAGGCGCTGGTACGCGATGCTGCGGCCATCCCCAACTACTACCCCGAAACCCTGGCCACCCATTGGGAAGACCTGGGCCAGGAGCAGGCCGCGCTGGCGCGTTTTGCCGATGCCGAAAAGTCCTACCGCGAGGCGATTGCGATCTATGAAAAGCTCTACGGCCCCAAGAGCTTTGCCGCCGTCACCGCCCAGGTGCGTTTCGCCCGTCTGCTGACCGTGCAGCAGCGCGATGCCGAGGCCGAGGCCCTGCTGGCACGCTCGCTGGCGGCAGCCGAGAGCCAGCGCAATGCCCGCAACGCCCTGGTCAACCTGACCGTGCGCCACTTTGCACTGCTGCGTCTGGAGCAGGGCCGCTTCGACGAGGCGGCCGCCATGGCGGCGCGCTCGCTGGAGGCCGAACTGGTCGCGCGCGGGCCGCGCTCGCAGCAGGTGGTGTTCAGTACCGGCATCCAGGCGCTCATCGAAGAGCGCCGTGGCCGCCCGGCCGAAGCAGCGCGGCTGGCTGCCGAGGCGCTGCGCCTGCAGGCCGAGGTGCCGGTCGAGCTGCTCTACGGCGCACGCCGCAAGGCCTGGGACGCCACCCTGCTGCACGCCGTGCTGGCGCGCAGCCAGGCCCTGAGCGGCCAGCTGCCCGCCGCCAGGCAGACCCTCATCCGGATGAAATCATTGGCCGAGGCGGCTGGCGAGCTCTCGCCGCTGGATCGCACCGAGCCGCTGCTGGCAACGGGCGTGGTCGCCGCCGCTGGCGGTGATGCAGCGGGCGCGCAGGCGGCAGTGGCCGAACTGCGCATGATCCACGCCCGCCTCGTCGGGGCCGGTCTGGAGCCGCGCGCACTAGCTGTATTCGAGCGCCGTGGCCAGCTGCCCTCGCTGGCGAAGGCTCAGGTTCGGCCGCAGTAGTCCTGCGCAAACTGACGTGCCACCCGCGCCGAGCGGCTGGCGCGGTTGAGCGCCCAGCGCAGCGCCAGCACCCGCAGGGCCTCGTCCCAATGCGGATGGCCGAGCAGCTTCAAGTGCAGCTTCACGGCGTCGAGGTACAGCTCCTGGCTGAACGCGGGGAACGATAGCCAGAGGCCGAAACGTTCGGACAGCGAGACTTTTTCCTCCGTGCTTTCGCCCGCGTGCAACTCGCCATCTTCCCAGCGGAACTCGTTGTTGTCGGCCTTCATGGTGGGCATGAGATAGCGGCGGTTGCTGGTCGCCACGATCAGCACGTTCTCGGCGGGCTCCTCGATGCCGCCATCGAGCGCGGTCTTCAGCGCCATCAGCGCGCGGTCGTTGTTGGCGACGCTGAAATCGTCGACGTAGAGCAGGAAACGCTCGTCCCGCTCGCGCAGCGGGGCGACCACATCCGGCAGGTCGATGAGATCGTGCGGATGCACCTCCACCACCCGCAGGCCATCGGCTGCAAAGCGCGTCAGCAGCGCCTTGACCAGGGAGGACTTGCCGGTGCCGCGCGAGCCGGTGAGCAGCACATGGTTGCTCGGCCGGCCATTCACGAACTGCTGCACGTTCTGCACCAGTGCCGCCTTCTGCCGCTCGATGCCCAGCAGGCTGTCGAGTTCCACCGATTGCACATGCGTGATCGGCACCAGGGTGGAATGCCGCCAGCGGTAGGCGAGGGTGGGCGGGGTGATGTCGAGATCGGTCATGCGCGGCGTCGCGTCCAATGTTTTTTGCAGGCCGTATTGTGATGCAAGCTGCCGCCCCATTCGCCGAGTTCCACCATGCTGAAACTGCTTGCCACCGCATTCCTCGCCCTGCTGCTCGCCGGCTGCGGCAGCCAGCACCTCGGCAAGCCGGAGACGGCCGCCCCTGCGCCGGTGGTATCGAGCTATGCCATCACCCGCGATGTGGTGGTCTCACCCGCCGACTGGCCCAAGACCCTGCTGGCGGATGTCTACACGCCCAGCGGGCCGGGCCCCTTCCCCAGTGTGCTGCTGATCCATGGCGGGGCCTGGAAGCGTGGCGACCGTGCGCAGGTGAAAGGGCTGGCCGAGCGCATCGCGGCGCGGGGATATCTGGTGGTGAACACGACCTACCGGCTGGTGCCGGAATACATCTTTCCGGCGCAGTTGCAGGATGTGCAGCAGGCGGCGCAATGGATGCGGCGCGCAGGGTCCCGCTATGGCATCGACCCGCAGCGCATCGGTGCCTACGGCTATTCGGCGGGCGGGCATCTGTCCGCACTCGTCGCGGCGGCTGCGAACGACCCGGTGCTGGGCCTGGCGGATACGCAGATGAAGGCCGTGGTCGCCGGCGGCACGCCGAGTGATCTCACGCTGTATGAGGGCGGCTATCTGGTGCCCAACTTCATCGGCGGCAAGAAGTCGGCAAAGCTCGCCGCCTTCAAGGCCGCTTCACCAGCTCTGTATGTGAAGCCCGGTCACCCGCCGGTGTTCCAGTACCACGCCACGCTGGATGACTACGTGCCCTTCGAGCAGGCCGAGAAATACAAGGCCAGGCTCGATGCGGCGGCGGTTCCCAACGAGCTGTTCGTGATCAAGGGCCATGGCCACATCTCGGCATTTTTTGCCGATGGCGAGGCGGTCGAAGCCTCGCTGGCCTTCCTCGACCGTTACCTACGCTGAGCACTGCCGTTCGACCGGCAGCAGGCCAGCAGGGACTCGTGCAGGAGCCGGGTGCATGGCAGCATCGGCCGCCTGTTTTCCATGCCCCTGCAACGGTGCTGCCAGTGCCCAGGCACTTGGTGGCCCTGAGAATGCCCGCCCATGTCCGATCTGACACTGCTCATCTATCTCAGCCGCGCCGTCAATCCGCCTGATATCCCGTTGCTGGAGGAATGGGGCGGCAGGTTTTCGGAGAACAACAGAAAGCTCAGGGTGACGGGCTTGCTGATGACCATCGGCGATCACTTCGTGCAGCTGCTCGAAGGCGAGCACGACAAAGTGATGGCGCTCGCACAAACCATCAAGGCGGATGCGCGTCACACGGCGTTTCGCATCGTCTACCAGAAGCCCGCCAGCCAGCGCTTTTTCGGGCTGTGGTCAATGCGTTTTCTTTCGCTCGATGACCAGCTGCACGTCGGCACGGCCGAGTTCAATGCGCTGCGCCGGCATGTTCGAGACCTGATCGGCAAAGGCGATGTGCCCAAGGCTGCCTTTCTGGAATTGCTGCAGGCGCTGCCAGCAGTGCTGCAGCGCCATCAGACCGCCCAACCGCCCTGAGTGCCGGGCTCAGGGCTGTCGTCGAATCACTGCAATTTCTTGTGCCGGTTGCGGCGGTTCACGCCTGGCTCGCTGCCGGTGCGGCGGCGGAAATCCTCTTCGTAATCGCCATAGTTGCCCTCGTGGAAGATCACTTCGCCGGAATCCTCGAAAGCGAGGATGTGGGTAGCGACACGATCGAGGAACCAGCGGTCGTGTGAGATCACCATGGCGTTGCCGGGGAAGTTCAGCACCGCTTCTTCCAGCGCGCGCAGGGTTTCCACGTCGAGGTCGTTGGTGGGTTCGTCGAGCAGCAGGAGGTTGCCGCCGGTGAGCAGCATCTTCGCCAAATGCACGCGGTTGCGTTCACCGCCGGAGAGTTCCTTGATGCGCTTCTGCTGCGCCTCGCCCTTGAAGTTGAAGCGGCCGATGTAGGCGCGGCTGGGCATCTCGAA
>JAZKFO010000079.1:0-62894 GCA_040386395.1 Pseudomonadota bacterium | reverse complement strand
TGTAGACGCCATCGACATCGGTGTAGATCTGGCATTCGTCGGCCTTCAGCGCCGCTGCGAGCGCCACACCCGTGGTGTCGCTGCCGCCACGGCCGAGGGTGGCTGTCGAGCCATCCGGAGTGATGCCCTGAAAACCCGCCACCACCGGCGTGATGCCGGCGTCGCAGTCGGCGCGCAGGCGCTCGGTGTCGATGGACTGGATGCGCGCCTTCATGTGCGACACATCAGTGCGAATCGCCACCTGCGGCCCGGTGTAGCTGCGCGCTTTCACGCCGGCTTTTTCGAGCGCGAGTGCCAAGAGGCCAATGGTGACTTGCTCGCCGGTGGACGCAATCTGGTCGAACTCGCGGGCCGAGCCGCGCGGGTTGATCGACTTCGCCATCTTCAGCAGCCGGTCGGTCTCACCCGACATGGCCGATACCACGACGACCACCTGATGGCCCTCGGCGCGGAACTTGGCGACCTTGCTGGCCACATGCTCGATGCGCTCCACCGAGCCCATCGAGGTGCCGCCGTATTTTTGAACGATCAGTGCCATATGCGATGCAAGCTCATGTTTTTATTGGACTCGATTTCCACTGATTCAATTTTGTTACCACATCTGTTCCCACAAATAGCGGGGCTGCCCCGGTTTTTTGGGTCGCGGATTGTCACAGAGACCCCCATCGGTGTCATCTCGCTGTTGGGCTGCGGGCTGGCGGGTTTTTTCTTCTCCGCGCGATATGGCCGCATACCGCAACGCACGCCAGACAACGAGCGAGGCCGGACGCGCCGCTCGCCCGGCCCACTGCTGGCCACCTCATCACCAGGCGCAGCGGCAGCGGTGCGGGGCTGTGAAGTGATGGCAAGGCCAGCAGCTGCGAGCAAGGGCGGCTACTCCTGCACCCTCAGAGTGAGGCGATCTACAAGCACATGCAGTGTTCAGTAACTTTCCAAGGCTTCTAACTACACGGCGGATGCGGCTCTCTGCACCCGCATGGCAGATGCCAGGGAGGACCCATGAAATGCGGCAGCTGCCAAACAGCGGGAACAGCGGGAACGGACGGGAACACCCACACAAACCCTTTACTTATGTGGCTTTGCGAGGCTCCTATCTGTTCACGTCTCACAAACCGCAACGGGAACATACGGGAACACTCATGGTGTGCCGCCCTGCTGCGGCCTTACTGAACACCGCCAAAAGCGCGCGGAAAAAGAATGCGCGCCCCGCCGCGCCGGCCGGCCTCGCAGTAGCTGGCACGCAGACAGCAAAAAGCCCGCACGCGGCGGGCTGACTGCAAAGCTGCGGTGGCGTCAGCCCACGTCGCCATCCATCAGCACATCGCCATCGAGCACATAGAAAGGGATGGGCTTGCCGCTATTGGGCACGCGATGCTTCGCGGTGTAGCGGTCGCCGCTGCTATCTGGCTTCACCACTACCTTGGCGGCTGCGAGGGCTTTGCAGACCTCGACCGGCTCAAACCCTGAGCACAACTTGCTCTTGAAAGCCTCCGGCAGCACGGCATACAAAGTGCGCCCGCCCGGTTCCTGCCAGCGGAATCCTGCGCGGTGGATGATCTTGCGTTCGTGGTCGCTGGCTTCGGCAATGCCCTGCGCGGCGTCGCCCTCGCCAACAGCGGCATACCTCGCAGCCTCGCCCCGGCCCTGCGCACGCTTGTAGTCGGTAATGTCCTGAAACGTGGCCCCGCCGTGTTCCTCAATGAAGGCCCGCACCTGCGCCACCATCGCGGCAGGCTCTTTCGCACCAGCAGTGCCTCGCCGCTTCAGCCAGGCTTGAAAGGCATCAGCGCAGGCAGATCGCACAGCCTCGAAGTCCCAGCCCGTCAGCTTCCATTCGGTGGCCAGCTCGCCCGCGTAGCACACCAGGCCAAAGCGAGCGGCCACGCGCAGCACCTGCCCGTCCGCACCGCGTGGGCAAACGTCCGTCACGAACTGCGCGATGCACTCGCGGGCCTCACGCGCGATCTCGATACGGCGGCCTGCCAGCTTCTCCACGAACAAAGGCCCGGCATGGCCGTAGTGCTCGCCTGCGGATTCAATCAGCGTCATCGCCAGCTCGCGAGCACTGCCCTTGTTGCCCGTCGAGTCGAACAACCCGCAGCCTCGGCCTGCATCCGCAGGCAGCTCCACCAGGCGCACCTCATGCCCAGCCCGGCTTTTTTGGCCGCTGGCGTTCATCAGGTTGCTGGTGCCCACCTCGCCCGTCGAAAGCAACATGAGCCGCCAGGACTTGATGCTGCGCGCCCCGCCCTCTTTCTTGGCTCTCGCCTTGCCGCGACCGTTGGCGAGCATGTAGGACACCTCGCCCACGATGCGCGGGTCTGCCTGCCCGATCTCATCGAGCGCCAGCAAGGTGTCGTTGAACTCCTCCGCGATGGCTTCCAGCCCGTTGTCGGTGGTGCGCCACTGCCGCCAGAACGAGGCCGGGCTACCCCACACGGACGCGGCCAGCCGTAGTGCCGTGGTCTTGCCGCTGCTGCTGCCGCCCACCAGGTGAAAGCCGCCAGACTCTGCCCCGGCAAGCTCCACCAGTGGCCCGGCAAAGGCGCAGGCCATCGCGAATAACGCTCGCTTGTGCGCCCCGCAGGGCATAGCCACTGCATCGCGCCAAAGGTCGAAGCGCCCTGCCCGCTCATAGGCGCTAGTGCTGGCCACCTCATCAGCCAGATGGAAGCGCTCACCGTTGGCAGGGCCAAAAGTCTGCGCAGGCAGTACGAACGATGAGCCGTGCCAACCCATGCGGGTGACGAACCGGGCGCGAGCGCTCGGCACCTCACGCATCAGGTAGTCGTTCAACTGCCGCTGCGCCTTGGCCCCACCGGCGATGATGGGCAGGCCGGCATCGAGCAACGCGCCGCGCAGCTCATCGCTGCGGCTGGTACCGAACAGGCGGGCTGGAATCACTGCGGACTTGCTCACCGCATCGGAATCCGTGAAGCGCAGCAGGCGGCCCCAGCCGTGCCCCCGCGTGTCGCGCGTTACCGCTTCGATGGCCAGCGGCGAGCACAGGAACAGGGGTGCGTGTTCGCGTGCCTTGCCCTTGCCATCGAACTCCACATCACACCAATAGAGGCCATCGGGGCACAGCTCGTATCGGGGCCGCAGGGCCTCGCCGCTGGCCTGCCCGGCAACCGCGCCAGGCTCGCCCGTGGGGGCATCAGATGTTGCGCTCATGGCTTGTGCCCCGTGTTGCGTGGCGGCGGCATCCAGCGCCGTCCGCAGCGCCTCGCGCGCAGCCTCTTGGCCCTGCGCTTTGGCGTAGTCGTTCCAGTCGCTGCCGGCGTCGCCAGGCTCGAACGGAGGAGCGCACACCACACCACCCACCACCTCGGCAGCGGCGCGCGCTTTCGTCAGGCCAGGATTGCCGGGCGTCTCGCGGTCATCGTCCGCTGCGATGACGATGCACGCCGCAGGACAGCGACGGCGTAACGCCCGCGCCACCAACAGCAGGTTGCCTGCATCGAAGGCCACGGCCACCGCGTGTTCGCCCAGGGCATGCACGCTGGCTGCGGTCGCATACCCCTCGGCAATGACCACCAGGGCGCTGTGCTCACTGGCCTCGCCGATGAGGTGATAAGCACCGGCCTTGACCGTGCCGGTCAGAAACTTTTTGCCACCGTCCGCGCCGATGAATTGCAGGCCCGTCAGGGCATCGTTCTTGCGCAGCGGCACCAGCAGCTGCTCACGCATCTGCCGCAGGCCATAGGCGCGCACGCCCTTGGTCACCAGGTAGGGGTGCGAGGCCTTAACCGCCTCCGACGCCTTGCCCCACATCTCTACGGCCTTGGCGGCAGCCCGCTCGTGCTCGCGGCGTTCATCTTCGCGGCGTTGTTCTTTGATGATCGCCAGCCGCTGGCGGTGTGCAGCATCCTCCTCGGCAGTCAGGGTGCGGCCAATGTCCGCGCGCCAAGCCTCTTTTTGGCCAGTCTTCCAGCTCCCGAACTCGCCAGCGGGCACGCCATCTGAATGCAGCACGTAATGCCCGTTCTTGCTGCCTGCCTTGTCACCCTCCACGCGGTAGCGGTGCAACTTACCGTCCGCAATCAGATCCCCATCGAAGTCCAGCCCCGCCGCGCGCAGGGCGCGGCGGAACTGGTCGAGCACATCCGCCAGCGAGAGGGGCATGGGCGGCTTAGTCACTGGGCATTGCCGACGGCCGCCCGCAATGCTCTCTCACGCGATCCGCGCTGATCGGCATCCACAACTGCGAGCGAGCACAGCAGTGCAGACGAGACCTCAGAGAAAAACATTGCCGCCGTGCGCATTGCCTGATACGCCCGCACCTCGTATTCGTCGGGCTCGTCCACGCCAAGTGAAAGCAGCTCACTCGCCACGATTTGTAACCGTCTGGCAGCTTCGATGGCCACGCCCTGGGTCACACCCGCCTGCACCACAAGAACATTTTCGAACAGAAGGTGCGTGACTGGCGTGGCTGTTGTCAGTCGCTCGGGCGATGCCGGACCGCCAAGGTATGGACGGGGCAGACACGGGTCAGCTGTGCGGGATTTAACAGGGTGCGCGATCTTGCTTGCAATGGCGTTGCTGTTCTTGGCCATGATGTGGCTCCTAGTGAACTTCTAAGGGCTACCCGTCTTGCTTCTACGCAAGGCGGGCGGGGAGTTAGAAACCGCACTAGGACGGCGCGCTGTATTCCCCTTGCGGGTGTTGTATTTCAGCGCCTCCCCGCCCATGAACAATGAGCGCGAATCGCCCGCACGATGCCGCTGTAACGGGCACAAAAAAACCACGGCATTTCGGGCGTGGGCACCGCCTAGTGAGGAGTTTTCTACGCTCCGACACGGATGATGCTCGCCGCATTGCGCCGGCGCAACTCGATTGATTGTGGCGGACATGTCCGTAATGCCCCCCGAATCAGGCCAGCACGTCCGACATCTCACGGCCCAGCCGCTCGAATGCACTGTCCAACGAGCCGGGATCAGTCTGGATACGGACCCCACGCGGCTCCCCGATATTTCCGGCCAGTCGCAGTGCAGCGACGCATTCGGAGTAGGCAACTGCCGCCAGTGATTCCAGATACATCAGAGGGCCATCGCTGATGCGCTCGCGCGCTTCCATCGCCAGCCTGCGCTGGGTGCGAAGATTGCTCTGCAGTCGATCCACTGCAGGGCGGACGGACACCAGGCGGGTTTCAGCCTCCTGCAATACCGAACGCAGATCAGCGATCTCGGTGGCCAGCTTGGTGTCATGAATGAGCCAGGCTTTGGAATTACCCGCCATCGCTTCATCCACTGCCGCGCCGACACGGCTCCGGCGCGTGCTGTCTTGCTTCGACTCCAGATCGGACAACTGCAGACGCATACGCTGTGCGGCGGTTTCGAGGCGCTGCAGCTCGCCGCCCTTCTCCTCGATCTCCGACCTCGCCAGCTGAAGGGACTGACGTGCGTTCTGCAGGTCATCGGCCGCCCGCAGGCAGAGCGCGGCGCGATCAAAGGCATCACGTTGCGCCGGCGCAACTGCCGTCTGGTTATTCTTGATGACGGACTGCAGGAAAGCGGTAACCGTCTTGGGGTCAACGATGGACATAAACACTCCTTGGTGGTGAATGACCTCAGATCGAGGCCCGTGAAAAAAGCGATACAGGGCGGGATGGGCGTTGACGCGAGAGATGACGAGGGTCCATCGGCGCTCGGCTATGCCATCAAGATCGGCTGCGAGTAGCTCGGCCGCGCAGTCAGCGCAGACATAGGCCAATAGGCAGCAACCCTCACCGCCATAGATGCGCGTCAGCGGCCGTAGTGCTGGCCAGCATTCGCAGCCAGGGCAGAAGCAAGTCATGGCGCATTCGCCGGCACAATGGCGTCGATGTAGCCCTGCGCTAATGCCTCCACCGGCGTCATCCACCAGTCGGCGTGCTCATTGAGGCGCGCCAATTCAAAGGCGGCGCATCGGCCGGTGCGCGCTGCGAGCAGCGATGCCACCTCAGCGTTTTTTCGATCAAGCCACTCGCCCGCCATCTGCAGGTCGTCGCAGTACGCGGGCATGAACATGAATCCGCCATGCAGCATCAGACGCGCGTTCGACTCCATCACAACGACATGCCCAGCGAGCGCAACGAGTGCGCCGGCGCTGGCCGCCACCCCTCGAATGCGCGTCGTGACGCGATGCCCGCATGATCGAATGACGTGGTGTATCTCGATGCCTTGCTGAAGGTTGCCGCCCCGACTGCGCACCGTGATTTCTATGCCTGGCCCCGGCTCCGCCAAGAGGCCGAGTAGCACCGTCCGCAGGTCAACAGCGCCAGGTGCAGCCGCAGCCCCTATAGGGCCATCGAGCACAATCACTTGACCACCCGAAGCGGCCCGGCCATCGCCAGCGGCCCCGGCCCGATGATGCAGTTCTCAGCGCCGTCGGGCCGATGCTCAAGCTGGTCGCCTGCGGCGCGCGCATGCCAGTCAAGCACCGCGCGATGAGTCTCGCCGCGAGAAGTCGAGAATGGCGGCCGCTGAAAGTGCGAGAGGCGAGCGAACACGTCACCGCACTTGCAGTAGTAGAGGCCGCTGCGCTCTTTGCGGTCGCCATGCAGGTAGTAGCGCGGCGCAGCAGCTTGCTTCATGCCGTAGCCCCACGCTGGCCAGCCTTGCGGGCATTGCGCACTGCTCGCAGTGCCTCGCTGATCTCGGCAGGGTCGCGGGCCAGAAAAGCACGCACTTCCGATGTGCGCCAAAACGAACCGCTGCCCAGCTTCACCGGCTCCGGCGCAACGCCATGCCGGATCAACGCATACCAGGTGCTGGGGCTGACGGGAAACGCGGCCAGCACGTTCGGCAGCTTTACGTAAGCCACATCGCCAAGATCAGGCGCAGTGGCGGCGAGAACATTGACGGCGGGTAACTCGGCACCGCCGGAAAGCGATTGAATTGGTGTGCGCATGAGGGCACCTCGATGTGAAGTGCCACAGAGCATCGCTGCCGAGTTTTCCGGGGAAAGCCTTCCCGGAGAAAGCGGCCGGAACTACTGAATCAGCTCCGTTTTTTCTTTTGTGTGGTCTTCGACTCGGAAGTGGCGGCGAACTCGCCGCGCAAGTGTTTCGCCAGGTAGGCGACAGATGCTCCTGCGATCTTTGCCGACTTTCCACCATCGCCGGCTAACAGTTCTGCCGCACTGCGTGAGGCGTTGCCGTTGGCAGCGAGAGGCGATCTTGAGGCCAAAGCCGCGCAAGCTAGAAACTTCGCACTGTGCCCCCTTTCCCCCCGGCCTTTGCGCCCATTGACCGACGCACAATCGGGCTCGCCAGTCTCTATCCAAAGCCATAGTGGCGCGTCTGAGGATGGCTTCAAGTGTGCCCGCGCAACAGCGACCAATTGCCGCACATCACTGTCACGCACGAATACCAAGCCAGGAACCAGCTGCGGCCAATCCGAAGTTTTAGCCCACAGCTCATCGGACTCGTCATAGTCGGGACTCTTGATGCGCGAGCGCCAGCCTGCGTGATGGCCGCCAAGCGGGGCCTTCACGATCTTCGTGGTGTCAGGTGACTTGATCGAGGGCAGAGTCTTCTTCTCGATGGCCTTGCGAATCATCTTCGCAACAGCGACGCGCTTGGCCTTGGTCGTGGGCTCCTCGTCACGGCAGAGAGGAAGCCAAAGCCGCAATAACTCATCTGGAGTCAGCATCGGCGGCAATTCCCCGGCCAGCGCGAGCACCAGCAGATCACCAGTTAAGGGGCGCTTAGTGGCGTCGGTATCGGTCCAGTTTTTCAATTGAAATGTGCCGGCTTTTGTGAGTCGTCAACGCCCGCAAAGGGCACCTGAACTATTGCTGCTGTTCCCGCTCCCGAAGCAACGGGAACAGGTCACTTTCTGACCACGGGAACGGCCAAACCCCCTAACGGCGGGCCTTTCAGCGGGGTGTTCCCGTTGGTCCCGCTGTTCCCGGTCGTTTTGTAGAGGTCCGGTGTTTTTCATGCTCTTTTTGCCCGCAGCGGCACCACCTTGTCACCCCCGCGCGCCAGGGCATCGAGGTGATCCGCCCATGCCTGCATGATCTTGACGCGGGCTGGCCAGTGGCGGGCATGGTCGTAGGCAGCAACGGTGCGGCTGCGCTTGGCGTGGGCCAGCTGGCGCTCCAGGGCTTGCTCTGGAAACCCCATCTCCGCCAGCTCGGTGCGAGCGGTGCCGCGCAGGCCATGCACAGTGACGCGATCAGCCCAGCCCATGCGGCGCAACACATCCAGCAGGGTCGTATGCGCCATATAGGTTTGTGGGCGGCGTAGGTTGGGGAACAGGTATCTACCCTTGCCCGTGAGCGTGTGCAGCTCACGCAGGATGGCGACGGCCTGCACCGACAGTGGCACATCATGGGCTTGCCGCTTTTTCATGCGCTCGGCAGGCACGCGCCAAAGGGCCGCGTCTAGGTCGAACTCACTCCACTCGGCTGCGCGTAGCTCGATGGTGCGGACAAAGGTCAGCACCACCAGGTGCAATGCCATCTTGACCACAGGCGAGCACTGGAAAGCCACCAAGTCAGCCAGAAAGTGCGGCAGATCGTCGCGGGTCAGGTGTGGGTTGTGCTCTACCGGCGGCCGCACCAAGGCACCACGCAAAGCATCAGCCGGATCAGATGCGGCGCGACTAGTGCGCATCGCGTAGCGAAAGATGGCCGAACACCACATGCGCACATTGAAGGCGACATGCACCGCGCCCCGGTCATAAACCTTGTTGACCACTGCGAGTACCTGTGCGGCGCTGATCTCACTGACGGGCAGCGGCCCCAGCGAGGGCAACACATCGAGCTTTAGGCGGCGCTCCACTTCGTCTGCGTATTTGGCTGACCATCGGCTGGCATGCTTGCCCTGCCACTCGACAGTCACGGCCGCGAAGGTGCTGGCGTTGGCGTGCTGCTGGCGCAGCCTGACCGCGCGCTGCTCGTTCTTGGGGCTGGCACCCCTGGCAATGAGCGCAGCGGCCTCATCACGCTGGCGGCGGGCCTCCTGCAACGAGATTGCCGGGTAATCGCCCATCACCAGCTCATCTTGCTTACTGGCCAGCCGGTAGCGGTAACGGAACGCCTTGGCCCCGGTGGGACGCACGAACAAACACAGCCCGCCAGTGTCGGCAATTCGGTATGCCTTGGCACGCGGCTTGGCGTTGCGGCAGGCGGTATCAGTCAGGGCCATGTCGGTAAATGCGGTGGTTTCTGTTACCACTACTGTTACCACAAATCGGCTGGCTGTTACCACACGCCTGCGCATGGCAGCGCATAACAGAAACTCTGAAACCCTTGCTGTTGTTGGCTTTAACGCATGGGCGCGCATGACAGCGCACAGTGATGATCTTTATGAACGATCAATGCCATTTTTTCTTTCTTGTCATTCCCGCGAAGGCGGGAATCCAGTTGTGTTGAGAAACCGAAACCGCATTAGAGCTTTGCTTCCACCCAAGCTACGACACTGGCAATTGCGGCAGGCAAGTTCTCAGGCTGCGTGCCGCCCGCCTGAGCCATGTCGGGCCTTCCGCCACCCTTGCCACCCACCTGCCCAGCCACGAAGTTCACCAGCTCGCCCGCCTTCACCTTGCCGGTGAGGTCGGCGGTGACCCCAGCGATGAGGCTGGCCTTGCCCTCGCTGCTGCTGCCCAGCAGCAGGATGCCGCTGCCCAGCTTCTGTTTGAGCTGATCGTGCAGGGTGCGCAGGCCATTGGCGTCGGTTTCCACCTGTGCGGCCAGCACTTTCACGCCATTGATGGTGGCGGCCTTGGCGAGCAACTCGTCACCCTGCCCTGCGGCCAACTTGCTCTTGAGCGCAGCCAGTTCTTTTTCGAGTGCCTTGTTGGCCTCCAGCAAGCCGCCGATCTTGCTGCCGAGATCGGCCGGCGAGGTCTTGAGCGCAGTGGCAGCGGCGTTGAGCTTGCCTTGCAGCTCGCTGACAAAACCCAGCGCGTTCTCGCCAGTGACCGCCTCGATGCGGCGCACGCCTGCCGCCACGCCGCCCTCGCTGACGACCTTGAACAGGCCGATGTCGCCCGTACGGGTCACGTGCGTGCCGCCACAGAGTTCGGTTGAGAACGTGCCCATCTTCAGCACGCGCACCTCGGCACCATATTTCTCGCCGAACAGCGCCATCGCGCCTGAGGCCACCGCGTCGTCGAAGCTCATCAACTTTGCGCCGACTTCGTGGTTGGCAAGCACTTCGGCATTCACAAGGCGCTCGATTTCCGCGATCTCTTCGCTCGTCACTGCCTGGCCGTGGCTGAAGTCGAAGCGCGTACGCTCGGTGTTGACCAGCGAGCCCTTCTGAGAAACGTGGGTGCCCAGCACCTGCCGCAGTGCGGCGTGCAGTAAGTGGGTCGCCGAATGGTTGCGCATGGTCGCGCGACGCACGCTGCTTTCGACCGTTGCCGTCACGGTATCGCCGACATTCAGCGTGCCGGCCTCCAAGCTGCCGCTGTGGCCGAAGGCACCGCCCATGATCTTCTGCGTATCGGCGACCCTGAAGCCACCGAGATGGCCGGCGTCACCAATCTGCCCGCCGCCCTCCGCATAGAACGGGGTCTTGTCGAGCACCACCACACCGGCATCGCCGGCGGCGAGGGTTTGTACCGCCGCACCATCGCGGTAGAGCGCCAGTACCTTCGCACCCTCGACCACCAGACCGTCGTAGCCCAGGAACTGGGTCGCAGCGCCTTCGTAACGCAGCGCCTCACCAGACTTGAACTGGCTCGCCGCACGCGCACGGGTGCGCTGCGCCTGCATCTCGCGCTCGTAGCCGGCCTCGTCGAGCTTGAGGTTGCGTTCGCGCGCGATGTCGGCGGTGAGGTCGAGCGGGAAGCCATAGGTGTCGTAGAGCTTGAACACCACTTCACCGAGAATCACGTCGTCCTTGAGCTTGCCGATGGCGTCTTCGAGCAGCTTCATGCCCTTGTCGAGCGTGGTGGCGAAGCTGTCTTCCTCTTGCCGGATGGTTTTCTCGATGGCTGCCTGCTGCGTCTTGAGCTGGGGGAAGGCCTCGCCCATCTCCGCCGCCAGCGGTGCCACCAGCTTGTAGAAGAAGGCCTCACTCAGGCCGAGCTTGTAGCCGTGGCGGATGGCGCGCCGCATGATGCGGCGCAGCACATAGCCGCGCCCCTCGTTGCTGGGCGTGATGCCATCGGCAATCAAAAAGCTCGCCGCGCGGATGTGGTCGGCGACGACCTTCTGCGAAGGGTTCTCATACGGCTTCTGCCCCGCCAGCTTCGCCACCGCGCCAATCAGCGCCTTGAAGGTATCGGTCTGGTAGTTGTCGTTGCTGCCCTGCATCAGCGCGCTGATGCGCTCCAGCCCCATGCCGGTATCCACACTCGGCGCCGGCAGCTTGAGCATCTCGCCCTTGGCGGTGCGCTCGAACTGCATGAACACCACGTTCCAGATTTCGATCCAGCGGTCGCCGTCTTCTTCCGGGCTGCCGGGCGGGCCGCCGTAGATGCCCTTGCTGCCATCGGGATCGTGGTCGTAGAAGATTTCGGTGCAGGGGCCGCAGGGGCCGGTGTCGCCCATCGCCCAGAAGTTGTCGCTGGCGTATGGCGCACCCTTGTTGTCAGCAATGCGCACGATGCGGTCGAGCGGCACGCCGCACTGCTGGTGCCAGATCGCCGCCGCCTCGTCGTCGGTGTGATAGACCGTGACCAGCAAGCGCGATTTGTCGATGCCGAGCCAGGCGGGGCTGGTGATGAACTCCCAGGCCCAGGTGATGGCGTCCTGCTTGAAGTAATCACCGAAGCTGAAATTGCCCAGCATCTCGAAGAAGGTGTGGTGACGCGCGGTGTAGCCGACGTTTTCGAGGTCGTTGTGCTTGCCGCCGGCACGCACGCATTTCTGGCTGGAAGCTGCGCGCTTGTAGGGGCGCGAGTCCTGCCCCGTGAACACATCCTTGAACTGCACCATGCCGGCGTTGGTGAACAGCAGCGTGGCGTCGCCTGCGGGCACGAGGCTCGACGAAGGCACCACGGTGTGGTCCTTGGTGGCAAAAAATTGCAGGAACTTGGCGCGCAGTTCGTTGCTGGTCATGGCTATGGGCTGCAAAAAAGAGTCGCGCAGTTTAGCGGCTCGCAGCCCTGCCGGGGCGGGCGGTCGCGCTAGTCGCCCGCGTCGTCATCCCCGCCGTCAAAAGCGGCGCGGATGTGTTCGCCGGCAAAACCCCTGGCAGCGAGATGGTTGTAGCGTTTCTGCTTCTCGGCGCGGTCGGCCGGCGGCTGCCGGTATTTGCGCTGGTAGGTCTCCACGCAAAGCGTCGTCCAGTCGCACTCGGCGGCCTCCATCGCCTCGCGGATCAGGGCATCCGGCAGGCCCGCCACCCTGAGTTCGGCACTGATGCGGATGGGGCCGAAGCCCTGCGCAATGCGGTTCTGGATGCGGCTGGCGGCAAAGCGGGGGTCGGATTGCCAGCCGTTTTCAGTCATCGATTCGACGACTTCGGTAGTGAGTTCGGCCTCCACCCCGCCCTGCCGCAGCTTGCTCGAAAGCTCACGCGCCGAATGCTCGCGCCGCCCCAACAAGCGCATCGCCTTCAGCTTCGCAGCCTCAGGCGACACCGGCTCATCGGATGCCTTGCGGCGCATCATTTTCGATGCCGCTTACTCGACCTTGGCGGCCTTCGGCGGCAGCAGCTTGGCGCGCAGCAGGCCTTCGATCTCGCTCGCCACTTCCGGGTGCTCGCGCAGGTAAGCCTTGGAGTTGTCCTTGCCCTGGCCGATTTTCTCGCCCTTGTAGGCAAACCAGGCGCCGCTTTTCTCGACGAACTTGTGCTCGACGCCGAGGTCAATCAGCTCGCCTTCGCGGCTGATGCCCTCGCCGTACATGATCTCGAACACGACCTGCTTGAACGGCGGCGCGAGCTTGTTCTTGACGACCTTGACGCGGGTCTCGTTGCCCACCACCTCGTCGCCCTTCTTGATCGCGCCGATGCGACGGATGTCGAGGCGCATGGAGGCATAGAACTTGAGCGCGTTGCCGCCGGTGGTGGTTTCCGGCGACTGGCCGGGCATCATCGCGCCGATCTTCATACGCAGCTGGTTGATGAAGATGACCGTGGTCTTGCTGCGATTGATCGAACCGGTCAGTTTGCGCAAAGCCTGCGACATCAAGCGCGCCTGCACGCCCACGCTGGCCTCGCCCATCTCGCCTTCGATTTCGTTCTTCGGCACCAGGGCCGCGACCGAGTCGATGACGATGAGATCGACCGCATTGCTGCGCACCAGCATGTCGACGATTTCCAGTGCCTGTTCGCCGGTATCCGGCTGCGAGATGAGCAGATCGCCCACCTGCACGCCGAGCTTCTCGGCGTAGGTGACGTCGAGCGCGTGCTCTGCGTCGATGAAGGCGGCGACACCGCCGCCCTTCTGCGCCTGCGCGGTGACGTGCAGGGCGAAGGTGGTCTTGCCGGACGACTCCGGCCCGTAGATCTCGACCACGCGGCCACGCGGCACGCCGCCGATGCCGAGGGCGGCATCGAGTGTGATGCTGCCGGTGGAAATCACCTCGATGTCGGGACGCTCGTCCACACCCATGCGCATGATCGCGCCCTTGCCGAACTGCTTCTCGATCTGCGAGAGCGCGGCTTCCAATGCTTTTTTGCGGTCGTCTGCTGCTGCCATTTCTGTTTCTCCAAATGACAAGCGCGTCTCAATGGACGCGCTTGTGGTTAAGCCATATGAAACGAATTACTTGCCGATGCGACCCAGATAGTCGCCGGTGCGGGTATCGACCTTGATGATCTCACCCTGCTGCACGAACAGGGGCACGCGCACCACCGCGCCGGTTTCGAGCGTGGCCGGCTTGCCGCCGCCGCCGGAGGTATCGCCGCGCACGCCGGGGTCGGTTTCGGCAATCACCAGTTCCACCGTGTTGGGCGGCATCACCTGCAAGGGCGCGCCGTTCCACAGGGTAAGGCGGCAGGTCTCCTGGCCCTTCAGCCAGTCAATCGCATCCACCATCTGGGCCTTGGCGACCATGGTCTGCTCGAAGCTGGTCGGGTCCATGAAGGTCCAGAACTCGCCGTCGTTGTAGAGGTATTGCAGTTCCACGTCCTCGACATCGGCCACGTCCCAGCTGTCGCCGGAACGCAGGGTCTTTTCAATCACGCGGCCGTTCTTGAGGTTGCGCACCTTGATGCTGTTGGTGGCCTGGCCCTTGCCGGGCTTGCGGTACTCGTTGTCGATGATTGCAAAGGGTTCGCCGTCGATGAGGACTTTGACGCCGGACTTCATTTCGTTAGTGCTGACGGTTGCCATTGGATAGACGCTTTGTGGTGGTCGTGAGTGCGGCAGCTTGCCGCTGGGTGGGATTCATCCCTATTAAGACACTTTACCATGCACCTCTATGCCCCGGCCCAGCAATGAGGCCTGGGAAACGTTGCATCAGCCGAGTTCACATCCAGCGGTCAGAAAAAATAAATGCTGAATTCTCACTGGCACGGCATATGCTTATGCTGCAATAGTAAATACAGGCTTCAAATTGCAATGAGGCAATTTTCTGCGGTGCATGGATGCACCCGGCTTCTTCGCCTGTAACCTGATTCCATGGAGGGAATCACCATTATGGCAACGATCAGCAACTTTCCGAAGGCCACCAATCTGGTGTGGCATTCGCATACGGTCACGCGCGCCGAACGCTCGGAACAAAAGGGCCAGCGCCCCTGCATCATCTGGCTGACGGGCCTCTCCGGTGCCGGCAAATCCACTCTCGCCAACGAGCTGGAATGCGCCCTGCTGGGCATGGGTCATCACAGTTATCTGCTGGATGGTGACAACGTCCGTCACGGCTTGAACAAGGATCTGGGCTTTTCGCCCAGGGATCGGGTCGAGAACATCCGCCGCATCGGCGAGGTCGCCAAGCTGTTCGTCGATGCGGGCCAGATTGCCATCACTGCCTTCATCTCGCCCTACCGGGCGGATCGCCAGATGGTGCGCCAGCTGGTCGCGGCGGATGAGTTCGTCGAGATCTACGTGAAGACCTCGCTCGCCACCTGCGAGCAGCGCGACCCCAAAGGTCTCTACGCCAAGGCGCGCGCCGGGCTGATCAAGGAGTTCACTGGCATCGACTCGCCCTACGAAGTGCCCGAAAACCCGGAGTTGGTGATCAATACCGACGAGATGGCACTCGAAGCCTGCGTCCACAAGGTCCTGCAATACCTGCAAGCCACCGGGCGCATCCGCAGCGGGCAGAGCGGCCTGTCTCTCTCCCAATCCGCCTGAAGCCCGACGTAAGCAATAACCGACCAGCAAATGGCCATGGGCAATAACCTAATTTTCATCGTGATGGATAGCTGTCGCTACGACAGCTATCAACGCGCCAAGACGCCGAACATGGATCGCATCGGTGCCGGCGAAAAACGCTACTCCTACGCCAGCTGGACTTCGCCCTCGCATTACACCTATCTCATGGGCATGACCCCGCACGAAAACCCGCAGGGGGTGTTCGCCTCCGAGGTCTACAAGAAGGAGTTCTCCAAATGGGTGGATCGGCTGGGCATTCCCGATCTCTCGTTCAAGAACTTCGTGCCGCAACTCTCGCTGCCGCACGTCTTGCAGCAGAACGGCTACCGCACCTGTGCCAAGGTTTCACTGCCGGTGCTCAACCCGCTGTCGCACCTCAACCGTCATTTCGACGACTACAAGCTGATGGCCGATCACAACGATTTCGGCGGCATGGTCAAAGACATCGAGTTCGATGCTGACGAACCTTCGTTCTATTTCCTGAACCTCGGCGAGACCCACTACCCCTACATGCTCGACCCCAAGGGCATGCCGCACATCTCCGGCGTGCATGGGGTGTTCAAGCGCATGGATGACTCCATGGGCCAGCACACCGAAGACCAGTTCTTCGATGCCCGCCAGATGCAGGATCTGCACGCCCAGCAGGTGAAGACCGTCGAACACGTCGACACCATTCTGGAAGGACTGATCGAGAAGGCACCCATCGGCACGCACTTCATCATCACCGCCGATCACGGCGAGTGTTTTGGTGAAGGCGGCTTCTTCGGCCACGGCCCGATCGTCCACGAAAAAGTGATGGAAGTGCCCTTCCTCGAAGGGCGAAAGCGGTAAGGCAGCAAGGCATCAGTCAGCGGCCAAGGATGGCGCGCTGCGAAACGTCAGGGAGCGACGTGATGAAGAAGCAAGCGTTTGAAGTGATGGCCCTCTGCCCGGCCAATGCCCAGTGCAGCGAGCTCGCCCGCGGCGCCGTGCAGGGCGGCGCTGTCGGCCTGCTCGATTTCGAGTGGGCCGCAAATGACATCCCCCAGGCCAGCGCCAGCTGGACGCAGCTGCTGCAAGCCCTGCCAACCGCATCGTCCGGCACGCCCGGCCTGCGCCTGCATGCCAGCCAGCACGCGCTGGCCGAGGCGCTGCTGCGCGCTGCCTCAGCCCAGGCCCTTACCTTGATCGTGTCGGGCGGCATAAGCAGCCTGCGCGCCTTTGCCGACCAGTACGCCAAACCGCACTCGCACCGCTGGCTGGCCGAAGTCACCAGCGCCGAAGGGCTCGATGCCCTGCCCGCGCTCTTCGATGGCCTCGTCGCGCGTGGCCATGAGGCGGGCGGCTGGGTGGGTGAAGACACCAGCTACATCCTGCTGCAAAAGCTGCTGAAGACCACCGAGCTGCCAGTGTTCGTGCAGGGTGGCATCGGCCTCTACACCGCCGCCGCCTGCCGCGCCGCCGGTGCCGCCGGCGTGGTGCTGGACGATGCGCTGCTGCTGCTGGCCGAGTCGCCGCTGACGCCTGCACAGCAGAGCGAGCTTGGTCGGCTCAATGGCGTCGAAGCCAAGCTCTTCGGCGAACTGGAAGGCCAACCTCTGCGCGCCTATGCGCGCGCGGGCTCGGCTGCGCTCAAGAGTGCGGAGGCACTCAGCCGTCGTCTGGATTCAGGCGAACTGGCGACCTCGGAATGGGCCACGCAGCTCGCAGTGCAGACCGGCTGGGCGAGCGATGGCAGCCAGCTGCTGCCCCTCGGCCAGGCAATTGGCTTTGCCGCGCAGTACCGGCGCGATTTCGGCAGCGTCGGCAAGCTGATTCAGGCCATTCGCAAAGCCAGCCTCCAGCAGATCGAACAGTCGGCAATGCTGGCGACGATGAACGAAGCCAGCGCACTGGCGCTGTCGCACGGTACGCGCTTCCCGCTTGCCCAAGGCCCGATGACTCGCGTCAGCGACTCGCCCGCTTTCGCGGCTGAAGTCGCCAAGGCAGGCGCATTGCCCTTCCTTGCACTCGCCCTCACACGCGGCCCGCAAGTGCTGGAGATGTTGCAGGCGACTAAGCAGCTAGTCGGCGATGCGCCCTGGGGCGTCGGCATGTTGGGCTTCGTGCCGCATGCACTCCGGCAGGAGCAATGCGAGGCGATCTGGCAGTGCAAGCCGCCGTTCGCGCTCATCGCCGGTGGCAGGCCCGATCAGGCCGCCGAGTTTGAAGCGCGCGGCATTGCGACTTACATCCACGCGCCCGCACCGGCCCTGCTCAAGCTCTATCTGGAACAGGGCGCGCGCCGCTTTGTGTTCGAGGGCCGCGAGTGCGGCGGGCATGTGGGGCCGCTGGCGAGCTTCCCGCTGTGGGAGCAGATGATTGCGGTGCTGCTCGAACACACGCCGAAAGGTGCGGACAAGAGCGTGCATGTGCTGTTCGCGGGCGGCATTCACGATGCGCGTTCGTCGGCAATGGTGGCGGCGATGAGCGCCCCGCTCGCCGCGCGCGGCATGAAGGTTGGCTGCCTGATGGGCACCGCCTATCTCTTCACCAGGGAGATCGTGAGCAGCCACGCCATCGTCGAGACCTTCCAGACCGAGGCCATCGCCTGCGCGCGGACGATGAATCTCGAATCCGGCCCCGGCCATGCCAGCCGCTGCGTCGATACGAAGTTCGCACACGACTTCTACGCCGAGCGCCGCCGCCTGCTGAAAGAAGGCAAGAGCAGCGAGGAAATCCGCGACGCGCTCGAAGACTTGAACCTCGGCCGCCTGCGCATCGCCAGCAAGGGCGTGAACCGTGGCGACGACGGCAAGGTGGTTGAAGTGCCCATCGCGCAACAGAAGAGCGATGGCATGTACATGATCGGCCAGGTCGCCACCCTGCGCGATGCGGCGGTGGGCATCGAGGCGCTGCATCTCGATGTCACGCGCGGCGCGCAAGCCCTGCTCGAATCCTGCCTGCCTGCCACACCCAAGCTGGAACAGAAGCCCAGCGACATCGCCATCATCGGCATCGGCGTGGTGCTGCCCAAGGCCAACGATGCGGATGAGTACTGGCGCAATGTATTGGGCAAGGTCAGCGTGCTGCGCGAGGTGCCGGAGAGCCGCTGGGACTGGAAACTCTACTTCGACGAAAACCCCAAGCAGAAGGACAAGGTCTACTCCAAGTGGGGCGGTTTCCTCGACGAGATCAGCTTCGACCCGACCCGCTTCGGCATCCCGCCCAAGTCGATGAAGTCCATCGATCCGCTGCAAATCCTCACACTCGAAGCCGCCAGCCGCGCACTCGCCGATGCGGGTTATGCGAACGGCGGCTACGACCGCGAAAACACCTCCATCGTGCTCGGTGCCGGTGGCGGCGCGGGCGACTTGGGCACCCAGTACGCCCTGCGCGCCGAGCTGCCTCGCTTCGTCGAAAACCTCAGTGAGCAGGTGTGGGATCGCCTGCCGGAATGGACCGAGGAATCCTTCGCCGGTACGCTGCTCAATGTCGCTGCGGGGCGTGTGGCGAACCGCATGGATTTCGGCGGCATCAACTACACCATCGACGCCGCCTGCGCCTCCTCGCTCGCCGCCATCAGCGTCGCGGTCAACGAGCTGGAAACCGGCCGCAGCAATGTCGCGCTCGCTGGCGGCTTCGATACCACGCAGTCGGCCTATGCCTTCATGGCCTTCGCCAAGACTTCGGCCCTCTCCGGCACTGGCCAGCCGAAAACTTTTGACACGGCGGCCGATGGCATTGCCATCTCCGAGGGCGTGGCGATGGTCGTGCTCAAGCGCCTCGCCGACGCCGAGCGCGATGGCGACCGCATCTATGGCCTCATCAAGGCCGCCTCTGGTTCGTCGGATGGCAAGGCGCTGGGTCTGACCGCACCGCGTAGCGAGGGCCAGGTGCGCGCGCTCGATCGCGCCTATGCCAAGGCCGGGTTCTCGCCCGCCACACTGGGCCTGATCGAAGCGCACGGTACTGGCACCTCCGTGGGTGATCGCGCCGAAGCACAAACCATCTGCCGCGCACTCTCGCAGGCGGGCGCTGCGCCGAAGAGCGTGGCACTTGGCTCGGTGAAGACCATCCTCGGCCACACCAAGGCCGCCGCCGGTGTGAGCGGCATGATTAAAGTCGTGCTTGCCATGCACCGCCGTGTGTTGCCTCCGCATGTCGGCGTCGAGAATCCCATCGAGCCGATTGCCGATGCGGCCTCGCCAGTCATGCTGCTGAAGGAAGCCCGCCCCTGGCTTGCACACCCGGCGCATCCCCGTCGTGGTGGGGCTTCGGCCTTTGGTTTTGGTGGCACCAATTTTCATGTGGTGCTGGAGGAATATCCCGCCCACGCCGCCCCTGCGGGTGCGGATCGCTGGCCGTATGAGCTTTGCCTGTTCAAGGCCGCGACGACAGCCGCACTCACGGAGAAGCTCACTGCCCTGCTGCCCGCCCTGCGCCAGACCGAGCGCCTCAATCTCGCCGAACTCGCCTTCGCACTCGCGCGAGAGGCCGAAGCGCAAGGCGCACAGCCAGTCACGGCGGCCATCGTCGCCAGCAGTGCGACCACCCTCGCCGCCGATATCGAGACCCTACTGAGTCAGCTCAAAGGCAGCAGCAAGCCGCTGCCCGCGCACATCCGCTGCAACACGGCGACACCTGCCGCGAGCGGCGAGATCGCCTTCCTCTTCCCCGGCCAGGGCGCGCAGCACCTCAACATGGGGCGCGAGACGGCGCTGTATTTCGACGAGCTGCGCGAGGCGCTGGAACTGGCCGACCGCGTGCTTGCCTCGCACGCACCGCAGGCGCTTTCGAGCTACCTCATGCCCGCCTCGGCCTTCGATGAGGCCACCGAAACCGCACAGGCTGCGGCCCTCACCGACACCCGCATCGCACAGCCCGCCATCGGCGCGCTCTCGCTGGGCTATCTGCGCTTAGCACTACGACTGGGTCTCAAGGCCACGGCAGCCGCAGGTCATAGCTATGGCGAGTATTCGGCACTGCTGTCGGCAGGCGTGCTGAGCACTGAGGATTTCCTGAAACTCTCCGCCGTGCGCGGCGAGGCAATGGCCTCGGCCTCGAAGTCCAGCGTGCCCGGCGGCATGGCGGCGGTGCAGGGTCGGCGCGAGCAAATCACCGATCTCATCGCCGAATTCGCGGGCGTCATCATCGCCAACCACAACACGCCGGAGCAGAGCGTGATTTCGGGGCCGAAAGCCGCCGTCGAGAAGGCCGTGGCCAAGCTCGGCCAGGTCGGCTTGAAGGCCACCGTGCTGCCGGTGTCCGGCGCGTTTCACACCGAGCTGGTGGCACCCGCCAAGACCGCACTCTCGGCGGCGATCAGCGCCACGCGCTTCGCGCCCGCCACGCTCACCGTCTACTCCAATAGCAGCGCGCTGCCCTACCCCACGGAGCCGGCAGCGATGCAGGCGCAGCTGGATGCACACCTCTTGAGCCGCGTCGAGTTCGTGCGCGAAATCGAGGCCATGCACGGCGCGGGCTGCCGCGTGTTTGTTGAACTCGGCCCGAAGAGCATCTGCACCAACATGGCCCGCGCCACGCTCAGCGGCAAGGCTGCGCTCGCCGTGTCGCTCGATGGCAATGGCGGCGGTCTGCGGGGCCTGTTGAGCGGGCTTGCCGAGCTGTTCGTGGCTGGCGTCGCCTGGCGCAGCACGGCCTTGTTCGCCCGCCGCGACCTCGCCCTGCTTGACCTCGCCACCGTACTCGAACGCGGCCGCGCGCCGGTGCTGCCGAAGCACACCTGGATGGTCAGCGGCGGCTGTGCGAGACCGCTGGATGACCTCGTGCTGCGCACCGGGCTCGCCCCCGCGCTCACGGCCGCCACACGCCAGACGGCAGCCGCCGCACAGATCGCCAGCCTGACCCCAGCACCGCAAATCGTCTCGATGCCTGCGCCCCAGCCCGCTGCGGCCCCGGCGACGGCGAGCAGCGCCCTGAGCAGCGAGGCGCTGATCGCTTACCAGCAAACGATGCGGCAGTTCCTGAGCTTGCAGGAGCGGGTGCTACAGCAGTTCATGTCTGGCACTGCGGTGCCTGTAGCTGCCGCTCCCGTGATGGTCACATCGCCGCGTCTCGAAGCGCCGCCGATGCCCTCGGCACCTGCACCCCTCGTTGCTGCGCCCTCTGCCACGCCCAGCATCGCCAACGTCGTTGCCAGCACCGCGCCCGACTTCGCGGCCCTGCTGCTCGGCATCGTCGCCGAGCGCACCGGCTACCCCACCGATATGCTGGGACTGGATGCCGATCTGGAAGCCGATCTGGGCATCGACTCCATCAAGCGGGTCGAGATCATCGGCGCCCTGCGCAAGGCGCTGCCGACTGCACTGGCCGAGGCCATGCAGGCGCAGATGGAACGCTTCACCAAGGCGAAGTCGCTCGCCGCCATTCTCGCCGCACTCGATACCCTGCAAGCGGCATCCACCAACGGGACCACGACCACCGCCATCACGCCGGAGACCACCACGGTCGCGGTCGTCACAACCGCCGCAGCGATGGTCGATCTGCAAGTTCTGCTGCTCGACATCGTCGCCGAACGCACCGGCTACCCCACTGACATGCTGGGGCTGGATGCCGATCTGGAAGCCGATCTCGGCATCGACTCCATCAAGCGGGTCGAGATCATCGGTGCCCTGCGCAAGGCGCTGCCGGCGGCACTCGCAGAGACGATGCAGGCCAACATGGAACGCTTCACCAAGGCCAAGTCGCTGGCTGCTGTGCTCAAGCAGCTCGATGGCCTGCAGGCGGCTGTCGCACCCTCGCCCGTACTGACCACGCCAGCACTCGCGAGCGCGCCGATACTCACCGTTGTCAGCACCCCCAGGCCGCTCGCGCGCTACGTCATCCAGCCACTTGCGCTGCCGCTCACCGAAGCCACCCGCAGCGTGCGCGGCCTCGCCGTGCTGCTGGGCGAGCCAGATGCCTTGCTGGATGGACTCGCCGAGCAGTTGCAGGCCGGTGGCCTGACACCGGTCGCCATCGCCGCGACGGATCGCGCCAGCCTCGACGCCGCACTCACGGAGGCACGCGCAGCGCATGGGCCGGTGGTGGCACTGCTCAACCTGCACGGCCTCAGGCGAGGTACGGCCGCCACGCTTGCCGAGTGGCGCAGCGCCTATCAGCGCGAGGTGATTGGTTTCTTCCACGCCCTGCAAGCCCTGGGTGATGAGCTGGCCAGCGCGCAAATGATCATCGCCGCCAGCCGCCTCGGTGGCCGCTTCGGCCGCGACAGCAGTGGCGCGGGCCAGGCCACCGGCGGCGGGGCCAACGGCATGCTGAATTGCCTGCGCTACGAATACCCGAACACCGGCCTGCGCGCGGTGGATTTCGAAGGCCAGACCGATGCCGAGATTGCCTTGCGACTGACGCAGGAATTGTTCGCCGACGATCAGGCGCAGGAGGCGGGCTACGTCGGCACCACGCGCTACGGCAGTGTCACCGCAGCACAGGCACTGCTGCCGCGCCCCGAAGCTGCCGCCGTCAAACCCGCAGGCGACTGGGTGGTGCTGGCGACCGGCGGCGCGCGCGGCATCACGGCGGGCATTCTCGAAGCGATGGCCCTGCCCGGCATGCGCCTGGTGCTGCTGGGCCGCACTGCGGCCCCGCTGCCGGAGAGTGCCGAGACCGCGCCATACAGGGACGCCGCAGCGCTGAAAAAAGCCCTGCTCGCCACCCGCATCGCACGCGGCGAGAAGCCGAAGCCGGTCGAGATCGACCGCGAGGTGGGCCGAGTGCTGGTGGATCGTGAAATCCGCGACAACCTCGCAAGGCTGGCTGCGACGGGTGCCATCGTTGATTACTGCGCCTGCGATGTGCGCGACGAGGCGAGCTTCGGCGAGCTGATCGACTCACTCTACAGGGCGCACGGTCGTATCGATGCCGTGCTGCACGCGGCAGGCGTGATCGAAGACAAGCTGCTGGCCGACAAAACCGCCGAATCCTTCGAGCGCGTGCTCGGCACCAAGCTCGATGCGGCCTTCGTGCTCTCGCAAAAGCTCAGGCCCGACACACTGAAGACGCTCACCTTCTTCACCTCGGTGGCCGGTCGCTACGGCAATCGCGGCCAGAGCGACTATGCCGCCGGCAACGAGGTGCTCAACCGCCTCGCCTGGCAGCTGCATCGCCACTGGCCCGGCGTGCGGGTCAGCAGCATGAACTGGGGGCCCTGGGATGCGGGCATGGCGAGCGAGGGCGTGAAGGCGGCACTGCGCGAGCGCGGCATGGAGCCGATCCCGCTCGCCGATGGCTGCCGCTTCTACCTCGAAGAACTCGCTTATGCCGCACCCGGCCAGATCGAAGTCGTTGCCGGTATCGGACCTTGGGGCGATGGCGCGATCAGACTGCCGGATCACGATCCGACCGCAGTGCCCGTTGCGGCTGCGACCTCGCGCATCACGCAGGAGCTGCGCGTCGGTGCCGGCGGCGCGGTGCTCGCCGATGCGCTGTTCGACCCCGCCGCCGATGGTCTCGATGCCCACGCGCTGGCCTCCGAATTGCTCCGCGAACTGGCCGCACTCGGCTGGCCGCAGTGGCAGCTCAGCGAGTTGCTGGACTTGCGGGTGGAAGGCCTGAACGAGGCCAGTGGCCCGGTGCAGCTGCGCGCCAAAGCGACGACGCATTCCGAACCCGGCGTGCAGTCGGTGACGGTGGAACTGCTCGCCGTCGACGGCAAGAAGGCGCTCGCGCGTGCGACGGCAGTGCTGGTGCCAAAAGCCGAAACGCCCGCGAAGGCATGGCCTTCGCGGGAAGCGAAGAAGGCTGCCTGAAAGCCCAGCATGAGCGCACCAGCCCCAAAGCCCCTCGACACCGCCATCGTCGGCCTGTCGGCCTGTTTCCCCGGTGCGAAGGATGCTCAAGCCTACTGGCGCAACATCCTCGCCAAGGTGGATTCGGTGGCGGACGCCGACCCGGAATGGGTGGGGCCGTATTTCGAGAAAGACACCACGGCGGATGACCGTATCTACACCACCAAGGGCGGCTTTCTGCGCGATCTGGCGCAGGTTGATCCGCAGAGTTTTGGCGTGATGCCGAACGTGGCGGCGGGCAGCGACCCGGACCATCTGCTGGCGCTGCAGTTCGCGCGCGATGCGCTGGCCGACTCCGGCTATCTCGACAAGCCCTTCAACCGGGAACGCGCGGGCGTAATCCTGGGGCGCGGCACCTACGGCAACAAGGCGCTCGGCAGCTCGATGGCGCGCAGCCTCTTCCTCGACCAGGCGATGGACTTCGTGCGCGCGCTGCGGCCCGACTTTGCCGAGAGCGAGGTGAAGGCGCTGCAGGAGTCGCTCAAGACCCAGCTGATGCCCTTCCAGGCCGAGCACATCGGCGTGCTCACGCCGAATGTCATTGCCGGGCTGATCGCCAACCGCCTGAACCTGATGGGGCCGAGCTGCATCGTCGATGCCGCCTGCGCTTCAACCTTGATCGCGGTCGAGCAGGCCGTGCGCGAGCTGGAGTCGGGACGCTGCGACCTGATGATTACCGGCGGCATCCACGCCCACACACCACCGCAGATCTTCATCCAGTTCTGCCGCATCAACGCGCTCTCGCGCGACAAGATTCGGCCGTTCCAGAAGGGCAGCGAAGGCACGCTGCTGGGCGAGGGCGTGGGCCTGATGGTGCTCAAGCGCCGTGCGGACGCCGAGCGCGATGGCGACCGCATCTACGCCGTGATTCGCGGCATCGGCACCGCCAGCGATGGCAAGGCCAAGGGCCTGCTCGCACCGCGGCTCGAAGGCGAGGTTCTGGCCGTGCGCCGCGCCTACGAGACCAGCGGCATCGACCCCGACACGATTGATCTGATCGAAGCGCATGGCACCGGCACCAGCATTGGCGACCGCACCGAAATCGAGTCGCTGAACACCGTGTTCGGCGGGCGCGGCCCCGGCCCACAAATCGGCATCACGGCCGTCAAATCCATGATCGGCCACTGCATGCCCGCGAGCGGTGCGGCCGCACTCATCAAGACCGCACTGGCGCTGCACCACAAGGTGCTGCCGCCGATGCTCTGCGACGAGCCTGATCCCACCTTGGGACTCGATAAAACACCTTTTTATCTCAACACCGAGACGCGGCCCTGGGTGCATGGCAAGGCGCATCCGCGTCGTGCGGGGGTGAATGCCTTTGGCTTTGGCGGCATCAACAGCCACTTCATTCTTGAGGAGTACGTTCCGCCTGCGCCGCAGCCGATGGCGGCTTTGCATGGGCCAGCAAACTCGGAACTGCTCATGCTGGCGGCAGAGAGCGCCATCGCCCTCGCCAGCAAGGCCAGGCACGCGCTGGCGCATCTCACGGGCGCTGCACCCGCCACGCTCGACGAGATTGCGCTTGCCGCCAGTAACGAGGCGCAAGGCGAGCATCGCCTTGCTATTGTCGCCAGCACGGCCGCCGATCTCATCAAGAAGCTCGAATCCGCCATCGAGAAGCTGGTGGATGTTGATCTCGCAGCGTTCAAGACCCGCAACGGCATCCACTACGGCGCGGGTGCTACACCCGGCAAGCTCTGCCTGCTGTTCCCCGGCGAAGGATCGCAGTACCCCAATATGCTGGGTGACCTCGCCACGCAATTCGAGGTGGTGCGTGACTGGTTCGATTTCATCGAGCACAACGCACTGGCGCGCGGCTCGCCATCGCGGGCGCAAGTCCTGTTTCCTCCGCCGACCGGCCTCGATGCGGGTCAGCGCCGCGAGCTGGCAGACCGGCTCTTTGAGATGGACATCGCTGCCGAGAGCGTGTTCGCCGCCAACATGGGCCTGCACGCGCTGTTTACACAATTGGGCTTCGTGCCAGATGCGCTGCTGGGGCACTCCACCGGCGAGAACTCGGCGCTCACCGCGGCGGCCGTCAACAAGGTGCAGTCACGTAGCGAGATCGCGCGCATCGTCACCGATCTCAACACCATATATCGCAAGCTCGAATCCGCAGGCCAGATCACCGAAGGCACGCTGCTGACCGTGGGTGGCTTGAACGCGGAGCTGCGCGCAGAACTGCTGAAAAAGCTCAAAGTCCCCGGCAGCGGCGTGCAGCTGGCGATGGACAACTGCCCCAATCAAGTGGTGCTGTTCGGCAGCAGCGAGGCGACGTCGGCGCTGAAAGAAGAGCTCTCGACAGCCGGTGCGCTCTGCGCGCTGCTGCCCTTTGGCCGCGCCTATCACACACCTTTGTTCAAGCCGCTGGCGGATGCATTTCGCAGCTACTTCGCCGCGCTCGACGTCGGCGCTGCCCGCACCACGCTCTACAGCGCGTGCAGCGTCGGGCCGTTCCCTGCCGATGCAGCGGGCATCCGCGAACTGTGCTGTGCGCAGTGGGAGAACCCGGTGCGCTTCACCGAGACCATCGAGCGGCTGTATGCCGATGGCGTGCGGGTGTTTCTGGAGATCGGCCCCAGCGGCAATCTCACCTCCTTTGTCGGCGACACGCTCAAGGGCCGGGATGATGTGCTCGCACTCGCCAGTAACAACCGCCGCAAGTCCGGCATGGCGCAGTTGCACGCCACTCTGGCGCAGCTCTTCGTGGCGGGTGTGCCGTTCACGCCATCGGCCCTGTTCGCCCAGCGCGCCATCGCGCCACTCGCCTTGATGACGCCGCCCCGCGCCGCTGCCAAGCCGCGCCTGCAACTCAAGCTCATCACGCCGACGCTGACGCTGCCGGAGGCCTTCCGCAAGCCCCTGCCCAAGCTCATAGAGCGGGTGGTGGAGACGGCACCTGCTCCAGTGCTGGCCCCGCCCTCGACCATACCGACGGCTCCGATCTCAAGCGACCCGCGCATGGCCGCACTCAACGCGCACTTCAGCCTGATGCAGGACTTTCTCGACAGCCAGGCACGGGTGTTAGGCCTCGCCACAAGCGCAGACTCGGCACCAGTGCAGGCAGTCGCCAGCAAGCCCCTCGCCGCCTTCCCGATGCTCGGCACGGTGGTTGAAGAAACCGCGACGCGCCTCGTCACCGAACGCACCTTCGACATCCGCGAAGACCTGTTCCTGCGCGACCACGCCATCGGCGGCGTGCCGACACCGCGCGACCCCTCGCTGCTGCCGCTGCCGGTGATCCCCTTCACCTTCAGCATGGAGCTGGTGGCCGAAGCCGGCGCGCGTCTGCTCAATCGCCAGAGCTGGGTGGTGACGGCCATCGAGGATGCGCGCGGCAGCCGCTGGCTCTCGCTCGACAGCGGCCAGATACCGCTGCGCATCGTCGCGGAACAGCAGAGTGCGAGCAGCAAGGAGGCGCGCATCGCCTGCCGCGTGTTCCTGCGCGGCGAAGGCAGCACGCCGGGTGGCATGTTGGTATTCGAGGGCGTGGTGGTGCTCGCCGCGTTCTACCCCGCCGCGCCCGCGCCGATGCCCTGCTCTGCGAGCGATGACGAGCCGCCTCGCCTGCACAAGGCGGGTCAGGTGTATCAGCACGGCATGTTCCACGGGCCGCGCTTGCAGGGCTGCACGGCCGTCAACAAGTGGGGGCATGGCGGCATGGAAGCCGAGATCACCGTGATCGCCACCCACGATTACTTCGCCAGCACGCAACCCCACTTTCAGTTCGACGCGGCCGTACTCGATGCCGCAGGCCAGATCGCCGGTTTCTGGCTGCGCGAACGCTATGCGGAGGTGCGCAACTGCTTCCCCTTCCGCGTGCGGGTCTTGCGCCTGTTCGCACCGCCGCCTGCGGCGGGCACCAAGCTCAGCTGTCGCGGCGCGATTGTCATGCAGGGTGAGACCCAGCTCGAAGCGCGCTGGGATCTGTTCGGTGCCGACGGCCAGCTGGTGATGCAGTCCGAGGGTTGGGAAGACCGCGTGTTCGCGGTGCCGGATCGCTTCCACGCCTTTCGCATGAACCCCGATGCCGCACCGCTCTCGGTGCCCGCCCTCGCAGACCGCCTGCCTGCCGAGCTGTGCGTGCGTCGGCTCGAACCCTTGCCCGAAGGGCTGCTGGATGAGGGCGGCACCATCTGGAAGCGCGTGCTCGCCCACATGATTCTCTCGCGCGCCGAGCGCGAGGCCTTCTACAAATTGCCTGCACAGGGCGAGCGCCGCGAGGAGTGGCTGATGGGCCGTCTCGCCGCCAAAGACGCGGTGCGCGACTATCTGCATCGGCGCGGCGCGGCGGCACTCGCAGCGGCCGATGTCGAGATTCTCGAAGGCCCGCATGGCAAGCCGCTGGTGCGTATCGCAGCACTTCCTGATCTCGTGCCGCCCGCGCTCTCGCTCAGCCACAGCCAGCGTTGGGCGGTGGCCGTGGCGAGCGATGCGAGCGTGGCGCTCGGCATCGACTATCAACGGCCTGACCGCGTGCGTGGCGAGCACCTCATCAGCGGCGGTTTCAGCCCCGCTGAGCAAATGCTCATCGCCGCGCAAGAGCCGGAGCGCAGTCAACAGGCCATTGCCCTCTGGTGCGCGAAAGAGGCCGCTGCCAAGGCCGCTGGCACTGGTCTCGAAGGCCGACCACTCGACTGGCAGATCGTCGCTGCGCACCTCGATCTGAAAAGCGGCGCACCGGCCGTGGCGCGCGTGCGTCGCGGGGCGAGCGACTACGACTGCGCCCTGCACGTCGAGTCAGATGGTGCGGTGATCGCGCTCTGCGTCACGGCAGCCCCCACCACATCCCCTTCACTTACTCACTGAATCCCACCAGAGACCCACCATGACCACCACTCTCTTCATCGGCCTCGACGGTTGCACCTTCACCGTGCTCGACCAGATGGTGAGCGACCTGCCCGGCGAGGGCGTGACCATGCCCTTCATGAAGTCGCTGATGGAGCGCGGCGTGCGTGCCAAGCTACGCAGCACACCCAACCCGCTCACCCCGCCCGCTTGGGCTTCGATCATGACCGGCAAGGGGCCGGGCGAGCATGGCGTGTTCGACTTCATCCGCGCCGAGGACAACGGCGGCGAAGTGTTCTGGACGCTCTACGACGCGCGCGACATCGACAGCGAAACCATCTGGTCGATTGCCTCGCGCAAGAACAAGAGCGTGGCCGCGCTCAACTTCCCGCTCACCGCACCGGCACCGGAAGACCTCAAGGGCTCGATCGTCCCCGGCTTCATCCCCGCCAAGCACCTGCGCCGCAACACGCACCCGCGCGAGTTGTTCGAGCGGATCAAGACTGAGATTCCGGGTTTTGACCCGAAGGAACTGGCTTGGGATTTCGACAAGGAAAAGCAGGCGATGGAATCGCTGAGCGCCGAAGAAACCGCGAAGTGGGTGCGCTACCACCTGCCGCGCGAAGACCAGTGGTTCAAGGTGGCCGAGTTCATCCTGAAGAACGACAAGCCCGACCTGATGGCGGTGATGTTCGACGGCACCGACAAGATCCAGCACCAGGCCTGGCCGTGGCTGGATCAATCGCTGCTGCCCAAGAACCCGCAGGGCCACGACAAGGAGATGCGCGACGTCTGCCTCGAATACTTCCGCAACGTCGATGGCTACATCGAAAAACTGATGGCGCTGGCGGGGCCGGATACGCAGGTGTTCTTCGCCAGCGATCACGGCTTTACCGCGAGCACCTTCGTGCTGCGCATCAACACCTTTCTGGGCGAGAAGGGCTATCTCAAGTGGGCAACCAACGACGGCAGCGACCAGGCGCAGCGCCGCGAGGCGAGTGACTTCGCCAATCTCGACTGGGCGCACACCACGGCCTATTGCCGCACGCCCTCGTCGAACGGTATCCACATTCGCGTCAAGTCCAAGCCCAGCGATTCCGGTATTGATGCGAAGGACTACATCCCCTTCCGCGACAAGTTGATCGCTGACTTGATGGCGATCCGTGATCCCGACAGCGGAGAGCCGGTGGTGACCGATGTGCTCAAGCGCGAGGAGTGGTTCCCCGGTCAGCACATGAAGCGCGCCTGCGACCTCACGCTGGTGCTGCGCGACCACGGCTTCGTGTCGATCCGCAACTACACGCCCTGCATCGTGCAGCGGCCGTTGGCGGTGGGCACGCACCACCCGGATGGCATCTTCATGGCGGTCGGCCCAGGGATCCCGGCAGCGGGCATGATCGAAACCCGCAAGATCGTCGATGTCGCACCGACCCTGCTCTACAGCGCCGGACTGCCGGTGCCGTCTGATTTCGAGGGCAGCGTGCCGGAGCAGTTCTTCACCACCGAGCACCTCGTCAACAAGCCGATCAAGAAAGGCGCGCGCACCAAGCTCACCGAGCGGCGCGCGCTGGGACAGGAGATGGATGCGGGGGAGAAACAGCAGATCATCGAACAGCTGCAGATGCTGGGATACATGGAATAGCGATGTCGCCAGAGAGCTTGCAGGCGCAGGGCCTGATGCTGGGCACGCCAGCCGGCGCGCTCAGTGACCCGGCCTGCGGCATCGAAGGTACGCTGCTGTTCGAGCGGCCGGCATATCCCTTCGCGCATCGCCTGAAAAACTGCACGCTGGGCGCTTTCAGCTACTTCAACGCGGCGGGTCGCAGCAGCGCCTACGCCACCCGCTTCGGGCGCTATGTGCAGGTGGGCGAGTCCTGCATCTTCGGGCCGCCGGAGCATGTGATGGATGGCTTCACCACCCATCCCTTTGCCTACACGCGGCCGCTGGAGATGCCCAACATGTATCGCCTGCCGGACTTTGCTGCGCTCGCACCACCAGCTTCCGATGCACCCTCGTGGGCCGCGACGCGCCATGCCGAAACCTTGATTGGTCACGAGGTGTATTTCGGTGCGGGCTGCTTCGTGAAGCGCGGCGTGCGCATTGGCGATGGCGCGGTGATTGGTGCCGGCAGCGTCGTCACCAGGGACATCCCGCCCTTCAGCATCGCCGTCGGCAATCCAGCCCGGGTGATCAGGCTGCGCTTTGCCGAGAGCCTGGTGGCACGCCTGCTGCGCCTGCAATGGTGGCGCTATGACCTCGCCCCATTCAGGGCACAGCTTGATTTCACACAGGTCGAGGCGACCCTCGCCACGCTCGAACAATGGCAGGCCGATGGCCGCTTGCACGAGCTGAAGCCCGCCAGCTTTTGCGTCACCCGCCAGGCCGATGGCGGGCTGGATGTTGCCAGCCTGCCCCAAGCCCTCTACTTCTCCTGAGCTGCATGACCATGCCCACCGCCAGCGATGCACTCGTCCACGCCCTCGTCACCCTGCTCAAGGATTTCACGCAGGACTGGGATCACAGCTTCGACGGCGAGATGGGCCGCAGCACGCGGCTGTTCGCGGACCTGGGCTTCGAGTCCATCGACATCATCCAGCTCGCCGTGGCGATCCAGGAAGAAGTGATCAAACGCCGCGTCTCTTTCGACAAGCTGCTGATGAAGGATGGTCGCTACGTGGACGATCTCAGCATCGGGCAGATTGCCGATTTCCTCGCCGAGTAGCCCATGGCGCATGCCGAAGTCCGTGGTACCCGGCTTGCCTGGCAGCAGTTCGGCGAAGGCCCCGACCTGATCTTTCTGCATGGGGTGGCGGCCAACCGCGCCTTCTGGTTCCCCATCGCCATGCAGTTTGCGGCGCACTTCAAGGTGACGCTGTTCGACCTGCGCGGCCACGGCTACAGCGAGCGTGCCCCGACGGGCTATGCGAGTGCGGACATGGGTCGCGATCTGCTGGGCTTGATGGATGTGCTCGGCATCGCGCAGGCCCATGTCGTCGGCCACAGCTATGGCGGTGGCGCCGCACTCGAAGCCGCCGCCATCGCACCGCAGCGCTTCAGCAGGCTGGCGCTCGCGGACACGCGCGTGCAAAGCCTGCAAGCCGAGATGCGGCTGGATGATCTCGAAGGGCGCACGGGCTTCGAGCAGGCGCTGGTGGATCGCGCGGGCGGCCCCGCCGCGCTGGCGGGCGAGACCCAGATCGGTTTCCGCTTTCTCGAAGCCTCGGCCCGGCTCAAGGTGGCGGGCGAGATACCGGCGGGCAGCGACGAGTTCATCCCCTTCGGCGAGGGCAGCGGTGCCATGCGCGCCGCCAAAAGCTGGCTGGCGCTGCTCGATGAAACCCAGGCGCGAAGAGAGTTTCCGCAGCCCGGCGCCAGCGACGCGGCGCTGCGCGGAATCGACCTGCCGACGCTGCTGCTGTATGGCGAACGCTCGCGCTGCTGGCCCTCGGCAGAGGCCCTGGCGCGGCTGCTGCCGCAGAGCCAGACCATCAGCGTGCCGGGTGGCGGACATTTCTTCCCCATCAGCCAGCCGGTTTTCACGACGGTGGCACTAAAGGATTTTCTGGCAGTCCGAATGCCATGAAAGATCTCTTCAGCCTGCTGGTGCTGGTGCTCCTGATGCCGCGGATCGCCGTCGCGGCGGCGCCGACAGCGGGCGTCAGCCACGGCAAGCTGGCGCAGGACGGCGTGCAGCGCAGCTACCGCCTGTTCATCCCGCAGGGCCTGAAGCGCGACAGCCCCGTGCCGCTGGTGGTCGCCCTGCATGGCGGTCTGGGCACGGGTGATCTGTTTGCGAAACAGACCGGCTTCGATGCAGTGGCGCAGGCAGAAGGCCTGATCACGGTCTACCCGGATGGCCTGGGCAAGGTCTGGAATGCCGGTCGCTGCTGTGGCGGGAGCCAGAGCGACGATGTGGGCTTCATCAAGGCCCTGGTCGCTGATCTCATGACCCGTCTGCCCATCGACGCTCAGCGTGTCTTCGGCACCGGCTTTTCCAACGGCGCGATGCTGACCCACCGCCTGGCCTGCGAGGTGCCGCAATTGTTCGCTGCCATCGCGCCGGTGTCGGGTGGCTTGATGCTGCCATCCTGCGCCTCGAAAACGCCGGTCTCGGCCCTGCTGATCCAGGGTCGGCTCGACAGGCGAATCTTCTGGGAGGGCGGCACTTTTGACGGCAGCTACCGGCCCTCGATGGCGGAAACCGTGCAGAGCATCGCCAGCCGTGGCGACTGCGACAGCGAGGTGAAAACCCTGCTGGACCGTCCCGATGCCCAGTGCTGGTCACGCACAACCTGCGGCAGCGGCGTGCGGCTGCAATGGTGCGGGCTGCCGGCGGTGGGGCATCAGTGGCCGGGCGGCAAGACCTACTTCCCCCGCCTGCTCGGCCCCAATACGGAAACGTTTGATGCCAGTGCGCAGATCGGCGCGTTCTTCAGTGGTCGCAGGCTGACCCCGTAGATTCAGATCAGCGGATTAGACTGCTGGCGGTGTCATGGATGGCATCGCCTCAGGAGCGCAGGATGCGCACCCAGATCATGCGTCTCATTGTCTGTCTGCTGTCCACGCTGGCACTCACCGCCTGTGGCGGGTCTTCGGACGCCGTGCTGAATGGCAGCAGCGGCGACAACGGCACCGTCCCGGCACCGCCAGGCAGCAACATGCCCCTCGCGCCCATGCCCACGCTCAAGCGCGGCTGCGACTGGATGCTGGCCTTCGACCCCCGCATCCCCAGCCTCGGCAACACGGCCTTCCCCGACACCAGCGTGCGGTACTGGATTGCCTACGTCGCCGCCGGCGTGCCGGCCGGCACGGTGCTGCGCATCGAGGGCCGCTATCCGGTGGCGCGCTACGCCTCGCTGAAGGTGCATGACGGCAATCTGCTGGTGCTCGATGGCCTGGCCGACTACCAGATCGCCCCCGATGCCGGACAGTCCACACCGTTCCTCGACATCACCACGATCGTCCCCAACCCGCTGTTTGGCGGCGGCTACACCGCCCGTCTCCAGATCGGGCGGCAGATCCCCGCCGCACGAGAACCGAACACGCTCTACCGCGAGCCGCCGGGTCTCGCCGACGGCGAAGCCAGGCGCACCACCGCGCTGGTCTATCGCACTTATCTGCCCGCCAGCAACAACAGCGGCCAGGTGGGGCTGCCGCGCCTGCGGCTGGAAACCAGCCTGGGCGAGCTGCCACTCGACAGTGCCGAAGACGCTTCCGCCTGCGCCGCCATCGGCAGCCTGCTCTATCAGGATGGTGCGGCTCTGCACGGCGTCACCAATGTGCTCGACCCGCTGCCTGCGCTGCCCAATCCGCGCTTCAAGAAGTTCGACCCGGCGCTGCTGCAAATCGCCAATACCGGCGTCGGTCTGAATGAGGACAACGGCTTTGCCTACATCAAGACCGACCGCCACTACGGCGAGCTGCTGCTGGTGCGCGGCCTGCCACCCAGCCATACCGGCGAGATCGGGGCCGGCAACCCGCCGCAGGTGCGCTACTGGTCGCTCTGCCAGTACGGCTTCAATACCCAGAAGGTCTACGGCTGCGTGCCAGATCTGCTCGTGCCCCGCGACTCGACCGGGCGCTACACGCTGGTGGTGGCCAGCGACTCGCTGCCCGTGTCCAGCGCCAGTCCAGCCCTGGGCTTCAGCACGCTGCCGTTCGGGCCGGAGCGGCAGGGCGTGCTCACCCTGCGCGAACTGCTGGCGCACCCCACATTCAGCGAGGCCATCGCACGAACCCCGGCCGGCAATGCCGGTGCGGCGCAGCGTGGCATCTATCAACCGGAGGCCACCTACTGCTCCCGTGCGGTGTTCGATGCGAGTGCGGCGCAGGGGGCGGCGGCGGCTTTTGCGGCCTGTCTGGAATCACGGCGGCTACTGCCCACCGGCTGAGCTGAAACGCCTAAACCTTCCCGCCCCCTGCCGCATCTGAAGCGCAACACGGGGAGGAGGGGTCATGAATCTCGAACAGTTTTCGCTGAAGAATCCGGCGGCAGTCGCGGCGGGTGCGCTGCTGGTCTTGCTGTTCGGATGGATCGCGCTCTCGCGCCTGCCGATCCAGCTCCTGCCCGACACCCGCCAGCCGCAGCTCTTCATCAACGTCGGCTGGCGCGAAGCCGCACCCAACGAGGTGGAAGAGGCGCTGATCGAGCCGATCGAGGAGGCCATGCGCGGCCTGCCAGGCATGAAGGAGATGCGCGCCAATGCCGGTCGTGGCTTCGGTGGCGTGGCACTGACCTTTGGCATCGGCACCGACATGACGCGGGTGATGCTGGACGTGGTAAGCCGCCTCAACACCCTGCCCGCGCTGCCGCCGGATGCCGACGAGCCGCAGGTGTTCGCGGGCGACAACTGGCAGGGCAACAACGCGGCCTCCATGCTGGTGCGGCCCCTGCCCGGCAACGAGGTGAGCGACCCGGCCTCGGTCTATCAAAAACTGATGGAGGAAGTCGTCGAGCCACGCCTGGCCCGCGTGCCGGGCATCTCGCGCGTGAACCTCGAAGGCGGCCGCCCGCGCGAGGTGCGCATCAGCTTCGATCCCCACCGGCTGGCGGCGCTGGGCCTGACGCCCGCCCGCATCGCGGAACTCGTCACCAGCGCGCGCGATGCCTCGGCGGGCTTCGTCAATGTCGGTCGCCGGCAGTTCACGGTGCGCTTCACCGGCAAGGAGCCGGTGTCCGAACTCGGTTCACTGATTGTCGGATGGTCGAACGGAACCACCCCAGGCAATCAACAGCCATCGCCTGGGGGCCCGGGTGAGCGCCCCCTCTTCCTGCGCGAAGTCGCCGACGTGCAGATCGCCTACCAGGATGCCCGCGCCTTCACCTACCGCAACGGTGTGCCCGGTTACTACATCACCGTCAACCGCACCAGCGAGAGCAACATCGTCGAGATTCTCGACGGTGTGAAAGAGGCCATCGCCGAACTCAACGAAGGCCCCCTGGCGAAGGAAAAACTGGTGATGGACCTCTCCTGGGATGCCAGTGTCTACGTGCGGCGCGCGGTGTCCTTCGTGCAGGAGAGCCTCATCATCGGCGTGCTGCTGGCGGTGGGCGGCCTCTGGTATTTCCTGCGCGGGCCGCGCGCGCTCCTGGTGCTGGGGGCAACCATTCCGCTTTCGCTCGCCTTCGCGGTCATCACGCTGGAAATGCTGGGCCGCACGCTCAACGTCATCTCGCTCGCCGGTCTCGCATTTTCCACCGGCATCGTCACCGACGCCGCACTCATCGTGCAGGGCAACATCCTGCGCTATGTGCAGGAGGGCAAAAACGCCTGGGAGGCGACACTCGAAGGCGCGCGTGAAGTGATTCCGGCGCTGTTCGCCTCCATGCTCACCAGCGTGGCGATCTTCCTCCCGGTGCTGTTCATGGAAGGCCTGGAGGGCCAACTGTTCAAGGACCTCGCCATCACCATGAGCGTGAGTCACGCCGCCTCGCTGCTGGTGGCGATGACGGTCATCCCCGCCGCCAACCGCTGGGCACTGGCCAGGGGCGTGCCGGCCGATGGCCACGCGCACTGGTGGCAGGGCATGGCCAACGTCGCCATGCGAGCCACCGACTCGGCCGCCGCGCGCGTGATCTGGATCGCCCTGCTCGTCGTCGGTGCCACCGCCTTCACCGTGCTAATGCGACCCAAGCCCGATTACCTGCCGGTGGCACCGACCGAGAACGTCTGGGGCCAGTTCCGCCTGCCACCGGGCGGCAATCTGGAGACCTTCAAGGCCGAGGTCGCACCCCTGGTGATCGAACGCCTCAAGCCCTACTACGAAGGCGGCAAGTCGCCTGAGATCAAGTACTACAATTTCTCCGCGTGGAGCGGTGGTGGCGGTGGCGTGATCGTCGCCTACGCCAAGGACCCGGAGCAGACGCAGGAAGTGGTTGACCTTCTGAAGAAGGAAATCCTGTTCGGCCTGCCGGACGTCGCCGCCTTCGCCAACCGGGGTTCGCTGCTGAACGTGGACGGCAACAATGCCCGCGAGATCCGCCTCTGGCTGCAAGGCCCGGAACTCGAAGGCCTGATGGCGGCTGCGAAAGTCGCCGAGCAGGAAATCCCCAAGGCCATCCCCGACACCTTCCCCCAGCCCTATCCACCGTTGGAGTTCAGCCAGCCGGAGCTGCAACTGCAACCGGACGAGTGGCGCATCTCGCGCGCGGGGCTCGATCGCAACGCGGTGGCCAGATCGCTGCGTGCCTACACCGGTGGCCTCTGGGCGGGCGAGTACTTCGATGGCAACGAGCGGCTCGACATCATCCTGAAAGGCAGTGAGTGGACGAGCCCGGAACAGCTCGCCGAGCTGCCGCTGATGACGCCCAATGCCGGCATCCAGACCGTCGGCGAACTGACTCGCATCCGCACCACTGTCGGACCCACCGAGCTTGCGCGCATCAATGGCCGCCGCACCATCACGGTGGGTTTCGAGCCACCGGAAAACATGAGCCTCGACGAGGCCATCAAGACCATCCAGCGTGTCGTCGAACCCAAGGTGCGCGCGGTGCTGCCGGCCGATGCACAGCTCACCTACGCCGGCAGCGCCAACGATCTGCAAGAGGCGCTGAAGGCCATGTCCACCAACTTCGCGCTCGCCATCCTCATCCTGTTCGCACTCATGGCCGCGCTCTTCAAGAGTGTGTGGGACAGCTTCCTGGTGCTGCTCGTCATCCCCGTCAGCATGGCCGGTGGCATTGCGGCCCTGCGCCTGCTGGGCCTGCTCAACTTCCAGGCGCTCGACCTGCTGACCATGATCGGCTTCATCATCCTGCTCGGCCTCGTGGTCAACGCGGCGATCCTGCTGGTGGACCAGACCCGCGCCCGCGAGCATGCCGGCATGCCGCGCCGTGATGCGGTGCGCGAAGCACTCGAAACCCGCGCGCGGCCCATCGTGCTCTCCACCCTCACCGCCGTGCTTGGCATGGCACCGCTCATCCTCATGCCGGGGCTGGGCAGTGCGGTGTATCGGGGCTTAGCGGCGGTGGTGGCGGGCGGCATGATCGTCGGCACGCTGTTCACCTGGTTCCTGATGCCGGCGCTGCTGCGGCTTGGCGAGTCGCGTGTGCGCCGCAGCGTCGATGCCGAAATGCCACCGATGGAGGTCTTCGGAAAATGAACCACATCCTCCCCCTGTATCTCCTCCCAGACACCGCTCCATCGCCCAAGACCATGAACCGCCTCGCTGCCAGCCTGCTGCTCGCGCTTGCCCTGCCCACTGCCTGGGCACAGGGCGGCCCGCCACCGGCCGCCGTCAAAACCGCCAGGGCCGAGCTGCGCGCCATTGCACCCAGCGTCACCGTCACCGGCGTGGTGCAGTCGCGCGCGGCGGCGGACCTCGCCGCCCCCATCGCCGGCCGCCTGCTGTGGGTGGCCGAGCCGGGCACGGTGGTGAAGGCCGGCGATGTCGTCGCCCGCTTCGACACCGAGGAACTGCAACTGCAACGCGCCGAGCAGGCCGCGCGCGTCAGCCGCGGCGAGGTGGCCGTGAGGGCCGCAGGCCGCGAGGCCGAACGCCTCAAGGCCGCAGGCGCCGCGGTTTCGCGGCTGGCACTCAACCAGGCCGAAGACTCGCGCGACCTCGCCGGCAGCGATCTCGACATCGCCCGCGTCACCCTGCGGCAGACGCAGGAGCGGCTCAACCGCGCCGTGCTGCGCGCGCCGGTAGCAGGCGTGGTGGCCGAGCGCGTGAAGCGCAGCGGCGAGGAGGCCGGGCGTGGCGAGGTGATCGCGCGCTTCGCCGACACGGGCAATCTCGAACTGCGCCTGTTTCTGCCGCTGCGCCATGTACGCGCGATCAGCAGCGGCACGGCGGTGAAGATCCTCAGCGCCAGCGGTGTCGCCAGCACCGGCACCGTGCGCGCCGTGGTGCCGGTGGGCGATGCCCGCAGCCAGTCCTTCGAGGCGCTGGTGGATGTGGCGAGCCTCAAGCCCCAGCCCTTGATGCCGAAACCCGGCATCAGCATGACGCTCGGCGAGACGCTGCGCGTCGAGCTGCCGCTCGAAGCCAGCCGCAACGCACTGGTCGTGCCACGTGATGCCGTGGTGATCCGCGCCGAAGGTTCTGCCGTGTTCCGCCTCAAGGACGGCCCCGTCGACAAGGGCGTGGCCAGCCGCGTGGCCGAGCGCGTGTCGGTGCGCCTGGGCGTCGCCGATGGGGCTTACGTGGCTGTGGAGGGCTCGCTGGGGCCGGACGATGAAGTCGTCATCCGGGGTGCCGAAACCCTGGCCGATGGCGCGACCGTGCGGGTGGTGGATTTGCGCAGTGCAGTGGCCGTACGCGAGGCGATACAGCCCGGCTGAGCGGCTTCAGAGATAGCCACAAGCCCTCGCCCTCGCCTGCACTTCGGGGGCGAAGGGCGCGCCATCCGGCCGCCAGGGCAGCGGCTTGCTCAGGCTGGCCGCGGCAGCGAGATCGAGCGTAGTGGCGGTGAAGCTTTCCAGTGCCTCCGGCTCCAGTCCATACGGTGCGCTGCGCGGGCCGTGACCGGCGAATGTCCACTGCTCGGCGGTGCGCATCGCGGCGAGTGCGCTGGCATCGGCGCTGATGCCCAGAACCTCGCAGAGCTGGCGCATGGCGGCATCGAAGTCTTCGTCCAGTGCTTCGCCGCAGAGATGCAGCAAGGGCGGGCGCTCGCCGAACAAGGCTTGCAGATTGTGCTCGGCGCGCAGCCAGCAGATCTGCGGGTCGAGCAGCGGCGGCCTGACGCTGTGATCCTTGTAATCCTGTGGCACGAACAGCTTGTCCTGCGAGAAAGCGTGCAGCAGCACGCCCTGAGACCAGGGGTGACGCAGCAGGTGAATGCACTCGATGCGCGGGCGGGCCTCGCGCAGGCCTTGCAAGTCCATCGGGCGCAGGGGGCTTTCGGCATCGGGCACCAGCAGTCGCTTCGGGGCCACGCGCTCGACGAGATTTTGCAGCACCTCGGCAACGCCAGCGCTGCGGCGTGCATCAAGCCAGGCCCGCGCCGCCGCGATGCCCTCATCGTGCTGCCCGCCATGATCGAGCTGCGCCAGCGCGCGCAGCAGGCCATGCGAGTGACCGCCCTGCCCCATGTCGAAGATGTCGAGCAGTCCGCCGACCGTATTGGCGAGAAACAGATTCAGTTCCGGCACCGCATACAGGGCCGGGTGCCGGCCGAGCATGCCGGCCAGCACGCTGGCCCCGCTGAAGGGCGCGGACAGCAGATAGACCGGACTCAAGGGTTCTGCACCAGTGCCGCTTCGCCGGGTGCCTGGCCCAGCCAGACCTCGCAGCCGCCGCGCGGATTCGGCACGTACTGCCAGCGGCCCTCGCGCTTCACCGCCACTTTCGGCCCGAAGGGATTGGCCGTCGCCACGAACAGGCCGTGGGGTGTGGAGACGATGTTGCGGATGCCCCAGTTGAACTTGTTGCCGAAGCCATTGCGCGTCACCGGCTGCCAGTGGATGCCATCGGGCGAGCGCCACAGCTCGGCGCCGCCGAAGCGCGCCACGAACTCCTCGTCGCCCCAGCGCCGCAGCAGGGTGAGCATGTCCTCCGGCCAGCGGTTGACCGCCATGTAGGGGATGAGATTGGCCCAGGAGAACGTGCCGGCATAGAGCCAGCCCTGATGCTCGCAGAGGCGCCAGAAATAGCCGTTGAGCAGGCTGTCGAAACCGGGGCCGAAGCCGGAGAGCGGGAACTTCAGACCCCAGGGCGTGTGGCGTGCCTCGCCGGAGATCAGATCCCAGCTGTCGTCGGGCCAGATGCGGATCATCTCGGCCGCCGCCGGGCCGATCTTGGCGGCGCGGTGGTAGCCGCCGTTGATGATGCCGCAGCCCACGTACAGCGCGCCCTTGAACACGCACATGGCCCCGGAGCCCTCGTTGAGGCGGCCCCGGCCCGCGCCGCTGTCGAGCACCTTGGTCCAGACATAGGGTGGCTTGCCGCCGCGCGTCTTCCAGATCTCGGTGCCGGTCACCGGGTTCACCGTGCCGCCGTAGAGATGGCCGTTGAACTGCACCATCTCGAATACCGTGCCATTGGCCTTGTTGCCGAAACCTTCCTCGTTCACCGGCACCCAGTTGCCCTGCGCCAGGTTGTCGCAGCCGTAAACGATGGCCTCGCTGCTGATGTCCTGGTTGAAGCCCTTCTTGGTGCCGGATGCGGTGGGGCTCAGATGCACGCGGCCATCGAACTGTTCGAGCGCGCGGCAGGTGCGCACGGCGGCACCGAAAGGCGGGCGCGGGATGGGCGCGAACTCGATGCCGTCCGCAGTGCGCAGCACATCCGGCGTGTGCGCGGTGTGCGGCGACCAGGAGGAAACATAGAGACAGGGGGCGTCGTCGGAGGGGTCTTGCAGCACCGCCATCCCCCGAAAGCCGATGTAGCTCGGCACATCGTCGCGGCCATTGTTGCCGTGGACGACGGGCGAGCGGTACGCCAGCCGCCACTCATCGGTCTCAGGCGTGTATTCCCACACTTGGGCGCGACGGTCGATGTCGTAGATGTCGTCCGGCGATTCGATCGGCCAGGGGCGGATGCCCTCGCGCTGGCCGGAGAGCCTGAGTGCTGCAAGCTGTGCGCGCGTGGTGCCGACATAGAGCTTGCCCCGGAACCAGGCCATGCTGTGGGCGTAGTGGTTCCAGCCATCACCAAAGCCGTTGAGGCAGGTGAGGCGGAAGTGCTGGCCTTCGAGCGGCTGGCCTGCTGGCTCCATCACGGAATCCAGGACCACAGCTCCACCATCACGAAGCGGCTGATCGAACGGGTGAACACCAGCCCGAAAAAGCTCCAGCCCGCCGACACCTTGGCATTGCCGGTCATGCCCGCCTTCAAGGTGCCGGAGGGGTCGCTGACCGTCACATTCACCCGCACGATCTTGCCGTATTTACCCTCTTCGGCATTGGGCGCAATGCTGCGCACGCTGCCCTTGAAACTGCTGTTCGGAAAAGCCCAGGGCTTGGCCGAAGCCGCAGCCCCCAGCGTGATGTCGCCGATGGAAGACTCCGGCAATTTCACCTCAGCGATCAGCTCGGCGGTGTCTTCGATGGTGGCGAGCAGGGCACCGCGGTCCAGATAGCTGCCGCGCGCGAACAGCAGGCGCGGCGCCACCACCACGCCGGCAATGGGTGCCGCGAGCGTGGTGGCGGCCAGCTGCTCGCGCTGGTAGTCGAGATCGACCTGGATGCCACGCACCTCGGCCTCCAGCGCCTTGATGCGGTCGTCCTGCGTCGGGCTGCTGACCAGCGCCAGCGAGCGTTCGGCCTCGATCAGCTGCTGCCGGGCCACTTCTGCCGCCCCTTTGGCGCGGTCGTAGTCCTGCGGTGTCACCGACTTGCCCTTGTAGGCGCTGGCGATGCGGTCGAAGCTGCCGCTGGCGAGATTGGCATTGGCGCGCGCCGTGGCCACACGCTGGCGGGCGACATCAATCTCTTCCGACTTCGCGCCCTTCTTCGCCAGTGCGAGATCGGCTTGCAGCCGGGCCAGTGCGGCCTCGGCACCGGCGACCTTGGCCTTCTGCCCAGTGTCATCCAGCCGGGCCAGCGCCTGCCCGGCCTTGACCGTATCGCCCTCACGCACCAGCACCTCGCGCACGTCACCGGAAGTGAGTGCGCGCACATCGGCGCGGTCGCGCGGCAAGACCTCGAAGCTGCCGCCGGGCGAATGCGGGTACGGCAGCAGGCTGAGCAGCAGCAGGCCGCCCGCCCACCAGAGCTGCTTGCGACTGGGCCGCCAGGGCGGCGACTTGAGCTGGCCCATTGCCGTTTTTTCCACTGCTGTCCGCTGGTATTGCTTGAACATGAAAATCCCCACCAAGGCTGAAATCAGGACCACACCCGTACCCTGCAAACGCGCTTCCAGCGCGCCGCCGAGAAACCACAGAATCACGCCCAGCGATGCCAAGGCGTAAGCAAAACTCAAACCGGAAAACCACAGCAGGGCGGTGCGCGGCAGCTTCTTCGCCTGGGTCATCCAGGGCCGCTCGGCACCGTAGAGCGCGAAGTCCGCCTGCTGGCGCAGGTCGAGCACGTCCAGCGCATTGGCCAGCAGCCAGTAGCCATCGCGCATCGCCAGCGGGTTGCTGCGCAGCAGCAGCGAGATCACCGCCGCCGAAGCCGCCGAGGCAGCCACCCCGGCGACATTGGGCGTGGTGGTGGCGGTGAGAAACCACAGCACGATGCCAAGCACCATCAGCAGCGCGGTGCCGGTGAGCCCGGCCGCCACCAGACGCAGGCGGGTGCCGCGATCCATCCGCGCCGCAGCGCCTGCGGTATCGGCGACGAAATAGGGGATTTTCAGCCAGCCGTAGCGGATGCCGAAGCGCGGTGCCTCCGGCGTGAAACGCATCACCGCCGCGACCCGCGCTGCCATCGAGAACAGATTGACCAGCCAGCCTGCGAGCACGACCGCGATCACCAGCTTCACCCCCGGCAGATGCAGCACGCCGAATGCCAGCCATTCGATGCGACGGCTGTAGAGCAGGCACAGCGCCACGATGCAGAGCAGCAGCAGGCCCGACAGATGCCAGACCGAAACCAGTGGCCATACCAGCAGGCGACCCAGCCACACGAAGGCGCTGGCCGATAGCGGCACGTCGATGCGCACCGCATCGCCCCGGCGATCACCCAGGGCACCGGTGGCCGACGGCATGACGGCCGGCTGCGCCAGCGAACCGGGCATCGACGACGGCGGCAGCGCATGGCGCTCGGCAGCCTCGCGCTGCTGGCCGCTCAGTCCACGCTGATCCAGCCGAAGCTGCTCGGCCTCGGTGTGGGCAGGTACCGGCAGTGGCTCGTGACTGCCGGCTTGCAGCCTGCCCGCTTCAGCGAGGCGGCTGGCGAAGTGCTCCAGCTCGGCAGCGCTGACGGCAGCACCCAGACGCTGCGCTGCCGGCGTCGTCAATGCCGCCGTCGGGGTATGGCCATCGAACAAGGAGGCCAGCAAGGCTTCATCGGCGGGGGCCGTGAACGGCGCAGGAGGCGGCTGATAGCGCCGGTAGCGGGGGCGGTCAGCCACGGCGATCAGCGCCCATCACCACCCGCTTGCAGCAGCCGGTTGATGCGGCTGAGGTCAGCCGTCAGCAGGGCACCAGCCACCTGCTTGAGATACAGCGTATCGGCCAGAAACTTGTAGCGCGAGGCCGACAGCGCGAACTCGGCGCTGTATCGCTGCTCGACTGCCGCCAGCACGTCGGCATTGGTGCGGGTGCCCGCCTCGTAGCCGGATTTGTTGGCCTGCTCGGCCAGCACGGCGGCATCGAGCGCACGCTGCACGGCGGTGATCTTCTGCTTGCCGAGCGTGGTGTTGGCGTAGGCGATGCGGGTATCGCGCACTGCCTTGCCGGTGATCGCCGCCAGCTCCGATTCCGCCCGCCGCTGCTCGCTCTGGTTGCGGGCGATTTCAGCCGTCAGCAAGCCGCCCGTGAACAGCGGCACGCTGGCCGTGAGGCCGATGCGGCCTTCGGTTTCCTCGCGCTTGCCGGTGACGCCACCCTCGTTGTCGAGCCGCGTGTACGAGCCCACCACATCGACCTTGGGGTAGCGCTGGTAGCGGGCCTTCTCGACATCTGCCTTGGCGACTGCCACCTGCATCTGCTGCGCGAGAATGGCCGGATTGTTGTTGCGCGCGCGGGTGATCCAGGCCGACTCGTCCGCCGGCACCGGCGGCAGCAGTTCCACACTGGGCAGCAGCGGCCGGATGCCTTCGTAACGCTGGCCGGTGAGGGCTTCGAGATCGACGAATGCCGCCTCCACCGCGCGGCGGGATTCCTCCAGGCCCACCGCCGCCAGGCCTAAGCTCGCCTCGGCTGACTTCGACTCCGCCTCCAGCGCCAGACCGGCATCGCTGCGGCCCTTGACCTGCTCGAACTGGATCTTCAGCGCCTGCATCTTGGCCTCGCTGATGCGCTGCTGCTCCTGCGCCGACAGCAGGCCGAAATAGGCGCTGCAAACGCCGACGATCAGCGCGTCCTCGGCGACATCCGACAGAAACTTGACCCTCGCCACCTGCTGCACCGCCTTGCCGGCGTTGAACAGCAGATCGCCGGAAAACACCGCCTGCCGCAGAAAGGCCCCGTAGGCCGTGCGCGGAAAATCATCCTGCAGATCGATGTTGCGGGTGCCGAAGTAATCGCCCTGCACCGATTCGTCGAGATAGTCGACGCTGCCGGTGAGGGTCAGCTGCGGGTAGTAGCGGGATTCGGCGATGGGCACCAGCTGCTGGGCGCTGGCGTAGGCATCGAGGGTGGCCTGGTAGGCCGGGTTGCTGCGCAGGGCGTCGTTGACCGCCGTCAGCAGATCAATCGGCGCCGCCGTCGCCGAGGTCGTGTACATGCACAAGCACAGCCATCCTGATGCCAGGCTTGCAGCCCGTTCAATCCGCATACGCGTCCTTGCATATCGTGGGATTACCGACAATCAATGTAGCAGCGATCCGCCCGCCCCGGTACATCGGCAGCCCGCATCGCGCCCATAAAAAAACCGCCATGGAGGCGGTCTTTTTTGTGCCTGTTGAAGCGCTGTAAAACTGGCGTTCCCAAGGGGATTCGAACCCCTATACTCACCGTGAAAGGGTGATGTCCTAACCGTTAGACGATGGGAACTTGACGGGCAACTTCGGTGCAGCTTTGAAAACTTGGTGGAGCCAGTCGGGATCGAACCGACGACCTCTTGCATGCCATGCAAGCGCTCTCCCAGCTGAGCTATGGCCCCTTGCGGGACGCGGATTATAGGAGCACCTTGAGCGAATCGCAACGGCTTTTTGGTGCTTCGATCAAACAGCCGCCAGCACCCATCGTACCGCATGAAACTCGCCCTCGATCTCAACTCGTATTTCGCCTCCTGCGAACAGCAGGAACGGCCTGAGTTGCGCGGCCGCCCCATGGCCGTGGCCCCGCTCATGGCCGAGACCACCTGCTGCATCGCCGCCAGCTATGCGGCGAAGAAGTTTGGCGTAAAGACGGGCACGCAAGTGGCCGAAGCGCGCCGCCTCTGCCCCGGCATCCAGATCATCGAAGCCCGTCCGCCGCTCTATGTGCAGTACCACGAGCGCATCAAGGCCTGTGTCGACCGCATCGCGCCGATCGAGGCGGTGACCTCCATCGACGAGGTGATCTGCGACCTGCCCGCTGGCCACAAGACACCGGAAAAGGCCGTGGCGCTGGTGAAAGTGCTGAAGGCTGCGATGGCGCGCGAGGTGGGCGAGTTGATGACCTGCTCGGTGGGCCTCGCGCCCAATGCCTGGCTGGCCAAGGTGGCCAGCGACATGGTGAAACCCGATGGCCTGGTGCTGATCGAGAGGCACGACCTGCCCCACATCCTGCATGGCTTGAGCCTGCGCGATCTGGTCGGCATCGGCCCCAGCATGGAGGCCCGCCTCAACCGCGCCGGCATCCACACCGTGCAGGCCCTGTGTGCGGCAAGCTCGCTGGAGCTGCGCCGCGCCTGGGGCAGCATCGAGGGCGAGATCATGTACGAGCGCCTGCGCGGCGCGCCGGTGCCGCTCACCGCGAGTGAGCGCGTCACCATCGGCCACTCGCATGTGCTGCCGCCCGCCAAGCGCAACGATGCAGATGCCCACAGCATCATCCATCGCATGTTGCAGAAGGCCGCGATGCGCCTGCGCCGGCTCGATCTGGTCTGCTCGCACCTGCAAGTGTCGGTGCGCTTCATCAGCAAGCTCGGCAAGGCCGGCTGGAGCGTCGATGCCCGCTTCAACCACACCGACGACACGCTGGACCTAACCCACCACCTCGATGCCCTCTGGGCGCAATACCCCGGTGCCGATGCCACCCGCGCGCCGATGCACGTCGGCGTGGTGCTGACCGGCCTGATCGAGGCGCGGCACCAGACCCGCTCGATCTTCGACAGCGCCCGTCCGCACAAGCCGCTGATGCAGGCGGTGGACAAGCTCAACCTGCGCTACGGCAAGAGCACGCTCTACTTCGGTGCCGCCCACAAGGGCCGCGACCATGCACCGATGCGGATTGCCTTCACCCGCATCCCGGATGTGGAAGTCGAGTAATGACGGGGCGCTGGTAAATCTCCACAACGATCTGAACTACGGCTCACCAATTGAGCCGATAGACGTTTATCGTGTTGCCAGCCTCACTTAAAGAGGCATGGGGAAAATGACCACGCGCGGGCTGTATGTGTTCGAGCACGAATCTGCATTGGGCAATGCGCAGGCGCACAACTTGTTCGAGCGCATCAAGCCCGGTCTCAAAGACCCGTCCACCATCCCCCGCAATTTTTTGGACTACACCGTGCAGGTCGAAGATGACGCCACCCTGCCCAAGGGTGTAAGGCTGCTATGTAAAGTGGGATAGGAGCTAGCGAATGGACGTTGATTTTCGAGAAGGGCCTGGACTGGCGCGACCACGTCACCGTCAACGCTGAAATACTGGTAGGCAAGCCCATCATCAAGGGCACGCGCATCTCGGTTGAGCTGCTGCTGGATCGCCTCGGCTATGGCTGGAGCATGGCCGAGATTCTGGAGAGTTACCCGCACCTGAAGCGCGAGGATGTGCAAGCAGCGGTGAAGTTCGCCACCGAGCTGTTCGATGGCCAGTCGGTAGCTGCTGGGGTGAGCGAGGGCGTAGCATTCGACTTAATACTGCATCTGAGGAGCTGAACATGCGAGCACTTTGGCATGAGCGCATCGTCACCACGCCTGAAACCTGCTTTGGCAAGCCCCGGATTAAAGGCACACGCCTGAGCGTGGATTTTTTGATGGGTCTGTTCGCCAACGGCTGGTCAGAAGACCGCGTGCTTTCGCAGTACCCGCAATTGGTGAAGCAGGATTTGCAAGCCTTGTTTGCACTCGCCGCCGAGATGTTTGAGGAGGAAGATTTCGTCATTACCAGCAAGGCTGCCTGACCATGCCTGCGCATCTCGCCCGGCTTAATCGCCGGGCGCGGATTGAAACCTCGGCCGCATCGCAGCGGGCACTCCCATTGCTGCACAATTTGGCTCGTTGGTAATTTCGAAAGACAACGTCAGCGACCCAGCTCCACACCCCGCAGCAGGAGCTTTCTCGTCAGCTCCGGCAGCGCCGCCTGCGCGGCACGCTCGCCGGCCAGGATCGCGCGGTGCTTGCCCTCGAAATCGGAGGAACTCACCGTGCTCATGTCCGGCACGATCAGCACATCGGCCAGCGGGTATTCGGCCTCGCGGATGGTCTTGCCCATGATGCCGAAGGTCTTCATCACCACGTCGAGCTTGCCCTGTGCCTCGCGCTGATCGGGCGGTGCGGCGACATCGACAGCGATGATGAAATCCGCACCGAGCTTCTTGGCATAGCGGATCGGCACCACGCTGACCAGACCACCATCGACGTACTCGACACCGCTGATGACGGTGGGGGCAAACACCCCCGGCACGGCGGACGAAGCCTGCACCGCCTGCCCGGTTTCACCGCGCTCGAACAGGATGGCTTCGCCGGTCTTGAGGTTGGCGGCGACGCAGGCAAACTTCTTCGGCAGCCGCTCGATGGGCCGGTTGCCGACGGCGATGTTGACGAACTGGCGCAGGGCATCGCCCCGGATCAGGCCCTTGCCGAACAAAGTCCAGTCGGCGACGGTGGCGCGGTCCAGGTCGAAGGCCTGCTGTTGCAGGTCGAAGCCGGTGTAACCCGCCGCCGACAGTGCCCCCACCACCGAACCGGCGCTGGTGCCGACAATCACATCCACTTTCAGCCCGTGGCTTTCGAGCACCTTGAGCACGCCGATATGGGCGAAGCCACGGGCCGCGCCACCGCCCAATGCCAGGGCGATGCGCGGCGGTGGCGGCTTGGGAGCTTCGACCACCACCGGCGGCGGCGGCTGGGGCTTTTCGGCCATCAGGCCGCAGGCACCCAGGACGAGCGTTGCCGCCAGGACCAAGCAGGTTTGCCAGGCTGCACGCATCGAGACGCTCACTTGCTTTTTGGGGGAGCGGAATCGTAGCGGAGCTTCATCACCAGCACGCTGCCGGCGAGCACGATGGTGAAGGTATTGGCGATGATGATGGGCCAGGCGCGCAGCATCCAGCCATAGGCCAGCCACAGCAGCAGGCCGAGCAGGAAGACGGCATACATGCTGACCGAAATATCCTGGGTCGAGCGCGTGCGCCAGACCTTGAGCACCTGCGGCACGAAGGCGATGGTGGTGCAGAAGCCGGCGACGTTGCCGATGAAATCGATCAGTGTCATGTCTTCTCAGCGTGCATAGCGTTGTCGCACCGAAGCCGGCAGAAACTCGCTCTGCTTGATGTCGTCCACCTCGCGGGCCGGCACATCCTCGCCGAGCAGGCGGTTGATGAAATAGCGGCCATCCTTGAGGTCGTAGTTGATCACCGGCAGGGTGTTGGCGGATTGGTTCTCGTAGAGCATCGCCAGATGGCCTTCCTGAAACCGCCAGAGTCGGCCGTCTCGGTCTTCGTTCTCCACCAGCACCACGTTCCAACTGTCTTCATCGACATAGAAGCTGCGCTTGCCAAAGGCATGGCGCTTGCCGCCGCGCTCGGTGGCCTCGATCACCCACACCCGATGCAGCTCGTAGCGGGTGGCGGCCTGGTTGAAATGGCCGGACTTGAGCAGCTGAGGGTACTTCCAGCTGCCATCGCTGATGCGGTAGGCGTTGTAGGGGATATACATCTCGCGCTTGCCGATCAGCCGCCAGACATAGCGGTCGAAGGCACCGTTGTACATGTCGATCATGTCGATGAATTGCAGCGCATCACTGCCGGGAAAAGGCTGGTCGTAACCCACCGCCGGGATGCGGAACATCTTCGGGATCTTGGGCGGGATCACCCACACCGCACGCTGGTCCTGCTCGGAGTTGGCGGTCTCATGCACGAGCGCGGTGAAGTCCACGGCATTGGCCGTCGCACCGAACCAGGTGAGGTAGTAGAGCAAGACATTGGTCGCACTCATATCCGCCGGGTCCTTGAGATTGGCGTAGCGGTAGTAGACCCGCTCGGTCTGCTTCAGGTACTGCGGCGCGCCACTGGGCCGCACGATGGCCTGGGTGGACTGCGTCTGCGTGGCATCGCCGCGGTAGCGGGTGCGGTGGTTCCACATCACTTCCACGCCGTTCTGCGGCTTGGCAAAAGGGAATCCCAGCCGCGCACCGGAGAGCGCATCAGACCCCAGGAGCTTCACCTTGCCGAGATTGGCCTGGGTGGCGTCGTAGATCGCCTGCGGGTAGGCGACGCTGCGGCGGCTCTGGAACACCGGCATGGTGTAGTCGGAATATTTCGCGAACAGGGCGCGGTGGCCGGGCGAGAGATTGGCGGCGTACTGGGCCATCGTGCCCGCACTGATGGTGAACAGCGGCTTGTCGCCGGGGTATGGATCGACCAGACGCCCGCCCTTCCTGAAGCCAGCCGGAATCTTGCCGGGCGTGATGCCGCCGCTCCAGGCCGGGATGCGGCCATCCGGCGAGCCACCCTTCTCGGCGCCAATCGGCGTCAGCGCGCCGCTGCTGCCGCCAGCCGCACTCACGGTCTGCGCGGCATCGCGCGGCACATAGGCCGGTTCCGCCACGCCTTCGAGCTGCACTGGCGCGCCGGCGAACTTGTCGGCCAGCGTGACCGTGCCGGCATCGCGGGGCTTGCGGCTGCCCATCGCCGCCAGCGCCTGTTCGCGCGCCTCGCCGCTCCTGAGGTAGCGCAGCCAGTCCTGCGCCATCTTGCGAGATTGCGGATACGTCGCCGCCTGCTCGAAGGCCTGGGCAGCGGCATCGACATCGGCCTGCTGGTAGTGCGCCATCGCCAGCGTCATCCAGGCCACACCGCTCTTGGCACCGGCCTGGATGCCCTTTTGCAGGTTGAGGGCGGCGCGGGCGTAGTCCTCGCGGTCCATCTGCAACTGGCCGATCTGTAAAAGTCTTTGTGCATCGGGGGCGAGGCGGTTGGCCTCTTCGAGTGCGGTGCTGGCCAGGCCCGGCTCGCGGGCGCGCGACCACAGCGCGCCGAGCGTGGCCCAGTTGCCGGCCGTCTTGGCGATCAGGCCCTGCTCCAGCCAGGTCTGCGCCTGCGAGGCGGCCGCAAACGGTGCGCCGATCTGCGCGGTGAGGGTGACCAGTTGCAGGCGCTCGTTGGCGGTCTTGAGGTGCCCCTGGCGGCCGGCGAGTTCCAGCACCGCCGCAGCGCGCTCCTTGTCTCCGGCCTTCAGTGCCAGGGCGGCCAGCTGCAGCCAGTTCTCGCCCTGCTGCGGCTGGCGCTTCACCTGCTCCTGCAACAGCGGCAGCGCCTCGGCCTCACGGCCGGCGGCGATCAGGCTGGCGAGCAGGGCGCGCTTCCAGGTGGGGTCTGGGTTGGGCACTGCCGCGATGCCCTTCTGCAACCAGGGGATGGCATCGGCATAGCGACTGGCCTCGATGTAGCCGACGCCGAGGGCGATGAAGATTTCGGGCGGCGCACCGGCCTCCTTCGCGCGCTTTTCCAGCTGCGGAATCTGCGCCTTGTAGTTGCCCTGCTTGATGCTGGGGCCGCTGGCTGCTGCCAGCGCCTTGAGGTTGTCGCGCATCTGCACGGCGGCGGGGCCGGAGAGCGCATTGAGTGCCAGCGCCTGCTCCAGGTACTTCTTCGCTTCGGGGTATTTCTTCGCGCTCACCGCTGCGCCCGCCAGTTCGCGCAGCAGCATGGCCTTGGCATAGGGGTCGGTGGTGTTCTGCAACTGGCTGGCGAGGTCGACCTGCGCCTGCTGCGCGGGCGGGGTTTCGATCTCGCGGGTTTCGCTGCGGTACTGCTGGGCCTGGGCGCTAGCCAGCAGCAGCGCCAGCACCCATCCCGCTGTCAGGCGCAGGGACCTCATCCGGGGTAATTGAACGCGCAGTCTTCGGGATTCATCGGCACCCGCTGCTTCACTTCGCGGGCGTTCTTGTAGGGCGCGTAGATCCAGTTGCTGACGCTCTCGATGGCCGCCGCCTCGTAGACGCCGCGCGGATTGGCATCGACGATCTTCACGTCCTGCACACGGCCGTTGGGCATGACGGTGAACACCACTTCCACCCAGCCCTTGAGGTTCTGTTTGCAGGCCCATTCCGGCATCTGCGGACGCGCGGTGGAGAGCGGCACCAGAGCCTTGCCCTCGAAACTCTTGCCGGTGGCAAAGCCCTTGCCGCCACCGCCGCCGCCACCACCACCGGAAAACCCGCCGAAGCCGCTGCCCAGTCCACTGCCCAGATTGCCCAGCCCGCCGATGCCGGTGGCAGCTCCCGTCACCGCACCGACATTCACCGTCACCGGGCCGGCGTCGATGGCGACATTGGTGAGCGCCGGGGCGGACGACGCCGAGAGATCGGGGCGTGCCAGCGAGGGCGGTGCATCGGGCGGCGGTGGCGGCGCGTTCTGCGGCAACTCCTGCGGCGGCACGGGCTGCTCCACCTGCGGCTGCACCTTGACGATCTGCACGCCCTCGTTGCTGGGGCCTTCTTCATAGGCCACGATCTCGCGCGGGGTGATGGCCCAGTGCAGAAACGCGAACAGCAGCAGCACCGCCAGCGCACCCAGTACGGGTGCGAAAAGCCAGCGCCGATGGTCTGCGGCGAGCTGCATCTATCGCTCCGGCGTGGCGGCGATCGAGACGTTGGAGACCCCTGCCAGCCGCGCCTGATCCATCGCCTCCACCATCAGGCCGGCGCGCGCATCCTTGTCGGCCTGGATGATGACGGCGGCATCCGGGTGCGCCGCATGCATCTTGGCCACCAGACCGCGCACGGCACGGATGTCGACCCGCTGCTTGTCGACGAACACCTCGTTGTTGGCGCTGATGCCGACGAAGATGCTGGCTTTTTCCTCCTTCACGGCGGTCTTGGCCGAAGGGCGGTTGACCTTGATGCCGCTCTCGCTGACAAAGGCGGCGCTGATGACGAAGAAGATCAGCAGATTGAGGAAGAAATCGAGCATCGGTGCCAGGTCGATGCCGGTCTCCTCGACGGGCGGGTTATGCCTTCTGAATCTCACTTGGCATCCTCCAGCGCGAGCAGCGATTGCAGCTCGTCGGTCTCGCGCCTGGCGCGTGCGGTGTAGTGATGCGCCGAATACATGCCGCTGAGCGCGACGGCCAGGCCGGAGAGCGTGGCGATCATCGCCTGGCTGACGCCATCGGCCATCGCGCGCGGCTCGCTGCGGCCCTTGATGGCCATGACGTCGAACACTTCCAGCATGCCGCCGACGGTGCCGAGCAGGCCCAGCAGCGGGCAGATGGGGATCAGCGCCCGCATCATCGGCAGCGTCGCATTCATCGCCACCGAGAGCTCACCGATCATCGCCATGCGGATGCGGCGGGCGGTCCAGGAGCTGCGCTCCGGGCGCATCTGCCAGCGCTGGGACGCCGCGGCGCGGGCGGCGGGAAACACTTTCCAGAACCACCAGGCGCGCTCGGCGATGAGCGTCCACAGGGTCACGGCGGTGGCGAGAATCCACCAGACGATCCAGCCGCCGGCATCAACGAATTCGTTGATGCCGGTGAAAGGCGTGGCGAGTGCCTCAAGCATTGGCATTGCCTTGCTGCTGCGACTCGATGCGCTCGGCCAGCAGGCCCGCCGACTGCTCGTCGAGCACCTGGATGATGGCGCGCGAACGCGAGGCGAGAATGGCGTTGATGAACAGCAGCGGGATGGCAATGCCCAGACCCAGCACCGTCGCGATCATGGCCTTGGAGATGCCGCCGGCCATCAGCTTGGGGTCGCTGGAACCGGCCTCGGTAATGACCTGGAAGGTCTCGATCATGCCCGCCACGGTGCCGAGCAGACCCAGCAGGGGGCCGGCAGCGATCACGAGGCGGATGAACTGCTGGAAGCGCTCGATGGCCGGGGTTTCCTTCAGCACCGCTTCGGACAGGCGCAGCTCCAGCACTTCGGGGTCGTGCTTCTCGACATCGTTCTTGAACACTTGCAGCACGCGGCCCAGCGGATTGTCGTCGCGGGCATTGCGGGGGCTGGCGAGCTGCTGCTTCACCGCCGCATCGGTGCGCAGCAGAAACACCAGCTGATACACCGCAATGAGAAAGCCCAGCAGGCCGACCACGATGATGACGTAACCCGGCCAGCCGCCCTGGTGGATGCGCTCCTCCAGCGTCGGCCGCTCCACCTGCAGGGCCAGCAGGCCGCCGCGCGTGGGGTCGATGAGGATGGGTGCCAGGCCGCTGCCGGCCTCATTGAAATCCTCGGCCAGCGAGCGGTCGGAGCCGGAGGGCTGGCGTGACAGCGCGCGCAGGGTGCCGCCGCCTTCTGGAACCGCCAGATAGTCGCGGCCGGCAAAGGCGGTGAAAGCACCGACGCGGGTGACTTCCACCGTGCTCTTCGCACCCAGCGGGTCAACCACCTCGGCCTTGAAGCGGGCAGCGCGACCCTGCTCGGTCATCTCCTGTTGCAGGATGAACCACAGGCCTTCGAGCTGGTTGATGCTGGGCAGCGCCGGGTTCTTGGCGATGGCATCGAGCTTCTCCAGCCGCGCCGGATACTGGGCATTGATGTAGCTGTCGGCCAGCACGCTGCGCAGGTCGGTGGCCGCCGTGCGGGCGGCGGCATACACCTGCACGAAGTCGCCGGAGCGCGCGGTGAGCTGTGCCTTGAGTGCGGCGACATCGCGCTGGTTGGCATCGAAGCGGCTCTTCACGCCGGCCACCCGTGCCTCCACGCCCGCCCGCTCGGCCTCGGCCCTGGCCAGCAGCACGGCCTGTTCGGACTTGTTCTTGTTGAAGCGTGCTTCGCGCTCCTGGTTGATCTTGCTGGTCTGCTGCGCGCTTTCGCGCACCTGGTTCAGCAGGGCATCGAGGCCGGCCGGCGTGGTCTGCGCCTGGGCCAGCGGCGCCAGCGCCAGCAGCAGCAGCGCCCCGCAGCGGCGCATCACTTGCCACCCCCGGCCGCAGCCACCACCGGCATGGGCAGATACAGCACGTCCGGCGCGCTGATCTCACGGGCGATCTTCAGGCCCTTCTTGATGCCCGCGCGCCATTCCTTGTCGAGTGGTTCCCACTGCTTGCCGAGCGCATCCCAGCGCCCGGCCTCTTCGCCGTCGAGGGTGAGATAGAACAGCGAGGCGCGGCCGATGCGCAGCACGTCCACTTCACGCGCGCTGCCATCGCTGCCGATCTGCGCCCGCTCCACACCCAGCGAGCGGCCGTAGTCGATCTCGATCTGGTAGGCCTCCAGCAGGCGCCGGTAGCGTTCCGCACTGGCGGCTTCGGGGTCGGACATCAGGCGCTTGAGGTTCTCCACCCGCTCGCGCCGCTCCTGCTTCAAAAACGGCAGATCCAGCGTGACGAACTTGTCGATCGAATCGAGCATGCGCAGCATCAGCGGCGTCAGCTCGCGCTCGGTGCGTTCGATGTCCACCAGCTGCTGGCGCAGCGAGACCTTCTCGGCCTCCTGCGCGCCCAAGAGCTGTTCGAGCTGCTTGGCGTAGACGTTGAGCTGCTGCGCCTGCCAGGTGGCGGCGCGGTAGCGTTCGAGCATCGAGCGGGCGGAGTCGTCGATGCCGTCGATGCGCTGCTGGCTGGCCGCACTGGCGCGGTTGGCGTCGATGGTGGTCTTCAGCGCCTGGTCGAGCTTGTCCGCGCCGGATTGCGCCGCGGCCGCCGTGGAAAGCCCCAGCAGGCTGGCGAACAGCAGAGATTTACGAAGCACGCGAAACCCTCGGCAATACAGCGGGTGTGCGATTCAGGCGTTGCAGGATGGGCCTGAGCCAGCCGTCGATCTCGCGCACCATGTCTTCGGTATCGAGATCGTCGATCACCCAGTGGCTGCGCTCTGGCCAGTGGCGATAGGTGGCGTTGGCATAGCGGGCGGCGACCTTCCTGACCACGCCGGTTGGCGTGAGCCAGTCCTGGCCCGCGCTCACCACATACACGGGGCATCTCACCTGGGCGGCATCCACGCGCGTGGCGTGCGCGCGATCAGCCCACCAGAAAGCGATCTCGCTGAGGGCACGGCCGGATTCGTGGACGAGACTGGCGATGAGTTTCTCCTGATGCGTGATGTGCAAGCCATTGACCGCGTAGCGTCGGGCACGTTCGGGCGTGAGTTGATGCGCGCGTTTCCAGAAGCCGAGGCGCAGCAGCAGCGGCAGGCTCCAGCGGATCACCCTCGGCACCACCGCATTGATGCCTGCGGGTGAGGCCGGCGTGAGCAGCACGAGCGCGGCGGTGGGTATTTCCGCCGCCAGGCGCTGCGCGACCAGGCCGCCCATCGAGTGTCCGAGCAACACCGGCGGCTGGGTGAAGTGCTGCGCCTCGATATAGCGCTTGATGTGCTGCACGTACTCGTTGAGCGACAGCGCTGCGACGGCATCGGCCTGCCCCGCCACCGGCTCGTGCTGCGGTAGCGAGGGCCGATGGCAATCGTAGGTGCGGGCACTGAGCAGTTCATCGAGCCGGGCCAGGTGCAGCGTGTTGCACCACATGCCGTGAATGAGGACGAGAGGCTGGCCCATGTGGTTTCAGTACCCGGAGAGATGTTTTGTGGAGGCCCGGTAAAGCGTCTGCGGCAGCAGCCTCTGCGCGAGGGCCATTGCCTTGGTCTGCCCACCGGGAACCCAATGCACGGGGCTGCGCCAGGTGGCCTGCGTGGCGGCCCGATACACCAGCGCGGCGATGTCTTCAGCCGTGAGCCGCACACCCAGGTTCTTGATGCTCTGCGGCTTGTCGGCCACGCCCTGCACCATCGGCGTATCGACGAACAGTGGCATCACATCGCAGACGTAGACCCCCTGGCGCGCCCACTCGATGTTGAGCGCCTCGGTCAGGCCCCGCACGAAGAACTTGCTGGCCGAATACACCGCGAAAGCCGGTGCGCCGTAGATGGCCGAGGCCGAGGCCATGTTGATGACGCGCCCCTTCGCGGCCCTGAGATAAGGCAAGGCCGCATGGCAGCCATTGACCACGCCCTTGGCATTGATGTCGATCAGCGCATGGCAGCGTGCCAGCGGCATGGTCTCGAAATCACCCGTCGACAGCACGCCGGCATTGTTGAACAGCACATCAAGACGATCACCCGGTGGCTCGGAAAAATCAGCCAGCGCCTTGGCAAAGCCGGCGGCATTGGTCACATCCAGCTTGCCGGCCACCGCCTGCGGGCCGATCTCGCTCGCCAGTGCCTTCACGCCCATCAGATCAATGTCGTACAGGCCCACCCGCCAGCCGGCGGCAGCAAAGCGCAAGGCGGTGGCGCGGCCAATGCCGGCGGCCGCACCCGTGATGAAAATGCTCTTCCTCGACTTGCTCATTTCTTTGTTTTTTTGGTTTGCGCTCAGCTCGCTAAAATCACTTTAACAAGCAAGCCCGCAAAAACGCACGGAGAAATTGAGATGGCCGCACACAATCCCGGATTCAACGCTCTGGTCAACGATGCGAAGTCGCGCATCAAGGAGATCCAGTCCGCCGAGCTGCCTGCCCTGCTCAAGGCCAACCCTGCCATCAAGCTGATCGACACCCGCGAGGAAAGCGAGTTCGCCGCCGGCCACATCGCCGGTGCAACCTGGATGGGCAAGGGCGTGATCGAGCGCGACATCGAAGCGGCCGTGCCGGACAAGTCCACGCCGCTTTATCTCTACTGCGGCGGCGGCTTTCGCTCCGCACTCGCCGCCGATGCCTTGCAGAAGATGGGCTACAGCGATGTGGTGTCGGTGGATGGCGGCTGGCGCGTGCTGAAGGACCTGCTGCCTACGGCGAAGTAGACGGCGCGGCGCAAAGGTCTAAAGTTCAGCATCCGCCCTGTTTCTGGAGCCGCCAATGAATGTTCAGCTACCTACGCTCAAGCAGGAAGCACTGGCCTGCCTGCAAAATCTCGACGAGTCGGTGGACATGGACGAGATGATGTATCGCCTGCATCTCGTCAACAAACTGCACCTGAGTCGCGCCGCCATTGCACGCGGCGACATGCTGAATCACGAGGCGCTCAAGCAAGAAATCGCCGCATGGTGATTGTCTGGTCGAACCCTGCCCGCGCTGATTTGCGGGCGATTCACGACTACATCGCCAAGGATTCGCGTCACTATGCCAAGCGCGTGGTGCAAGACCTGATGGCGAAGGTTGATCTGCTGCTGACCGCTCCGCGCATCGGCAGAGTGGTGCCGGAAATTGGCGAGGACAACGTCCGTGAGCTGGCGCTGTATTCCTATCGAATCCTTTATGAGCTGATCGGCTGCGCGCCCGGTTCGTCAGCAGCGCCCACGGCCATTCACATCCAAGGCGTGGTGCATCGGCGGCGGGACTTCAAGCCAGACGACTTGCCTCGACAGCTTTGAGTGACGTAGCCGAGAGCGCCCCCCGGGCCCGCTGCGCGGAACCAGGCTGCGGCGGCGCTATTCCGCTTTGAGAGGTTGCTGGATTCGCAGCGCCTTGCCGGAGGTGGCACAGAGCGCAATTTCAGGTGCGCTGCCTGCACTGCCTGAGGGCAGTGAGCCTTTAACCAACCAGTGCGCGCCGCTTCGCTCGGCCTGGAGGGGTTCGTAAGAGGCGATCACTTCAGCGCCGAATCGCTGAACCAACAGCAGCCTGGCGACCGTGATGGCGGCCGTTTCAGATGCGATGGCAGGCAGCTGGCCCGCTTGCAGCGCTGGGCATGCTGCCAATAGCGACGAAGACTGCGCATCGGCCATTGCCTGTGGCATGGGTTCGGCTGACGCGGCGAAGGCGGCGGCAGGGGCCATGCTGCGATTGGCCTGCGCCTTGGCGACCGATGCGGCCGAACGTTCGCGACGCTGCATCGACTCCTGCGCCATCGCGCCCAGCACCGCTGCACGCTCAAGGGACTCCTCCTCCGCAACCGGTGCATCGGCCGTTGCGGCTGGCTGCGGTGGTGCTGGTACAGCGGCAGGCAGCACCTCAGCCATCACCGGCGGCGGTGGGGGCGATGCGGGGGCGCGCTTTTCAGCAGGCCTCGCTGGCTTGGGGCTGGCAGCAGCGACAGCAGTCTGCTTCTTTTCCACAGCGGCCTCGTCAAGTGCAGGCTTCGTGACGGCCAACACTGGAGGCAGTGCTGCATCTGCCACGACCTCAGCAGGCGCGCTGGCGGCAGGGGTAGCCTGATCTGGCGATGCCATGAGCTGCTGCTGCACGGCCGGGTCGCGCTGCACCTGCAAGAGCACGCCGAGGCTGAGCATCAGCACCGCCGCCGTCGCCATTGGCAGCTGCCAGCGGGGTCGCGCCGCACGCCGCATCATCACGGGGGCTTTGGCGCTTGCCGCCAGCTCCAGGATGGCTGCATCCAGCGCCGGCGGCGGCTGTACCAAGGCCGTCTCGTGGTAGGCAGCACGCACGGCACCCTCGCCTGCCAGAAACTCTTCCAGCAGGCGATCGTCAGGCTTCAGCGACTCAGGGCCAGACATCGGCAAGCTCCTTTCTCAGTTTCACCAGCGCATAGCGCAGGCGGCTCTTCACCGTCTCGCGGCCCACGCCCTGGGTCGTGGCAATGTCTTCCAGCGACAGGCCGCCTTCGGCTTGCAGCAGAAAGGCTTCGCGCTGTTCGGGGGCGAGTGCGGCCAGCGCACTGAGCAGGCGCGCCCCCTGTTCGGACTGCACCGCCCTTGCGCTCGGTGTTTCATGCTCCAGGCCTGCCAACTCCTGCGCGGCCTCGTCCAACTCCTCGTGCGGCCTCGCGGCGCGCCAGTGGTCAACCAGACGGTTGTGCGCGAGCCGATACAGCCAGGTGGCGAAGCGCGCCGTCGGTTGGTACGCCGCGCGACTCTTCACCACGCTGGCCCAAACGTCTTGAAACAGCTCGGCGGTGCTGGCCTCGTTGCGACTGCCGCGCAGCAGATAGCGCCAGACGCCATCCTTGTGGCGGGCATAGAGCGGTGCGAAGGCGGCCGCCTCGCCAGCGGCGTAGCGCAGCATCAGCGTCTCGTCGGTGGGGTCAGGAAGGTCAGCAGCCATGCCGCGATGATGAGCGAGTGCTCCCAGCGCGCCAAGGCCGCCATCCATACCTGGCCTACTCCGACACGCTCACCGTCACCCGCGTGCTGGCCGACAGGCCCTGCGCCAGACCCACCAGCTTCACGAACTCGCCCACTGATTCGCTGTCATCAGCCGCGCGGGCCGACTTTGCCAGCGCCGCAATCTGCTCGTAGCTGAACTCGCCGGTATAGGTGCCACCCTTGAGCTTCTGGCCGAAGGCCGCGACGGCGGCGGTCAGGCGCAGGGCATCGCTGGCCTGCGAGAAAGCGACGCTGCTGGCGGCACGCACCGGCTGTTCGATGAGGCGGCTGGTGTCCTGTTCCGGCCGCTTGTAGCGCAGGCGCACGAACGCCATCTCGCTGGATTTGGCGACGGCCTTCGGCTCGGTGCTGTAGCGCAGCGGATCAACGCGCTCGCCGCCCTCGCCCGCATAAGCCACCTCATACAGCGCGGTGACGGAGTGCCCCGCACCGATGTCGCCCGCATCGACCTGGTCGTTGCTGAAGTCCTCGCGCTTCAGCGCGCGGTTTTCGTAGCCGATGAGGCGGTATTCGACGACCACTGCCGGGTTGAACTCGACCTGGATCTTCACGTCGCGGGCGATCGTCAGCAGCGTGGCGCTCTTCTGCGCGACGAGCACTTTCTGCGCCTCTTGCAGGCTGTCGATGTAGCTGTAGTTGCCGTCGCCGACATCGGCCAGCTGCTCCATCAGGTGTTCGTTGTAGTTGCCGGTGCCGAAGCCGAGCGTGGTCAGCGCGATGCCGCTCTTGCGCTTCTCCTTCACCAGGTCGGTCAGCGTCTCGAAGCGCGTCACACCGACATTGAAGTCGCCATCGGTCGCCAGCAGGATGCGGTTGTTGCCGCCCTTGATGAAGCCCTTCTCCGCCTGCTGATAGGCCATCTGGATGCCCGCACCGCCCGCCGTGCCGCCGCCGGAAGTGAGGCGGTCGATGGCCTGTTCGATGGTCGCGCGCTGGTCGCCCGCTGTTGGTTCGAGCACCACCGCCGTCGCACCGGCATAGGTGACGAGGCTGATGCGGTCTTTCGCGGTGAGCTGGCGCGTCAGCAGCTTGAGCGAAGACTGCACCAGCGGCAGCTTGTCGGGGCTGTTCATCGAGCCGGAGACGTCGACCAGAAACACCAGGTTGGACGGCGGCGTGGGGCCGGTGGGCGCATAGCCCTTGATACCGACGCGCAGCAGCTTGGTCTTCGCATTCCAGGGCGTGGTGGCCACTTCGGTATGCACGGCGAAGGGCGTGTCGAGCGACTTCGCGGGCGCATCTTTCAGCGTGAAATAGTTGATGAGTTCTTCGACGCGCACCGCATCCGTTGGCGGCAACTGGCCCTGATTGAGGAAGCGCCGCACATTGCTGTAGCTGCCGGTATCGACGTCGATGCTGAAAGTGGAGACCGGGGTTTCGGCGGCGCGCAGCACCGGGTTATCGGCGACGTTGGCGTAGTTCTCGCGGTCTTGCGGCTGCATCTGCGACATCGGCTGGTAGGCAAAGCCGACCGAGGGTGCCGCCATCATCTTGGCGGCAGGGCGTACCAGCCGCGCATCCTCGGCACGGCGCTCGGCCTTCTGCACCGAGGCCGCACCGGCGGCCATTACCTGGTCCATTGCCAGCACCTCCTGCGTCACCCTGGGCTCGCTGGGCGGCGGCGGCGGCGCAGACGGCGCGACGGGCTGGATCACCTCTGCCTGGGTGGTCGGCGTCGAGGTGGTCGAGCAGGCGCTGAAGGTGAGCGCTGCGATGGCGAAGGCGGTGAGGCGAAGGGCTTGCATGGAAGGTCTCCGAGGCGTGGGCTGGTGCGGCTTGCCACTGCTTAAACGGAGCATCGCGCCAAACGGGGTTAAGTTTTTTCTTGTCATTCCCGCGAAGGCGGGAATCCAGCGGGCTATTGCTGGTGAAGGGCATGGCGCTTCGCGCCACCTGGATTCCCGCTTTCGCGGGAATGACAGCAATTTAGAACGCCGGCAGCGGCGCGGGACAACGCTGCGGCTCAATCAGCGCCCACAGCGCAGGCAGCGCCTCGGCGGCTCGCATCGGCAGCCGGTGCCGCACCAGGTAGCTCACCTCGCTGCGCGCGGGGTTGATCTCCAGCGTTGGCAACCCTGCCCTTGCGGCCTGTGCCACGGGGCCGGCGATGTAGGGAAAGCCGGCACTGGTGCCGACGATCATGACGAAATCCACGCCCTGCTCGAACACGGCTTCGTAGTCCGCCACCGCCTTCTTGGGCAGTGCCTCGCCGAACAGCACGATGCTGGGGCGCAGGGTCGCAGCACAACACGGGCAGGCCGGTGGGCCATCGAGTGCCGAGGGCGCGGGCGTGGGGGTGTTGTAGCCGCAGGTCTCGCAGAACAGCTCGCGCAGGTCGCCGTGAATCTCGATCAGCTTCTTCGAGCCTGCCGCGTGGTGCAGGCCATCGACGTTCTGGGTCAGCAGGTTGAAGTGCGGAAAGTGCCGCTCCATCGCCGCCAGCGCGTGATGACCGGCATTGGGCGCTTTGCCCTCGCAGGCCTGCGCGATCTGCAACAGATGCCGCCAGGTGACCTCCGGCCTGCGACGCAGCATGGCGACCGACAGCGCCTCTTCGATGCACACGCCATCGTCCGTCTCGCTGCCGTCATACAGCCCGCCTTCGCCGCGATACACCGGCAGGCCGCTATCGGCCGAGATGCCGGCGCCGGTGATGACCAGCACCCGCTTGGCGCGTGCCAGCTCGTTGGCGGCGGCACGGAGCGTGCTGCGATAATCGGTGCTTGCTGTCGGGTCGGACATCAGATGTGGCATTGGCTGCATCAAGGCCCGCAAGCGTACTTCTATTCCCATGCCCCGCAAACCCGCCCATCTGCAGGAAGACACGCTCAGCGCCCTGCGCTTTGAAGCCTTCGAGCTGTTCGGCCGCTATGGCTACGAGGGCGTCTCCATCGGTGACATCGCCAAGCGCGCAGGCCTGAGCAAGGGTGCGCTCTACTGGCATTTCGACGGCAAGGAGGCGCTCTACCTCGACTGTCTCAAGCACCTGCACAGCATCTTCAACGAGGATGTGTTCGATCCCATGCGCACATCGAAGGATGGTGCGACCGGCATGGTGCTGATGTTCCAGGGCCTGCTGCGGCTGTTTGCCGACCCGCGCCTGCAAAAGGGCGTGGCAGGCTACTGGCTGATCCCGGACACACCGGAGACGGCGGGCATCTTCGCCACCCAGCGCGCCTTCGAGGCCAGCAGCCAGGAGGTGATCGCGGCCTGCCTGCGCAAGGGCGTGGCGGCGAAGCAGTTCGACCTGGGCGACGATCTGGAC
>JAZKFO010000078.1:0-9937 GCA_040386395.1 Pseudomonadota bacterium | reverse complement strand
AAGAAGAACAACGACGACTACAACGCCATCCTGCTCGAATCACTGGCGGATCGTCTGGCCGAGGCTTTTGCCGAGCGTCTCCATCAAAGGGTGCGCAAGGAGTTCTGGGGCCATGCCTCCGACGAGCGCCTGAGCGTTGAGGACCTCGTCAACGAGAAATACGCCGGCATCCGCCCCGCACCCGGCTATCCGGCTTGCCCGGAGCACACCGAAAAGCTCACGCTGTGGGACTTGCTCGATGCCGAAAAGAACACCGGCATCACCCTCACCGAGAGCATGGCGATGTGGCCGGGGGCAAGCGTCAGCGGCTGGTACTACGCGCACCCGCAGTCGCAGTATTTCGTGCTGGGCCGCATCAACAAGGAGCAGACCGCCGACTACGCACGGCGCAAGGGCTGGACCTTGCAGGAAGCGGAGCGGTGGCTGGCACCCAACCTCGGCTACGAGCCGGAAGATTGAGCCAACAAAAAGCCCCGCATTGCGGGGCTTTTTGCAGGGGCGGCATCAGAGGCGTTTCTTGGCCTCGTCGCTCGCACCCTTGGCTTCTTCCTTGACGTCGGAGAACTTCTGCTTGGCTTCTTCAGCCAGCTCCATCGCCTTGGCCTTCGCCTGGTCGAAGATCACGCCGGCTTGCTCGCGCACATCCTCGGCTTTCTCGCGCAGGGTCTCCGCGGCACCCTCGACGGCATCAACGGCCTTGGCGACCATGCCCTTGGCTTCGCCGCTGGCGTGCTGCACTTCGCCTTCGGCGTGTTCGCGGTGGCCATCGGCGCGCATCTCATCGTTGCCCAACCATTTGCCAACGGTGGCCTTGGCGGTGCCCACACCCGATTTCACCGAGCCAACGAGCTTGTCGGCGGTGCCGCTGCCGAGCACGTCATCCACTTTCTGGCTCACTGTGTTGCTGTTCGTATCCATTGGTCTCTCCATAGTTGGGATTGCCGGCCTGGGCGCTTGCCGCAGCAGGCTCAAGCACTTTGCCTGCGGGCCATGAAGTGCCACTGAATGCGCTGCATACTTTGCCCATGAGCGAACCAGATCACGACGAAGTCCGCGCCGCGCCGCGCGGCAAACTGCCACCGACGCCGCTGTTGCTGCTGGCAGCCGGCATCGTGCTGGCGGGTGCGGTGGCAAGCTGGTGGTTCATGCGTTCGCAGAGCCCGCCGCCGGCGCATCCGGAGACGGCGCTGTTCCGGCAGATCGAGGAACCGCGCCTGCTGCTGGCCGAGGTGTTCCGCAGCTACGACAGCGAGGCCGCCGTCGCCACGCCGCTGGAGGCCGCCGGCCTCAAGGTGCAGCGCCGCACGCTGGAACGGCCGCACAGCGAGCGCTACCCGCCGCGCCGCATCACCACCTTCACGGTGGAGGGCTACCGCCACCTCGACTGCGAAGGCACGCTGGTGCTGGAGTTCTTCAACGACCGCCTGATGGAAGCCGACTTCCGCCCCGACGATGCCGCCCGCTACGCGCCGCGCCTGCACCGCGCCACGCCCGGCCTCAGGCGCGACCGCAACGGCCATGCCGAACTGATGACGGGTGTGCTGCGCATCTGGTCCACGGTCGATCTCGCCAAGAGCAAGGTTGGCCGCACGCTGGGCAGCGATGGCGTGGTGCTGTGGCAGGACACGCGGCTGATCGCCCAGCGCGACGACTGGGATGCGCGCTTCGGCAGCATCCCGGTGCCGTTCAAGCCGGATTGAAGCTCAGGGTTTGACGAAGCGCAGCGTCATGCGGTCGCTCTCGCCGATGGCGAGATATTTGTCCTTGTCCTTGTCGCCTTCAGCCAGACGCGGCGGCAGGGTCCATACGCCCTTGGCGTAGTCCTTGGTGTCTTTCGGATTGGCGTTGATCTCGCTGGCCGACTCGAACTTGAAACCCGCCTCCAGCGCCAGGCGCTTCACCTCAGTTTCGCTGACATAGCCGGATTCCTTCATTTTCTCGATGCTGGTGCCCTCAATGGCCCGGTGCTCGACCACACCCAGCACGCCGCCCTTTTTCAGCGCCTTGAACATGGCGGCGAAGACCTGCGGAGCGATGTCGGCATCCATCCAGTTGTGGACGTTGCGGAAGGTCAGCACACGGTCGGCGCTGCCGGCCGGGGCAATGTCCCACTGGTCCGGCGCGCCCAGCGTGCTCAGGCCCACCTTGCCGAAACGGGCGGGGTCGGCACGCAACTTCTCGATGAAGCTGATCAGCGACTTGCCCTGGTAGGCGGGCGACTTTTCATTGAGCGCAAACCCGGCAGCGATGTACTGGCCCTTGTCCTTCAGATACGGCGCGAGGATTTCGGTGTACCAGCCACCACCCGGCCAGATCTCCACCACCGTCATCGACGGCTGCACATCGAAGAAAGCCAGCGTCTCCTGCGGGTGGCGGTACGGGTCGCGGGCCCGGAAGGCCTCGGTGCGGGCGGGCGAGGCAATGGCGTCGCCGAGTGCCGTCGGCATGGGCTGCACGGCATGGACATTGGCCGCCAGGCCAAACAGGGCGGCTGTTGCAAGGCGCAAAACGAGACCGGATTTCATGGGGCCACTCCGCAGATGGGTAGAAATGTCAGGCAATGACCTTGCCGGCACGCCGCGCGTTCCCGCGCGGCGTGCAACAGCACTCAATGATGATGGCCACCCGCGCCATGGGCGTGGCCGTGCTGCATTTCCTCGATGGTGGCATCGCGCACGGCCATCACCTCGACATCGAAGTGCAGCGCCTGGCCGGCAAGGGCGTGGTTGCCGTCGAGCGTGACCATGTCACCCTCGACCGCCATCACCGTCACCATCACCGGGCCCATGTTGCTCTCGGCCTGGAACTGCATGCCGACAGCCGGCTCCATGTCGGGCGGGAACATGCTGCGCGGCGCGGTTTGCAGCAGCGCCTCGACGCGCTGGCCGTAGCCCTCTTCCGGCGAGACATCGACCTTGAAGGCATCGCCCTTGACCTTGCCGGCCATCACCTTTTCGAGGCCGGGCACGATCTGGCCCTCGCCGTGCAGATAGGCCAGTGGCTCGTCGCCGCGCGAGCTGTCGATGACCGTACCGGCGTCGTCGGTGAGGGTGTAGTGGAACTGGACAACGGTGCGGGGGCCGATCTGCATAAAAACTCCGGGCTTCGGGGTGCGCCGGGAAGGCGCAATCAGGGACGCGCAGTTTATAGATATGAACCGCTCATGGCGGCGTCGATTGACGAGTTTCCGCACTGCGAGCAAATTGCGAGGAGCCGCGCGCGACAGCAGCTCGCGCCGAACAACCTGTCGAGGACAAACCCATGCGCATCGCACGCCGTCTTGCATCGAGCCTGGCGCTCGCCGCCGGCCTCGCCCAGCTGGCCGCCTGTGGTGGTGGTGGTGGCAATGCCATCGCGCCGCCGACGCTGTCGGGCAAGGTGAAAACCCCCGACACGCAGTTGCAGCCCAAGGCCTTCCGCGCCGATTGCAGCGACTTCATCAGCTACACCGCCGATGCGCTGACCGAGCAGTACCTGTCGCCGCGCTATTACGCGGTGGATGCGCCCATTGCCGCCACGCCGACGCCAGCACCTTCTGCCGGCGGTGCCACACCAAGCCGTGTCTCCGAAACCAATGTGCAGGAGGCCGGTGTCGACGAGGCCGATCTGGTCAAGGCCGACAGCAGTGGGCGCTTCTACATCCTGCGCGACCAGGAGCTGCTGGTGATGAAGGCCTACCCGGCCAGCGGCATGGGCAGCACCGCCATCAGCCGCGTGCCGCTGGGCAGCGTCGGCGAGGGTTTCTATGCGCAGGATTTCTTCCTCGATGAAGCCGGCCGCAAGCTGGTGGTGCTGGCCACGCAGTACAGCAACAGCAGTGCGGCGGTGAGCCTGCTGTTCGACCTCGCCAACCCCGATGCGCCGGTGGAGCTGTCGCGCCTGAGCGTCAGCGGCTACGGGCTGGAGGCCAGGCGCATCGGCGCAAGGGTGCATCGCGTCTCGCGCTTCGACCTGCCGGTTCCGGCGTGGGTCTACGACAGCAACGATGCCCTGCAAAAAAAGCGCGATGACTACGAGAAGGCGCAGAGCAACAACGACAGCAACACGGCCAGCCGCATCAAGGCCGAGATCCGCAGCGAGATCGGCAGCCGCGTGCAACAGCAGGGTGCGGCGAGCTTCCTGCCGGTGCTGTCCACCCGCACGGCGGCGGGCGAGACCAGCCGCAGCATGGCCTGCGACAGCCTGCTGCACCCCACCGTCACCACCGCCACCGGCCTCGCCCTGGTCGAGAGCTTCAACACCGATGGCTCGGCGCGCGTGGTGAGTGGCCTGGTCAACAATGCCTTCCTCGTCTACGCCTCGGCGCAGAACCTGTATCTGGCGCAGACCAGCGGCGGCTGGTTTTTTGCCCCCAACCAGAGCGAGGAGACGGTGGTGTACCGGCTGGCACTCTCGGCCACTGCCGCAGCCGCCTACCAGGGCCTGGCGAAGGTCGATGGCCACATCCCCGGCCGCTACGCGCTGTCGGAATACCAGGGCCATCTGCGCGTCGCCAGCAACGAGTTCCGCAGCGATGCCAGCAGCAACAGCAGCAACCGCTACACCCACCTCACCGTGTTCAAGGCCAATGCCGCCGGCGACATGACCCAGACCGGCGCGGTGCGCGACCTGGCAGCGGGCGAATCGCTGCGCGGCACCCGCTTCGACGGCGCACGCGGTTATCTGGTGACGTTCCGCCAGGTCGATCCGCTGTTCGCCTTCGATCTCAGCAACCCCGCAGCCCCGGCCTTGAAGTCCATCCTCAAGATTCCCGGCTTCTCCAGCTATCTCGAACCGGTGGGCAGCGACTATCTGCTCACCGTCGGCCGTGCCGGTGACGAGCAGCAGCTCAATGGCCAGCTCGCCATCCAGCTGTTCGACGTGCGCGACCTCGCCAATGTGCGGCTGGTCTCCAGCCTCTCGCCAGCGGTGGGCGGCAGTGGCTACAGCTACAGCGCGGCCGAGTATGACCCGCACGCCTTCACCTACTTCCCCGATCGCAGCGATACGTCAGCACCCGGCACCCTGTCGCTGCCCTTGCAGAGCTATAGCGATCAATCCAGCCAGAGCTTCTCCGGCTTTCTCGCGGTGCGGGTCGACCCCACGGCCACCGCGCCGCTGACGGAGCTGGGCCGTGTCGATCACCAGGGTTTTGCCGATACCCGCACCTACTGCGGTGGCTCCGGCGGTGTGGTGGCCAGCGCACCGCCCGCCTGCTACAACTCGGTGTATGCCTCGGACCCGCGCCGCAGCGTGTTCGTGCAGGATGCCAGCGGCACGACCCTGTTCACGATCTCGACGCTCGGCATCAAGGCCAGCGATGCCACCGCGCCGGCGCGCGAACTCGGCACACGCCAGTTCGACTGAGCCGCATCACCAGGGAATGTGGCTGCCATCCCAGGCGCGGAAGCTGCCGCTGTCGGCGGCGCTCAGGCCGTCGATCACCGCCAGCAGATAGGCCACCGACTGGGCGGTGCTGAACAGCTTGCCCTCGGCGACATTGGCGCTGAAGGGCTTCGACAGCTCAGTCGCCACCGTGCCCGGATGCAGGGCCGCGACGATCAGGTTCGGTGCGCGGCGCGCGGCCTCGATGGCAAAGGTGCGGGTGAACTGGTTCTGTGCCGCCTTCGCTGCGCGATAGCTGTACCAGCCACCGATGCGGTTGTCGCCGATCGAGCCGACCCGTGCCGACAGGCTGGCGAACACCGCGCGCTGCTCGTGCGTGAGCAGCTTGATGAAGTGCTTGGCGGCGAGCGCGGGGCCGAGCGTGTTGACCGCGATGCTGGCCATCAATGCCGCTGCATTGAAGTCTTCCAGACGTCGCTCCGGCTTGAGGTGGCTGGCTGCATCGTGCAGCAGCCCGGCGACGTTGAGCACCAGATGCAGACGGTCGGTTTCGCGCCGCACGGTGTCGGCCGCCGTCACGAAATCCGCTTCGCGGGTCACGTCCAGCGCCAGCACACGCAGGCGTTTCGGATGCACGCTCGCCAGCCCGGCCAGTGCCGTTGCGGTATTGGGCGTGCGGCAGGCGGCGTAGACCAGATTGCAATGCGGCAGTGCCAGCAGCGCCTGCACGAAGGCCAGACCCAGCCCCTGGCTCGCGCCCGTCACCAGGGCATTGAGGGGATGGCTGGCAGCCATCAGGGGGTGTCGAAAAACACGTAATTGCTGGCGTAGTCGCTGAACTCGAAATACACCCGCTTCTCGCCGTCGCTCTTGGCGCCATCGAGGTTGGCATCGAGCACGCCATAGCCAAAGCGGTAGGGGCGCGCATCGCTGCTCTCGGTGCCGTAGGCGGTGGAGAGCTTGTCGATGTGGATGAAGCGGCGCACCAGTTTTTCGCCGGCATAGATTTCGAGCGTGCCGTCGGTGCCGGTCCAGTTCTGGATCGATCGGCCGATCTGGTTCTGGGTTTCCTGGGTGCAGGCACTGAGCGCGGCCAGCGCCAGCAGGCCGACGAGACGAAGACGCATGGCGAACTCCCTTGGTGAGATGGCCGATGGTGGCGCGCGCTGCCACATAAGTCACGCTGCAATCGCCTACCATCGCGCGCTCCCAAGCCGCCCCTCATCTCCATGTTCAGCGCCGCCATCGCCACCAAGCTGTTCGTGTCGCCGCTGCTCATCGGGCTGGCCAGCCTCGCCGGCAAGCGCTGGGGGCCGGCCATCTCCGGCCTGCTCGGCGGGCTGCCGCTGGTGGGCGCACCGGTGGTGCTGGTGCTGTGGATGGCCGACGGCCAGGCCACTGCCCTGCGCGCCGCACTCACCGCGCCGATTGGCGTATGGGCGACGATGGTCTACCTGCTGGTGTTCGGCTTTGCGAGCCGCCGCTTTCGCTGGTGGGGGGCGCTGGGCATCGGCTGGGTCAGCTATCTCGCCATGGCCGCTGCGCTGCATTACTCCGGCCTCGACCAGCAGACCTGGCTGGGCCTCTTGGTGATACCAACCCTGCTGCTCGTCGCCACCCGCGTGCTGCCCAGGCCCAGCACCCCGCCAGAGGCCGTGCGCCTGCCGCCGCAGGAGCTGCTCGCGCGCATGCTCGCCGCCGTGGGCCTGGTGCTGCTGCTCACCACCGTCGCCAGCTTCATCGGACCGGACTTCACCGGCGTGCTGGCGGGTGCGCCGGTGGCGGCCACCGTGATCCCCTCGTTCACGCTGGCCATGGCCGGCCGCGACCCGCTGCTGCGGGTGCTGCGGGGGTTCATCAGTGGCCTGATGGGCTTTGCCGCGTTCTTCCTGGTGCTGGCGGCGGCCATGCCGCCACTCGGCTGGCTGGCCTTGCTGCCGGCAGTCGTGGTGGCCGTGCTCGTGGGCATGAGCGGTGCGCGCCTGCTGCATCTGCACGCACTGCGCCACGGCAGGCTGTAAGCCCCGGTTTTGAAAGGGCCGCAGCGGGTGTATCCTTCGCGCGCTTTAACCCCATAGCCAGCATTGGTTTCAATGACCGCCCGCACTGCCAGCGTCGAGCGCAACACGCGCGAGACCCAGATCAAGCTCTCCATCAATCTCGACGGTACGGGTGCCTCGCGCTTCGTCACCGGCGTGCCGTTTCTCGATCACATGCTCGACCAGATCGCCCGCCACGGGCTGATCGACCTCGACATCGAGGCGGTGGGCGATCTGCACATCGACGCCCATCACACGGTGGAAGACATCGGCATCACCCTGGGCCAGGCCTTCGCCATCGCCATCGGCGACAAGAAGGGCATACGCCGCTACGCCCATGCCTATGTGCCGCTGGACGAGGCGCTGTCGCGGGTGGTGCTCGACATTTCCGGCCGTCCGGGTCTGGAATGGAACGTGAACTTTCCCCGCAGCCACATCGGCGCGTTCGACGTGGACCTGTTCCACGAGTTCTTCCAGGGCTTCATCAACCACGCCAATGTGACGCTGCACATCGACAGCCTGAAGGGCGACAACGCCCATCACGTCGCCGAGACGGTATTCAAGGCCTTTGCCCGCGCGCTGCGCGCGGCGGTGGAGCTTGACCCGCGCCAGCTGGGCGTCACGCCCTCGACCAAGGGCGTTCTGTAGGGCCTGCGACTCGCATGAAAAAGATTGGTGTCATCGACTACGGCATGGGCAATCTGCACTCGCTCGCCAAGGCGCTGGAGCGCGTCGCACCGGGTCAGCGCGTGGTGGTGAGCTACGACCCTGAAGAGCTTTTGGACTGCGACCGCCTGGTGCTGCCCGGCGTTGGCGGCGTGCGCGAGTGCATGAAGGAACTGACCCGGCTGGAGCTTTCGCAACTGGTGCTGGAAGCCAGCCGCAAGGTGCCCATGCTGGGCATCTGCCTCGGCATGCAGGTGATGCTGGAGTTCTCGGAGGAGAACGGCGGTGTCGCCGCACTCGGCCTGTTCCCAGGCGAGGTGGTGCGCTTCCCCGACCCGCCCAGCGAAGGTGTCGACCGCCTGAAAGTGCCGCACATGGGCTGGAACCGCGTCAAGCAGGAGCGCGCTCACCCGGTGTGGGCAGGCGTGCCGGACGAGAGCTGGTTCTACTTCGTACACAGCTACTTCGCACGGCCGCGCGACCCCTCGCATGTGCTCGGCAGCAGCGAGTACACGCAGCGCTTCGCCGCCGCCGTCGCGCGCGAGAACCTGGTGGCATTCCAGTTCCATCCCGAAAAATCGCAGGCCCTCGGTCTGACCTTGCTCGCCAACTTCGTCAACTGGAACCCCTGAGCCAGCCCGGTGCCGCGCTTGCGGCCCCCGTCCTGCTAGGGCAGAGTCAAAACCAGAGCATTCAGACCGCCCGATTTCGCGCCTTCATCCCTTCAAAAAAACCGAAGCCCCAAGCCTCAAGCGCCAATGCTCCTTATCCCTGCGATTGACCTCAAGAACGGCCAGTGCGTGCGCCTGCGCCAAGGTGACTTCAACGACGTGACGGTGTTCGGCAACGACCCCGCAGAAATGGCGCGGCGCTGGGTGGGCGATGGCGCACAGCGCATGCATGTGGTCGATCTCGATGGCGCGCTCAAGGGCCGCCCGATGAACCTGCGTGCGGTCGAGGCCATCGTGAAGGCCTGCGGCGATGTGCCGGTGCAGGTGGGTGGCGGCATCCGCGACGAGGAGACCGTGCAGCGCTACCTGGAACTCGGTGTCAGCTACGTGATTCTCGGCACCCGCGCCATCACCGCACCGCATGTGCTGCACGACCTCTGCATCGAATACCCGCGCCACGTCATCGTCGGGCTCGATGCCAAGGGCGAGCATGTCGCCGTCGATGGCTGGAGCAAGCTCAGCCACCACACCGTCACCGAGATCGCGCAGCAGTGCGAGCACGATGGCGTGGAGGCGATCATCTACACCGACATCGGCAAGGACGGCATGCTGGATGGCTTCAATGTCGCCAGCACGCAGGCGCTCGCCCGCGCCATCAAGACGCCGGTGATCGCCAGCGGCGGCATCGGCTCGCTCGATGACATCCGCAAGCTGATGGAGCTGGAAGCCGACGGCGTGATCGGCGCGGTGATCGGCCGTGCGATCTACGAGAACAAGTTCACGCTGGCCGACGCCATCAAGATCGCGACGACCTGAAGAAGTAAAGCCATGCTTGCCAAACGCATCATCCCCTGCCTCGACATCGATCGTGGCCGCGTCGTCAAAGGCGTGAAGTTCCAGGACGTGCAGGACGCCGGTGACCCGGTGGAAGTCGCCCGCCGCTACGACGCCCAGGGTGCCGACGAGCTGGTGTTTCTCGACATCACCGCCTCATCCGACGACCGTCCTACACTGTTCCAGACCGTCGAGGCCGTCGCCCGCGAGATCTACATCCCGCTCACCGTCGGCGGTGGCGTGCGCAGCTGCGCCGATGTGAAATGCCTGCTGGCGGCCGGTGCCGACAAGGTCAGCATCAACACCGCCGCAGTCACCAACCCGGATTTCGTCACCGAGGCGGGCGACCGCTACGGCGTGCAGTGCATCGTCGTCGCCATCGACGCCAAGCGCGTCAGCAAG
>JAZKFO010000077.1:0-2850 GCA_040386395.1 Pseudomonadota bacterium | reverse complement strand
CGGCTGATGAGTTCCCCTCGCTCGGCGGCGTGCAGGCCGAAACCCAGCTCACGCTCAGCCACAAGCAGCTGCGCGATCTCATCAACCGCGTGTCGTTTGCGATGGCGCAGCAGGACGTGCGCTATTACCTCAACGGCATGCTGCTGCATGTCGGCCCCAACTTCGTGCGCGCGGTGGCGACTGACGGCCATCGTCTGGCGCTCTCCGAGCTGGTGATGGAAACCGGCATCGCGGAAGAGATGCAGCTGATCCTGCCGCGCAAGGCGGTGCTCGAACTCGCCCGCCTGCTCGATGGCGGTGATGCACCGGTCACGCTCGGCATTGGTGGTGGTCAGATCCAGGTGCAGCTCACCAATCTACGCATCACCTCCAAACTCATCGACGGTCGCTTCCCCGACTACGAGCGGGTGGTGCCGGAGTCGCAGGATCGTCGTGTCGAGGGTGGTCGTGTCAGCGTCCGTTCGGCGCTGTCGCGTGCCGCGATTCTCTCCAACGAGAAGTTCCGCGGTGTGCGCCTGCAACTGGAAGGCAGCACCCTGCGCATCCAGACCCAGAACCCGGAACGTGAGGAAGCCGAGGAAGAAGTCGAAGTCGCTCTCGAAGGCGAGCCGATGGAGATTGGCTTCAACGTCACCTATCTGCTCGATGCGCTCGATGCGATGACCACCGACAACTTCATCATGGAACTGCGTGGACCGGATGCCAGCGGCCTGCTGTTCGAGACGGGCGAAACCACGCACAGCAAATACGTCGTGATGCCGATGCGTCTGTAAGTTTTACTCCCTCTCCCTCCGGGAGAGGGTTGGGGTGAGGGAACGCCATCTGAAAACATGTCTGATCTATTCGAGCGCGCTCCCTCATCCGCCCCTTCGGGGCACCTTCTCCCGGAGGGAGAAGGAATTAAAGCAACATGAGAATTACCAAACTCACCGCCGACTCGTTCCGCAAATTTGAGTCGGTTGCTTTCGAGCCACATCCGCACCTCACGGTGCTGCACGGGGCTAATGCCTCCGGCAAGACCAGCCTGCTGGAAGCCGCCTACTTCGGTGCCCGCGCCACCAGCTTCCGCGCCCGCAGGCTTGATGAAGTGGTGCTGGAAAAGCAGCAGGCCGCCAGTGTCTCGCTGTGGATCACACACGATCCAAAGACCCCAGCAACACAGTGGACAACGGCCATCCAGAATGGCGAAGTCGCCATCCGCCGCCTGACCGAAGCCAGCAACCGCCGCGAACTAGCGCAGGCCATCCCCGTGGTGCTGGTGGATCGCCAACTACACCGCGTGTTCGAGGAAGGCCCGGTCTACCGCCGTCGCTATCTGGACTGGGGACTGTTCTACGTGGAACCGTCCTTTTACACGCTCTGGCGTCGGCACGAACGCGCGCTGCGCCAGCGCAACCAGGCCCTGCGCCAGCGCGCACCGAAAGCCGAGGTCGAGGTGTGGAACCCGGAGTTCATCGCGACGGCGAACGCGCTGCATCAATTGCGGCAGGCGCACGTCAAAGTGCTGGAGCAGTCCGCGCGACACTGGGTCGCCGAGCTGTTGCAAAACGAGCACTTCAGTTTCGCGCTCTCGTCGGGCTGGAACGAGCAGCTGGGCCTGGAAGGCGCACTGGCCGAAGGTTACGAGGGCGACCGCAAGATGGGCTTCACCCATGCCGGCCCCCACCGCGCCGAGCTGCGTGTGCGCTTCGAGCAACGCGAAGCCCGCGCCTTCGTCAGCCGTGGCCAGCAGAAGTTGCTGGCGGTAGCGATGGCCCTCGCCCAAGCGCAATTGGTCGCTGAAATCACCGGCCAAGCCCCCATCATCCTGCTCGATGATCTGGAAGCCGAGCTCGCCACCGAGTGGCAGCAACGCCTGCTCAAGGCCCTGCTGCAATACCCCGGACAAAGCCTGGTCACGTCGCTAGAATGGCGTGATTCGCTGCTGCCACCCGGCACCAGTCAAAACGAATACGCCGTGTTCCACGTAGAACACGGTCATGTGGTGCCAGCCTAACTGAGCGCCCTCAAGGAACACACAATGTCTCAAGACGATACCTACGACGCCTCCAGCATCCAGCACCTGCAATTCCCGGAGAACGTGCGCAAGCGGCCCGGCATGTATATCGGCAACACGGATGACGGCTCCGGCCTGCATCACCTGGTGTTCGAGGTCGTGGATAACTCGGTGGATGAAGCCCTCGCCGGCCACTGCTCGCAGATCGATGTGGTGATCCACAGCGACGGCAGCGTGTCGGTGGCCGACAACGGTCGCGGCATCCCGGTGGACAACCACACCGAGTTCGGTATGTCAGCCGCCGAGGTCATCATGACCAACCTGCACGCCGGCGGTAAGTTCGACCAGAACAGCTACAAGGTCTCCGGTGGCCTGCACGGCGTCGGCGTGAAGGCCGTCAATGCGCTCTCGGATAAGCTGGTGCTCACCATCTGGCGCGACGGCAAGCACCATCAGCAGGAATATGCGCGCGGCATGGCCCAGGCGCCGCTCGCCGTGCTCGGCGACAGCAGCCGTCGCGGCACCGAGATGCGCTTCTGGCCCGATGCCAGCATCTTCAAACTCACCGAGTTCCATTACGACGTGCTGGCCAAGCGCCTGCGCGAGCTGTCCTTCCTCAACTCCGGCGTGCGCATCCGCCTGTTTGAAGAGACCACCGCGCGCGAAGACATCTTCGAGTTCACCGGCGGCATCGCGGCCTTTGTCGAGCACCTCAACAAAGACAAAACCCCCGTCCATCCCACCATCGTCCACTTCGTCAGCCTGCAAGACAAAACCACGGTGGAAGTGGCGCTGCAATGGAACAGCACCTACGACGAGCGCGTGTTCTGCTACACCAACAACATCCCGCAGCG
>JAZKFO010000076.1:0-28784 GCA_040386395.1 Pseudomonadota bacterium | reverse complement strand
CCGGCCTCGAAATCGAGGGCTATCGCCGCTACCCGGATGGCCGCTGCCGCCACGACTACGCCACGCACTACCTCGATGGCCTGCCCGGTGCGAGCTACCACGTCGGCGACATGCGTGACTGGCATGGCAGCGCCGAGGTGGTGAGCTGCTGGTATCCCTTCGTGCATCCGCAGACCTCACTGAAGTGGGGCCTGCCGCTGTCGCAGTTCGACCCAGCGGCGTTTTTCCGTCAGCTCAGCACCCTGGTCGAACCCGGCGGCCATCTGCTGATGGTGAACCAGGGGGTCGAGGAGTGGCAGCTGGCGCGGCAGTGGCTGTCGCCACGCGCCTTGAGCCTGCAAAGGCATCTGGTGGTCGAAGACCCCCTGCTGCCGCGACCGGCGCGGCCGGTGCTGTCCTGGTGGCAGCGCCCCGCCTGAGGCTGTTTTACGCCAGCGCTTCGCTTGCTTCCATCCACTGCTCTTCGGCGGCTGAAAGCTCGCTGCGCGCCGCGGCCTGCCGCTGCTGCAGGCGCGTGGCGTCCTTGTGGCGGCTGGCTTCGTAGAGCGCGGGGTCGGCCAGCTCGGCTTCGAGCGATTTGAGTTCCTTGCTGAGTTTCTCGATCTGCTTGTCGAGCTTCTTCACCGTTTCGCGCAGGGCTTTAGCGGCTTCAACATCGAGCGCGACCTTGGCGGCGGCGGCTGCAATCTTGGGGGCGGCGGCATCACTGCGCTGGGCAGCACGGCGGGTTTCGCGCAGCCACTTGGCGTAGTCGTCGAGGTCGCCGTCGTAGGGTTCGCAGACGCCATCGTGCACACGCCACAGGTTGTCGCAGCAGCTCTCCACCATGTGGCGGTCGTGGCTGATCAGCACCACCGCGCCGGGGTAGTCCTGCAGCGCGTTCTCCACCGCCTGACGCATCTCCAGATCGAGATGGTTGGTGGGTTCGTCCAGCAGCAAAAGATTGGGGCGCTGGTAGGCAACGATGGCGAGTGCCAAGCGCGCTTTTTCGCCGCCGGAGAAGGGTGCGATCGGCTCGTTCTGCCGGTCGCCCTTGAAGACGAAGCTGCCGAGATAATCGCGCACCGATTGATCCGGCGCCTTCATGTCCAGACGCTTGATGTGCATGAACGCACTCGCCGCCGGGTCCAGCGTTTCCAGCTGGTGCTGGGCGTAGTAGCCCACCTTCAAATAAGGGTCGCGGGTGACTTCACCGCCCATCCATTCCAGCTCACCTGCCAAGGTTTTGATGAGCGTGGACTTGCCCGCGCCATTGGCACCCAGCACCGCGACGCGATCGCCGGGGGCGAGGATGATGCGCACGTTCTTGAGCAGCGGCTTGCCGGGGTAGCCGGCGTTGCCGCCCATCACCCGCAGCAGCGGCGAGTTGGCGCGCTCGGGCTTGCGAAACTCGAAGTCGAATTCGCTCTCGGCCAGCACCGGGGCGACCAGCTCCATGCGCTCCAGCGCCTTCATGCGGCTCTGGGCCTGGCGCGCCTTGCTGGCGTGCGTCTTGAAGCGATTGACGAAGCTCTGCAGGTGCGCGATGCGCAGCTGCTGCTTGCCATGCGCCTGCGCCTGCAGGTTGAGGCGCTCGGCGCGTTGCAGCTCGAAGGCCGAGTAGTTGCCGGCGTAGAGCGTGGCGGCACTGCGTTCCAGATGCAGGGTGTGGGTGGTCACTGCATCGAGAAAATCACGGTCGTGCGAGATCAGCAGCAGCGTGCCCTTGAAGGTGCTGAGTTCTTCCTGCAACCAGAGTGCGGCGTCGAGGTCGAGGTGGTTGGTGGGTTCGTCGAGCAGCAGCAGGTCGCTGCGCTTGAGCAGCGCACGCGCGAGGTTCAAGCGCATGCGCCAGCCACCGGAGAAGGCGGCGACGGGTTTTTCCTGCTCGCTCGGTGCAAACCCAAGGCCATGCAGCAACTGCGCGGCACGCGATTTGGCGGCATAACCGTCGATCATCGCCATGCGGTCGTGCAGCTTGGTCAGCAGGTCAATGTCGGCGTCGGTGGGGTGCATCTCCAGCCGCTCTTCGACGGCCTTGAGCTTGGCTTCGAGACTGCGCAGCTCCTCGTCACCGTCCAGTGCGTACTCGATGGCGGCCTGCGGCAGGGCGGGGGTGTCCTGGCTGACGTTGGCGACCACCAGGCTCTTGGGCAGGTCGATGCTGCCGCCATCGGTGGGTAGCTCACGACGGATAGCCGCAAACAGGGTGGACTTGCCGACGCCGTTCTTGCCGATCACCCCCACGCGCTGGTTGGCGTGGATGACGACGGAAACGTTTTCGAGCAGCGTCTTGACGTTGCGACGCAGCGTGAGGTTTTGCAGAGCGAGCATGGCGACACCAACAATTGGGGCGCGATTCTACGCGCTTGCCGACTTTCGGCCGCGCGCTGCCAGCCCTGCGCCGCCAAAAAAAGCCGCAGCCTGCATGGGGCAGGCTGCAGCTTTTTGCCGCTCGAAGGTTTTAGCGCTGCGACTTGCGCCGGCGCCAGACGGCGGCACCCAGCAAGGGCAGCAGCACCAGTCCCATCGCACCGCCGCCGAAGCGCCCGGCGGACGAGCCGCTGCCGGAGCCCGGTGCGCCGATCACCGGCGGCGAACCGGGGGGCACCACCGGCCCACTGCCCGGCGCCGGCTCGGTGACGGGCGGCAGCACGATGCCGCCCTTGGCGCAGAAGTCGTTGCCGACCAGCTTGTAGTCGAAGTAGCCCGCCTCTTCGGTGAGGATGTTGTTGGTGCGGGTGAAGGGCAGGCTGCGGCCGTTGACCGACAGCATCTGGTCGCCGGTGGCGAGGCCGAGCTTGGCCTTGTCGAGCACGAAGCGGACGAAACCGTCGGCAGTGATGCCGCTGCCAGCCTCCAGCGTGCCGGCGGCGGTGTAGCTGCGGGTCTGGTCCATCTGGTCGTCGGTGAGCATCAGGCGGCCATCCCAGAACTGCAGCGGCATGGCATCGGGGCCGATGCGGCCGCGCCAGGTGCGGTCTTTCTGCGTGCTGCTGTCGAACCAGAGGTAGAAGTCGTTGCCACCCTGCTGCGGTGCCGCCTGGCTGATGCGGGTGGACACCACGATCTTGCCCGGCATGTCCTCCGGCTCGGCGATGTACATCTCGCTGATGTCGCGGAAGGCGGGGGCGATGGCCTCGAACTCGCCGGTGGCATCGGTGGCGATCTGGATGCCGGGCAGGGTGCAACCCATCTCCTGCGGGAAGACGTTGTCGCCCACGGCCAGCATCAGCTCGTTGCCCATGGCGCTCTCGCCCATCGCGTTGCTGGCCGTCACGCGATAGAACGCGGTACCGGCAGGCACCGCCTTGTCGACGAACTTGCCGCCCTTGCCGACATCGCTCAAGAAAGTGAGCGTGCCGCTGGCCGTGCCGCGATACACCTTGTAGCCGGTGATTGCCGCCCCACCCGTATCGGGCGTGGGCCATTCCAGATAGGCGAAGTCGGCGGTGCGATAGCCCGTCAGCAGCGGTGCGCCGGCCTTGCTCGGTTCGACCGGGTCTTTTGCCGCGTAGAGCGGACGCCCGCCCGACTGCCGCGCAATGTAGGCCTGGTCGGAGTACTGGCTGATGCCGCCGGTGATGCAGCCGCCGACGCAGCCATCCTGATAACCGACCAGCACCTTGCCATCGGGGTCGATCACGGCATCGAAGAAGTCGAGCAGATTGCGGCAGTAGTTCGCGCCGCACAGCGGGCCGCGCTGCACGGGATCGTTGGGGGTGAGGTTGACGACGTGGTAGGTCTTGCCGCCGTCGTAGGTGGTGGCGAGATACAGGTGCCACACGCCGGGATAACCGGTGGCGGCTTCCGGGTCGGCATCGCTTTGCAGGGTGCTGCCGAAGAAGGCCACTGCCGCGCGGTCGGGGTCGCCCGCGACCACGGCCGGGAACTCGGCCTTGGTGATGCCGGCGAGTGCGCCGATGTTGACGTTGTCGGTCCAGGTCACGCCCTTGTCCACCGACTTGGTCATGCGCAGGTTGAAGTTCTCGTCGGTGTAGGCGTAGTAGACGGTGCCGTCGTCGGCGCTGCCGATGGAGGGATCGGCGCCACCGCCGGAGGCGAGGCCATCGCCGATGAAGCGCACCTCCCAGGTCATGCCCGCGTCTTCCGAGACGATGGCGGCCGGGCGATTGGAGAGGATGCCGACGCCACCACCCAACTCCGTGCAGGTGGAATTGGGCACGTAGACGGTGCCGTCGCGCGCGACCTTCACATGGCCGTGCAGGCCGTTGCAGTTGCCCTGCGTGTAGATGGGCGTGGAGGGGCCAAAGGTCACCGCGCCGTCGTCGCTGCGCGAGCAGTAGGCGAGGGCGATGTCCTGCGAGCAGTAGTAGACAGCGTTGGGGTACATCGGGTGCGGCAGCGCGAAGTCGGCCGGATAGGGGCCGACATCCATCGCCTGGTGGTCGGCGCCCGAACGCAGCAGCGAGCCCGCCATGCCGGGGGTGAAGCTCTCGCCATCGTCATCGGTGTAGTCCAGGCCGCTGGTGCCGGGGCCCAGCAACAATTGCATGGTGAAGATGCGGCCGGTGTCGCGGTCGCCGACCAGGATGGGGTCGGAGGTGACCTTGTTGCTGGCGATGGTCTGGGTCTTCACCCACTCCTCTTTCGCTGGCGAGGTGGCGTGGTCGAGCTTCAGACGCAGGGTTTCGAGAAAGCCGAGATAGAAGATGCTGCCGGTCTTCCAGTTGACGTCGAGCGTCGCCTCGCCGCCGAACATGCCGATGCCGTCTTTCGCATAGTCCGGCGCGTAGAGCTGGAAACGCGGCGGTGTGCCGCTGGCATTGCCGGGGCCGGCCTCCGGGTCGAGCATCACCGGGGCACCACCGCCGGTCTTCGAGGTAGCGGTGAGCGTCAGCTTGCCGCGATACGGCGTGTTGGCGGTGGCGAGAAAGGCGCAGGACAAGGCCGTGAACGCACCCGAGGTGGGGTTGCTGGTGGCGACGTTTTCCTGCGGGTCGCCGCCGTCGCTGGAACCCACGGCCGTCGTGCCCTGGTTGACGGTCAGCACCATGTCCTGGCCGTCGTCGTCCCATTCGATATGGAAGGCCGCGGTGATGTTGACGCTGTCATAGGTGCCGTCGGGCACGCTCAGGTTGATGGTGTGCGAATCCGACGCCGGCCCCGGTGGGCAGCTGTTGCTGGCCCCTGCGGCCCCGGCCGTGATCGTGCCGGTCCACTCCGCCACCACCACCTGGCCGACCGTGGTCGGGGCCATCACGTCGTTGCTGGGCGGGGTCGAGGCATTGCTGAGCAGGGCCAGCGAGGAGAGACCGAGAAAGCTCAGCAGCACGCCGGTCTTGAGCGCATGGCGGCTGGTGGAAGGCAGATGCAGGGGCATGGGAGGACGTCCGGCAAGAGAGGGCAACAGGTCAATTTCCTGTCAACGCACCAGTCGGCAATCGGTTGTCACGCCGGCTTCAGTCGATGCGCCCGGCGTTGCGGGCCATGCGGCGGGTGAAGTCCGACAGCTGGCTGCCCGCGCCGCGTGCCTCGATCTCGGCCACCACCCGGCCGTTCCAGAACGCCGCGTGCTCGCCGTTCTGCCAGCTGGGGTAGATCCAGCCCTCGGCGCCGCCGGTGAGATGCAGGGCGGTGGTGGCCATGAGTGCATCGCTGCGGTGGCGACGGCGCCAGTCGGCCTTGGCCCGCTCGGCGTTCTGGTGAATCAGCACCTGCACCGTCAGCACCCCGCCATCCGGCCCGCGCAGGCGGTATTCGTAGCGGCCGGAGGCGGTGATGCCCTGTTTGCGCAGCAGGGCGGCATCGGCCACCCGCAGGGGGTCTGCGTCGGTGAGTTCGAGCAGCGGCTCGATGTGGGCGATGGTGGCGAACTCCCGCTCTGCGACCAGCAGGGTCGGCGCGCGTGGGGGGCTGTCGCGCTGGCAGGCGGCCAGCAGCATCAAGGTCAGCAACAGCGGCAGGCGAGAGATCATGGGGTGGCAGGCATGGGAAACCAGCGTTGCTTCAGTCGCAGGCAGGGATTTTCGATCCCTTCGCGCGCCAGCAGGCACAGGCCCAGCAGCAGCGACAGGTAAACGGGAAGGAACAGCAGCACGGTGGGCACTGGGTCCAGGCCCGTCAGCCGGTGCAGCTGGTTGATCGCGGGCCGGCACAGGTGTGCCAGCGGAAAATGCAGCAGGTAGGCCGCATACGAAACCTCGCCCAGCCGCACCAGCGCCGGCTGCGCGAACAGCCCGCGCGCGAAGCCACGATGCACCACCAGGCCCAGCAGCAGGGCGGCCAGCGCATTCACCACCGTGTAGCCCCACAGCCACTGGCCCGCCTGCGGCAGGGTGTTGGGATAGCCGAGCGTCAGCGGTGCTGTCGAGGCTGCGGCCGGCACCATCAGGCCCAGCAGCCAGGCCAGTGCCAGCGCGCCCACCAGCCAGAGCGCGGGTGCCGGCACGCGCCGCAGGCGTTCGCCCGCCAGCGCCACGAGGCCGCCCATCGCGAAGGCATCCAGCTGCGAGAACGTGCAGACCGCAACGGCATGCGGGCGATTTTCGGGTGCCGCAAACGGCCACCAGAGCCACACCGCGAGCCGCAGCAGCGGCCCCGCCAGCACCAGCGCCAGCAATGCGGCGAGGCGCCAGCGCGCGGGCAGGGCAAACAGCAGCAGCGGCCAGAGCAGATAGAACTGCTCCTCCACCGCCAGCGACCAGAAGTGGTCGAGAAAGTAGGTCTTCGCGTGCCAGTCGCCCATCGCATACCAGTTGCTGGTGTAGGTGGCGGCAAACGGCCACTGCGCCGTCACTGCCGCCGCCTGCGTCGGTGCCAGCCAGGGCCGGGCCGCCCACAGCAGCAGCAGATACACCGCCGCCAGCGGCACGATGCGCAGTGCCCGCCGCCCGTAGAACACCCGCAGGCGGGTGCCGGTGCGGCTCGGCCGCGCCTGCAAGTCCAGCAATTGCCGCGTGATGAGAAAACCCGACAAGACGAAGAACAGCTGCACGCCGACCCAGCCGACGCCGACCAGATTGAGGTGGTAGGCAATCACCAGCGCCACCGCCAGGCCACGCAGCCCGTCGAGGCTGGCATTGCGGTGGGGGGCGACAGATACCGTCATGAAGGCTGCGAGCGGGTGGGGCGGTTCAGTCCGCAGCCTGGCGGATCGCCTTCTTCGCGCCCAGCCGCTGTGCGATCTGCGCATAGATCGCCGGATGGTTGAGCAGCTGCATGTGATGCGCGCTGTAGAGCACGGCGGTGTCGGCATCGGCCAGCTCGCGGGCGGTGCTGCTGGGCAGCTTCACCAGCCCGTCGCCAATCGCCTTGCCGAGCCAGTGGTGCTCGTCGACGCCGATGCTGCTGCCGATGAAGTGGTACTTCACCGTCTCCAGCCGCGGGATGGGCGTGCGGGCGTCGGCATTGAGGGCGTCGGCGGGGCGGCCTTTCCAGTCTTCATCCGCCACGAACCCATGCCGCAGGTCGCGGATGCCGTGGCTGCGCACATTCAGCACCTTGGCGAGCGGACGCGAGAGCGGAAAGGCTTCGAGCACGGGCGTGGCGGCATGCACGAACTGCTCCAGCGGCGCGCCGGTGTGCGGCGTGCCGAGGCAGAGGATGTGCGAGACCTGGTTCGGCCAGGGCATGTTCGCCTTCGCCGCCTTGTAGGCCGCCGAGCGCGCGACCAGGCCCCCCATGCTGTGGCCGATCAGCACCACTTCGGTCACCGGCACCGGCCAGTTGGCGACCAGCTTGTCGATGCTGCGCGACAGTGTGCGGCCATTGAGCGAGATGTGCAGGCCGCTGTTGTAGCGCAGGTAGAGCGGCGTAAAACCCTTGGCCGCGAGCTGGTCGCCATAGGGCGTGTGCTGCTCGGCATACAGCCGCCAGCTGTGCTCGTTGCAGCAGAGGCCGTGGATGAAGATCACCAGCCTGCCGGTGGCTTCCGGGTAGCTGGCTTCCAGCACGGGGGCGGAGAGCACGGTGCGATGGCCCTCGCGGTAGAAGCCCAGCTTCACCCGCAGGGGGTTGCGCTCCTGCGCCATCGCATCGCCAATCAGGCCGCTGATGGCGCTCACCACGTTGTCGCGGGCGATGGCCGGCGGGGTGATGGCCAGTGCAGTCTTGGTCGCGGGCTGAAAGTTGCGCTCGGCGAGCTTCAAGGCCACATCCGCCTGCTTGAACAGCGCGCCGCCAATCCCCTTGATGGCGCCATAGACCCCATCGGTGATGCCGTCGTGGACGAGCTGCGTGCTGCCAGCGCCCTGCTTCACGCCCGGCACGGCGGGCATGGCATTGAAGGGCATGTCCGAGATCGCGCGGTGGAACTCGTGGATGCGCGAGGTGAGGTGCTCGAAGGCCTTGCCGGCGAGCTTCACCGAACCGCGAAGTTCTCCAATCTTGTTAGCCATGCGCTCCTCCGAGTGCTTGTTGGTCTTGGTCTGCAATGACTGTAACCCGACACCCGTGCCGCGTGCGGCTGGCGCGCCGCTTGCAAGCGTTCTCATGCAGGCCAACCTTTCATGGAGCAACTTCATGCAAACGCCAGATTTCGCCCAGCTCAGCCACCCCACGCTGCCGCCCAGGGACATCAATTTCCTGCTGTCGAACTTCCCCGGTCAGGTGGACGTGCCGCGCGCCGTTACCGAAATGGGCCAGTTCTTCAACACGCTCGACTCCATGCTGGACGCGGACTACATCTACAAGGCCCTCCGCGATGCCGACACCATCGACCTGCCGGTGTCGCCGCAGCTCTGGTTCGAGGTGATGCTGCGTCACGCCATGCCCGCCCGCCGCAACCGGCAGGAGCAGCACGCCCTGCACTACATCGCCCATTTGCTGGCCCTGTTTGGCCGCACCGACCGCCTGCGCCATGTGCAGGGTGGCGAAGACACCGCCTATGACTATCTGGTGGATCTCGTCGCCGAAGAGCAGGCCGCGCAAGCGCAGCGGCAGTTCATCGTGCAGGCCCACATCGCCAACTACGCACTGTTTCTGGGTGGCGTCTGCGCCGAGTGGATCGAGCACCGCCACCGCTACGCCAACCGCCCCGTCACCATCGGCTACTACCGCGACATGGGCGCCTCGCGCTTCTACGCCGCCTCGAAGCACCCGCTGGCGCAGGAGTTTGGCTTGAGCAACACCTATCGCGAGCTGGCGCAGCGTTTCGACTATTACCGTGAGGGTTTGGAGAAGATGGCGGCAACACACCTCTACCAATAGGTGTCTTCACCGATGGATGCCGCCACCGTGGTGGCGATACAGTTCTCTCAATAGCGCGCTGGCGTTCTACGTTTTCATTCCGGGCTGACTTCGCAGCTTGAGCCAATGCCTGCCTGTCACTGGCCAGGCATGGATTGATCAAGTAACGAACATTGTTCGTGAAAGCGGCTGCCATACCTGATTAAATGGCGGCATCAAACCAGCGCAAACCGAGAGAGCGGAAATGCCTGTTATCGAATCCAAGATTGATGTGAACGGCGAGTCGTTCAAGGCCAACCGCGAGGGCATGCTCAAGTTCGTGGACGAGTGGCGTGCCATCGAGCAGAAGGGCCGCATTGAGGAAGAAACCAAGCGTGCGCGTTTCCACAAACGCAAGCAGCTGCTGCCGCGCGAGCGCGTGCATCTGATGCTTGATCGCGGTTCGCCGTGGCTGGAGTTCAGCACGCTCTGCGGCTACAAGCTGCACGACGACAAGGATGGCTCGCTGGCCGGCGGCAACATGATTGCGGGCATTGGCTACGTCAGCGGCATGCGCTGCTTCGTGGTCGCATCGAACAGCGCCATCAAGGGCGGCACCATGACGCCCTGGGGCGTGCAGAAGACCCTGCGCCTGCAGGAGATCGCGCTTCAGCAAAAATTGCCGGTCGTGTCGATGATCGAGTCCGGCGGTGCGAACCTTTTGTATCAGGCTGAGCTGTTCATCCCTGGCGGCAAGACCTTTGCCAACCAGTGCCGGCTCTCGGCCGCAGGCATTCCGCAGGTGACGGTCGTGCATGGCTCGTCCACTGCCGGCGGGGCCTACATGCCGGGCCTCTCCGACTACGTGGTGATGGTGCGCAAGAACGCCAAGGTGTTCCTGGCCGGCCCGCCCCTGCTGAAGGCCGCAACCGGCGAGATCGCACTCGATGAAGACCTGGGTGGTGCCGACATGCACACGGGTGTTGCGGGCACGGGCGAGTTCCTCGCGCAGAACGACAGCGATGCCATCCGCATCGCCCGCGAGATCGTCAAGAACATCCACTGGAACCAGCAGAAGCCGCGCCTCGAGCTGTTGCCGGTGCGTGCGCCGCTCTACGACGTGGAAGAGATCTGTGGCGTGATGCCGCCGGACTACAAGAAGCCGGTCGATTGCCGCGAGATCATTGCGCGCCTGGTCGATGGCAGCGAGTTTCTCGACTACAAGATCGAATACGACCAGCAGACCATCTGCGGCCGCGCGGTGATCCAGGGCCACCAGATCGGCATCATCAGCAACAACGGGCCGATCACCGTCAAGGGCGCGACCAAGGCCGGACAGTTCATCCAGCAGTGCTGCCAGTCCAACACGCCCATCGTCTACCTGATGAATACCACCGGCTACATGGTGGGCACCGAGAGCGAGCAGGCGGGTATCGTCAAGCACGGCTCGAAGATGATCCAGGCGGTGGCGAATGCGACGGTGCCGCAGATCACCATCGTCATGGGCGGCAGCTTCGGCGCCGGCAATTACGGCATGTGCGGTCGCGGCTTTGGCCCGCACTTCATCTTCGCCTGGCCCAACTCACGCACGTCCGTGATGGGCGGCGAGCAGGCCGCGAAGGTGATGACCGTCATCACCCGCGCGAAGCTCGAAGGCGAGGGCAAGCCCGTCAGCGAAGAAGACGAGAAGCGGCTGGCGATTGTCGAGAGCAATATCGTCAAGCAGTTCGACCGCGAGTCGCACGCCTTTGCCGCCACCGCGCGCCTGTTCGACGACGGCCTGATCGACCCGCGCGATACCCGCAAGGTGCTGGGCCTCTGCCTGAGCGTCTGCCGCGAAGCCCGCGTGCGCGAAACCTTTCCCAACAGTTTTGGCGTCGCGCGTCTCTAGGCGATACAGGAGCCAACCATGCAATACACCGCAGAACACCAAAGCCTTTTCGACACCACCAAGCGTTACGTCGAAGAGCAGATCAACCCCCACACCAAGCAGTGGGAAAGCGATGGGATGTGGCCTGCCAAGCAAGTGCTCAAGGGAATGGGCGATCTGGGCCTGCTCGGCATCGCCAAGCCCGAAGCGGTTGGGGGCCTCGGCCTCGACTACAGCTACCAGATTGCCTTTGCCGAAGCACTCGGCCACTGCAATGTCGGTGGTATCCCGATGGCGATTGGCGTGCAGACCGACATGTGTACGCCGGCCCTCGCACGCTACGGCAACGATCACCTGAAGGAGAACTTCCTCAAGCCCTCCATCGCCGGTGATCTAGTGGGCGCGATTGGCGTGAGCGAGCCGGGTGCGGGCAGCGACGTGGCGGGCATCAAGACCACGGCCGTGCGGGATGGCGGCGACTACGTCATCAACGGCAATAAGATGTGGATCACCAATGGCACCCAGGCCGATTGGGTCTGCCTGCTCTGCAACACCGGCGAGGTCGAGGGCGGCGGCAAGCACGGCAACAAGAGCCTCATCGTGGTGCCGCTCGATGCCAAGGGTGTGGATCGCAACACCAAGCTCGACAAGCTGGGCCAGCGCAGCAGCGATACCGCCATCATCTTCTTCGACAACGTCCGCGTACCGGCGAAGAATCTGGTGGGCGCCGAGGGGCGTGGCTTCATCTACCAGATGGAACAGTTCCAGGAAGAGCGTCTGTTTCTCGCCGCCAGCATCATCGTCGCGATGGAGAAGTGCGTCAGCGAAACCGCCGACTACACGCGCCAGCGCAAGGCCTTCGGTGGGTCGATCCTCGACAACCAGGTGGTGCAGTTCAAGTTGGCGCAGATGCAGACCGAACTCGAAGGTTTGCGCGCACTCACCTATCGCGCTGTCGAGCTAATGCTCAAGGGCGAGGACGTGACGCTGCTGGCCTCGATGGCGAAATTAAAAGCCGGCCAGCTCGGTCGTGAAGTGCCAGATGCCTGCCTGCAGTACTGGGGCGGCCAGGGCTTCATGTGGGAGAACTACGTCAGCCAGATGTACCGCGACCTGCGTCTGCATGCCATCGGCGGCGGTGCCGACGAAGTGATGCTGGGCATCATCAGCAAGCGACTCGGCTTTGGCGGCAAGAAGAAGGCCTGATTGCAGTGCAGTGCCCTGAAACCCAGACCCTGCTGACCCGCTTCGAGGGCGGCGTGCTGCATGTCACGCTAAACCGCCCGGAAACACGCAATGCGATGTCGGCGGAAATGGTGGCCGAACTCGAAGCCGTGTTCGTGGCCATCGCCGCTGACCGCAGCGTGCGGGCGGTGGTGCTGCGCGGTGCGGGTGGGCACTTCTGTGCGGGTGGTGATCTGAAATCAATGATGGGTGGCATGAAGCTGCCGGCAGCCGGCGAGCCTGATGCGATTGCGGTGATGAACCGCAGCTTCGGTGCGCTGCTGCGTCGCGTGCAGCAGGCGCCTGCCGTGGTGATCACGGTGTGCGAGGGCGCAGTGCTGGGTGGTGGGTTTGGGCTGGTCTGCGTCAGCGACATTGCCTTGGCACAGGTGGATGCCAGGTTTGGCCTGCCGGAGACCACGCGCGGCCTGCCACCGGCGCAGATCGCGCCCTTCGTGGTCGAGCGCATCGGTCTGACGCAAGCCCGCCGGCTGGCGCTGACCGGCGCACAGTTTCGTGGTGTGGAAGCACTCGCCCTGGGACTGGTCCACCAGAGCTTCGTGAGCGACGAGGACTTGCAGACGCAGCTCGCCGCGGTCATCCAGAAAGTATTGGGCTGTGCGCCGGAGGCCAATGCCGTCACCAAGGCCATCCTGCTGCAAGTGGGCCGGCAGGATTTCGATGTGGTGCTCGATCAGGCGGCGGCGCAGTTCGCCGCCTGCGTTCGTGGGTCGGAAGCGCCGGAGGGCATCACGGCGTTCATTCAGAAGCGGGTCCCAAAATGGGCGAACCCCACATGAATTATCAGGAGTTCCCCATGCGCAGAACCACTTCATTCGTCTCCGCCGCCCTCGCCGCCGTCTTGCTTTCAGCCTGCGCCACGGCCCCTGAAACCGTCACGCTCATGCGCGAAACCTGGCTGTATCGCTGCGCAGGCGATGTCGAGATGGGAGTGATCTACGCCGGCCGTGCGACGGGCATGGAGGGCACGGCCGAACTCATCTGGGATGGCAATACCTTTCCCCTCAAGCAGGACGTGAGCGGCAGCGGCGTGCGCTATACCGATGGCACGCTGACGCTGGTGACCAAGGGCGACGAGGCCTTTGTCGAGAAAGCCGGTGAGATCGTGCTGAAAGACTGCAACGCCAAGCCGGCTGCGCAATAAGAACTTCATAGAGGAGCGACACGAGCATGGCGCAACGATTCAACAAGGTATTGGTGGCCAATCGCGGCGAGATCGCGCTGCGGGTGATCCGTGGTGCCAAGAAGCTGGGCTACAAGACCGTCGCCGTCTACGCCGATGCCGATGCCAATACCTTGCCGGTGCGTGAGGCCGACGAGGCCGTGCATATCGGGGCCTCGCCTGCCAAGGAGAGCTATCTCGTCATCGAGAAGATCATTGCTGCCGCCAAGACCAGCGGTGCGCAGGCGATCCACCCTGGCTACGGATTCTTATCGGAGCGCGCAGAGTTCGCGCAGGCGGTGGCCGATGCGGGCCTGATCTTCATCGGCCCTGACGCGCACTCCATCGACAAGATGGGTAACAAGTCGGCCTCCAAGATCCGCATGATCGCTGCCGGCGTGCCTTGCGTGCCGGGCTATCAGGGCGATGACCAGACGGACGAGACACTGGTGGCAGAGGCGATCAAGGCCGGCCTGCCCGTGATGGTGAAAGCTGCGGCCGGTGGCGGTGGTCGCGGCATGCGCCTTGTGTTTGATGAGAAGGATTTGCTCGCCGCCGTGCAGTCCGCACGTAGCGAGGCCAGCAATGCCTTTGGTTCTGGCCAGCTGCTGATCGAGAAGGCCGTGATGAATGCACGCCACGTCGAGATCCAGGTGTTCGGTGATCGCCACGGTAATGTCGTCCACTTCGGCGAACGCGATTGCTCGGTGCAGCGCCGCAACCAGAAGGTGGTGGAGGAAGCGCCATCACCCGCCGTCGATGACGCGCTGCGCCTGAAGATGGGTGCCGCCGCCGTCGCCGCCGCCAAGGCCGTCCAGTACGTCGGTGCAGGCACTGTCGAGTTCATGCTTGCCAAGGATGGCGCGTTTTATTTCCTTGAAATGAACACGCGCCTGCAGGTCGAGCATCCGGTGACCGAGCTGGTCTACGGCGTTGATCTGGTCGAGTGGCAGCTGCGGGTCGCGCAGGGCGAAAAGCTGCCCTTGGCGCAGGAGGAGATTCTCGACAACCGCTTCGGCCACGCCATCGAAGTGCGTCTGTGCGCCGAAGACCCGCTCGACAACTACCTGCCGCAAACCGGCCCGGTGCTGCGCTGGTCAGCCCCGAAGGGCGAGGGCGTGCGCGTCGACACCTACATGGAGACGGGCGCATCGGTGAGTCCCTTCTACGACTCGATGCAGGCCAAGGTCATCGCCTGGGGCGAAGACCGCGAAACGGCCCGTCAGCGCCTGCTGACCGCGCTCGACGAGACGCGCTTTCTGGGGCTGGTCAGCAACAAGGATTATCTGCACGCCATCCTCTCGCACGAGGCTTTTGCGGGTGGCGATTTCAGCACCGGCTTCATCGGCCAGTACTTTCCGCAGGACGCCATCAATGCCGCCAAACCCTCGGCGCGGCAGATCGTGCTGGCAGCTGTGGCGCTCTATCTCGACGATGCCCGCAAGCTCCTGGAGCAGCATCAGATCGACGCCGAGATGGTGGGCTGGCACAGCTCGCACGAGACCGGCATCGACTTCAAGCTCAAGTGCCGCGCGACCGAGACCGACCTCGAACTGCTGGCCCACGACGGCCACCTGTTCACGGCCAGCATCGGCGAGACCAAGGTCGTGATTGACGTCAAGCGCCACGATGCACAGGGCTTTGCCTATACCGCTGACGGTGTGCAGGGCAAGGCACAGGTGGCTCGCAACGGTGATGCCTTGTGGCTGGAAGCCGAAGGCAAGACCTGGTGTTTCATCGACCGCACGCTGGCCCCGGTCGAAGGCCCCGCTGCCGGCAGCGATGGCCGCCTGCTGGCGCACAGCGACGGCAAGGTGGTGGCCGTGCATGTGAAGGTGGGCGATGTCATCAGCAAGGGCCAGACGCTGGCGGTGCTGGAGGCGATGAAGATGGAGTTCCAGCTCTCGCTGCCGGTCGGCGGCGTGGTCGAGGCTGTGGGCGTCACTGCGGGCACGCAGGTGCGCAACAAGACCCTGCTGGTGCAGGTTTCGCCTCTACCTCAATGAAGCCTGCTGCCTAACGCAGGTCTTCGATCAGCACCGTGGGTCGCGGTCCCAGGCCCGGTTGCCGCGCCCAGTCACGGTGGTTGAACACCTGCCCGTCAGCGCGCACCGCAGCGAGCTTGGCCGGGTCGATGTCGGCGATGAGGCACTGCGTCTGGTTCCACTCACCAATCGCCAGCACGCCGTCATCCGGCAGGCCGCGATCAGGCGGCGTATAGACGCCGGCCATGCCGACGTTCACATCGACGCAGGCGCTCCAGGCGGCCTCGCCCACCAGTGGCGACTGCACCACCAGGCACTGGTTTTCCAGCGCGCGCGCCTGCGCACCGACACGCACGCGCCAGTAGCCAGCGGTGGTATCGGTGCAGCTGGGGGCCAGAATGATCTCGGCTCCTGCCTCGACCTGCGCGCGCGCCAGCAGCGGGAACTCGACGTCGTAGCAGATGTTCACCCCGATGCCGCCCAGCCTGGTGTTGAACACCTTGAGCGTGTCGCCCGCGCTGATGCCCCAGAGCTCGGTCTCGAAACGGGTCATCGTCCACTTGTCCTGCCAGCCGCTCTTGCCATTGGGTGCGAACAGATGCGCACGATTGCGGTAGCTGCCGTCGTCGAGTTGCACCGGAAAGCTGCCGGCCAGAAGGTGCAGCCGATGCTGGCGAGCCAGGCGCGCGTGCAGCGCCAGCCAGTTGCCGTGATAGCCCTGGATGGCCCGCAGCTCCTCCTGCAGATGGCCTTTGACACCGTTTGGCCGCAATGCGGCGAGCGACATGGCGGCGTATTCGGGGAACACCAGCAGTTGCGCGCCCCGGTCGGCAGCCTGCGAGACAAAATGTTCCACCTTGTGCTCGACCGCTGGCCAATCGGCTGGCTCGAATACCGGGAACTGCGCGGCAGCAATGCGAAGCAGGGGCGTGCTCACAGGTCGCGCAACCAGTAGGTGAGCTGGTGCGGGGTGGGCGCCGACTCGCCGCGATCCAGCCAGTCGAAGCTGCATTGCAGCTGGGGTTGCCGGGTGTAACCGCGCCGGCTCCAGAACGCATCATTGGCTGTGTAGTCGGCTGGCTTGAGTGCATGTGCGCCTGGGCGATCCACTGCGCAGAAGGCGCAGCGCGTCAGCCCCAGCACACGCGCATGGGCCTCGCGCTGCTCGAAAAACGCTACGCCGATCCCTCGACCGCGATGACTGCCGAGCACCACCGACTCGCCGAAATAGAGCGTGTTGTCGATGTCGAGTGCGGCCTGCTCAAAGGGCGCGCGCATCGCGGCTTCGGCATGGCGCATCGGCAAGGCGGTGGTGGCACCAACACAAAGCAACCCATCCCAGGCCAGCACCGCAATGCTCTGCTCACAGCGCGCATAGGTTTCCAGATACTGATGCTCGTAGCCGGACGAGCCCTCATAAAGATAGGGCCATTCGTGGAACACGCGGATGCGCAAGGCAGCCAGTGGCTGAAGCTGCTCCCGGATCGCCGTGCCGCGCAGCGTCTGGTAGCGGATATTCCCCATGCCTCAGGCACCCACTTGCCGCAGCCAATCCTGCAAGTTGTAGTGGTTGCTGATGCGCGCGACCTGACCGTTCCTGATCTCGAAAAAGGCGCCGGCAGGCAGGGTGTACTTCTGCCTTGTGGCCGGCGGCAGTCCCTCATCGGTTTGCAGGTACTCGCCCAGCACCGTGAACTCGGCGGCGGCGCGCTGGCCATCGGGGCTGGCCAGCACCGTGATGTTGACGATCTCCTCGCGATAGCTCCTGTTCATGCGTTGCATGAAAGCGACGAAAGCCTCACGTCCCGTCTCGCGTCCAGTCTGGTTGATATCGTGAGCCACATCCTCGGTCAGCAAGCCGAGGAAGGTGGTCATGTCGCCTGCATTGAAGGCGGCGTAATAACGTCGGATGAGATCAACGGCGGCAGCATGCATGGTCAGTTCTTGAGAAAGGTTCAGTAGGTCAACAACGAAAGAAAAGCGGCAATAAAAAACCCGGCAGATGTTGCCATCTGCCGGGTTTCAGTTGCCATCCTCAGGTCTTAGTTCGTGACCTTGAACTCGACGCGGCGGTTGTTGTCGCGGCCTGCCTCGGTGACGTTGGTGTCGATCGGCACGCTCTCACCGAAGCCGACCGGCTTCAGGTTGGCAGCCACCGCACCACGCTCGGCCAGGAACTTCTTGACGACGTTGGCACGGCGTTCGGAGAGACCCTGGTTGTAGGCATCGGAGCCGACGTCATCGGTGTGGCCTTCGACATCGACCTTCACCGTCGGGTAGCTCTTCAGCGTCTCGGCCACGTCGGCAAGGATCTTCTCGGACGGCTTGGTGAGCTTGTCGCTGTCGAACTCGAACTTCACGCCGCGCAGGATGAAGCGCTTGTCCAGTGCGCAGCCATTCTTGTCCACCGCCTCACCCGGACGGGGCTTGCGGCAGTCGCCGACCAGCGCGCAACCGTTGGGCAGAACCTTCAGACCCGGCGGCGTGTTGGGGCAGTCATCGAGGTAGTCGGGGATGCCGTCGCCATCACTGTCGAGCGGGCAGCCATCCGGGCCAACCGCAATGCCCTTGGGCGAGTCGGGGCACTTGTCGAGGTAGTCGGGGATGCCATCGCCATCGGCGTCGGCAAACGGGCAACCGCGCTCGTCAACCTTGGTGCCGGCCGGCGTGTTGGGGCACTTGTCGAGGTAGTCGGGGATGCCATCGCCATCGCTGTCCAGCGGGCAACCCTTGGAGTCGACAACCACGCCCTTCGGAGTGCCAGGGCACTTGTCGTTGACATCGAGCACGCCGTCGCCGTCGGAGTCTGCCGGGCAGCCATCCTTGTTGACGATGGTGCCTTTGGGGGTGTTGGGGCACTTGTCGAGGTAGTCCGGCACGCCATCGCCATCGAGGTCGGTGGGGCAGCCATCGGAGTAGACGGTCACGCCACGCGGGGTGCCTGGGCACTTGTCGCGGTTGTTGGGCACGCCGTCGCCATCTTCATCGAGCGGGTCAGCCCCGAAGCGGTAACGGAAGCCGGCGGTAAGGGTGCCGGTGGTGAAAGTGGTCTTCTGCACCACGCCGGTCTCCGACACGAAGTCGAGGTTGTAGCGGGCTTCAAGACGCAGATCGAGCGCCTGGCTGATCTTGATGATGGCACCGCCACCAAACGAGAGGCCAGCGCCGCTGAGGCTTTCACCGAGGAACTTGATCGAGTGAATGTTCGCATTCACCAATCCATAAGGACGGACGCTGGCAGCGTCATCGACGAAGTAGCCCAAACCGGTGATGCCGCCGGTGATACGCCGATAGTTGTTCTCGGAGGGCAGGTCGCTGACTTTCTGGCTCAGGTAGCCCACATCGAGTTCAACGCCAAGGTTGGGCAGCAGATTGCGGCCGATGCCCAAGGTGAGCGCAGGGCCAGCGCCCGTGCCGGAAAACACGCCACCAACCGAGGGTGAAATGTAGTAGCGGGTGTCGAGTTCAGCCGCTTGCGCAGCCTGGCTGCCGACTGCCATCAAGACCATACCGAAGGTCGCAGACAGCAACCGTTGGAGACGTTTCATATAGCTTCTTCCCTGATTCGATCAGTTTGTGAGATGCAAGATTTTGATGCCATCACCGCGACTGTGATGTGCTGCTCTGTATTTTGTCATTTGAAAGCATGCGCCAACGCATGATTCGTTCCAACTCCCAACATATTATTAGTCGAGACCGTGACGCCCGTAAACCTTTCGATGGCGATGACATTGCGAGCTGTGTTAGCGTTACACAAGGTTGTAGGTAAACAAGCGATACATCATTGCGTGCTGTGGGCGTCGCAAGCGCTGACATCACATCAGAATGGCCTGGCGGCGGCAGGAATTTCAGGCATATTCGGCGCAGCGCTAAGCTGCCTTTGGTAGCAGCCAATTGCCCTCACGACTCAATACAACTAGAGACCAATTAGGACCTCAAGCGATGAAAGCGATTCTTGGCAAACGAATTCTGGGAATGTTCGCGGCCTGTGCCGTATTGCTGACCAGCTGCGGTGGATTGGAAAGCCCCGATTTCCAGTCGGAGCTCAAGGGCATCGAGATCACATCCCCGAACACCCCGGCCACGGCGGCCGTAGGTGGCACACTCAAGTTGACGGCCATTGGCCTTTACAGCACACCACCCGGCACCGCGCTGGTAGCCGGTGCGACCGTGCCTTGCGGCGCAGATGTCTGCACGCAGGGTGATGTCTCTGGTGTTGTGTTCAGCCTTGACCCCATCGGTGCTGGCCTGACCGAAGTGGCCACCATCACCGCCGACGGTCTTGCCACCGGCAAGCGCCGTGGCACCACGACGGTTCGTGCACGCAAGGCCGGCGTCCCCGACGACACGCTCCCCTTGATCGTCGATGGCATCGTGCTGACCTCTTTCAACATTACTGCGACGCCCGCAGCCACGCCGCCGGCAACGGTTCCGAGCGTGCCCGTCGGTCGCAGCTTCACGCTGACCGCCACTCCGGTCTGCTCCAATGGCGCCACGCCGCCCGCAACGGTGCAATGCACCCGCACGGACTACAACTACCAGTGGTCGCTGCCGATCAATGTGCCGGCCGACACGGTCACCTTCTCACCCAATCCGCCGTTCGGCCCGACCATCGTCGCCAAGGTGAATCGCTTCGGCGGATTCTCGATCGATGCGATGGTGACCAACGAGGAAGGCACCGTGGTGACCCGTTCGATCGCATTGCGCGGCACCGAGCGCGTGCTGGACGACATCATCGTCTCCGCTGACCCCGCACAGTCCGCACCGGTGCCGATCATCATCGGCTCAAAGACCCGCTTCGTGGCGCGCGGTCTGTTCAGCGACGGCCTCATTGCCGAGATCAGCGCAAGCGACCTTCGCAACGGCGCATCACTCGTGTGGTCGAAGGACACCTCTGCTGTCGGTGACATCATCATTGAAGACAACCCCTCGATGCCGCCCAATACGGCGATTCTGGTGTCGGGCAACACGGTTGGCGTGACTGGCCTCACCGTGAGCGGCACCAATGTCGAGACGACTCAGGATCAGCCTAATGGTCTGCCGCTGACGGATCGCATCGGCTTGGATGTGAAGACCTTCGGCTTGCTGGGCTTGGTCGATATTTGCCCCTTCAACTCGGTCGGAACCGACTGCCTGCAGAACCTGCAGCTGCCGCTCAATTCGACCACACGCTTCAAGGTTCGCGGGCGCTTCTCGGATAACCCCAACACGCCGCGTGACATCGACCAGACCAAGATTCCGCTGATCTGGAGCAAGACCGTCACCACGACTTCCGGCGACGTCACTGTGGTTTCGGCAGGATCGCCGCCCGTCACGACAGGTGAATATGTGGCCACCGTCGGTGGCGCCGTGACGCTCAACGTGTCCTTGGCCAGCAGCACTTTCGAGCCTTCCGCAAGCCCGCGGACGACATCGACCAACGCCACAGTGATCGAGCCTATCTGCACGGAGCAGTTCTCGGTCTCCAACGGCGCCAGCACGACGGTTTCCAGCGCGAATGTGACCAATGGCGGCAGCGTGATCGATGCCGATCCGAACACTTTCGGCAACGTCGAGGTGGACCCCAGCATTCTGACCGGCGGCCCTGAGAATCTTGCAGTCCAGCGCGCGGGTACCGTGATCACGCCGGCAACGGCCCAAGGCCAGAGCATTGGCTTCATCATTTCCTATGACGAAGAAGTGTTCAGCCCGGATTCTCTCGCCACAATCCAGACCCTGAACGCAGCTGGAACAGTCGTGCAGGATCTGCCGGTGTCTTCATCGAACCTGACTGCCATACCCGCGCGCAACGGCGATAGCCTGGTTGCAGCCAAGGCAACGGCGACGATGCCCTTCACCGGACTCCGTCTGACGATTGATCCGCCAGCAGCGGATCCGCTGGTTCCGATCCCCGTGGTTGGCGATCTTCTGGCGCTCCTCCTCGGCGGCGGCTCCACCAACATCCGTGTGTATGCAGCCTGCTCTGCATTCGGAAACTGAGGGATCGCGAAACGAAAAAAAGGCACCGCGAGGTGCCTTTTTTTTGCCTGCGATTCAATCAAGGCGGTCAATACCCCAACTGCTTCGAGGCCAGGTCTTTCATGATCTCCAGGGAGCCGCCACCGATGGTGAGCACTTTCGTTTCACGGTAGATGCGTTCCACCTTGCTGCCGCGCAGATAGCCCGCGCCGCCCAGGATCTGCATGGACTCGTTGGCCACCCATTCGAGCATGGTGCAGGCGTGGTTCTTCAGCAGACAGACCTCGGCAACCGGCATCTGCTTGTTGGAAACGCGCCAGGCCAGCACATCGAGATGTGCTTTCACGGCATCGATGCGCATCTTCATGTCGGCCAGCTTGTGGCGGATCACCTGGTTGCGGATCAGCGGCTTGCCAAAGGTGATGCGCTCGCGGGCATAGGCGAGGCTCTCGTCGTAGCAGACCTGTGCAAACGCCCAGGCCTGGGCGGCGAGCATGATCCGCTCCTGATTGAAGTTCATCATGATCGCCATGAAGCCCATGTTCTCGGCGCCGATGCGGTTGGCCGCCGGCACGCGGCAGTCCTGGAAATAGAGCGTGGCGGTATCCGAACTCCACCAGCCCATTTTCTGCAGCGGTGAGCGGGTGAAGCCGGGTGTGCCGGCTTCGATCACCAACAGCGAGATGCCGCCCATGCCCTCGCCACCGGTGCGCACCGCGCAGGTGATGTAGTCGGCCCGCATGCCGCTGGTGATGAAGGTCTTGCTGCCGTTGATGATGTAGTCGTCGCCATCGCGCACCGCTCTGGTCTTGAGACTGGCCACATCCGAACCGCCACCGGGCTCGGTGATGGCGAGTGCGGCGATCTTCTCGCCAGCCAGCACCGGCTTGGCGAAGCGTTCCTTCTGCTCTGGTGTGCCTGCATGGCCGATGGGTGGCGTGGCAATGCCATGGCTCATCAGCGAGGCAATCAAGCCGCCGCTGCCAGCACGGGCCAGTTCCTCGGTGAGCACGATCATGTAGAAAAGATCGGGCACCTCCACCCCGCCGCAGGCTTCTGGAAAACCGACCTGCAAGAGGCCTGCATCGGCAGCTTTCCGGTGCAGCTCGCGGGGCAGTTGTTCGGCCGCTTCCCAAGCTTCGACATGTGGAACAATCTCCCTTTCCACAAAGCGCTTGGCCTGAGTGCGGAACGCCTCATGGTCTTGGTTGTAGAAAGGACTCTTGGAAGCTACCGCCATTTCCATCTCCTCAGATTTTGTCGTGTTGGCAGGTTACGGGAGCGCCTCCCGTTGCGCTAGCATCGACGCACTAAACGAGGAGAAAACAGCATGGCCGAGAACGTCTGCGCGCCTGAGCATCTGCCGCTCGCGCGTATCTTTCACTGGGAGCGCAAGCGCGCCCATCATGTCTACCTCACGCAGCCCATGGGGCAGGGTGTGGCGCGCGATTACACCTGGGGTCATGCCGTGGGTGAGGCCAGGCGCATCGCGGCCTACCTGAAGTCACAGGGCTGGCCTGCGGGTTCTACGGTCGCGATCCTTGGCAAGAACTCTGCACACTGGATCATGGCCGACTACGCCATCTGGATGGCGGGTTACGTCAGCGTGCCGATCTATCCCACACTCACCGCCGAGAGCGTGCGGCAGATTCTCGAACACAGCGAGGCGAAAGCCTGCTTCATCGGCAAGCTCGACGGCTTCGAGGCGATGCGCCCCGGCATTCCTGCGGGGCTGTTGTGCATAGCCACACCGCTCGCGCCGAAAACCGATTTCGTGCAGTGGGATGACATCGTCCAGCGCACGCCGCCGCTCGAAGGCGAGGTGGTGCGTGCTGCGCAAGAGCTCGCCACCATCGTCTACACCTCCGGCACCACCGGCATGCCGAAGGGCGTGATGCACAACTTCGGCAACATCGGCTGGTCCGGTTCGCCGCCGGAGAAGCGTGGCAACCTCTCGCCCGACGACCGCATGCTCTCTTACCTGCCGCTGGCGCATGTGGCAGAGCGCTGGCTGGTCGAGGCCAATTCGATCCGCTGCGGTTTCCACATCTACTTCGTCGAATCGCTGGATACCTTTGCCGCCGACCTGCGACGTGCGCGGCCCACCTATTTCATCTCCGTGCCACGCCTGTGGACCAAGTTCCAGCAGGGCGTGTTCAGCCAGATGCCCAAGGCCAGGCTCGACCGCCTGCTGAAAATCCCGGTCGTGCGCGGCTTCGTGAAAAAGAAGATTCTCAAGGCGCTCGGCCTCGATGCCGTGCGCATCGCCGGCGGCGGTGCCGCACCCATGCCACCCTCGCTGATCGAGTGGTATCGCAGCCTGGGCCTCGAACTGCTCGAAGGCTATGGCATGACCGAGAACTTCGGTGTCTCGCACGGTTCGCGCGTGGGCGAGGCGCGCATCGGCTATGTCGGCCATCCCTGGGACGGCACCGAGCATCGCATCTCCGCCGAAGGCGAGGTGCAGACCCGTGGCCCCAGCCTGATGCAGGGCTATTTCAAGGAGCCGGAGAAAACCCGCGAGACCATGACCGAGGATGGCTGGCTGCGCACGGGTGACTTGGGCGAGATCGACGAGGCAGGACGGCTGAGGATCGTTGGTCGATTGAAGGAGCAGTTCAAGACCAGCAAGGGCAAGTACGTGGCGCCGGCACCGATTGAAAGCAAGCTCAGCACCCACAGTGCCATCGAGGCCTGCTGTGTCGCAGGTTCGACCTACCCCCAGCCCTTTGCGCTGCTGATGCTCAATGCCGACATTGCTAGGGACTGCGCGGAGAACGCCGAGAAGAAAGCCGAGCTTTCTGCCTCGCTCGCGACGCACCGCGAGGCAGTCAATGCCCAGCTCAACGAGCATGAGAAGCTCGACTTTTTCGTGGTGGTGTCTGAGCAGTGGACGGTCGAGAACCACTTCATCACGCCGACCATGAAGGTGAAGCGGCCGATGATCGAATCCACTTATTCGAAGCACTTCGACCAGTGGGCGGCGGCGCGCCAGGCGGTGATCTGGGCATAAGCCTAGATCGTTTGCTTCTTAGCTGTGCCGCGCCCCTGCTGATAGGGTGCGCGGCTTATGCAAACTTACGGCTTAGGTTATTCCCTCGCGGGTCTCGTGGTCGGCATCGCCGTCGGTGCCACGGGCGTGGGCGGCGGCTCGCTGATGACGCCGATCCTGATCCTGTTCTATGGCATCAGTCCCAAGCTCGCGGTGGGCACGGACCTTCTCTATGCCTCCATCAGCAAGGCCTGGGGCGTGGCGCTGCACCAGCGCAATGGCAGCATGGCCTGGGGTATCGTCGGCTGGATGGCATTGGGCAGCGTGCCGGGTGCATTGGCGATGCTGCTGTTCATCCAGAGTCATGGCAGCAGTGCCGATCTCGACCGCCTCATCAAGCTCACGCTGGCCATCGCGGTGATGACCACGGCCACCTTCACGCTGTTGCAGGAGCCGATCTTGAAGCTCGTCAAGCGCGGTGAAAACGCGCAGGGCATTGGCCTGTTCGAGCGCAACCAGAAACTCGGCACGGTGTTGTCGGGCTTGCTGATCGGCGCGGTGGTGACCATCTCATCCGTCGGCGCAGGCGTGATCGGCATGATGCTGCTGATGATGCTCTACCCGAAGGAGCAACCGCTGCGGCTGGTGGGTGCTGATCTCGCCCATGCCGTGCTCATCACCGGCATCGCAGGCCTGGGACACGCCAAGCTCGGCACCGTGGATTTCTCGCTGCTCGGCTGGCTGCTGCTGGGGGCCATCCCCGGCATCTGGATCGGCTCGCGGCTGGGTTTTCGCATGGATGCGAAAACCTTGAAGCGCACCATTGCGGTCATGCTGATCGTCGCCGGTGCGATGACGCTCTACAAGGCGCTCAGCGGCTAGCTTTCGCGCCGCTGCGGGCCGACGACTGCTGCCGAATCATCGAGGTCCTTCGCGCGCAGGCGTTTCTGCACGCTGCGCAGCACGCCGGGCGTGTCGAGGCCGATCTGCGCGAGCAGCTCCTCGCGCGTGCCGTGCTCGATGAAGTGATCCGGCAGGCCGAGCGTGAGCAGGGGCACCTGCACCTGATGCGCGGCGAGGGCCTCGCAGATGGCGGAGCCGGCACCGCCGGTCTTGGCGTTGTCTTCCAGCGTCACCAGCAGATCGTTTTCCTGCGCCAGCTCCAGCAGCAGTTCGAGATCGAGTGGCTTCACGAAGCGCATGTCGGCGACCACGGCATCGAGGATGTCGGCGGCTTCGAGAGCCACCGGCACCATGCAGCCAAAGGCGAGGAAGGCCACGCGCGGACGGCGGCGACCGCGAGCTTCCCGCACGATACGGCCCTTGCCGATGACGAGCGGTTTCGGCACCTCATCCACTGCCACGCCGAGCACATTGCCACGCGGATAGCGCACGGCGCTGGGGCCGGTATGCGCGATGCCGGTGGACAGCATGCGGCGCAGCTCGTTTTCGTCGCTGGGGGTCATCACCACCAGGTTGGGGATGCAGCGCAGATAGCTGAGATCGAAAGCGCCGTGATGCGTCGCGCCATCGGCACCGACCAGACCGCCGCGATCAATCGCGAAGGTGACCGGCAGGTTCTGGATCGCCACATCGTGAATCAGCTGGTCGTAGCCGCGCTGGAGGAAGGTGGAGTAGATCGCGCAGACCGGTTTAAGGCCCTCGCAGGCCATGCCGGCAGCGAGCGTCACCGCATGCTGCTCGGCGATGCCGACATCGAAATAGCGCGTCGGATACCGCTGCGAGAACTCGACCAGGCCGGAGCCTTCGCGCATCGCCGGCGTGATGCCGACGATCTTCGGGTCGCGGCTGGCGGCAGCACACAGCCAGTCGCCGAACACCTGTGTGTAGGTCGCCTTGGCAGCGGTCTTCTTGCTGGGGAAAGCGCCCGTCACCGGGTCGAACTGGGTGACGCCGTGATACTTGATCGGCTCGCCCTCGGCCGGCACGAAGCCCTTGCCCTTGACGGTGATGACGTGCAGGAACTGCGGACCCTTGGCGGCCTTTAATTGCTCGAAGGCGGCAGTAAGCGCGTCGAGATCATGGCCGTCGATGGGGCCGCGGTAGGCGAAGCCCAGAGTCTCGAACAGCGCACCGGGGCGATCCGCCAAGTGCATGTTGTTCTCGCAGGACTCATCGTCGATGAGACGCGGCAAGGCAAAGCCGAGCTTGGCGGCAACCCGTGCGGAATGATTGCGCAGCGCCCCGACGTTCTCGGAGATCGACATGTCGTTGTCGTTGTAGACCACGATCAGGTCCAGGCCCAGATGGCCAGCATGGTTGAGCGCCTCGTAGGCCATGCCGCCGGTGATGCCGCCATCGCCGATGATGGCGACGGCGGCGCGCTGCTCGCCCTTCACCCGCGCGGCGGCTGCCATGCCGGCGGCTGCCGAGATGCTGGTGCTGGAATGGCCGACGCCGAAGCTGTCGTACTCGCTCTCGCCGCGGTGGCAGAAGGGCATCAGGCCGCCGAGCTTGCGGATGGTCTCCAGCCCGGCGCGGCGGCCGGTGAGCATCTTGTGCGGATAGGCCTGGTGGCCCACGTCCCACACCAGCCGGTCGTGCGGGGTGTCGAAGCAGCGGTGCAGGGCAATCGACAGCTCCACCGTGCCGAGGTTGGCGGCAAAGTGCCCGCCGATGCGGCCCAGGGTCTCGATCAGGTAGCGGCGCATCTCCACCGCCAGATGCGGCAGGTCTTCCGCCGGCAGGCGCTTGAGATCGGCCGGCGAATCGACGCGGCCGAGCAGGGTGTAACCGGGGACGTCGTTGGCGTTATGGCTCATGACGATGCTGTGAAAGTGAGTGCCTCATTATCGTGCAGAAGGCTTCATGTTGCACTGCGGCATTTTGCGGGTGCAGTGTTCAGTTTCAGTGGCCACGCTGGGCGATGCGCAAGGTCAGATCGCGCAGCGGCTGCGCCGATTCGCCAAAGACCGAAAGTGCGTGCAGCGCCGCATCCAGCAGGTCGTTCGCGCGTGCCCGCGCAGCGTCTGCACCCAGCAGTTGCACGAAGGTGGACTTGTGGGCGGCGGCGTCCTTGCCTGCCGTCTTGCCCAGGGTGCTGCTGCTGGCGGTGGCGTCCAGCACATCGTCCTGGATCTGGTAGGCGAGGCCGACGGCGCTGCCGAAGCGATCCAGCGTGGCGCCGGTGGCGGCATCGGTCGCGGCGGCGGCAGCGGCCATGCGCACGCAGGCAAGGATCAGCGCGCCGGTCTTGTGGGCGTGCAGGCGTTCGAGATCGGCCAGCGCCAGCGTCGCACCTTCCGCTTCCAGATCTGCCTGCTGGCCGCCGGTCATGCCCTGCGAGCCGGTGGCCTCGGCCAGCACGCGCAGCATCAGCAGCAGTGCGGTTGCGGGCAGGGCGGGCGCCTTGATGAGCACCTCGAAGGCCAGCGTTTGAAGGGCATCGCCGACCAGCACCGCCGTGCCCTCGTCATAGACCTTGTGAACGGTGGCGCGGCCACGGCGCAGGTCGTCGTCGTCCATGGCCGGCAGATCGTCGTGTACCAGCGAAAAAGCGTGGATCAGCTCGGCGGCGAGGGCGGGGGCGTCGAGCTGTGCGGGCTCCAGTCCCAGCGCCTCGCCGGTGGCGTAGACCAGCAGCGCGCGCAGGCGCTTGCCGCCCTCGCAGGCATAGCGCATGGCCTCGTGCAGACGGGCGGGGTAGGTGTCGGCGGGTGGCAGCGCGGCCTCGAAGGCGGCGTGCAGACGCGCGCGGCGGGCGGCATCCCAGGCCCTGAAATCGCAGCGGTTCATTCGTCTTTGAACTGACCGTCGATCAGGGTCTTCACCTTCAGCTCGGCGGTGTCGAGTGCCACGCGGCACTCGGCCGTGAGCGCCATGCCGCGCTCGAAGATGGCGAGCGATTCTTCAAGTTTGAGTTCACCGCGTTCGAGCTTTTGCACGATGGTTTCCAGCTCCTGCATCGAGGTCTCGAAGCGGGTGACCGGGTCGGCGGCTGCGGCGGGGGGTGTTTTGGAGGACATGGGCACATTTTAGGGGTTTGCCCCGCTGGCGGGCGTCCGCTACCGTGCCGCCCCACTCTTTTATTCAGCCCTGTCTCCAGTCAATGGCAACCCAGCAGCAATACGACGTCAACGCCATCGAAGTACTCGACGGCCTCGACCCGGTGCGCGTGCGCCCCGGCATGTATACCGACACCACGCGGCCCAACCACCTGGCGCAGGAGGTCATCGACAACGCGGTGGATGAGGCGATGGCGGGCCATGCCCGGCACATCCGCACGGTCATCTTTGCCGATGGCTCTTGCGAGGTGAGCGACGATGGACGTGGCATCCCTACCGATATCCATCCGGTCCACAAGATCAGTGGTGTCGAGCTGGTGCTGACCAAGCTGCATGCGGGTGGCAAGTTCAGCAACAAGAACTACCAGTTCTCCGGCGGTCTGCACGGCGTGGGTGTGAGCGTGGTGAACGCGCTCTCGACGCGGCTGGATGTGTTCGT